>CAVVDJ010000008.1:0-188613 GCA_963747025.1 uncultured beta proteobacterium
GAAGCCACCGCCAACGGCGAACTGGTGCACGTAGATCTTGCAGGTCCTCGGGCTTCTTATTCAGCACCTTGGACAGGTACGCGCTCAGCGTCATGCGTGCGAAGGACGTGCTCTGCGTGCCGGTGTAGACGTGCCAGCTCCCGTCGCCCGCCTGGTAGACGGTGGCGTTGATCGGCTCCATGGTGGCGTGGCAGACCATGTCCGTGCTGTACTCCAGATCCAGCACCTTGTCGGATCCGGAAGCGGCCTTCTCCACGTCGCCTTCCAGCACCCAGGCGGCGCTCTCCTCGGTCTTGTCCGACAGCGCGGAGAACTCCTCCATGATGTCGTTCAGGCTCGAGCTTGCCGTAGGGCCCCGGGTCGACCTTCACCTTGAGCGCCTTGGCCGCCTTCATCGCCGCAGGGAAGGTCTCCGCCAACGCGACCACCCAGCCGGTGCATTTGCCCAGAGATTCGTCGACCCTCACCGCCTTGATGAAGCCGGGGATCTTCTTGGCGTCGCTCTCGTCGATCGACTGCACCTTGGAGCCGTAGCGGGTGCGCGGCACCACCAGCGCGCCGTACGCCATGTTCGGCAGGAACACGTCCATGCCGTACTTGGCTTGGCCGTTGGTCTTCGCGGGGATGTCCAGCGCCGGTACGGACTTGCCGACGATCTTGTAGTCGCCGAACGCCTTCAGCGTGATCTTCTTGAAATCCTCGGGATAGGCGAACTTCCGGTCGATCTTCACCTTCTGGACGATCTCGCCGTAGCCGACGGAGCGGCCCGAGACCTTGTCGGTCACACGGCTGTTCTCCGCGTAGCAGTCGCCGACCTTGGCGCCCAGCAGCTTGGCACCGGCTTCGACGAGCGCGATACGTCCCGCCGCGCCAGCCCGCGACAACCGGTCGAACTCGGTGGTCACGCTGCCGCTGTTCACGGTGTAGGCCAGGCCGTAGACGGCGAAGTTCTCGACGCTCTCGAGCGGCGTGTCCAGCCGCACGTCGTCCCACTTGACCTCGAGCTCCTCGGCGATGATCTGCGCGAGGCCGGTGCCGATGTGCTGGCCCATCTCGGCCTTGACGATGTGCATCGTGGTCTTGCCGTCCGGCGTGATGGTGAACCAGATCGACGGCGTGAAAGCCTGCGAGCCATCGCCCATCGCGGCTTCGGCGTTTCCGTCATTCGACCAGCCCGGGGAGTCCGATGCTCAGGAATCCGCTCCCGGCGAGCACCGCGGAGCGCACCAGAAAGTCGCGGCGTGTCAGTCCTACCTCAGTCGTGTCAGACATTCTTTGTGCCCTCCTTCATGATCTGGGCGGCGCGTTTGACCGCACCCACGATCCGGGGATAGGTGGCGCAGCGGCACAGATTTCCGTTCATGCCGTCGACGATCTCCTTGTCGGTCGGGCTGGGATTGCGCGCGAGCAGCGCGGCGGCCTGCATGATCTGTCCCGACTGGCAGTAACCGCACTGCGGCACCTGCTGCTCGATCCAGGCCTGCTGCACGGGGTGCACGTTGGCCGGGTCCAGACCTTCGATCGTGGTGATGAGCATCCCCTGCGCGTCGCCGACCGGCACGAGGCACGAGCGCACCGCCTGACCGTTGACGTGAACGGTGCACGAACCGCACAGGCCCATTCCGCATCCGTAGCGGGTTCCGGTGAGCCTCAGCTCTTCGCGGATGACCCACAACAGCGGCGTATCCGGTGGAGCGTCGGAGAAGTAACTCTGTCCATTGATGTTGAGCTGCGGCATAGCTGAAAGATCTCCCTCGAGGTTGGGCACCCGACTGGCCGGCGTAGTGCTGCACCGGTTGCAGTCACGTGCGGCGCGCAGGCTTCCCGTCCAAAAGGCGGGCACCGCAATCGAATCGCGGTGCTCGGGACGGGCAACAGCGCTGCGGACCTGTGAGTCGAACGGAGAAGGTGGATGTTGCGCACCGACCCGGCCGGGCTCGCAGGCTTTCCGCCGCTGGCTGCCAAGCGCTGCCAGGTCTTGTTTTGAAGCCTCGTTTGCTCCCTCGCGGCTGCGCGGGAAACGCAACGTGCTTTTTTCTTGGTGAAGCTGCAAAAAACGATACGCTCGTACCGAAGTTCAAGCAAGGGGCCGCGTGCCGCTGAACGGTGAACTAGTCTTTAGCTCTTCGGTTCCATCAGCTTGCGCAGCACCAGTCGGCGGTTGCGAATGTACGGCCTGACCTCGGTCACCCAACGGCCTTTGTCCACCGCCTTGGCCCAGGCGTCGCTGGTCAGCACCTCGGGGCTTTCCAGTTCGTATACCGCGCTGTAGCGCGGCTCGCCTTCGGCGACGATCGTTTGCTTCTTGCCGGCGATGAACATCGTCAGGGGCTCGGACTTGTAGCGCTTCGCGGAGATCACGCCCGGCACTTTCAGAAGGAACGGGACATGTTCAGCGTCGTAGACCTCGTTGAACAGGTCTTCCTTGGCCGGATCCACGTCCATGCTGGCGATGAAGATGTAGCGCGCTTGGGCTGCCATGGTCTCACTCCTCCCGAGGTCAATCGAAGAGAGCACATCGTACCGCACCAACCTGCGGCCCGCGGTGGCCGCCGGGTGTAAGCTTTCGCACGATGAAGAAGAGTCTGTTTGTTGTCGCGGGTATTTTCGTGGGCGCGGCGGCGCTGTCGGCCGCGTCAGGGCAGGTTCGTCGGCAAAGTGGTGGTGGAGTGGCTCGACGACCCGTTCGTCGCGAAGCTGCAGCTGCGCGAAGATTTCGGATACGAGGACCGGGCCGGGAAGCTATGGCTGGCACGGCAAGGCCAGGTGCTCGACGGCGCATCGATCCCGCCGGCGTTCCGCGACATGATCGGCATGCCGTTCGTCGGAGACTACCGGCGGACATCGGTCGTCTACGATTACTACTGCCACGTCATGAGCGAACCGTGGCGGGACGTGCATCGGATGTTCTACGACGCCAGCTTGACCGAGGGCGTGAGCGAGGTGAACGCGAAGGTCATGTACGCGGCGCTCTACGCCGCGGGCTTGCGCTGGGAGATGCCGGGATCGAGTTGCTTCAGGTCATGCCACGCCGCTGCGCCGTCGCTGACATGGAAGCCTCAAGTCGAAGAGCGCGACGTCGAGACCCGTGGTCGAATGGATCAGGCAGACGAACCCTGCCTTGGAGGAGATCGACAAACGCGTCGATGCGGTGTTGAAGAAACCCGGCCCGCACGTGTTTGCGCAGGGCGCAGCTGAGGGAGAAATCTCAGGCCGCGTGCGCGAGCGATCGGAAGGGGCGCCTGGATGACCCGGTCGCGGCCCTGCCGCTTGGCTTGATACAGGGAACGGTCCGCGGCGGCCAGCAGGTCTTCGGGCAGGATTCGATCGTCAGGCACGACAGTGGCTACCCCGACGCTCACCGTGATCGTCCTGGTGGCAGAGCGGCCGGTGCCTTCGATGACGAGCCCGCTGATCGCGCGCCGCATCAGCTCGGCACGCTCGCGCGCGTGACGCCGCTCTACGCCCGTCGCCGAGCACGACGAACTCTTCACCGCCGTAGCGGGCGACCAGATCCGAGGCCCGTGCAAAACACCGCTGCACCGCGTCGGCCACGGCGCAGATGCAGCGGTCCCCGCACAGATGCCCGAAGCTGTCGTTGAAACGCTTGAAATGGTCGATGTCGATCATGAACAGCGACAGGGGAAGCTGCTCGCGCCGTGCGCGATTCCACTCCCGCTCTACCTGCTCACTGAAGTAGCGCCGGTTATATAGACCGGTCAAAGCGTCCTTCACGGCCAGGCCCTGGAGCATGCGCTTGGTCTTCTCGAGCCGATGCTGCTTCTCGATCAGCTGCTGTTCGGTGAGCACGCGCGCGGTTACGTCCGAAAGCGTCCCCACGAAGTGCTTCACGCTGCCCCGTTCCGGGATCGGCGCCAGGCTGAGCTCGTTCCAGAACATCGAACCGTCCTTGCGGTAGTTGCGCAGCGTGACCATGCAGCTTGCTGCCGGCTCTTGAGCGCCGCCCGGAGCTCGTCCAATCCGTCCTGCCGCGTATCGTCGCGCTGCAGGAACCGACAGTTCTTGCCCAGTACTTCGTCGGGTCGATAACCGGTCAGCCGCTCGAAGGCCGGGTTCACGTATACCAGCGGCATGTCCGGCAGACGCGCGTCGGCGATGACGAGGCCGTCGTTCGACGCCGTCACTGCCTGCCGCAACAACTCTGCACTGATGTCTGTCTTCATCGGTTTTATCAAGGAAATGATCCAAGTCCCTGACGTAACAAGTTTCGGAAAAATAACGCTCGTCTTTAGCCTTTTTTGACCTTCTGGCCAGTAAGCAGTTCCTGTGCCTGGAGGGTTTTGGGTTTTCTGAGATGGGTCAGGGGGTTAGTCAGACCGGCTCGATCCGACTCGAGGAGTTCGATGCTAACGCTGGCTGCCCCGCCCCAATCGGCAATCAGAGCGAGCAAGCCCTTGGCGCCGTAGTCGGGGAGTTAGAGCGCTCGTGCGGAGTCCCCGGGTTCCGTCACCCAGGCGCCAGAGGCACCGATCCGAAGCCGTTCGCGCTGATCCTGCGGACTCCGGGCCCGTGAATTTCTCACATCCCCACCGGTAATGCGTCAACGAGTCGAAGGGGTCCTCCAACCGTACAGTGGAGACAACAGAAAACGCACGACGGACGGAACCAGACCATGACAACCAAGACCCTCACCAGCCTGCTGATCGGAGCCCTGTTCGCGGCTGCCGCCTCGGCTTACGCCGACGAGAGCCGCATCCAGGTTGCCATGGAAGACGGAAAGACCCGCGCCCAGTTCACGCGTTGGTGATTCGCACTGCGTGCTGGTCGACGATCAGATCCGCTGCAGCCGCATCGCCAAGTAAGCATCCAACCCAGCCCGGAGGACGAAGACCATGACGACCAAGACCCTGAGCTAGCCTGATTCTCGCTGGCGTGCTGGCCACCTCGGCCGCCGCTGCTGTGCAGGTGATCGAACCCGCTTTGGTGTCCGGGACCGGTCTCTTCGGCCAGTTCGGCGAGCCCCGGGGCTGCCACTTCCGACGAGGCGCTGTTTCTCCTTCGAGTCAGCGCGACCCCCGGCCACAAGCAGCGGCCCGCTGGAATCGTCCGCATCACGCGATAGCCCGAACTGACCCGAACTCCTCCCTGAGTGTTAGGCCTGCCTGGCGGCAGGCCATTTTTTTGGGCAATCAGCCCATAGCCTGAACGGGAGGGAAAAGCACAGTCCGGGAAATCGAGCGTGCGGCTACTTGACCTGCTCGGACGCCGCCAACGCTTCGCGCATCGCTGCGACGTTGAACCCCGGCTTACGCGCGGCATCGAGGATGACTTTTTCCTTTCGCGCCATCAGATCGATCGCCGCGGGCAGCTTTTCAATCTCGTCGCTCGTAAACACCACGGCACCGTGCCGATCGGCATGAACGATGTCCCCGTCGGACACCGCCATCCCGAAGATGTCCACCGGTGTGCCGACCTCGACCACTTGGCCGCTGGCGTGACTGGGGCTGAGCGTGGCGGCGAGGCACTGGAACTGGGGATGCATCGCATCGAGGTCCCGCATCGAGCCGTTCGTGACGGCGCCGACGCAGCCCAACCCCCAGTGCACCGTGGTGTTGACCTCGCCCCAGAAAGCGCCCAGCCCCGGTTGGCTGTCGATATCCTGCACCACGGAGATGGACGGCTGCTTCGGCTGCGCCAGATTCTCGTAGTACGCGAGCAGCTTCTGCCGGCGTGCTGCGGGGTCGAACGGCACGGAGCTGCGGAACATCGCCGTCCGGGCGTAGCCCACGATGGATGGTAGCGCGGGGAACGAGGCGAGGAGCCTCTGGCGCGTGAATCCGTTCGTGAAGCGTTTGCCTCGCACGATCTCCAAGCGCATTGCAGATCGTCGGCGTATCGAATTTGCGCAGATGCTCGAACGCGGCGCGGATATCCATTTGCAGCCTCCTCGAAATGTGGATGGTGGGTATCAGTAAGATTTGGGCAGCCCGAGCACCTTCTCCGCGATGAAGCAGAGAATCAGCTGCGGACTGACTGGAGCGAGGCGCGGAATCATCGCCTCGCGTAAGAATCGCTCGATGTGGTACTCCTTCGCGTAGCCCATGCCCCCATGCGCCAGCATAGCTTGTTCGCAAGCGCGGAAGCAGGCCTCCGCGGCCAGGTACTTTGCAGCGTTGGCCTCTGCGCCGCACGGTTCACCTCGGTCGTACAAGCCAGCGGCCTTGAACACCATCAGGTCGGCGGCTTCGAGGTCCATCCAGCAGCGCGCGAGCGGATGCTGGATCGCCTGGTTCTGTCCGATGGGCCGGTCGAACACGATGCGCTCGTTGGCGTAGGTGACGGCGCGCGCGAGCGCAGCGCGTCCCAGGCCGACCGCTTCCGCTGCGATCAGGATGCGCTCGGGATTGAGTCCGTGCAGTAGATAGTCGAAACCCTTGCCCTCATCTCCGATGCGGTCGTCCGCGGGCACGGGCAATTCTTCGATGAAGAGCATGTTCGAATCGACAGCATGGCGGCCCATCTTCTCGATCTCGCGTACTTCCACGTAGCGCCGGTCGAGACCGGTGTAGAACAGCGACAGCCCGTCGGTCGGGCGTCCAGCACCCTCGCTCGGCGCCGTCCTCGCGAGGATCAGCATCTTGTCCGCGACCTGTGCGGTGGAGATCCAGATCTTCTGGCCGCGCAAGAGGTATCGCTTGCCATCGCGCTGCGCGATCGTCTTCGTCTTCGCGGTATTCAATCCAGCGTCCGGCTCGGTGACCGCGAAGCAAGCCTTCTCTTCACCTCGGATGAGCGGCGGAAGCCAGCGTTTCTTTTGTTCCGCACTCCCGTACACCACCACAGGATTGAGCCCGAAGATGTTCATGTGCACGCTGGACGCGCCGGAGAACCCCGCGCCGGATTGGCTGATCGCCTGCATCATCAGCGCCGCTTCGGTGATGCCCAGGCCGGCGCCGCCGTACTCCTGCGGCATCGCGATACCGAGCCAACCCGCCTCCGCGATGGCGCGGTGAAAGTCCTCGGGAAATCGGCCGCTGCGGTCCCGCTCCAACCAGTACTGCGCGTCGAATCGAGCGCAGAGCTTCGTGACGTTGTCCCGGATGGCGAGCTGCTCGGGGGTGAAGGAGAAATCATCAAGCGATGTCACCCCGTCCCGTGCGGATCCGGTCCACAACGCAGCAACGTCACGCCGCGTTGCGCAAGCTCGGCGATCTCAGCTTCAGAGTAACCCGCTTCGCGCAGCACTTCCGCCGAGTGCTCACCCAGGCGCGGTGCGGGCCGAGGCGCGCCCGGCTGCGACTCCGACCAATCCGTCGGGGTTCGTGGCGCGAGCAGCTTGCCTTCAGTCGGGTGATTCTCGGTTGCGAAGAACCCGCTGGCGGCGAGGTGCGGATCGTGAACCACGTCCTCGATCGAGTTCATGGACGATACCGGGATGTCGGCCTTCTCGAGCAGCGCCGTCCATTCCGCGGTCGTACGCGTTTTCATCAGATCAGCCAGACGCGTCGTAGATCTCCGCGATGTGCTTCGCGCGGTTAGCCTGACTCGAATAGCGCGCATCGCTCATCATCTCGGGCCGACCGATCGCGTCGAAGAAGCTCTTCCACTGCTTGTCGTTGTAGACGAGCACGCAGATGTAGCCGTCCTGGGTCGCGTACGGACGTCGCGCGAGCAATCGCGCGTAGCCGGAGTCCGCGATGGGGGGATCGTACGTGAGGCCCGCCGAGTGATCGCCGAGAACGAAATGGGCGACGCTTTCGAACATCGGCACCTCCACCGCCTGTCCCTCGCCGGTGCGCTCCCGATGGAAGAGTGCGCTGGTCACCGCATACACGGCGTGCAGCCCGGTAAGCCGGTCCGCGAGGTTCACCGGCGCATAGCGTGGTGGCTCGGTGCCGTTGCGCGACGCCAGCCAAGGAACACCCGAAGCGCCCTGGATCAAATCATCGTAGGCAGCCTTCGCGGCATAGGGACCGCGCTGCGAGTAACCGTAGGCGCCGACGTAGAGAATGCGCGGGTTGACCTCGCGAACGCGCCTCGTAAGACAGCCCCAGGCGCGCCATCGCTTGCGGCCGAACGTTATAGATGAGCACATCGGTGCCGGGCACGCAGCCGCATCAGCGCTTCGCGTCCTTCGGGCTGCTTGAGGTCGAGCACGATCCCGCGTTTACCGCGGTTGAGGTTCAGGAACATGTAACCCATGCCGGGACTTTTCATGGGCCCGGCGTGACGCATGTTGTCGCCGTCGTGCGGCTCGACCTTGATCACGTCCGCACCCAGCTCGGCGAGAATCTGGGTCGCGAACGGACCCATCACGACGGTGGTGAGGTCGATGACCTTCACCCCGCTCAGCGGACCTGGCATTTGGTGTCGGAGTAGGTTCGGATTGTGCTCGGGCGTGTCGGGCACGAGTTTACCTCAGGAGCGCAGGTGGCTTACCCGGGTCCGCGGGCTGCGCCCGGACTTGGCCGATCACAGCCAGCAGTCGTTCGCCGTAGCGCTCGGCCTTGGTGATCCCGATGCCGGAAACCAGCAACAGATCCTTCCGGTCCCGCGGCCGTAGCTGCGCCAGTTCGCGCAGGGTGGAATCGTGCAGGACCACGTAGGCCGGCACCCCTTGCTCGTCCGCGATACGCTTGCGCTCGGCCCGCAAAGCCTCGAACAGCGTTTCTCCCGCCGAGCCGAGCGGCAGGCCGAGGCTCCCCTTCGAGCGCGGTTTCCGGCCGGCGCGCCCTCCGCCAGTCGCCGGACGCCGTAGCTCCAGGCGCGTCTCGCCTTTCAGCGCGGGTCGTGCGGCGTCGGTGAGCCTCAGCGCCCCGTAGGCATGCGGGTCCGCGTGCAGCAGTCCTAACGCGACGAGCTGCCGCGCCACGCTGCGCCATGCTTTCTCGTCCAGGTCCACGCCGACGCCGAACGTCGGCAATCGGTCATGGCCGAGGCTTGCCACCCGTTCCGTCGAATGGCCGCGCAGGACATCGATCAGATGACCCGCTCCGAAGCGCTGCCCGGTGCGCAGAATCGCGGAGAAGAGCTTCTGCGCTGCGATGGTCGCGTCCCAGGTCTGGGGCGGATCCAGGCACACGTCGCAGTTTCCGCACGGTGCGATGGATTCGCCGAAGTAGTTGAGCAGCACGGCGCGGCGGCATTGCGCCGCCTCGCAGAAACCCAGCATCGCATCGAGCTTCATCTGTTCGATGCGCTTCTGCTCGGGGGGCGCCTCCGATTGCTCGATCCAGCTCTTCTGCAATACGACATCGGCGAGCCCGTAGCTCATCCAGGCGTCGGCAGGCTCGCCGTCGCGTCCCGCGCGCCCGGTCTCCTGGTAATACGCTTCCAGACTCTTGGGCAAGTCCAGGTGGGCGACGAAGCGGACGTCCGGCTTGTCGATCCCCATGCCGAATGCGATGGTCGCAACCATGACGATGCCGTCGTCGCTCTGAAAGCGCTGCTGGGCTTCGCGGCGCGACTGCGGGTCCATGCCGGCGTGGTACGCGAGCGCGGAAACGCCCTTCGCTTCCAACCATACGGTGGTCTCGTCCACCTTCTTGCGCGATGCGCAATAGACGATGCCGGCATGTCCGAGATGTCCCTCCTCGTCGCCAGAGCCGCGCAGGAAACCAAGCAGCTGCTCGCGCGGCTGGTCCTTTTCCACCACGCGGTAGCGGATGTTGGGCCGGTCGAAGCTGGCCACGAATTCTCGCGCATCCATCAGGCCGAGCCGCGCCTTGATCTCGGCGCGGGTGATGGCGTCGGCGGTGGCGGTCAGACCGATCCGCGGTACATCCGGGAAGCGTTCGTGCAGGATCGAGAGCTGGATGTATTCCGGGCGGAAATCATGCCCCCACTGCGAGACGCAATGCGCCTCGTCGATCGCGAACAGCGCCAACCCGTGCTCACTCTGAATCTGTGAGAGGTGGGTGAGGAAGGATTCGGTGACAAGGCGCTCGGGCGCCACGTAGAGCAGATCGAGCTCGCCGCGGCGGGCATTGCGCAAGACTTTGCCCGCCGCCTCGCTGTCGAGGCTCGAGTTCAGGAAGGCGGCGCGCACCCCGAGCTGCCGAAGTGCGTCCACCTGGTCCTGCATCAGGGCGATCAGCGGGGAGACGACGATTCCTGTGCCCCGGAGCAGGATCGAGGGGATCTGGTAGCACAGCGATTTGCCGCCGCCGGTGGGCATCAGGACCATCGCGTCGCCGCCCGCCAGCACGTGGTCGATGATCGCGGCCTGCGCGCCGCGAAAGGCGTCGTACCCGAAAACGTTGCGCAGCACCTCGAGCGGTTCGCTCATTTGCACTCCGTCTCGCCCGGAACCGCGGGAGCGCCAGCGTCTTCCGGCCTCAGTCGGACACCGTCTCCAAGATAAGCCCGGCGTGCTCGCGCTGGGCGTGGAAGCGGATGGCGGGCCACATATCCTGCACCACTTTCAGCTCGTAGTCCGTGGCGGTGAGCAGCGCGAGCGCCCCGGAAGCGTCCCGCGCGATGCGCCCGCTGTTGCCTTCGACGAATCGGTCGAGCACGGCAGGATCGTCCGCCGACACCCAACGCGCGCAGGTGTAAGGCGAAGGAAGCAGTCGCGCCTCGACACCATACTCGCCCTGCAACCGATGCGCGGCGACCTCGAACTGCAGTTGGCCCACTGCGCCGAGCAGCAGCATCTGGTTACGCAGAGGGCGGAACACCTGGATGGCGCCTTCTTCGCCCAGTTGCAGCAGTCCCGTGCGAAGCTGCTTGGTGCGCAGCGGGTTCACGACCTCGATGCCGCGGAAGATCTCGGGCGCAAAGAAGGGCAGGCCGGTGAACTGCAGGGATTCGCCTTCTGTCAGCGTGTCGCCGAGCTGAATGCCGCCGTGTGTTGGAATGCCGATGATGTCGCCGGCGTAGGCCTCGTCCAGCAACTCGCGGCGCTGCGACAGGAAGGAGACCACGGTGTTGGGGCGAATCTCTTTGCCGGTGCGTTGCAGGCGCAGCCGCATGCCGCGCTCGAAGCGCCCGGAGCAAACGCGCACGAATACTACGCGGTCGCGATGCGCGCGATCCATGTTCGCCTGGATCTTGAACACTACGCCGGAGAAGCGCTCGCCGTCGGGCTGGACGGGTCCCTGTAGAGCAACGCGCGCCAGCGGTGGCGGAGCGATCTCCACCAGCGCGTCGAGCACTTCGCGAACGCCAAAGTTGTTGATGGCCGATCCGAAGAATACCGGAGTCTGCCGACCGGCAAGGAACTCCTCGCGCGAGAATTCTGGCGTAGCCGCGCGCAGGAGCTCGATGTCGTGTCGCGCGTGCTCCAGCTCTGCGGGAAATCGCGCGCGCAGAGCAGCGTCATCGAGTCCGCCCACCATCTCGTCCTCTTCAGCCAGACGGTCCTCGCCCGGGCGGAAGACCCGCATGCGGTCTGCCCTCAGATCGTAGACGCCGCGGAAGGACTTGCCCATCCCGACGGGCCAGGAGAACGGTACCGCCGACATGCCGAGCGCGCGCTCGATCTCGTCGATGAGCTCGATCGGCTCGCGCACTTCGCGGTCCATCTTGTTGATGAAGGTGATGATCGGCGTGCCGCGCGAGCGACAGACTTCGAGCAGCCGCAGAGTTTGTGCCTCGACGCCGTTGGCGGCATCGATGACCATCAGCGCGGAGTCGACGGCAGTGAGCACGCGGTAGGTATCTTCGGAGAAGTCCTGGTGGCCCGGCGTGTCGAGCAGGTTCACCACCTTGCCGCGATACTCCATCTGCATCACCGAGCTGGCGACCGAGATTCCGCGCTGCTTCTCGATCTCCATCCAGTCCGAAGTAGCGTGGCGCGAGGCCTTGCGCGCCTTCACGCTACCCGCGATCTGGATCGCTCCTGCGTAGAGGAGCAGCTTCTCCGTGAGCGTGGTCTTCCCGGCGTCAGGGTGCGAAATGATCGCGAACGTACGCCGCTGGTTGACGCGCTCCGAAAGGAGTTCTTTGGATATGTCCGTCATGTGCCTGTCAGCAAAACTATCAAAGCCCCGGAGGGCGAAACCAAGCGCTGTTCGACAGGCAGACGGCTACATGGGGGTTCCGTGTTGCGGGGTCGACTGAGGGCGGGTGCGCCCTCGCCCAACGCAGGGGCGCATTGTACCGGGTCGGTCCATGGACCGAAAGTCGTCTACGATGGTCTGCATTCCGCCCCCGGTCAGAGCGGGGCGACGGCATTGCCACCAGGAGAAACGCCATGGCCTTTGCAGACTACAAGATGCTCCAACTCCATCGCCCGGAGCCCGGCATCCTCGAAATCATCATGGGGCAAGAGGGCAAGCTCAGCGTGGCCGATGCGCAGACCCATCGCGAGCTGACCGAGATCTGGCGCGATGTCGATGCCGATCCGGACACGTCGGTGGCGATCATCCGTGGCCTGGGCAAAGGCTTCTCGGGAGGCGGCAGCCTCGACCTGGTGGAGACGATGACGCAGGATTTCGAAGCGCGTGCACGCGTCTGGCGCGAGGCGCGCGATCTCGTCTACAACCTGATCAACTGCTCGAAGATCGTGGTCTCGGCCATGCACGGTCCAGCGGTGGGCGCAGGCCTGGTGACCGGCCTGCTGGCGGACATCTCGATCGCTGCCCGCAACGCGCGGATCATCGATGGGCACACGCGGCTGGGCGTCGCCGCTGGCGACCATGCCGCCATCGTGTGGCCTCTGCTGTGCGGCATGGCCAAGGCCAAGTACTACTTGTTGCTGTGCGATGAGGTCAGCGGCGAGGAAGCCGAGCGCATCGGCCTGGTTTCGTTGTGCGTGGAAGAAGCCGAACTGAGGGACAAGGCTCTCGAAGTCGCTCGCCGACTGGTGCGCGGATCGCAGTCGGCGCTGCGCTGGACCAAGTACAGCCTGAACAACTGGCTGCGAATGGCGGGTCCGACGTTCGACACTTCCCTGGCGCTGGAGATGCTCGGCTTCTCCGGCCCGGATGTGCGCGAAGGGGTAGCGTCGCTGCGCGAGAAGCGCAGCCCGAACTTCAGCCCCTCGAATCCCTTTTAGAACCGTAGCCTGGGTGGAGCGAAGCGGCAATCCAGGAGCGGATTCCTGCGAGTGGCGCTGCGCTTCAGGATCCAGGGCGCTACGCTGAGAACTCTCGCAACAACTTGCCGGGCCGGCCGCTGTCGGCAATCGGGCCTTGCTCGTTCACGACGTGCACGCCGTTGACCCAGACTCCGTGAAGGCCGACGGCAGGTGTATCCACGCGACTGGCGCCGCCGGGCAGATCCCACATGCGCCGTTTGGCACCGCGGCCCACGGTCGCTGGATCGAACAAGAGCAGATCGGCCCAGGCGCCCGGCACCAGGCGCCCGCGATCTTTGATCCGATAGACGTCTGCCGCACGGCTGGTCACCGACTGCACCGCTTGCTCCAGCGTCAGGTCGCCGCGCTCCCGCACCCAGTGACCGAACAGGTGCAACCCGAATCCGGCGTCGCACAGAAAGGCGAGGTGGGCGCCGGCGTCGGACAGGGTGATCGCCGAGTGCGGATGTCGCAGCAGCCCGCGCACGGCGTCTTCGTCGGTGTTGAACAGTTTGCAGTCCACCAACGCGTCCAGCTCGCCGTCGAGCCCGAAGTCGAAGAACCAGTCGAACGGGTCCTTGCCTTCCGCCCGCGCCAGTTCGGCGACGTTGCGGCCCACCAGTCCGCTATGCCGAGGCTGCTGAATCTCGCGGATCTCCATGTGCTCGAGGCTGTGATACGAGAACCGATTGGGCACGGTCTTGCTGCGAGCCTCGGCTTTCACTGCTTCGCGGAACCCACGGTCCGCCAGCACGCGCTGAAACTGCTCCGAGCCTTCGGCTTCGATAGCGGGGCGCCACGCGAGCAGTGCTTCCAGCGGATACGGATGGCGCAGGGTGAACTCCATGCCCAGCGGAAAGCAGCCGACTTGGCCCCACAGCTCACGGCCGCGCTTGCGAGCGGCGCCGATCTCCTCGAACTCGCTGAACACGCGCGTCGGGTCGTTGGGATCGACAAACATCGCGGCGATCATCACCGGCCGGCCGTTGCGAGCGGAAACCTGCTCCAGCCATGGCACAGTCGTGGTCATGCCCTTGGTGAGCATGAACACGCCCTTGCCGACTTCTCCGAGCGCACCCGTCAGCTCCATGAGCTCGTGCTCGTCGGCGAGCCGGGATGGCATCGGAATCCCGTTTTCGCCGTTATGCTGCTCGAGCGTCGAGGTGGCGAAGCCGACCGCGCCGGTGCGCAGCGCTTCTGTCACGATGCGCTTCATGTCCGCGACCTCGCTCTTGGTGGCGGCGCGTTTGGAAGCGTCCTCACCCAAGACATAAGTCCGCACCGAGGAGTGACCGACGAACGAGGCCACGTTTGGCACCAAACCTTTGCGTTCGAGCAGTTCGAGGTATTGCGGATAGCTTTCGAAGCTCCAGTCGACACCCGCGCGCAGCGCCTCCAGCGGCATCCCTTCGACGTGGGTCAGGTTGCGCAGAGTCTGGTCGCGGTCCTTCTGTCGACAGGGTGCAATGGTGAAGCCGCAGTTGCCGATCACGACGCTCGTCACACCCAGCGCGACCGACGGGGTGGCGAAGCGATCCCATAGAAGCTGGGCGTCGAAGTGCGTATGGAGGTCGATGATGCCCGGCGCGAGCGCCAGGCCGCGGGCATCTACGTGAGTGCGCGCCGGGCCGACGTCGTTGCCCACTGCCGCGATGCGGCCGTCTTTCACCGCCACGCTGCCGGGCCGGGCCGGCGTGCCGAGCCCGTCGATCACCGACGCGTTTTCAATCACCAGGTCGTGCACGCTTCCTCCTCCGGTAGCGGGTGTTGTGTCGTTTGCGGAAGGATACACCCGACCGGCGCTGGATCGGCGTGCTAGCATCCTTCGTCAAGGGAAGCTCGGAGGGAGGTGGACATGAACATCGGTATTGCAGGGACCGGCCGGATGGGCACCGCGATCGCGCAGCACTTGATCGACTGCCGGCATACGGTGACGGTCTGGAACCGTACCGCCAAGAAAACCAAAGCGGCACAGGAGGCGGGCGCGCGACTCGCGGCGACACCCGCCGAGCTCGCGGCAGGTTCCGACGTCGTGATTACGATCCTGACCAACGCCGATGCGATCAAAGCCGTGTATGAAGGCCCTCAGGGTCTTCTATCCGGCGCGGTGAAGGGCAAGCTGTTCGTTGAGATGAGCACGGTGCGCCCCGAGACCGAGCGTGCCCTCGCCGCCAAGGTGGCAGCAAAGGGCGCTCAGATGGTCGAATGCCCGGTGGGAGGCACCGTCGGACCGGCGAAAGAAGGGAAGCTCCTGGGATTGGTCGGCGCGGACGATGCGGCTTTCGAGCGCGCGAAACCCTTGCTCGATCAATTGTGTCGCCGCGTCGAACGCTGCGGCCCCATCGGTGCGGGGGCTGCCATGAAGCTCGCGATCAACCTGCCTCTGATCGTGTTTTGGGAAGCTTTCGGCGAAGCGATGGCGCTGGCACAGCCCCTCGGGTTCGAACCCGCGCGTCTGGTCGAGCTCTTCACCGAGACCGCTGGTGGAGCGAACGTGCTGAAGACCCGTGCCGCCAGGGTGGCCAAGGCGCTTGCTGGAGAAGATAGCGGGCCTACGACTTTCGACCTCGACGCGATGCGCAAGGACTTGCGCACCATGCTCGAAGAAGCGCGCTCGCGCGGATTCGAGCTTCCCGCCGCCGCTGGGGTGCTCGCAGCATTCGACCAGGCAGCCGCCGCAGGGGCAGGGCGGGATCGACGGGGTGCGCATTCCCGCCTACGTCGTGAAGCGCAGCGGCGGGGGGTAGCGGTTGTTGGAATCCCGGACCGTCCTGCTACAAGCAACCTCGCATGAACGTTGCCTGGTCCTGCGCCGCGTTGAGCAGCAGGCCTAGGTCGTTTCCCGCGAGGATGAAGCGCATGCCGCGACCGATGTAGCGCTTGGCCAGGTCCTTGCCGTAGACGCCGCCAAGGCCCGGCCACTTGCCGTGCTTCTGGCAGGCGCGCACCACGGTGTCGATGGCGGCCACGACGCGCTCGTTCTCGAGCTGGCCGGGAATCCCCATCTCCAGGCACAAGTCGTTGGTGCCCATGAGCAAGACGTCGATGCCCGGGAACGGCCGCGATCTGCTCCGCATTCTCGACGGCTTTGGGTGTCTCGATCATGGCCACGACCAAGGTCGCGTCGTTCAGAGCCGTCACGACATCTTTGGCGGGTGCGGCGGCGAACCCGAACTGGGGATAGCCGCCGGCGATGGAGCGATGGCCCAGCGGCCGGAACCTGAAAGCATCCACCATCGCGCGTGCCTCGTCCGCCGTGTCTACATGCGGGACAACCAGGCCAAGCCCGCCGCCGTCCAGGCAGCGCGTGCCCAGTGCGAGCTCGCCGTGCGGCACGCGTATCAACGGAGCGATCCCCGCGTCCAGAGCCGCCACCGAAATCCCGTACGCGGTTTCGACCGAGGTCGACCCATGCTCCAGATCGATGAACAGAAAGTCGAAGCCGGCGGTTTTCATGATCCGCGCGATCTCCACGCCCCGGACCGCGCGCACACCCACACCGATCGCGAGCGCACCCTGCAACAGGCGCTCTTTCGCCACATTCGTCACTTTCTGCATGTCTCTGCTCCGCTGTCAGACCTTGGAGGGCGCATTCTAGCCGGCCTGGAGCCTTTAAACCCAGCCATCAAGTCGTTAAACTCTGCGTGTTCGATCGAAAACAACCGGCGTTCAGAAGATGAAACACTTCAAGTGGGACCAGATCCCGGCCGAACGGCTCAACGACAAATTCGTGCGCAAGCTGGCTTGGGACGGGAAGATCATGGTGGCCCGGACCGAAGTGGCGCAGGGCTACGTCGTGCCGCTCCATGCTCATGACAACGAGCAGGTCACCTGGGTGATGAGCGGCAAGTGGCGATTTACTCTGGAAGGAAAGACGATCGACGTGGGCCCGAACGAGATGATCAGCATCCCCGCCAACGTCCCGCATACCGCCACAGCGGTGGAAACGCTGGTCGCCTACGACATCTTCACGCCACCCCGTGAAGACTGGTTGAAGGGCGAGGACGCCTACCTGCGAAGCGCGGCTGGCTAGGCGCGCAGCCGTTTCGGCCCGCTGACGAACGGGCTGCCCCGCTCATAGAAGCGAAGCAGTCGGTGAGCCTCTTTGCTCAATCCGATTCGCACGCTCTTCCCGATGCGGCCGGCAGGCTGCACCAGGTCGCCGAGCCACAGACGCCGATCGGTGCAGAGGTCGACTCCGTCGAGTCGGAGGTCGACCTGCATCGCCTGTGCCAACCGGCCTGGGCCTCGCGCCAGGTCCCTGAGCTTCGTCGTTCCGCGCTCGCGCTCCATCTCCGCGATACCTTCCAACGGCTCGAGCGCACGCAGCAGCACGCCGGCACCTACCCCGGGTGACTCGCTCGCCACGTTCAGGCAATACGACGAGCCGTAGATGAAATACACGTAGGCTCGACCGCGCTCCAGGAACAAGGAGCGATTGCGCCGCGTTTGTCCGATGAACGCGTGCCCGGCCGCGTCTCCGACCACATACGCCTCGGTCTCGACGATGCGTCCCGCCAGCCTCCCTTCGGGGAGATCGTGCACCAGCGTCTTGCCGACGAGGTAGCGTGCGAGTTCCACCGTGTCGACGGGCAGGTTCGAGCGGCGGAGGCGACGGATGCGGGGAGCTGGCCATTTTCGAAGCAAGTCTCATGTTTCATGAATAGCTTGCATAGTTCCGTTCGGTCGAGCTCGTCGAAGACCGAATGAAAGCAAATCGTACCGTGGTTCGACAAGCTCACCACGAACGGCTGGTTATCTAGGACAGAACCCCAGGCCATCAGCGAGGATTCTGAAAAGCGCGCGTGGCACAGGTTCGCGCGATAATTGGGTCGCTATTCCCCAGTGGAGGACGCCTTGACGTTCGAAACCATTCTGTACGAGGAAGACGGCCCCATCGGCTGGCTGACGCTGAACCGTCCCGACGACGGCAACATGTTCACGCCGCAGATGTGCCACGAGATCCGGGACTGCGTCAACGCGGTCCGGCGTGAGACGCGCACGCGCGTGCTCGTCATCACGGGCGCGGGCGACAGGTTTTTCTGCATCGGCGGACGCAAGGAGGGCATGGAGGACACGCTGCTCTATGCCGGTGTGCTGCCCACCCTCGAGATGTACGAGGCGATCGACAAGCTGCAGAAGCCGGTGATTGCATCGGTCAACGGTTTCGCGGTCGGCGGCGGTAACGTCCTGCAGGTGGTGTGCGACCTCACGATCGCCAAGGAGAGCGCGGTGTTTCGTCAGGTCGGGCCGATGATGGGCAGCTTCGACGCGGGCTTCGGCACCTGGTACCTGGAGGATCTGATCGGAAAGAAGAAGGCCAAGGAGCTGTGGATGTTGAATCCCAAGCTCAGCGCTCGCGAGGCGCAGTCGATCGGATTGATCAACCGCGTCGTGCCCGATGACAAGCTGCGCGAGGAAACGCGCAAGATGGCGCTCGAAGTGGCGGAACGTGGCGCGCTCGCGCTGGCTTCGATCAAGGCCGCGTTCAATGTTCGCCACGGCGGCGTCGGCGGCCTGGCACGGATGGCGCACGACCTCCTGCTGAGAGCGTATCTCGACACCGACGAATCGCAGGAGCTGGGCGAGGCCTTCCGCGCCAAGCGGAAGCCCGACCCTGACAAGTACGGTCATTAAGAGATCGGGGGACCGTCTTGAGCACCGTCCTGTCCCTGCTGTCACCGCGCGACGCACAGCGCTACTACGAGCAAGGGGTGTGGCGGCGCGATACGTTCTACTCGCTGCTGTCGCGTCATGCGGCCGAGCGGCCGCGCGACTACGCGTTGCGCGACGCGCGCGTGCGGCTCACCTGGGGCGAGCTTCTGACCTGGGTCGACACGGTCGCCGAGCGCTTGCACCTTGACGGCGTTCGCCGCGGCCAGCGCGTGTCGGTCTGGCTGCCTTCCCGCGTCGAGAGCGTCGTAACGCTGCTCGCGTGCGCCCGCAACGGCTATGTCTGCAGCCCGTCGTTGCACCAGAACTACACCGTCGCCGAAATCGTGCAGCTCCTCGAACGCAGCCGCTCGGTCATTGTCGTCATGCAACCCGGCTATGGGGCGGACGCCGACCAGGCCGACATCGTCGCGGCCGCTCAATCGCTGCCGTTCATGAAAGCGGTGTACTCCGTGCCCGGCCGCGGCGGCCGCGATCCGCGGACGCAAGCGTATCCGGCCGCGGATGCAGGATTGCACCCAAGCCTTGCGGCCGACGACGATCCCGACCGAATCATCTATCTCGCGTTCACTTCCGGCACCACTGGCGCTCCGAAGGGCGTGATGCATTCACACAACACGCTGCTCGCGAACGGACGCGCCATGGTAGAGGACTGGCACCACGACCACCGCACCATCCTCCTCAGCCTGAGCCCGATGAGCCATCACATCGGGACTGTCGCGGTGGAGCAGATGCTGGCAGCGGGGCTGGAGCTGGTAGTCAACGATCCCCCGGCTGGCAGCAAACCGCTCGACTGGATTGTCGAAACAGGCGCCACCTATGTCATGGGGGTACCGACGCACGCCATAGACATCCTCGCAGACGTGCGGCATCGTGGCGTCGAAACGATCGGCGCCGTACGCCTCTTCTACATGGCTGGCTCGCCGATCCCGCGCGAGGTGGCGCAAAGCCTTCTCGACATGGGGATCAAGCCGCAGAACATCTATGGCATGACCGAGAACGGATCGCACCAGTACACTCTGCCGACCGACGACGCGGTCACGATCGTCGAGACCTGCGGGCGCGCGGCGAAGGGCTACGAGACGCGCGATCTTCAGTCAGGAGAACGCGGACGTGGAGCTGCGCGCGGGCGAGGTCGGGGAGATCGGCACACGCGGTGCGCTGCTGATGCTCGGCTACTTCGACAACCAGATCGCCACCGAGGAATCGTTCAACCGCGATGGCTGGTTCATGTCCGGGGACCTCGGTACGCTCGACGAGCACGGTTGCCTGCGCTTCGTCGGTCGCAAGAAGGACCTCATCATCCGCGGCGGCCACAATATCCATCCGGCGCGCCTCGAGGATCTCGCGCATCGGCATCCCGCGGTGCTCAAGGCGGCGGCGTTCGGCGTCCCCGACGAACGTCTGGGCGAGAAGGTTTGCCTTGCACTGATCGCGCGCGCGGGCGAGCGCGTCGGCCGCCGATGCTATGCTCGAGCATCTGCACGCGGTGGGGCTGTCCAAATACGACATGCCGGAGTACTTCATCGCGACTGGATGCGTTTCCGCTCACCGCGAGCGGGAAGATCTTGAAGCGCGAGCTCGCGCAATGGGCAAAGAGTGGGCGCATCCGCCCCGAAGCAATCCGATGGGTCGATCCGGCAAAGAAGGAGAGGTGACGTGAGCATCGAGCTGACGCGAGTCGAGGAGTTCGCGGTTCTGACGCTGAACCGTCCAGAGGCGCTCAATGCGTTGTCGTTCTCCCTCATCCGCGACTTGGGCGCGCATTGGACGAGGTCGCGACGAGTGGTGCACGCGCGCTGCTGGTGACCGGGGCGGGCCCGAAGGCGTTCTGCGCCGGCGCGGACGTCAGCGAGTTGACGGGCCGCTCGCTGGCGGAGCAGAGGCGCGGCGTGGAGGTGGGCCAGGCAACCTTCGCCAAGATCGAGCGCCTGCCGATGCCGTCGGTTGCGATCATCAACGGCTTCGCATTCGGCGGCGGCCTCGAGCTGGCGCTCGCCTGTACATTCCGGATCGCGACACCGAACGCAAAGCTGGGACTGCCGGAGATCAAGCTCGGCCTGATTCCCGGTTACGGCGGCACGCAGCGCCTGCCCCGGGTCGTCGGCGAAGCGCGCGCGCTGGAGATGATCCTGACCGGCAGGGCGATCGACGCTCAGACGCGCGTTGACGTGGGGACTGGTCAGCCGGATCGTCGAGGGCGAGGCGCTCGCACAGGGCATGGCGTTCGCGCGCGAGTTCACCGGCTTCAGCTTGCCGGTGCTCGGGTTCGCCCGCGAAGCGGTGACCCGCGCGCTGGACGCGTCGCTTGCACGACGGATTTAAGATCGAGGCGGATCTGTCGACGCTCGCCTTTCGCACTCGCGATTCGGAGGAAGGCATAGCCGCTTTCCTCGACAAGCGCAAACCGAAGTTCGAAGACCGATGAATGTCTTCGATCGACTCGACGCCACCATCGCCCTCAGCGACGAGGAGCGGATGCTGCTGGACAGCGTGAGGACGCTGTCCCGCGAGAAAATCGCGCCACGCGCCGAGCACTACGACCGCACCGCCGAGTTTCCCTGGGACAATGTGCGGGAGATCAATGCGCTCGGGACTGAACGCGATGTTCATCCCGGAGGCGTATGGCGGCACCCCGGTGTCGTACACCGCGTACCTCGCCTGCGTGCGCGAGATGGCCAAAGGCGTGCGCCGCCACCGCCATCGTCTGGTCCACGAACTTCAATGCCATCAAAGGCGCTGATCGACTTCGGCAGCGAGGAGCAGAAGCAGCGCCTGCTGCCTCGCATCGCGGCAGGCGGCCTCGTCGCTCTCGCCATCACCGAGCCCTCCGCCGGCTCCGACGCGACGGGCATGACCACGCGCTTTTCGCCCGAGGGCGATCACATCGTCGTGGACGGCGGCAAGACGTTCATCTCCAACGGCGATGTCGCCGATCTGTACCTGTTGTTCGGCAAGTGGAGCGAGATCAGCGAGTCCAAGCGAGCGGTTTCCGCGCTGGTGTTCGAGAAGGGCACGCCCGGCTTCTCGGTGCTGCGCACCGAGGACAAGATGGGCCACCGTGCCGCGAGCACCGCCGCGATCGCCTTCGACCGCTGCCGCGTGCCGCGCGCAAACCTGCTCGGCAAGCCGGGGCAGGGCCTGGAGATCCTGATCGCGTCGCTCAATCGATCGCGGCCGAGCATCGCCGCTCATGCACTCGGGATCGCGCGCGCGGCGTTCGAGGACGCGGTCGCCTATATCAACGAGCGCAAGCAGTCGGGACACAGGATCGTCGAGTTCCAGGGCATCCAGTTTCTGCTCGCCGATCTGGCGACCGAGCTGGCACAGTGCGAAGCGTGGCTATGGCATGTCGGTCGTCTGATCGACAGCGGCGCGACCGATTTCGGCGTCGAGGCGTCGATGCTCAAGATGCGCGCGTCGGATCTCGCCATGCGCATCACGACGGAAGCGGTGCAGCTGCACGGCGGCTACGGGTATTGCAAGGACTATCGCGTGGAGCGCCTGATGCGCGATGCGAAGGTCACGCAGATCTGGGAGGGCACCAACCAGATCCATCGCCAGCTCATCGGCCGGCATTTCGTGCGCAAGATAGGAGCGAAACGTGTCGGAGATCAAAACCGTCGGAGTTGCCGGCTGCGGGACGATGGGCGCCGGCATCGCGATCGTGGCTGCACGCGCGGGATTCAAGACCATCGTCTACGACACCCGCGGCGGACGCGCTCGCCGCGGCGCGCACGCAGAGCGAAGCGTTCCTCCGCAAGTCGGTGGAGCGCGGCAAGCTCCAGGCCGACGAGCTGCCGGCCATCATGGGTCGGTGGACAGGCACTACCCGAATCGAGGATCTGGCTGCGTGCGACGTGATCATCGAAGCCGTGTTCGAGGATCTCAAGGTGAAGCACGGACTGTTCGCTACGCTGAACAAGGTGTGCCCGCCGCACACCGTCTTCGCTTCGAACACCTCGACCATCTCCATCACCGAAATCGCAGGCGGTTCCGGACGCGACGACCGCTTCGTCGGCATGCACTTCTGCCTGCCCGCGCAGTTGATGAAGCTGGTGGAGATGTCGCCGGGCCTCAACACCAGCGACGCGACTTTCGTCACGGCGTGGGAGTTCTGCAAGGCGCTGGGCCAGAACCCGGTGAAGACGAAGGACAGTCCCGGCTTCATCCTCAACTACTTCCTCATCCCGTACAACAACGACGCGATCCGCCTCGTCGAGCAGGGCGTGGCCGAGCCGGCAGACATCGACAAAGCCATCAAGAGCGGCGCTCGGCTACGCCATGGGCCCGTTCGAACTGCTCGATCTGATCGGCATGGACACTCAGCTGTTGCTGTGTGAGGCGATGCACGGCTTGACCAACGAGCCGCGCGCGGCTTGCCCGCCGCTGGTGAAGCGGATGATCGCAGCCGGCCACCTGGGCAGGAAGACCGGGCGCGGGTTCCACGTCTACAAAGACGACAAGATGTTTGGGGCTTGACGTGGGCTCACTCGATCATCGACACCGGCAACAGCCGCTCCTTCCCTGGCCCGCACAAATTGCTCGACACTGCGGTTGCCGAAGGCGAGACGGTCGTCGTGATCGGAAACCGGCCGGGCGAGGGGCTCGCGCAGGTCGCCAATCGCGACGCGCGCAGCGCTGTTCTGCTCGAGCTTGGACTGGAATGCCTCGGCGTGTATACAGGCGAATCGCGCGGATCAGAGGGTTCGAACGTGCTCGGCTTTGCGCGCTACCGGTTGGGGAGCGCCGACCCGACTAACTTGATCGAGCTGGTGCGGCAGCCGCAGACCAGGCCGGAAGCGCTCGGTGCGGCGAAAGCGTTGTTCGAGCAGAGCCGGTTTCGTGGTTGCCGTCTGCGGCGACTTCCCCGGTCGCATCGTCGATCGGCTTGTTCGGCCGTACTTCAACGCCGCGCTGCGCCGGCTCGACGAGGGGCTGGCAAGCGCGGATGACCTGGATACGACGCTACGTTTGGGTCTCGGCTATCCAGAGGGGCCGATCTCGCTGCTGCGAGCGGACCGGACTGGCGCAGCACTTCGACGTGACCCAGGCACTCTACGAACAGCTCGGCGACGCGGCCTACGCACCGGCGCGGCGCGCGCGTGTGGCGAAGCTGCGCGAGACGGGATGATGCGCGCAGTGCTGGTTCGCGCGCACGGGCCTTACGACAGCCCGCGCGTGGAGGAGATCCCAGATCCCGCTCCGCGCGAGCGCGAAGTCATCGTTCGCGCACGCGCGATTGGCGTCAACTATCCGGACCTTTTGGTCATCGAGGGCAAGTACCAGACTCTCCCGCCGCGGCCGTTCAGCCCGGGGAAAGAGATGGCGGGTGTCGTGCGCTGCAGTCGGCGCAGACGTTACGAGCTGCAAGCCTGGCGACCGCGTGATGGCGTTGATCGAGTACGGAGCGTATGCAGAAGAGGTGCGTGCGCCCGAGCATGCAGGTGTTCGTGCTCCCGGAGAGCATGCCCTACGTCGACGCAGCCGCGCTTGGGCTCGCGTACCAGACCGCCTACTTCGCATTGCTTGATCGCGGGCAGTACGGGCTGGCGAAATCGTGCTGGTGACGGGTGCGACGGGAGGCGTCGGGATTGCGACGCTTCAGGTGGCGAAGGCGCTCGGTGCGACGGTGCTGGCGGCGGTGTCGGGTCCGCATCGAGCGGAGCTGGCGCGCGCGAACGGAGCCGACCACATCGTCGATCTCTCGCTGCCAAATTTGCGGGAAAGCCTGCGCGATCAGGTCTATGCGGTGACCGGCAAGCGCGGAGTCGATGTCGTCGTCGAGCTCCTGGGCGGCGACGTGTTCGATGCAGCGATGCGTGCTGTAGCCTGGCGCGGGCGCATGGTGGTCGTGGGCTTTGCTTCCGGCCGCATTCCCGAAATCAAGGCCAACTATCTATTGGTGAAGAACATCGCCGTGAGCGGTCTGCAGGTGAGCGACTACCGCGATCGCGATCCAGCGCGGATGCGGCGCGCCCAGGCCGAGCTATTCGACCTCTACCTCGGCGGGAAGATCAAGCCGCATATCGCGGCGACCTATTCGCTGTCACGCTTTGCCGAGGCGTTAGCGCGCTTTGGCCGGCGCGATGTCGTGGGGAAGCTGATCCTGGTTCCCGATCGGGCTGATCAGTTCGGAAAGGCCTAGCTTCTCTAGGGCGCAGCGGGCTGAGATCCCGTTCCGCTATGTGGACGCCACACCTTCTGCGCCGCTCGCGCCGGAACGACACGACGATCCTCCACGGACCCAGCTTCAGCGTCCACGCGCGCCAGCCGAGCGCGCCCTCGTTCGGCCCCTCGAGCTCAACCCGAGGTGCGTCCGGCGCGCGCTTGACAGTGTCGCGCCCGGCATACACTTCCAGTCGTCCAAGTGTGGCGAACATCTCAAGCTACTCCCAGTTGTAGGCTACGCTTTGGCGGAGAAATTTCACGCGAGCGCCGCGAAGACGGGGAGGCACGGCACCGGCGCGTCGTTCCCGCAGGTTCGAATTAGATAACGGCCGCGTTCCGGCAGATTGAAGAGCATCTTGACATCTCGCGCCGTGCCACTACAATTAGTATAGTAGGGGAGTACCACACACAAGATCTAGTGGTTAAGAGCCAACCGGCCCAGACCGGTATGTCGCGCTGAAGCGACATGAAAACCCTGCGAACGATGACTCTCAAGGTGTGGATGCCGAAGGGGTCAAAGGTAACGTACTCGTCTGTCCGACGAGGCATAAGAGCAGTACGTAGGTCTCCTCCCTGTGCACAGTTCGGGCGGACCAAGTGTCCGCCCCTCTTTTTCTTCCACCATCCGGTTTGTCCGAGCAGCAAGCCCTTCGCGCCGCTGTACCTCGAAACGAAGGATGATCGACAGCGACCAGGCCGAGGTCGGACCAACTAGTGCAATGGTTCAGTCATCTCCAGGCCGAGTACGGCGCCTGCCGGGGCTGACCCCTCGATCGCGTTCGTATGCATGGCGATCCAACTACGATATACGGCAACACGGGTGTAAACACCGGGCTTCTTCTCCCGTGCACACCCCTCTCCGAAGCTGACAATGCCAATCTGGACGTAGGTTCCGAACGCTCCAGTTGGCGACGAGAGAGGCCCGCCACTGTCCCCTTGGCAGGAATCTTTGCCCTTCTCGCCAGCGCAAATCATGTTCGCTGTAATCGTTCCGTTGTAACTGTCGGGCGCGTTACACGCTTCCCGGGTAATTACCGGTACCAGCACGCCCAGCAATTCCCGCGACAAGCGGCCATTTTCTTTGGTTGCGCCCCAACCCGTCACCCACGCCCTGGTCCCGGGTGCCGCAGCCTGCGCCTCGTCCTCCGGCGCAATCAGAACGATAGGATTGGGGTTGGGGACTGCTGCCCTCAGTTTCAGCAGCGCGATGTCGTTGTCGCTCGTCCGGGCTTGATAGTGCTCATGTGGAATCACCTCGGCCACGGTAACGTAGGTTCCAGTTACCGCGAGATCTTGCGTATTCACGATCACCTGTATTTCGTCAGACAGGGAAATCTGACCGGTCAGGCGGTCAACAACGCAGTGTGCCGCGGTCAACACCCATTGGGGCGCAATCAAAGATCCGCCGCAGAATAGACCTTTGGCTGCGGGGGTTCCGGCGACGACGAGTCCCACTTGCCAAGGCGCCACAGCAGGAGACCCTCCAACAATGCGCGGCACTACCGGCTGGTTCTCCCGGAGATCCCTGATCACATTGGCCTGGGGAGCGCTGGCAATTTCATCCCTGCGCTCATCACTTGCCAGGACCGTGTCTTCGGCCGAGAACGCTGGCACCGCCCATGCGGAAAACGCCCATAGCATCAGTATCCACAGCCGCTTAAGCATCCCAGGCTCCCTGATTTCGCTTTCAACTCGACAGGCTCGTCGACCACGCCGTATTAGACCGCCGACTCGGTGAGATTGCTCCCGACAATCTGTCTTGCCGAACTACGAACTCGCGCCGGGCGGGGGGCGCGCTCAGCGCGAGAGCGCCTCGTCGAGCGCGGACACGAATGGTCCCAGCTTGGGAGGGCTGGATTCGAGGCCTACAGTCACCCCGAAATGCTTCAACGCGCCAGAGGACACCGGGCCTATGGACGCAACCAATGTGTGATTGAGACTGCTCCGCAGCGAATCCGCCCGGCGCAGCTTTTCCGCCACGGCGAACAAGTTGTAGACCTGCGCCGCATTGGTGAATGCCACGGCGTCTAGTTGACGGCGCTCTAAGGCGTCCATCAGTTCAATCAGCGGTTGGATATTTTCCGGCAGCGACCAGCGATACGTCGGTACCTCGATGACCTCCGCGCCCCTGACCTCTAGCGCCTCCTCGAGCTCCACGTTGGTTACGCCGTAGCGTTGCACGATCACCCTCTCGCCCTTGAGCGGCACCGCCTGCACTGCATCCAAAACTTCGGCGGTGGTGAAAGGACCCTTCGCACTGAGATCGATGCGCACGCCGTGCGAGCGCAAAGCAGCGGTCGGCTTGGGGCCGCGGACCACGACTAAAGCGTTTGCCAGCAGGGCGAGCAGTTGTTCGGTAAGCCCGAGCCCATCCGTAGCTTTGAAAAGCGCGTTGGTGCCGACGCCAGTCTGAAAGATCGCCATTCTTGCAGGACGCGATTGCAGTTCATTGACGAGCTTGGCGATAAATGCATGGTCAACATCTGGAATCTCGGCCAGCGCAGGCGCATGAAATGGCTGGCCGCCATGCTTGGTGATGAGCTCGACCACTTGATGGCCGAGCCGGCTTTCCAGGATGGCTACTGTCTTAGAGCGCATGAAACAAGCTCCACTCGGCGGGCTCAGCTAACGCCTATAGTAGATGGTTGGAATGAATGAGGCGTGGCGTGGGTGGCTCGCCGCGTGACGGCTCCGATCACGGACTCTAGTAGCGCTCAGCTTGTTCTCCGACCGAAAGGTTCTCGGAACGTGTCCGGCGCTGCTGTCGTTGCACGCGCGCTCTCGGCCCGCCCGGAAGACTGGCGGACGATGAGCTGCGGTTGCGCCACATGGCGCAACGGTGGACTGGACGGTTCGCGCAGGCGCGTGAGGAGCAAGTGCGCGGCCGACTCGCCGAGGCGGGCGGGATCCACGCTGATCGTGGTGAGCGGAGGATTCGAGTGCGCGCCGTCGGCTATGCCGTCGAAGCCGACAATCGAGAAGTCGCGGCCGGCCCTGCAGCCCGCGCTCGCCCAGCTCGCTGAGTGCTCCGAACGCCACGATGTCGTTGTAGCAGATCGCGCCTGTCGGCCGGCTGCGCAAGGCCGAGCGCCTGGCGAATGCCCGCGCGCCCGCCCTCGCGGGTCGGCGGGATGTCGATCAACCATTCATCCTCGACCGCGAGCCCGTGGTCGCGCATCGCGCGTGCGAATCCTCGGCGCCGCAGCTCGTATACCGGCCCGCCGCCGACCCGGCCGAGGAATACGATGCGTCGATGTCCGAGCTCGGCGAGATGCTTCGTCGCCGCGAACGTCCCCGCCTCGTTGTCCGAACCCGCGTAGTCGAAGGTCTCGTCTCCGACCGGGCGGACGACGATCAGGACCGGGATGCGCCACGCGCGGATCTGTTCCAGCAGGATCGGCGCGGTATCGAAGGCCGGGCACAGGATCAGGCCAGCGGCGTGGTACTCGCGCATCGAAGCGAGCACCCGCTCTTGCGTGTCCAGATCCTCTCCCGTGTGGGCCATGAGAGTGACGTACCCTTCGTCCGCCAGACTCCGCTCCAATCCCACCAGGAGCTCGGCGAAGAAGGGATTGGTCAGATCGTTGATGACCGTTCCGATCACGTTCGATGCCTGGCGCCGGAGATCGGCGGCGCCGCGGTTGTAGACGTAGCCGAGAGCGTCGGCGACGCTCGCGCACCCGAGACGCGGTCTCGGCCTTGATCAGCGGACTGCCTTGGAGGACGAGCGATACCGTCGACTTGGAGACCTCCGCGGCATTCGCGATGTCGGTTATCGTAGGCCGGCGTCCAGGGGGCTTACCTGAGGCTTCTGCGGGCATGGGCGCGGACTACCGGGGTCTTGACAAGCAACGCAAGTTTCGCGATATTCGCCACATTTGGAACGTTCCAATATGATTTTGGAACGATCGAACGACTGCCGATTTGAGCACAAGAACAACGGCAAAATCAAGCAGAAAGGGGGAGAACCGGTGGGCAAATCATTACGCTGGGGTTTGATCGGCGCCAGCACCATCGCCCGGGAGTGGGTCATCGGCGCCATTCGCGCGCAGCCCGGCAATGAAGTTGTCGCGGTGCTGAGCACCGATGCGCGTCGCGGCGCCGACTTCGCTCGCGCACAGGGCATCCCTTCGAGCTACACCGATCTGGACGCTCTGCTGGCCAACCCGGACGTCGATGCCGTCTACATCAGCACGACCAATGAGTTGCACAAGGCGCAAACAATCGCGGCGGCCGCGGCCGGAAAACACGTTCTGTGCGAGAAGCCGCTGGCGCTCAGCCTTGCCGACGCCCGCGAAATGGTGGCCGCTTGCGCAAAAGCCGGGGTGGTGCTGGCCACCAACCACCACCTGCGCAACGCCGCCAGCGCACCGCAAGATCCGTGAGCTGATCCGCTCCGGCGCGAGTGGGCAAGCCGCTGTTCGCGCGGGTCTTCCACGCCGTCTATCTCCCTCCCCATCTGCAGGGCTGGCGCCTCCACAGCCCGGGTGCGGGGGGCGGCGTAATCCTGGATATCACCTGTCACGACGCCGATACCCTGCGCTTCTTGCTCGACGCCGAAGCGATCGAGGCGGTGGCGCTGTCGCAGCAGGCCGAGCTCGCCTCGGGCGAACTGGAGGACGGCGTAATGGCTGTGCTGCGCTTCGACAACGGCGTGGTGGCCCAACTGCACGACGCCTTCACGGTGAAATATGCAGGCACCGGCCTCGAGGTGCACGGCACCGAGGGTTCGATCATCGCGCGCGATGTCATGACACAACGTCCGGGCGGGCGAGATCGTCCTGCGCAACGCCAGCGGCGAGACCGCCGTTCCCGTCGAGCACGAGAACCTCTACGCGCGCGCTCTTCGAGCCTTCAACGCCGCGGTCGCTGGCCAAGGGCAACCATCTGCCAGTGGCGAGGATGGCGTCAGATCGCTGGCGGTCGCGTTGGCGGTCCAGGAAGCCTCGCGCACGGGCCGGCGCGTCGCCGTTCGATACCAGTAGTCGCGGCTCGAAGCAACGATGAGCAAAGTCGTCTCTACCGATCGCGCCGCCGAAGCTGATTCGCGACGGCGATGTCGTCAGCGTCAGCTCTTCGAGCGGCCTGGGTTGCCCGGACGCGATGCTGGCCGCAATCGGCGCGCGCTTCGCCGCCGAAGGTCACCCGCGCGATCTCACGACGCTGCATCCGATCGCCGCCGGCGACATGTACGGCATCCGTGGCATGGATCATCTGGCGCAACCGGGCCTGCTGAAGAAAGTGCTCGCGGGCTCCTATCCGAGCGGCCCCTCCTCGCTGCCGATGCCCGACATCTGGCGCCTGATCGTCGAGGATCAGATCGCCGCCTACAACGTGCCCAGCGGCATCCTGTTCGACATGCATCGCGACGCCGCCGCGAAGCGGCCCGGCGTGCTCACCAAGGTCGGGCTCGGTACGTTCGTCGACCCGCAGTTGCAGGGCTGCGCAATGAATGCTCGCGCGGCAGCCGAGCCGGTGGTGAGCCGAGTCCGCTTCGCCGACGATGACTGGCTGTTCTTTCCGACGCTCGTACCCGCGCGTCGCCATCATCCGCGCCACCACCGCGGACGAGCGCGGGAACCTCTCCTATGAGCACGAAGGCGCATTTCTGGGGGCGCTGGACCAGGCATTGGCCGCGCGCAACAGCGGCGGCGTCGTGATCGCGCAGGTCAAGCGCGTGGTGCGCGCCGGCTCGATTCCCGCCGCAGCGCGTGCACGTGCCCGGCGTTCTGGTGGATCACATCGTGATCGATCCGGAGCAGAAGCAGACCACGCAGACGGACTACGATCCGGCCATCAGCGGCGAGATCTTCCGTCCGGACGACAGCTTCGAGCTGCCGGAGTGGGGACCGGAGAAGGTCATCGCGCGTCGCGCCGCGCTGGAGCTGTGGGCCGGCGCGGCGGCCAACCTGGGCTTCGGCATCTCCTCCAACGTGCCGCGCATCTTGTTGGAGGAAGGCCTGCACGGGCAGGTCACCTGGGTCATCGAGCAGGGCGCGGTGGGAGGTGTGCCGCTGCTGGGCTTCGCGTTCGGCTGTTCCGCCAACGCCGATGCCATCGTCCCCTCTCCGAATCAGTTCGCGTACTTCCAGGGAGGCGGCTTCGATATCGCCCTGCTATCCTTTCTGCAGATCGACCGTCAGGGCAACGTCAACGTCTCCAAGCTCGGCGCCCGGCCCTACCTCACCGCCGGCTGCGGCGGCTTCGTGGACATCACCACGCACGCACGCCGGCTGGTGTTCTCCGGATTCTTCACGGCCGGGGCCAGACTGGAGGTGGGCGACGGTAAACTGAAGATCCTGCAGGAGGGCAAGAGCCGCAAGCTGGTGAACGCCGTGGAGCACGTCACCTTCAGCGGGCAGATGGCGCGCAGCCGCGGGCAGCGCGTGACTTACATCACCGAGCGTTGCGTTTTGAGCCTCGATGCGGACGGCATGACGGTGCGGGAGGTCGCTCCGGGGGTGGACGTGCAGCGCGATGTGGTGGCGCAGAGCGACGTCCCGCTGCGCGTCGCGCCCGATCTGAAAACCATGGACGCAGCGCTGTTCCGCGCCGAGCCGATGCATTTGAAGCTGCCGGAGAGACCTCGTGCCTGACGACTGTGCTGCTCGCGATCGACGGACCGGTCGCTACCGTGACCCTGAACCGGCCCGAGAAACTGAATGCGCTGACCATGGAAATGGTCGATGCGCTTGCCGCCATCGCGACGCAGCTCGATGCCGACCGCGCAGTGCGCTGCGTGATCCTCACCGGCGCGGGAGAGCGTGCGTTCTGCGTCGGCGCCGACATCAACGCGTGGTCGGCGCTCGAGCCCCTGGACATGTGGCGCGTCTGGACCAAGCGCGGTCATCAGGTGTTCGACCAATGGGCGCGGCTGCGCCAGCCGGTGATCGCGGCGATCAACGGCCATGCGCTGGGTGGCGGCCTGGAGCTCGCGGCCGCCGCGGACCTGCGCATCGCATCAGCCTCGGTCCAGTTCGGCTTGCCCGAAGCGTCCATCGCCACCTGCCCGGGCTGGTCGGGCACGCAGCGACTCACGGGCCTGGTCGGGGCCTGCTCGCGTGAAGTACCTCGCGCTGACCGGGCGCCGCATCTCGGCGGAGGAAGCGTTGCGCATCGGACTCGTGAACGAGCTGGCGGGTGATGAAGGGGTGATGGCGGCGGCGGCGCGCCTCGCGCGCGACATTTGCGCTCTGGCGCCGGTTTCCGTGCAGCTCACCAAACAGCTGATCGACGCTTCCGGCGGCGCCGGGCTCGCCTATGCGCTGGAGGGAATGGCCGGGGCGCTGGCCGGCTGCACGCAGGACGCGCGTGAAGGGCTCGCCAGCTTCCGCGAGCGGCGCGCGGCGAGCTACCAAGGAAAGTGACAAGAAGGCGATGCAAAGCAAGCTGTTCCGGACGCCCGGTCACGGCCGGGCACATGCAACAAACGTGAGAGGAGGAGTGTGATGCGAACCAAGACTATCGTCGCCGTCGTCGCGGCGGCATTCGGCGTGACCGGTGTGACGGCAAACGCGCAGCAGGTTGTGGAGGTGGTCCACTGGTGGACCTCGGGCGGCGAGGCAGCCGCGTTGAACGTGCTCAAGGAGGACATGCAGAAGCGCGGCTACGGCTGGAAGGACAGCCCGGTCGCTGGCGGTGGCGGCGACCAGGCCCGCACCGTTCTGCGCGCCCGCGTGGCCGCAGGGAATCCGCCCGAAGCCATGCAGATGCTGGGCTACATCATCACCGACTACGCCGAAGAAGGGCTGCTCGGCGACCTCACCCCGGTCGCAACCAAGGAAGGCTGGGCCAACGTCGTTCCCGGCGCCATTGCAGAAGTTCGATCAGTACAAGGGCCGCTGGGTGGCCGCGCCGGTGAACATCCACCGCACCAATTGGATCTGGGCCAACAAGAAGATTTTCGACGAGCTGAAGATCGCGCCGCCGAAGACCTTCGATGAGCTGCTCGTCGCGGCGGAGAAGATCCGCAAGGCCGGCTACATCCCGCTCGCGCACGGCGGTCAGCCGTGGCAGGACGCCACCATCTTCGACAGCGCGGTGATGTCGGCCGGCGGTCCGGAGTTCTACCGCAAGGCGCTCATCGAGCTGGACCCGAACGCGCTGGGCAGCAAGACCATGGAGAAGGCGTTCGAGCAGATGCAGAAGCTGCGCGGCCTGGTCGACCCGAACTTCCCCGGCCGCGACTGGAATCTGGCCACCGCCATGGTGATCAACGGCAAGGCCGGCATGCAGATCATGGGCGACTGGGCCAAGGGCGAGTTCCTCAACGCCGGCAAGAAGCCCGGCGTGGACTTCCTCTGCTTCCAGTACCCGGGCACGGAAGGCGACTTCTCCTTCAACTCCGACGCGTTCGCCATGTTCAAGGTCGGCAAGGCGCAGGAAGCCGGGCAGCTCGCGCTCGCCAGCGCCATCATGGACAAGAACTTCCAGGAGCAATTCAACCTGATGAAGGGTTCGATACCGGCGCGCATGGACGTCTCCGACGCGAAGTTCGACCTCTGCGGCAAGAAGTCGATGGCGGACTTGAAGATCGCGCTGAAGAACAACGCGATGGTCGGCAGCTTCGCACACGGCCACGCGGTGCCCGAGTCGATCAAGGGCGCGATGATCGACGTGGTGACCAAGTTCTTCAACTCCGGCAAGAACCCGGCCGACGCAACCAAGCAGCTCGTCGCGGCGGTGGCGGCGTCGAAGTAGCGGCAACCCGCGCCTGCGAACCACCCCGTCGGCCTCCCTGCGTCCCGCGGCCTGGAGAAGGAGGGGAGAACATCCTTCCCTCGAGCCCGAGGAGGGTCTGCGAAGCGCGGGGATGAGCAACGTCGCAGAGGCGAGCAAGCTCAGCAGGGAGGTCCCATGGACTCCAGCCCATGCCGGTCTCCGCACCGGTAACCTGGAGCGCAGCCAGCCGCTGGCTGCAGCGCAGCCTGCCCAAGCTCGTGCTCTCGCCCACGCTTGATTGCCTCGCTCGTCTTCGTCTACGGGTTCATTCTGTGGACCACCTACCTGTCGTTCACGCCGTCCAAGGGCTACCCGATACACGAGCTGGTCGGCTTCCTGCAGTACGTGCGCGTGTGGAATCACCCGCGCTGGCAGGTGGCGATCCACAACCTCGCGGTGTTCGGGATTCTGTACGTCGTGTTGTGCATGGCGCTGGGGCTGCTGCTCGCGATCCTGCTCGACCAGCGCATCCGCCAGGAAGGGACGCTTGCGCGCGATTTATCTTTACCCGCTGGCGCTGTCGTTCATCGTCACCGGAACGGCGTGGAAGTGGATGCTCAATCCCGGTCTGGGCATCGAGAAGCTGGTGCAGGGGTGGGGCTTCGAGAAGTTCAAGTTCGACTGGATCGTCAGCGAGGAGATGGCGATCTACTGCGTGGTGATGGCCGGCGTGTGGCAGGCGACCGGCTTCGTCATGGCCATGTTCCTGGCCGGCCTGCGCGGCATCGACCAGGACCTGCATCAAAGCCGGCGTCGCTCGACGGGGCGTCGCTGCCCAAGATCTACTGGCGCATCGTCATTCCGCAATTGCGGCCCGTGTTCATGGGCGCGCTCATCATCCTCGCGCACCTGGCGATCAAGAGCTACGAGCTGGTGGTGGCGCTCACCGGCGGCGGTCCCGGCTATGCCACGGAGCTGCCCTCGACCTTCATGTACGCGCATACGTTCACGCGCAACCAGCTCGGCATGGGCGCGGCCAGCGCGGTGATGATGCTGCTCACGATCGTGGCGATCATGGTCCCGTATCTGTACTCCGAGATGCGCGGCGCTCGGAAGCGGTCGCACTGAGGTGACGAGCAACACATGGCTCAGCAATGGGACTCGCCGCAGATGGTCAGAGGGCACCAGCGTGCGCTGGTCTCGCGTTCGTCATCTACGGGCTGCTGCTGTTCTTCGCGGCGATCTATGTGCTGCCGCTGGTGGTGATGCTGCTCACCTCGCTCAAGCCGCTGCCCGAGATCTATTCGGGCAGCATCATCGCGCTGCCTCAGGAGTGGACGGTGAAACCCTGGATCGACGCCTGGGGGCAGACCTGCGTCGGCTTGAGCTGCCACGGCATCAAGGGCTACTTCTGGAACTCGACCAAGATGACCGTGGCCGCGGTGATCATCTCCACCGCGATCGGGATGCTCAACGGCTACGTGCTCACCAAGTGGCGCTTCAAGGGCGCCGACCTGCTGTTCGGCCTGATCCTGTTCGGCTGCTTCATTCCGTTCCAGATCGTGCTCATCCCCATGGCAACCCTGCTCGGCAAGCTCGGGATCGCCTCTTCGACGCCCGGGCTGGTGCTCGTGCACGTGATGTACGGCCTGGCCTTCACGACGCTGTACTTCCGCAACTACTACGTGGCGTTTCCCGACGAGCTGATCCGCGCGGCGATGATCGACGGCGCAAAGTTCTTCTCCATCTTCTTCCGCATCCTGGTGCCCAACTCCGCACCCATCGTGGTGGTGACGGTGATCTGGCAGTTCACCAACATCTGGAACGATTTTCTGTTCGGCGCCTCTTTCTCGACTGGAGAGAGCGCGCCGATGACGGTGGCGCTCAACAACGTCGTGAACACCTCGACCGGAGAACGGGAATACAACGTCCACATGGCGGCGGCCGTGATCGCGGCCTTGCCCACGCTGCTGGTGTACATCGTGGGCGGGCGCTACTTCGTGCGCGGCCTGATGACCGGGTCGGTGAAGGGCTGAGGCGGGAAGGATGCGCATGGCATCGCTCGAGCTGCTCAACATCCGCAAACGCTACGGCGAGCTCGACATCCTCAAGGGCATCGACATCTCGCGTGGACGCAGGCGAGTTCCTCGTGCTGGTCGGCCCCTCGGGCTGCGGCAAGTCCACGCTGCTGAACATGATCGCCGGGCTGGATACGGTTTCCGAGGGCGAGATCCGCATCGGCGGCCGGCGCGTCAACGACCTGCATCCGAGCGAGCGCGACATCGCCATGGTGTTCCAGTCCTACGCGCTCTACCCGAACATGTCGGTGAAGGAGAACATCGCCTTCGGCATGGAGATGCGCAAGGTGCCGAAGCCGGAGCGGGAGCAGGCAGTGAAGGAGGTCTCCAAGACGCTGCAGATCGACCATCTGCTCGACCGCCGTCCCGCGCAGCTCTCCGGCGGCCAGCGCCAGCGCGTGGCGATGGGCCGCGCGCTGGTGCGCAAGCCGCGCATCTTCCTGTTCGACGAGCCGCTGTCCAACCTCGACGCGCAGCTGCGCGTGGACATGCGCACCGAGATCAAGAAGCTGCACCAGCGGCTCGGTGCAACCATCGTCTACGTCACTCACGATCAGATCGAGGCGATGACGCTGGCCACGCGCATCGCGGTCATGCGCGCGGGCGAGCTGCTGCAGCTCGGCTCGCCGGCGGAGATCTACAACCGCCCGGCCAACACTTTCGTCGCCGGCTTCATGGGCTCGCCGCGCATGAATCTCATTCCCGGCACCCTCAAGAGCGAGGCGAGCGGGCTGCATCTCGAGGTCGCGGCCGACGGCGCCGTGCCCGCGCGCGTCGTCCTGCCTCAGGTGCCCGAGGCGACCCGCGCCTACGTCGGGCGCGAGATCACGGCGGGCCTGCGGCCCGAAGCCATCAGCGACAAGCTCGACAGCGGCGGCGCCGACGGCCGGCCCGTTGATCGAGGCGATGGTCGAAGTCACCGAGCCGACGGGTCCCGACACGCTCGCGGTGCTGCTCCTCGGCGGCCGCGAGATCACGGCGCGGCTGCGGCCCGACAGCACGCTGAAGGCGGGAGAGCGCGGCCGCTTCGCCATCGATCTGTCCAAGCTGGTCTGGTTCGACCCAGCGAGCGGCGCGCGGGTCGCGTGATGGATTGGGATGTCGTCATCATCGGTTCGGGTGTGGGCGGCGGCTGCGTCGCCCCCAGCCTGGCCGACACCGGGGCGCGAATCTTGATTCTGGAGCGCGGAGAACGCCTGCCGCGCGAGCCGCAGAACTGGGACCCGGAGGCGGTATTCGTCGAGAATCGCTACCGCACCACGGAAACCTGGTACGACGGAGCCGGCAACGCGTTTCGGCCCGGCCAGTTCTACTACGTCGGCGGTCATACCAAGGTCTATGGCACGGCGATGTTCCGCTTCCGCGAGCGGGACTTCGAGGGCGTCGAGCATGCGGAGGGAGCGACCGTACCGCTGGCCGATCCGCTATGCCGAGCTCGAACCCTGGTACGCGCAAGCCGAGCGCGTGTTCGGCGTACACGGCAAAGCCGGTGACGACCCGACCGAGCCGCCCCGCTCGGGCCCATTCCCGCATTCGCCGATCCCGCACGAACCGATCATCGGCGAGGTCTTCGAGCGCATGCAAGCGCGTGGGTCTGCATCCCTCGCACATGCCGGCGGCGATCGACTTTCATCCCGGCGGCACCTGCATTCGCTGCGGCACGTGCGACGCGTTCCCGTGCAAGATCGGCGCGAAGGGCGACGCCGAAACACGGCTCATCGACCCGGCGCTCAAGCACGCGAACGTGCGACTGCAGACCGGAAGCCTGGTCACGCGTCTGCTCACCGACGAACGGGGGAAGCGCATCGTCGCTGCGGAGGTCGAGCGCGGCGGCGAGAGGCTGACGATCAGCGCCCGGTTGTTCGTCCTCTCGGCCGGGGCGATCAACAGCGCCGCGGTGCTGTTGCGCTCGGCCGACTCCAAGAATCCAAACGGCATCGCCAATTCCTCCGGCATGGTCGGCCGCCACTACATGAACCACAACTGCACGGCGATCATGGCGGTCACGCCCTGGCGCGTGAACCAGACGCGCTATCCCAAGACCCTCACGCTCAACGACTACTATTTCGGCGGCAACGCCAGCGATCGGCCGCTCGGCAATCTGCAATTGCTCGGCAAGATCGAGGAGCCGATGCTGCGCGGCGCGCTGCCGAATGCCCCGAAGTGGTCGCGCGCCTGGCTCGCGCGACACAGCGTCGACTGGTACGTCATGTCCGAGGACCTGGCGCAAGCCGACAGCAGCGTGAGCTTGCGCAGGACGGCGCCATCCAGCTCAACTGGAAGCGCAGCAACCTGCGCGCGCACCGACGCTGGGTCGAGGTGGCGAAGAAGCTGCTCAAGGACGTGGGCTTCCCGATCGTGCTGTCCAAACCGTTCGGCACCGACACGCCCTCGCACCAGTGCGGCACGGCGCGCTTCGGCACCGATCCCGCGACCTCGGTGCTCGATCCTTACTGCCGAGCATGGGACCACGAGAATCTGTACGTGGTGGACGCGAGCTTTTTCCCCTCGTCGGCCGCGTTGAATCCCGCGCTCACCGTCGCGGCGCAGGCGTTGCGCGTGGGCGCGCATCTGAAATCGCGACTAACTCAGTTCTGACCATGAGCACCAAGACCGACCGCCCCGTTGCAATCGTCACCGGTGCACGCCGCGGAATCGGCGCCGCCATCGCCGTGAGTCTGGCCGGCAGCGGGTTCGATGTGGCTATCACCGATGTCGCCGACGACGGCGCGGAGGCGAACGCTGACCGCGATCGCCGCCGCTGGCGGCCAGGCGCACTTCATCCGCAGCGACATCGCGGACGTGCGAGATCACGCTCGCGTTGTAGATGACCTGCTGGCCTGGCGAGGGGTCGTCGACTGCCTGGTGAACAACGCCGGAATCTCCGCGCCCAGTGCGCGGCGATCTGCTTGAGCCTTGCTCCCGAGGCTTTCGACCAGGTGCTCGACGTGAACCTGCGCGGTGCGTTCTTCTTCACTCAAGCCATCGCCAAGCGCATGCTCGCGACGCCCTCGGCCGGCCCGAGGTCGATCATCACCATCTCCTCCGTGAACGCGGAGCTCGCCTCGCCCGAGCGCGGCGAGTACTCCATCTCCAAGGCCGGGCTCGCGATGCTCACCAAGCTGTTCGCGCTGCGCCTCGCTGCCGACGGCATCGCCGTGTTCGAGGTGCGCCCCGGCGTGATCCGCACGTCGATGACGCAAGTCGTGGCCGAGAAGTACGAGCGCCGCATCGCGGAGGGGCTGGTGCCGATGGGGCGCTGGGGCACGCCGCAAGACGTGGGCGAAGTGGTCGCAGGGCTTGCGAGCGGCCGCTTCGCATTCTCCACCGGCTCCGTGGTGCACGTGGACGGCGGGCTCGCCGTGCCCCGCCTGTGACATGACCACAGACAGCTACGACTACATCATCGCCGGCGGCGGCTCCGCGGGCTGCGTGCTGGCGAATCGGCTGAGCGCCGATTCCGACGTGCGGGTGCTGCTGCTGGAGGCGGGCGGCTCCGATCGTCATCCGCTGTTCCACATGCCCGCCGGCTTCGCCAAGATGACCAAGGGCATCGGCTCCTGGGGCTGGCACACCGTGCCGCAGAAGCAGCTGAAGGGGCGCGTTCTTCGATTCACGCAGGCCAAGGTGATCGGCGGCGGATCGTCGATCAACGCGCAGCTCTATACTCGCGGCGTGCCCGCGGACTACGACGAATGGGTCAGCGAGGAGGGCGCGATTGGCTGGTCGTACCGCGAAGTGCTGCCATACTTCAAGCGCGCCGAAAACAACCAGCGCTTCGCGAACGAGTTCCACGCCTACGGCGGGCCGCTCGGCGTATCCAACCCGATCAGCCCGCTGCCGATTTGCGAAGCGTTCTTCCAGGCGGGACAAGAGTTGGGCATACCGTTCAACCCGGACTTCAACGGCGAGCGGCAGGAAGGTCTCGGCTACTATCAGCTCACGCAGTTGAACGCGCGGCGCTCATCGACTTCCACGGGATACCTGAGTCCGATCCGCGGCCGGTCGAATCTGCACGTGATGCTGCAGACGCAGGTTCTGCGTGTGGTGGTCGAACAGCGGCGGGCTGTCGGCGTTGAAATCGTGAGCAGCTGACAACCGCACACCGCGGGTGGTTCGTGCCGATCGCGAAGTGATCGTCTCCTCGGGCGCGATCGGTTCCCCCAAGCTGCTGATGCAGTCGGGCATCGGACCGGCCGACCATCTGCGCGCGGTTGGTGTGAGCGTGGTCCATGACCTGCCCGGCGTGGGCTCCAATCTCCAGGATCATCTGGACCTGTTCGTCATCGCCGAGTGCACGGGGGACCACACGTACGACAAGTACGTCAGACCACATCATGCGGCCTGGGCGGGAATTCAGTACCTGCTGCTGCGCAAAGGGCCTGTGGCTTCCAGTCTATTCGAGACGGGAGGCTTCTGGTACGCGGATTCGAAGCGGCAGACGCGTTCGCCCGATATTCAGTTTCACCTCGGTCTCGGCTCAGGTATCGAGGCTGGAATGGCGAAGATGCGCAATGCGGGTGTCACGCTCAACAGCGCTTACTTGCGCCCGCAGTCACGCGGCACCGTTCGTTTGGCGAGCGCGGATCCCACTGCCGCGCCGCTGATCGATCCGAACTACTGGTCAGACCCGCAGGACAAAGCTCGGGCGCTCGGCGGCCTGCGCTTGGCGCGCGAGATCATGGCTCAGCCCGCGCTCAGGCGTTTCGTGCAGGCCGAGGTCTTGCCGGGTGCGCAATTGCAGGCCGATCAGGAGCTGTCCGACTATGCCTGCGCGAATGCAAAGACCGACCACCATCCCGTCGGCACTTGCCGCATCGGCCCGGCGAACCGCCCAACGAGCGTCGTGACACCCGATCTGCGCGTGATCGGTCTCGAAGGTCTGCGCGTCGTCGATGCTTCCGTGATGCCGCGAGTGCCGTCCTGCAACACCAATGCGCCCGCTATCATGGTCGCGGAGAAGGGCGCCGACCATATACTGAGGAAACTGTGAGAGCACCGGAATGCCGCAGCTGACGCAACCTCCCGACGCCGAACTCGGCTCACGCCTTCCGCTTCGTGGCCGTGTATTCGCTGAAGATTCCTGCTACCACGTGGCGACGGGGTTGTTCCCACCCGGCGTGGGTGAGCGCTTCGAGGACTCTTTCCGGAGCCACCATATGCTCGAGAGTTTCCCAATAGTATTGCATCAGATAGCTGGCCTGCCGGCTGCCGGTGATCAGGCGGGTGAAATGCGGCATGAGGTCGCGAAAATACAACTTCACAAACAGCTTGGCGTAGCGCCCCTCAGGTTTGGTGACATCCATGATCAGTAGACTCCCCCCGGGCCTGACCACGCGGTGGAATTCCTGAAATGCGTTCTTGAGGTTTTCGACATGCCGGAGTGCAAATCCCATGCTGAGGAAATCGAATGCTTCATCTGGCACTGGAATGGAATCCGCAGTGCCCTGAAGATGCCGCGCCGGCAGCTGTCGCTCCGACTCGCGCAACATCCCGAGGCTGGGCTCGACGCAGGTCAGGTATCCGGGTCCTCCCGCCAGCTCAGCCGCGGCTCGCGCGGTGATGCCGGTTCCGGCCGCCACATCGACCACCTGCATTCCGTGTTCGAGACCGGCCCTTCTGAGCGCCTGGCGCCGGTACCAGTTCCCCGTGCCCAAGAAGCCCCAGCTGGCGATGCGTTCGTAATGCGGCGCCGACTCGTCGAAGACTCTGCGAAGAAACGGTTGTTTGTCTCGTTCCTTTTCGTAGTGAGGAGACAGCACGGTGTGCGGGGTGAAGCGGGGATCCGTTTCCATGGCGGTTTCTGGGGAAGGCGATTGCAAGCTCTTGCGACCCGCAATACTAGGCGATGCCGGCCCGATGCGCGACTCCAGCAAAACAGTCGCATAGAACACCGTTCAGGGGTGTTCGATCGTGCCTGCTCCAACGCAAACACCGAAACTATGAGGGCACCGCCATGCTACAGCTGACTTTGCCACAACCCGACGCCAAGCTTTCCCGCTACACGCTCGCGCACGAAACCTCGCCGTTCGCGTCAGTCGCGCCGGCGCCCTTCAACCGCACCGTCTATGCCGCGGCGCACGTGGTGGCGGACCCTCGCCAGCCCAGCGATCCTTGGGACGGTCCCACGCCCATCGACTGGGACGCTACGCTGCGCTTCCGCGAGCATCTATGGCGCCTCGGCTTCAAAGTCGCCGAGGCGATGGACACCTCACAGCGCGGAATGGGCCTCGACTGGAACACGGCGCGCGAGCTGATCCGCCGCAGCGTCGCGCACGCGCGCACGATTCCCGGTGCGGACCTCGCCTGCGGCGTGGGCACGGACCAGCTCGCCTGGAACGAACGCACAACGCTGCGCGATGTGCTGAATGCCTACGGTGAGCAGATCGAGACGGTCGAAGCGGCAGGCGGACGCATCATTCTGATGGCCAGCCGTGCGCTGGCAGCCATCGGGCGCAGCCCCGACGATTATCGCGAAGTGTATTCGGCGCTCCTGCGGCAGTGCCGCCAGAAGGTGATCCTCCACTGGCTCGGTGAAATGTTCGATCCGGCGCTGAAGGGCTACTGGGGAAGCGCCGACCTCAACCAGGCGACGGAAACCGCGCTCGGCATCATCCGCGACCACGCCGAGAAGATCGACGGCATCAAGGTGTCGCTGCTCGACGCGCAACGGGAGGTCGACCTGCGCCGCCGCCTGCCACCGGGCGTCAAGATGTTCACCGGCGACGATTTCAACTACGGCGAGCTGATCGCGGGCGACGGCACGCACCATTCGCACGGGCTGCTCGGCATCTTCGATCCCGATCGCCCCGATCGCCGCAAAGGCGTTGCAGGCGCTCGCCAAAGGGCGACGTGGGAGATTACCGCCGGATGCTCGATCCCACGGTGATCCTGTCGCGCGAGATTTTCCGCGCGCCCACGCGCCACTACAAGGCCGGGGTTGTTTTCCTGGCCTGGCTCAATGGGCACCAGGATCACTTCACCATGGTGGGCGGGCTGCAGTCCGCACGCAGCGTGCTGCACTACGCGCGCGTGTTCGAACTGGCGGACCGCTGCGGTGCGCTGACCGACCCACCGCTCGCGGTCCAGCGCATGCGGCGATTTCTATCGGTGAGCGCTGGCCTGGACGAGTAGCGCACGGTCTCCCGATCGAGCAGCGGCCGTAACGGTACGCCTGCTTTCGGTAGCTAGTACGGGTAACGACCCACGCGGTTAGTACCGGTACCGACCGCCAGAATCCGGCATGGCTTATGCCGCTAGCAACTTGCGTATGCCGGTATAAGCTTGCGTTGGGTTCTCGGGGGTTTATCATGAGGTCTACTTCTAGTTGGGCCTCCAAGAGTGGCGCAAGGTAAGCACGTCCTCCGAACGCCGGAGTAAGCTCGCGAACTCTCAGGTGTAGCGTCTCGCCACTTCTGAGGCCTCCAAGAATGCCGGCTGAGCAAGAGTCACGACGCAAGCTCGCAGCGATTCTGAGTGCTGACGTTGCAGGCTATTCGCGCCTCATGGGCGAGGATGAATCGGCTACTGTCGCCACACTCCGTGCATACCGCGACGTGTTTGCGCGGCTAGTGGGCGAGCATAGTGGCCGAATCGTGGATACGGCGGGCGATAGCGTGCTGGCAGTATTTGACAGTGTGGTAGAGGCTGTACGGTGCGCCGGTAAAATCCAGCAGGCGCTTGGAGCAAAGAATAGGGAGCTACCGGCAACCCGTCGAATGGAGTATCGGGTCGGAGTGAACCTAGGGGATGTGATCGAGCAGACAGACGGATCGATCTATGGGGATGGGGTCAACATTGCGGCACGGATACAAGCGCTGGCGGAATCTGGAGGCATCTGCCTCTCTGGCACGGCCTACGACCAGGTCAAGAACAAGATACCGCTGTCTATCGACCCGCTCGGTAACAAGCCGCTAAAGAACATCTCCGACCCAGTACGCGTCTACCGGGTACGATTTCTGGCTGACTCCGCGACACGGCCGTCGCGGATCGGCGTATCAACGATCTTGCGCGCCCACCGCAAGGGGCTCTTGGTTGCGATTTCTGTCCTGGTTGTGGCACTGGGTGCTGTGGCGCTGTGGAGATACTCCGTCCAGCCGGGAACGTCGCCGACGAAGGTAGTGGCCGGCCCGGCGCCCACTCTCAGGCTGCCCGACAAGCCATCCATCGCGGTCCTGCCTTTCCTCAACATGAGCGAGGACCCGGAACAGGAGTACTTCAGTGATGGAATGACTGAGGACATCATTACCAGTCTGTCCAAACTCTCGGGGTTGTTTGTGATTGCGCGCAACTCAGTGTTCCTCTACAAGGGTCACTCGATCAAGCCCCAGCAGGTGAGCCAAGATCTAGGGGTGCGCTACGTTCTGGAGGGCAGCGTTCGCAAGGCGGGAAACCGAGTACGGATTACAGCCCAGCTCATCGATGCCACAACGGGGTATCACCTGTGGGCGGAGCACTACGACGGCGAGATGAAGGACATCTTCTCGCTCCAGGACGCCATTACCAAGCAGATCGTTGCGGCCCTGGCGCCGAAGCTGACGCCAGCAGAGCGGTCGCGCCCCGGGCGCGAGGAGACGAAGAGCGTCGAAGCCTATGACCTCGTTCTGCGTGGCACTGCTCTGTATTTACAACAGCGAAGAGAATCCAATGAGACTGCGCGTCAGCTGTTCGAGAGCGCGATTGCTCTGGATCCGAGTTACGCGAGAGCCTATGTCTGGTTAGCCTGGAGCTACTTCAGTGACTGGGAGTACCAATGGACCGAGGATCCGGGTGCCTTAGACAGGGCAATCGAAGCCGGAAGGAAAGCTAGTGCCCTAGACGATTCTTTGTCCGAGGCCCATACCGTACTGGGCTGGCATTCGCTCTGGAAGAAACGCCACGAGTTTGCCATCGCGGAGTTGGAGCGAGCCGTGTCCCTGGATCCAAACTCCGCGGTCGCTTACACATTTCTCGCGGAGGCATTGAACCTGGCCGGGAGGCCTGACGAGGCGATCGGATTTGCCAAGAAGGCCCTGCGGCTCGATCCCAACTACCCGTTCTGGGAAGTCTTTCACTTGGCTGATAGTTACTTCCTTTTGCGGCGCTACGACGAAGCGATCGCGAATATCCAGGACACGTTACGCCGCAATCCGAACTTCCTGCCGGCGCGCCGGACGCTCGCTGTCATCTACGCAGAGCTAGGCCGGGAGAAGGAGGCGCAGGCCGAAGTGTCTGAGATGCTGCGGATTAGCCCGGAAGCTTCCCTGGAGCGCTGGCGAGAAAGGATGGCCTTCAGGAACCCGGCAGACCTGGAGCGGTACATGGCTGGACTGAGACAGGCCGGGCTAAAATGAGCTCTCAAGTTGCCTCGTCAATGCGCCTCGAGTACCTAACTGACTCTCGAATCATTCTGGGGGCTTGTTCCGGCGGCCTTTTTGTCGTGCTGATCGCAAGCGCGCATGGCCCAACAACACGCTCAACCGGACGCGCAAACAGCGGCGCTGTGCTTGCTGTTTGCGCGCCGGTTAGCGTGAGCGTTTAGCGCCCCCAACTCTAGGAGGTACGAAATGCCACAACCGAATATCACGCTTTTCGAACGCCGCAAGATCCAGGCGGAGGTTCTTATTCCCATGGTTCAAGCGTTTCAGCGGGCCATTGGCAAAGATCGGGCGAATGAAATTGCCCGAGATGTCATTATCGAGCTCGCTCGGAAAGACGGAGCGCGATGGGCGCAGCAGTTTGGTGACGATCTATCAGGCATGGAAAGGGTTTCGGGCGTCTGGGCCGCCGGAGGGAGTCTTAGCATCGAACCCATCGGCAAGTCGGCAGATGCGCTGGATTTCAACGTCACACGCTGCCAGTACGCCGAGTTCTATGAGGGTCTTGGTCTCCCCGAGCTCGGGCACTTGTTTCACTGCAACCGCGATTTCGCAATGGTGGAGGGCTTCAGTCCAGGCCTTACCTTGAAGCGCACACAAACCATCATGGAAGGTGCCACTCATTGTGATTTCCGCTTCGTACGCAAAGGCTAAAGGCGCAAACGCCGGGGTGCAGGCGACGCCGATCAGCGTGGTCTTGCTTTGCGGGCGCTATCCCGACGCGCCTGACCCCGATCGTTTGAGCGGCATCATTCGAGCGATCGACAAGCACCTCTCCACGCTATACGGCTGGCGGGGGCTGACCGTCCACCTGTGGCAAGCTCGCATCGATGCAAGCCCACTGTGGAGCGCTGGCAGTCCAGATTGTCATTGCAGGCTCTACCCCATTGGGGTCGTCGAAGGTGCCGACGCGCACGAATATCAGGTGCGGTCGGGCCTCTGCCTCGCTAAAAAGTGGTGTTCCGCAAGTTGCGCAGAATCGGCGGTGCATTCGATTCCCGCTGTCGGCCATACTCACATAGTCGGAGGTCGCTCCGCTGACTCTGAAGGTTGCCGTTAGAAAGCATGCGTTGACAGTCCCGCTAGCTGCGCCTAGATACTGACAGTCGCGACACCAGCACACCCGCGTAACAATCGGTGCTTCTGAGCTCATCCACCGCACGGAACCGCAAAGGCACTTGCCGCTAACGCTCATGATTCGCTCCACCCGGGATGCTTGGCCTCACCTCATGACCCATCGTACGCCTTTGCGCGCAACTTGCGTCGGGATCAATGCCGCCCAACCCTTCGTTGCACCCGACGTGCTACAGCGGGCTTCGCACGCTTGCGCGCGCGGGTCGACCAAACGGCAATGAGCTATTCGCGCAGGATCTGCATTGAGGAGTGACACGTGCCACCCAGTCCCGCTGATTCCTCAAGCCGCACTCGGCTAGCCCTCGTCGCCGGGGCGGCTCTCGCGTGCACCCTTTTCGCCAGCCCGATCCATGCGGCGGACGAAGCAAAGCCGTCACCCAAGACGCCGCAGCGTGAGCGACTCACCATCGCGCCCGAAGAGGTGATGGACGCCGTGGACCGGCGATCTCGACGGGATGATTGCACGGCGGGTCATTCGAGTGCTGACGGTCTACAGCAAGACCTTTTATTTTATGGACAAGGGGATCCAGCGCGGCGTTACTTACGACATCTTTCAGCTGTTCGAGACGGATCTGAACAAGAAGCTGGCCAAGAGCAAGCAGCTGAAGCGAAAGCATATCAAGGTGCGGGTGGTGTTCATTCCGGTCCATCGGGGCGACTTGCTGCAGGCGCTGGCTGCCGGTAAGGGTGATATCGCGGCGTCCAACCTCACTATTTCCGAAGAGCGCGAGAGGCTGGTTGACTTTTCCACACCGGTGTATCGCAACGTCAGCGAGCTGGTGGTGTCCGGACCCGCCTCACCGGCGGTGTCCAGCCTGGACGATCTCGCGGGGAAGGAGGTCTTCGTTCGCACGTCCTCCAGTTATTACGAGAGCCTCGTAGCCCTCAATCGGCGTTTCGCCACCGAGAAGAAGCCTCCTGTGATCATCAAAGAGGCGCCGGAAGAACTGGAGGACGAGGATCTGATCGAGATGGTGAATGCCGGATTGATTCCGCTCATCGTCGTGGACAAGCACAAGGCAGACTTCTGGAAGAAGATCTTCCCCAAGATCACGGTGCATGAGGGGGTCGCTGTGCGCTCCGGCGGAGACATTGCCTGGGCGATCCGCAAAGGGAAGTCCGCAGCTCAAGGCGGTTCTCGACGATTTCGCGACTCGCCACGGAAGGACCACGGAGGTCAACAGGATCCTGACCCGTTACCTGAAGAACACAAAATACGTAAAGGACGCTGCCTCCAAATCCCAGCGCAAGAAATTCCTCGCCCTGGTTCAGTATTTCCAGAAATACGGGGACAAGTACCATGTGGACTGGTTGTTGATGGCGGCCCAGGGATACCAGGAATCCCAGCTCAATCAGGCCGCCCGCAGCCCGGTGGGTGCCATCGGCGTGATGCAGGTGATGCCCGCTACCGGGGCGGACCTCCGCGTGGGCGACATCACCCAGACCGAGCCGAACATCCACGCCGGCGTCAAGTACATGCGGTGGATGATAGACGAGTACTACGGTCAAGAGCCCATGACCCAACTGGACAAGGCCCTGTTCGCGTTCGCTTCCTACAATGCCGGCGCGCGCCGCATTTCCCAGCTGCGTAACGTAGCCGCCAAGCGTGGACTCGATCCGAACGTCTGGTTCGATAACGTGGAGTATGTCGCCGCCGAGAGGATCGGGGCGGAGACGGTCACCTACGTCAGCAACATCTACAAGTACTACATCGCCTACCGCCTGATCATGGAAGCCAGGGCGGAGAGAGAGGAAGCCATCGAGAAGATGAAGGGCCAGAACAAAAGCGCTCCTTAATTCTTCCGGGTTCGCACGTATGCTGCCGTCGTTGATCTGAAACTTCATGCTTCTGTCCTGTTTCATGAGGGGCGCTATCGTGGCCCATCGTGTTCGGCGTCAACAGGTGGACGCAGATCGGAGTATTCTGCTCAGCGCCGAAGACCGCGCGAAAGTCCTTCACGGCAACGCGCAGCGCGTTCTGCAGCTCTGATACCCCGGGGGCTTCGAGAAGCCATGTCACTTCGCCGCCTCGCCGTCATCGTCCTTTCCGCCGTGGCAACCGTGCTAGTCGCGGCTGTGCTTTACCTCGCCTTCGGCGACCTGAGCCAGCACAAGGGCCGCATCGAGGCCCTCGTCACGCGAGCTGCTCGGGCGACCTTTCGCGATCGACGGGGCGTTCGAGCTCAAAGTGCTGCCCTCGATCTCTGTGGTTGCCGAGCGCGTGCGCCTGGGAAACGCGGACTGGGGTTCGCAGCCGCAGATGGTCGAGATCGGGCGCGTGTCGGTGCAGGTCGGCCTCTGGTCGCTGGTCTCGGGACCCGTCGACGTCCGCTCGTTCGAATTGCGCGACGTCTCCGTCCTGCTCGAGACGAACGCCGACGGCAAAGGCAACTGGGTGTTCGGCGAGGCGGCCGCGCCCAAGCAGGTTGCGGAGCCGCCCGCCGAGAAGCCCGCCGCGGTGCCTCTCGTCATCGAGAGCGCCAAGCTCGGCAATGTGCGGATCACCTATCGCGAGCGAGGCAAGCCGGACCGGGTAGCGCTGATCGAGACGCTGAGCATCGGCCCCGGTTCCGATGGCCTGCTCGCCATCTCCGGGAAAGGCAGCCTGAACGAGTTCCCGGTTGCGGTGAGCGGCGAGCTGGGGCCCCTGGATGCGCTCACCTCCGGGCGAAACATCCGCGCGGCGATGCAGGCCACGGTGGGCGACCTGCGAGTCGACGTCAAAGGTGGCCTCGGGCGCCTCGATCCCCTGGACGGAGCCGATCTGGCCGTGAAGGTCGCGCATCCGGATATCGGCAAGATGCTCAAGAGGCTCCAGCTGCCGGTCGTCTTGGCCGGCCCTCTGATCGCCGACGTGCGGCTGAAGGACGCCGGAGACCTCACCCGGCTCGACCTCGACGCCAAGCTCGGCGACATCAAGCTCAAGGTTGGGGGCACGCTCCGCGCGCTCGGCCTGCCCGGATCGGACCTGCGGATCGAGGCCTCGGTAGCGGATGCGGCGCGCCTGGCGGCGGCGTTCGACGTGACCGGTTTGCCGGCTGGCCCACTCGAGGTCGGCGGCCGCTTTGTCTCCTCGCGCAAGGAAATCACTCTCGACGGGGTGAGCGCGAAATTCGCCGGCGCAACAGCGCGGGTGAGCGGAACAGTCCGCCTGGCCCGCGAACCGAGCGCCGACCTGCGCTTCGAGCTCGCCGCCGAGAGCCTGGGCAGGCTGCGGCAGGGGCTGCCGGAGATCTCTTTGTCCATGAGCGGCAACTACGCCGGCAGTCGCGACAAGCTCGAGGTCAAGAACCTCAAGGGCCGAATCGCGCGAGATCGAGATCTCAGGACGGGCGTCGATGGTCGGGACCGGCAGGAAGCGCGTGGACGTCGAGCTCGCCTCGCCCCGTGTGGATCTGACGCCGTTCCTTCCCCAAGAGACCGGCGCGAAATCGGCCGCCGACGCGCATTCGAAACCGAAGGCGCAGCCGAAAAAAGCGGAACGCAAGTTTGTCTTCGACTACACGCCGCTGCCCGTCGTCAAGCCGATGCCCGTCGACGCCAAGCTGCATCTCACCTTGGCCGAACTGAAGCTTGGCCCGCAAGTCTTGCGGGACGTCGATGCCACGCTGCGCGCGGACGACAGCCAGCTGGCCCTCGAGGCCCGCGTGCGCGACAGCCTGGAAGGCACCATTGGCGGCACTGTCAAGCTCACGCCCGGGGGCGGCGGCGCTGCCGAGCTCGACATCAGCTTATCCGCCAGGAACGTGCGCCCCACCACCCTCGAAGCGTTCGACCCCAAGGACGCGCCGCCGACGAACGTGGAGGCGAGCCTCCGGGTGAGAGGCGCCACGGCACGGCAAATGGCGTCGCTCGCCAATGGGCGGATCCTGGTGACGCAGGGGCCAGGCAAGCTCAAGAGCGGTGCTATCGGAATGATTGGCGGTGCTCTGTTTCAAGAGCTCGTCAGCAAGCTGAACCCGTTCTCGGCAAAGGACCCGTACCTTCAGCTGGAATGCACCGTGGTCCGGGTCGATATCGTGGACGGCCAGGTGACGGTCAACCCCGTGCTCATGCAGTCCGACAAGGTCACCATCGTCGCGGGCGGCAAGATCAACCTCGGCACCGAAGCGCTCGCGTTCGAGTTCAACACCCGTCCGCGCACCGGCGTCGGCGTGAGCGCCGGGATGTTTACCAACCCGTTCATCGGGGTGGCCGGCACGCTGGCGAGCCCGCAGGTGACAGCAGGGAAGAAGGCGGTGCTATCAGGCGCGGCTGCTGTGTTAACCGGCGGCCTGTCGCTGCTCGGGCAAGGACTGCTGGACCGCGCCCAAGGAAGCAAGGACCTGTGCAAGGAGGTGCTGGACGAGGCCGCCGGGAAGGCGAAGTGAATCGCCGACGTCGCTGCGCGAGCGGTTTGTCACATCGGCGCCGCTTTTGTTGAGCACGCGCGTGTAGCAGCCAACGAGTGAACAGAATCAAGCGTTACGTCTTGCGGCCCGCGTCCTTCAGATAGCGCTGGAACTGGAATCTGTTTTCGAGCAAGCGCGAGGTCGGTCACATACGCCGATGGACCCGCCGCCTCGACCTTCGCGACGATCGTCGTCAGTTCCTTCGCCGCCAGCGCGTCGTCGAAAGCACGCGTGAACTCATCTAGCGAGCGGACCATCGCCGTGCGCGGTACGCCGGCCGCGCGCGCGATGCCCGCGATATCGCTGCCGGTCGAGGTCGCTGTCGGAAAGCCGCCGACCGACAGCAGGCTTTCGTTATCGAAGACGATGTGCAGAAGGTTCTTCGGCCGGTACCGCGCCAGTGTCGTGAGCCCGCCGAGGTTCATGAGCACCGAGCCGTCACCATCGAGCACGACGACCGGCAACTCCGGCCGCGACAGCGCGATCCCCAACCCCATCGACGACGCCAACCCCATTGCGTGCTGCAGGTAGAAGAAGTTCGGCCGATGGCCGATCGACTGCAGCTCTGCCGCCACGGCGCCCATGATCGTGACGACGACGCGCTCCGCGAGCTTGTCGTAGACGGCACGAAGCGCGTCGAGCCGCGTCATGGCTCCCACATCAGATCGCGACACAACAGGAGCGCGACCGGCTTGTTCGACGCATAGGCCAGCGTCTGCGCCTCCGCGATTCGGTGCGCGACGCTCGAGGGCTCATCGAGTCGGTCGTAGGCGATGCGAAGCGCGCGCAGGACGTCCTCGGTCACGCCGCCGCCTTCGGTTTGCCATGGATCGCGCTCGCCGAACGATCCGCGATGGGTGATGAGCATGAGCAGCGGAATGCGGTAGAGCTGCGCACAGGAGACGATCCCGTTGACGGATGCGAGGAAGCCGTGGTTCTGCATGAGCATGGCCGACTTCACGCCGGACAGGTACGCGCCCGTGGAAATGCCCACACCTTCCTCTTCCTTCGCCAGCCGCACCAGCGTCATCTCGGGATCGTCGTCGGCCATCCGAATCAGGTGCACGAGCCAGGTCTCGGGCAGGGCGGAGATCAGCCGGATACCACACGACTTCAACGCGTCGTAGACGAGACGGGAGCTCGAAGTGGATACAGGAGGCATGGGAGCGCCGATTATATCGGGTCAGCCCTTGGTGGGCGCTTCCTGATGGCACTAGGGTCCCCAGCAACGCGAACCAAGAGCAACCGGCGGAACGTTTCACATTCGGGAGTGCTGGAAGCGCGGGCCGCGCCGACGGAGTTAGGGGGCCGCCCAGCGACAGGTCCTCAAGCGGTTCGGGCAGCGGCCTATGGTACGATGAGTGGCCGGCTAACAAGTGCCGGCTACGATGGTCGGCATGTGCTTCCCCGTTGAGCGTTCGTGCCGCCTCTACCCGGTTCATCCACGCAATGTCCGATCGCGAGATCCTGCATCGTTGGCTTACCGCTGCCGCCGCGCGCTTGAGCTGGAAACGCCGCGTGCGAGAGTTGGCGCGCTTGGCCTGCTGCCTTGTCGCGCTGCTCTTATTCGCTGAAGTCCTCGCAGCCTTCGGTGCTCCCGCCCCTGTCCTGTCCGCGCTTGCCCCGCTGCTCGTCCTTACTGCGCTGGCAGTCATGGCCCTCTTCGCGTGGAGACTCGTCGGTCCCACCACGCTAGCCGAGGCCGCTGCTGCCGCCGATACCGGCGCGGGCCTGAAGGACGAGCTCAAGAGCGCCCACTGGTTCGCGCAGCGTGGGGCGCGCACCGTGCTTATCGAGCTCCTGCTCGAGCGGGCCGCCCGAACCGCACAGAAGCTCGACGCGCGCCGGCTGTTTCCACTTGGCGTGCCACGCAGTGCGCTTGCCGCCGTTGTTCTCACCGTGTTGACCGGCCTCATGGTCTGGTTTGCGCCACGGATCGCCATGCCCTTCGCCCAGGAATCCGTCTTAGCGTCCAGTCCGGCGGCGATCGGCAAGAACGCGGCCGCAGCTCCCCGCGAGAAGAAGTCCGAAAAAGTCGCTGCCGAATCGATTCCTCCCGAGGCCCCCGCGCCACGGGAGCAGAGCCTCCGGGTCGCAGCCCGAACAGACGGCCCAGCAGCTGCCGGCCGGCATCGAGGAGGACCTGGCCAGGCGCGCAGGCGGCGCACGCGATGGGCGCCTCGTTGCGCAGTTCCTCCAGCTCCTGCGTCACAAGCAGACGGCTGCCCCTGAGCAGGATCCTTCGGCGCAGAGCGCCGACACGGGCGCCGACGCGGCGCACGGCCTCTTCGAGCACCCGCAGGAAATCCAGAAAAAGGACGCCGTCGCGTTGCGCGAGCCGACGACAGGAGGCGGACCCGAGCCCACTGCGCGCGTCAATCAGTTGCTGCGGGAACAGATCAGGGAAGAGCAGCGCAAGCTGAACGGCCAGCCGGCCGAGGGTGAGGTGACGGCCAATCCCCGGGCCCGCGCGGTCTCACCTGCCACCGCCAAGCCTGGAGAGGAAATAGTGCACGGTGAAGGCCAAGCCGCGCAGGCCGATGCGCGCACCAGCATCGACGGCGATGCCAAGGCCGGGAACGACAAGGCCAAGAGCCGGGCGGGAGGAACCGACGGCAAGTACCGCGAGAGCACCACGGCGGGCGAAGCTGATCCACACCCGCTGTTCAGCGAGCCGACCGTGCGGCTGGATGCGCAGCTACAGAAGGTGCGCGCCGAGGGCACCGACGACCCTCAGCAGGCGACCGAGGAGACGCTCTACGCGGCGACCCGGCGCCAGGTTTCCAAGGTGGAGTACGCGGACATCGCGGCGCAATGGAAGACGCAGCGCGACGCGGCTCTGCCGCAGAGCCGCACGCCGCTTTCCTATCGTGAGGCGGTGAAGCGCTACTTCCTGACCGAGCATGGCAAGGAAGAGTAGGCGGCGCTACGTGCGAGACGGAGTTAGCGCGTGACATTTCTCGCCCTCTCTCCCGCCGTCGCGTGGGCGCTGCTCGCTGGCGTGGCGCTGGTCATCCTGCTGCTGCATCTGTTGCGGCCGCCGGCACCGAAGCTGGTCGTGCCGTCCGTTTTGCTGTGGGCGCTGATTGCCCCGGAGCGCAAGCGCCCGAATGCGCGCAGGCTGCTGTTGCTGCTGCTCGCGTTGGGAGCCGGCCTCTGCCTGGCGTTGGCTCTCACCCGCCCGGAGGCCCCGACCATCGTTCCCCGCGTGCAGCACCTCGCGCTGATCCTGGACAATTCCCCGTCCATGGCCGCTCGAATGCGCGATGGGCGAACGCGATGGGAGCATGCGGTCGAGGAGGCGCGCGCGCTGCTGCGCCACGCAGGTATCTCAAGCGAAGTGATGCTCATGGACACCACGGGGCAGTTCCGGGTGTCGGGGTTCGTCGATCGCGACTCGGCGATAGCAGCGCTCGCTCGCGTACCGCCGGCCGGGTCGGGGTGGGACAACAGCTGGACGCCCTCGATGCCGCCTGCTTCCCGCGCGCAACTGCACGTCTTCACCGATGGGGTCGCGCAGACTGCGGTGCCGGATAGCGCGATCGTGCATGCGGTATTCGAGCCGGCGGACAACGTCGCGGTGACCGCCTTCGTGGCGCGTCCACACACGCAGGACCCTACCCGCTATGAGGCCCTGGTGCAGGTGCTGAACGCCTCGCCCGGCGATCAACGCGTGCGCCTGCTGGTCACCGGCGGTAAGGGCTTCTCGATCGCCCAGGAGCTGGATTTGCGCGCGGGGGAGACGGTTGACGCGACCTTCGATGTCTCCAACTTCGAAGGCGGCGTGCTGGGCGCGGCGGTGGTGAGCAAGACGGATGCGTTTCCGCTCGACGATCTGACGTACACGGTCGTTCCGCCGCACCGGCTCAAACGCGTGCTGCTGGTGACGCCCGGTGATCCACCTCTCGAGGATGCATTGCGCAACTTGCCAGGCGTCCGAATCACCGCGGTCCCGCCGGATGGTTACTCACGCGCCGCAGGCTACGACGCATATGTGTTCGACCGATTCGCTTCCGCCGAGCCGCCGGCCGCCGGCGCACTCCTGCTGCGCCCGCCCGCCCGTAAGTGGCTCGGGAATCGATCCAGCATCGAGCTCACTGGCCCTCGCATCACCAACTGGAACGCAGCGCACGCGGTGACTAGCGGCATCGCGTGGCGCAATGTGAGGCTGGCTCACGCGTTGGTGGATGGCGCGAGCGCGAGCCGCTCCGACGCCCTCGTGCAGGCCGGTGTGTCCAGGTCTGGCGCGCTGGTCACGGCCGGCGAGTCGCGAGCGCGTTGGGTCAACGTCGGTTTCGCGTTGGAAGATTCCAATTTCGCGCTGCAAGCCGACTTCCCGGTGTTCCTCGGCAACGCGTTGAGCTGGGTGACGGAACCGATGCCGGTGCTCACGCGCGGGCTGGGCAGCATCGAGGTGGGATTGCGCGGCGGTCAGGTGCGCGACGGCGACGGCCGTCCTGTTGCGGCCTCCGCCACCGCGCAGGGCATCGTCTTCGAGGCGCGGCACGCCGACGTCTACACCGTCAGCAGTCCCAACGGAGAGGTCTTGGTCGTGGCCAATCTGTCCGATCCGCGCTTTGCGTTGATCAACCAGACTCGTCTGAGCGGCAGCGATGCGGCTGGCGCAAAGGGCGAGACATCCGCCCGCTTCTGGAACGCGGAGCTCTGGATGCTGCTGCTGTTGCTCGCGGCAGTGTTTCTACTGGTCGAGTGGACCGTGTTCACTCGGCGCCTCAGCGTCTAGAGAATGCCGACCTTCACAGGCTCTGCCGGCTGGCTGCTGCTACTGGCGGCGGTCCCGCTCTTCTGGCTGCTCGCCTGGCGCAACCGCACCGGTGCCGGGCGCGGACGCATGATCGGCGCGACGGCTCTGCGCTCGCTCGTTCTGGCCGCTATTGTCGTGGCTCTGTTGCGCCCCGTGTTTCATCGGACCAGCGAAGAGGTTTCCGTGCTCTATGCGCTGGACGTCTCCAGCAGCGTCTCGCGGCGTTTCCTGGACGAGGCGCTGGAATGGATTGCGCGCGTCGACAAGGAGCACAAACCAGCGCAGTCGCGCTTTGTGGTGTTCGCCGACCGCGCCAAGCTGCTCAACTCGCTGGCCGACGTGCGTGCTCTCAAGCTGGCCGCTGAAGATGGGGCGCCCTCGCGTAATGACCTGATCCATCAGGGGGCCACCAACCTGGAGGACGGTCTCCTGACGGCGCTGCCCGGTTTCGATCAAGGGCTCGCCAAGCGCGTCGTGCTTGTGAGCGACGGCAATCAAACCGAGGGAGATGTGTGGCGCGCGATGCTGCGCCTGCAGGCCGAGGGCGTGCGCGTGTTCGCGATGCCCGCCGCGGTCTCCGTAGACAGCGACGCGTGGGTGGAAGCGATCGTCGTTCCCGAGGGTGTGCGCGAGCAGGCGGAGGTGGAAGTGGAGGCGCAGGTATTCTCACGCCTTCCCGTCCCAGCGCGGGTCGACCTCATCATCGGCGAACGCCCGGTTGCCTCGCGCAGCGTGAAGCTCTCTTCCGGCGTCAACCGGATTTCTCTGCATGTGCGCTTGCCGCGCGCGGGTGCGCAGAACCTCACGGTGCGGGTCAGCGCCGACGGCGACCAGTTTCCGGGCAACGACGCTCTCACCGAAGAAGTGTTCGTGCAGCCACGGCCGCACGTGCTCTACGTCGAGGGTGGGACGCATGGCACTAGCTACCTTGCGGATGCGCTCACTGCTCAGGGCATGCGCGTGTCGGTCATCAAGGCGGAGCGCCTGTCCGACGATCCACAGCTGCTGGAGGACAAGGACGTCGTCATTTTGAGCGACGTGCGGGCGGAGAACATGACCGGAGACGCCGCGCGTCGCCTGCAAGGATTTGTTCGGGATCGCGGCGGCGGCCTGATTTTCGTGGCGGGGGAGAACACCTACGGTGAGGAAGGCTTCGCCAACAGCGAAGTGGAGCGGCTGCTGCCGGTCAAGTTCGAGGCCAAGCGCAAGCGTCAGGATCTGGATCTGGTCCTGCTCCTCGACCGCTCGGCCAGCATGCGCAGCGGCAAGATAGAGTCGGCCAAGTCAGCGGCCATCGCCACGGTCGAGCTGCTGGATGAAGAGCAGGGCCTGGCCGTGTTGGCCTTCGATTCGCAGCCGCAACAGGTCGTCCCGCTTGCGCCGGTGGGGGACAAACGCCGCGCCAAGGAGCTCATTTCCCGCATGACCTCGAGCGGGCAGACCAATATCTACAACGCGCTGCTGGAAGCGCAGCGCTTGCTCGCGGATTCGCAGGCGGAGATCAAGCACATCATCCTGCTCTCGGACGGCTACACGGCGCGCGCGCCTGCTGTCACTCGCGAGCGCGGCTCGGGGTCTCGTGGAAGAGTGCGAACCGCGGGAGACGGGGTCCGTCCCGACCCGGACGAACCGCTGGCGAACGGATTCCGAGGGATCGTCGCGGAGCTCGCGGCGGCCAACATCACTCTTTCCACGGTAGTGTTGGGCGAGGGGTACGACCTCGAGTTCATGTCCACCATAGCCAAATGGGGGCACGGGAAAAGTTACCTCGCCCACAGCGACAACGAGACACCAGGCCTGTTCGTAGGAGACATCCGCCGTGTGCGCGGCGACTCCATCGTCGAGGAGCCGTTCAGGCCGCTGGTCAAAGCCCGCAGCCCGGCCATCGCCGGAGTGGACTTCGCAACCGGCCCAGAGCTCAAGGGCTACGTCGAGAGCAAGCCCAAGGGCTTCTCGGACGTGCTGCTCGAGGCCAAGAAGGATCTGCCGCTGCTCGCGGAAACGCACTACGGGCTCGGCAAGACTGTCGTATTCCTGTCCGACGCCAAGGACCGCTGGGCCGTGGATTGGCTACGGTGGCCGGGCTACGCGACCTTCTGGGCGCAAGTCGTTCGCGACAGCGCGCGGCGCGACTCGGGAGAAGGGCTGAGTTGGGGTGTGACGCGGGAGGGACGCGACGCGCTCATTCACTTCACGGCGCTCGGTGACGGAGGCAGCTTCCGCGACGGCCTGTGGCCGCAAGTTCGGATCACGGGACCGAACGGACGCAGCACCGAAACTGCGCTGCGGCAGGTCGCTCCGGGCCAATATCGTACGCGTGTCCCGCTGGCGGCGGCGAGCAGTGTGCCGTGGCGCTTCGAGCTGCTGCCCGGTCCTGGCGTGAGCGCGGCCGACGTCGCGCGGGCCGGCAGCCGCCGGCTGTTCTATTCCTATTCCGACGAGTATCGCCTGCTACCGGCCAACCTGCCGCTGCTGCGGACCCTGAGCGAGCAGACCGGCGGGAGCCTTGCTCCGACCGCGGACGAGATCTTCAAGCCGCGCGGCGATGGCGGCGTCATCAGCGTGCCGCTATGGCCCTACTGCGCTGGAGCAGCCCTGCTGCTGTTTCTGCTCGACATCCTGGTGCGGCGCGTCCCCTGGAGAGTGCGCCGGGCGCGCAGAATCGAAGGCGGGGTATCCGGTCCACCGCCTGCGCAACTTCGGCCAAGTGAGAAAGCGCGACCCGCCGAGCCACAGTCACGTCAAGCGGACCCACTGCCGCTCGCGTGAAGACCGGATAATCGCGTCGACCACCTTCTGCACCTCCCACCCTTCGCGGAAATCGGGCCCCTGGACGGGCTCGCCTGCGATGGCGAGCAGGAAGTCGCGCATCTCGATGGTCTTGAGGTCGTTGAATCCAAGCTGATGGCCGGGGGCAGGGCAGAAAGCGCCGTACGGCGGGTGCTCGGGTCCGGCCACGATGGTGCGGAATCCGTTGCGGCTCTCGTCGCGCTCCACCTTGTACAGATGCAATTCATTGAGACGCTCCTGCGAAAACGCAAGCGCACCCTTCGAGCCGACAACTTCGAACTCGATTTGCATCTTCCGCCCGCGCGACAACCAGCTCGCCTCGAGCGTACCCACGCAACCGCGCGCGAAGCGGATCAGGGCGTGCGCGATGTCGTCGGCTTCGACCGGTCGCATGCGTGAACTACCGGGCGCCTCGGGGCGCTGCTTGATCACGGTCTCCAGGCGGCCATATACCTCGCTGATCGGGCCGAGCAGATAGCGCGCGATCGCGGTGATGTGACTGCCGAGATCGGCGACGACTCCGCCGCCTCCCGCCGGGTCCATTCTGAAGTGCCACGGCGTCGCGGGATCGGCCATGTAGTCCTCGGCGTGGATACCTCGGAAGGACACGATCTCGCCGATCTCTCCGCTCGCGACGATATCGCGGGCGAGAGCTCATGAGCGGATTCTTCAGGTAGTTGAACCCGACCTGAGTTTTGGCGCCGGCTTTTTCCGCTGCGTCAGCCATGTCCCTGGCCTGGGCTGCAGTGGGAGCCAGCGGCTTCTCGCAGTGCACGTGCTTGCCGGCGGCGATGGCGGCGAGCGCGATGGGCGCGTGCAATACATTTGGCGTGGTGATGCTGACGACGTCGACGTTGGGATCGGAGACCAGCGCGCGCCAGTCGCCGGTCGAACGCGCGAACCCCAGATCGCGCGCGGCGGCGGCAGCCGCTTCGGGAGTCACGTCGGCCAGCATCTCGAGCACCGGCTGGACCGGCATGCTGGAAGACACCGCTCACGGTTTGATAAGCGAGCGCGTGAGCCTTGCCCATGAACCCCGAGCCGACGAGACCGATCCGAAGGGACCGCACGGATTCTCCTTGCCCAGTTGGTTGAAATCCGGTTGAAAGCGATTGCGGTTCATCATGACAACATTGATCGACCTCCGCAACCGAGCGCGCGTTGCACTCGGTGGTCGTACAATGCCCGCAGCCAAGCAAAGAAAATCAGCGTGGAGCGTAGAGGAGAGCAACAACCATGAGCAATCAGACTACCGGCGCGGTCCGGCTGGACGGACGCATTGCGATCGTGACTGGCGGGACGCAGGGGCTGGGTGAGGAGATCGCGACCGATTTCGTCGATCGCGGCGCGAAGGGTATCGTGATCTGTGGGCGCAGCGTTGACAAGGGGCGGGCGGTGGCCAAGCGCCTGAGCCAAGCGCGGCTGTAAGACCGAATTCGTCAAAGCGGATTTGAGTGCGGTCGAGGACTGCCGCAAAGTTGTAGCAGCCGCCGACCATGCTTTCGGACGCGTCGATGTTTTGGTCAACGCAGCCGCCATCACCGATCGCGGCACGATCTTCGACACGTCGCCAGAGCTGTTCGATACGATGTTTGCGGTCAACGTCCGGGCGCCGTTCTTCCTCATGCAGGACACACTGAACATCATGCGTCGCGAAGGCACCCGGGGCAGCGTGGTCAACATTCTCAGCATGTCGGCCCATGGCGGGCAGTCGTTCATCACCGCGTATTGCGCTTCGAAGGGAGCGCTCGCCACGTTGACCAAGAATGTGGCGTTCAGCGCGATGCGCCACGGCATCCGTGTCAACGGTCTGTGCATCGGCTGGATGGACACGCCGGGCGAGGATCGCATCATGCGCCTGTACCACGGTGCCCAGGACGGTTGGAAGGAGGCCGCGGAGGCGCAACTTCCGACCGGTCGCTTGCTGAAGGTAGACGAGGTCGCGCGCGCGGTGGCCTTTCTCGCCTCCGACGAGTCCGGGTTGATGACCGGCTCGATCATCGATTTCGACCAGTCGGTGCTGGGGTGCTACGAGTCGGCGCCTCAACCTGCGCCCATTGCATGAGCAACCGCCAGACTTGGAGAGACCGAGTTCACGTTGGGAGAGCAGGCATGAAAAGATTGAGTTCGGCGATCGCTGTCGGCCTTGTACTGGCCGCGGCAACTCCGCTGCGCGCACAGGATGAGAGCACGCCGGAGGAGCGGGCGGTAATCAAACCCGGAGAGGTTGGTCGTATGGATCCAGGCTCGGTGCGCCCAGCCGGACCGGTTACGCGCTTCGAAGCGATCATCGTTTGGGACGAAGCCGGGGGGCCGCGGCCAACGGGTCAAGTTTCGCGCAAGGTCCGCTACGTTGCCGACTGCAAGGCGGGCACCCTGACGTTAGCGGCGGTTGGAATTCTCGATGCCGAGGGGAAGCTGATCAAAACGATATTTGTTCCGCCTGGCGCGGCCGATTCTGTAGCCCCCCAACCCGGGTCCACCGAGGCGCGCTGGCTGAGAGAAGCCTGCTCGAGGTGAAGCGCCGCCAGCGGGCGGCACCTTGCTGTCCCGATCAGCGCAACGGATTGCGTGCGATTTTCATTTTCCGAGCAGGGCTTTGGGCAACCAGGTAGCCAGCGGCGGCAGCAGCATGACGATGACGAGCATCAGCAAGCCGAAGACCACATACGGCGACGCGGCACGATAAACCTGGCCCATGGTGATGTGCTTTGGCGCCACGCTCTTCATGGTGAACAGCAGCAAGCCGAAAGGCGGCGTGAGCAGCCCGAGCTGCATCGCGATCAGGTAGAGGACGCCGAACCATATCGGGTCGTAGCCGTAGTGCTGAACCAACGGCATGAAGAAGGGCAGCGTCAGCAGCATCATGCTCACCTGATCGATGAAGCAGCCGAGCGCCAGCAGGATCAGCATCATTCCGACGAGAACGCCCACCGGGCCGAAACTCGCACCGCGGACTGCCGCGACCAAGCCGTTGGTTGCCCCCGAGAAGGCGAGGATCTGAGCGAAGGTGGTGGCGCCCACGATGATGAACAGAATGACACCCGAGATGGCCGCGGTGCCGAGCAACGCCTTCATCAGGCTCGAGAGCTTGAGCGAGCGGTAGAGCGCGGCCACCGCAACCGTGGCGGTCGCGCCGAGCGCGGCCGACTCGGTGGGCGTCGCCCAGCCCGCCGACATCGCGCCGATCACAACCGCGAAAATCAGCGTAAGTGGAACGACATAGACAACGAGCGGCCGCCAGCGCTTCCATCCGCTCTCGTCCATTTCCTCTTCCTCGAACGCGGGCGCCAAGGCGGGGTTCGCCTTTGCGCGCAGGATGATGTAGACCACGAAGATCACGGCCAGCAGCAAGCCCGGGATAATGCCGGCGACCAGCAGGTGCGAGATCGAGATGCCTGCAAGGCTGCCGAGCAGTACGGTGAGCGCCGAGGGCGGGATCGAGCATATCGACGCCACCGATCGCCATGATCGGTCCCATCGCCATGTGCGGGTGATAACCGCGGCGCAGCATCTCCGGCAGCATCAGGCTCCCGAGCATGGCCGTGGTCGCAATGGTCGAGCCCGAGATGGCGGAGAAGACCGTGCCCGCAACCACTGCGACGACCGCAAGCCTGCCGGGGACGCGCCGGATGAGACGCTCGATCGCGTCGATCGCCTTCATCGCAACTCCGGTGTGGAACAGCACCTCACCCATCAAGATGAAAAATGGGATCGGCGTAAGGGAGAAGTTCGTGATCGAGGCGACGCCGTTGCGCACGAGCTGGCCCAAACCCGCGTCGCCGCCGAGATATTGATACGCACCTACGATATTGATAGCGAAGAACGAGAACGCGGCTGGCATTCCGGTCGCGAACGCGGCCGCGAGACAGCCGAACAAGAGCAGGGAAGCCGCGTACCAGACCATGACCGCCCTATTCTGACCCGAGCTGCCGGGACACGATGCCCGAGCCGGTGAGCATGCGACGCACGAACTCGATTCCGAGCAGCGCAAAGGAAACCGGCACCAGCACAAAGGTCCACCACTCGGGAATCACCAGGGTCTTGATGATCATCGAGCCGAGCTGCATCGAATCGATCATCACCTTGATGCCGTACCAAATGAATACTACGCAGACGGCCAATCCGACCAGGTCTGCCGCACGGTCGATCTGGCGCCCTACACTGGCGGGAAAGGCGGTGAGGAGCATATCGACGCGCACGTGCTCGTTCTTATGGAGGAGCCATGGCGCAGCGAGGAAAGTGGCGAGCGGCAAGCTGTACTCCGACACCTCGACTGCCCATGGAAAGCCGCCCAGACCCAGGTTACGCGCGACCACGTCGCAGGTGACGAGCAGCGCGACGGCGCCGATGACGAGCGCAGAAGCCGCTCCGCAGCCTTGCATCAGCAGGTGGTAGGCACGCTTCACGGGCGGTACGCTTCTGTCACTGGACTCGCGCTTCGGTTCAGCCTTTGACGCATACCACCTGGCGCAGCGTGTGGACGATCTCCACCAGCTCGCGCTGGGCTTCCATCACCGCCTCGATCGGCTTGTAGGCCGCCGGCGTCTCGTCGATCACTTCCTCGTCTTTGCGGCACTCCACATGCCTGGTCGCTTCGATGTGGTCGTCGAGGCTGAAGCGGCGGCGGGCCTCCGCCCGCGACATCAGGCGCCCGGCTCCATGGCTGCAGCTGTGGAAGCTTTCGTCGTTGCCCAGTCCGCGGACGATGTATGAGCGCGCGCCCATGCTGCCGGGAATGATGCCGAGCATCCCCTTGCGCGCGCACACAGCGCCCTTGCGGGTCACGAGCACGTTCTCCCCAAAGTGGTTTTCGCGCGCGACATAGTTGTGATGGCAATTCACCGCCTCCACTGCTACTTCAAAGGGTTTGGCGATCTGCTTTTGCACCGCCTGCACCAGGTTTGCCATCATCACTTCTCGATTGAGGCGCGCGAAATCCTGCGCCCACTGCACTGCTTCCACATAGTCGTCGAAGTGCTCCGTGCCATCCGGAAAGTAGGCTAAATCCTCTTCCGGAAGATTCACGAACCAGTGGCGCATGTCTTTCTTGGCCAGCTCGATGAAGACAGACCCGATCGCGTTGCCGACCCCGCGCGAGCCCGAATGCAGCATGAACCACACGCGGTCGTCCTGGTCCAGGCACATCTCAATGAAGTGGTTGCCCGTTCCGAGCGTGCCGAGATGGTTCAGGTTGTTGGTCTTCGCGAGCTTCGGGTACTTCGCATGAATGCTTTCGAAGCGCGGGCGCAGCTCCCCCCAGGCGGCGACGGCCCGCTGGTGCGGCGTATCCCAGGCGCCCTTGTCGCGGCGCAGTGTGCGTCCGTGCGGCACCGCGCGCTCGATCGCGGCGCGAATGCCCGCTAGGTTATCCGGCAGGTCCGCCGCGGTCAGTGTCGTGCGCGTAGCCATCATGCCGCAACCGATATCCACGCCGACCGCGGCCGGGATGATCGCGCCCTTGGTCGCGATGACGCTGCCCACGGTCGCGCCCTTGCCGACGTGCACGTCCGGCATGACCGCGATCCACTTGTAGATGAACGGCATCTGCGCAACATTGATCAACTGCGCTTTCGCCGCGTCGTCAACCGCAACGCCCTGCGTCCACATCTTGACCGGCATGCCCCCTTCCACGTGCAGCACGTCGTAGTTTCCGGTTTTCATCTTCGCTCCCCGGCAAATAGGTGTGACCACCGGTAGCCGCAGGCCGTTGGCCGATCGAGGCGTGCGTTGCGGCCGCGGCTTGCGGATCTGGAGTCTCCGCAAAGCGGACCGCGGGTTGAATCTCCTGCGCGGTTCGAACGATACCGATGCGTCTTGCGCAGGGCTCAGCGCGGGCCCAGGAGTTGCCGCAGCTTCGGACCGTGCTCGGGGCTCTGCTTGATGAGCCCCGCCCAGCCGGCTTCGTATGCTTTGTCGACGAACTGCTTCGCCTGCGCGCTCTCGAGTCTGATCACCTGGATTCCCGCATCGGCCTGCCGCTTGGTCTCGCGCTCGACCTCTTTCCCCCAGAAATCTGCATTCTGGCTTTCGATCCACAGCGCCCACTTACTCAGCGCGGTACGCTGCGCGGCCGTGAGCTTGTTCCACGCGGCGAGGTTGAAGATGATCGATACCTCCGCGTTGTAGAAGCCAGGGTCTACCCGATACTTCGTCTTCTCCTGCCATGAGAGGTCGAAGATGCCAGTGATGGGCCAGCCGTATCCGTCGACGACGCCGCGTTCGAGGGCGGTATAAAGCTCACCAGGCGCCGTCTGAACGACCTGCGCGCCGAGCGCGAGAAAGAAGTCCCGGTACACTGGCGTGGTCCGCAGCTTGAGCCCGGTGAGATCCGGCTTGTCGATCTTCTTGTTCAGATAGACGTGAAACGGCGTCCCCTCGACCATGCGCGCGAGGTAGACCATGTTCGCCTTCTCGTTCCAGAGCTTGTTGATATAGTCGAAGGCGCCGTTCTTGCGCTGCTCCGAAACAGTAATCTGCGCCAGCTTGAGAGCGTCGGCCTCGGGCATGATGTTGGTATAGAAAGCGCCGGTCGCCATCGCCATATCGACCACTCCGGAGCGCACAGCATTGCCCGTTTCGAAGCTGGGGATGGCCTTGGGTCCGCCGATGAAGTTGATCTGCGCGACGCCTTTGTTGTCGGCGTTGAATTTCTCGATGAACCCCTCCAGACGCTTGACGTACTGCGAGTTCTCGGCGAACGCGCTCACCATTTTGAGAGTTACTTCCTGCGACTGGGCAAGGATCGGGAACGAGCACGCAGACACCAGCAGTGCAAGCGCGGTGAAGCGAAGGTATTTCAACGAAGTCTCCGTCGGAAGGTTGGAACCGAAAGCTCGAACGTCTCACGAGCTTCCTGGCCGTGTGCTGTCAGTGACCTCTATCAGCCGATTCAAGCGCGACGCCCCCTCCCAGCCTCTCCCCCGCGAGCGGAGGAGAGAACAGGTTTAGGGGAATCTGTTTACTGCGGGATGATGGCGAAGGCGTTGAGCGGTGAACCGGTCATTCCCCGCAATCGCAGAGGGTTCAACACCAGCACGAATTCGTAGTTCTTGCGCGCGGCCAGCACCTGGGACAGCTCCTCCAGGTTGCAATTCTCCACGATATAGATCCCGTTGTCGGCGATCAAAATGCGGTGCGCGGGAAAGATCGTACCTTTCTGTGGATAGACTTCGAAGGTGAGCTGATCGTCCCCAGCCAGGAACACTTTCTTCTCAGCCAACCATTTCGCTGCGTTCTCGCCGGGACCCGGACGAAGGCCCATGTATTTCGCCTTGTCTGCTTCGAAGTAACGGCCCCAGCCGGTGCGGATCAGCACGGAATCGCCGGCCCGAACTTCCACCCCTTGCGCCCGCGCGGTGGCTTCCAGGTCCGCCCCGGTGATCTCCTCGCCTGGCGGCAGAGCATCGACGTTCTTGAAACGGGCGACATCGAGCAGCAATCCGCGATTGATGAAGCGCTCTTTGGGGTAGTGCTCGACGCCCAGCGCGAGCAGGCCATTGGGTGCTTCGCTTTGGTCCGCCGACAGGCCACCGAACAGCTTGCCGTTGTGGCCGATGTGGCCGATGGCGTCGATGGTCGGCGCGCCGTGCTGTCCGCTGAAGTACATCATGTCAGCGGCGAAAGACAGCTCGGGAATCCACCCGTTGGTCTGTTTGTGAGTGTTGATCAGGGCAGCGGCAAACGGCGGATTGAAGCTGAGCACCGGAGACTTCTGGTCCCAGATGAAATTCAGCTCCACGATCTTGGCCGCCTTCAGCGAACTCATCAGATCGCTGTCAGCGTGCGCGTACCGTAGTCCGAGTCCGGTCGCTACGGCAACGGCCAGCAGCGCGCAGCCTAGTGCGGTGGTGATTGGACGAGCGGTCATCGCCTTCCTCCCTTTAGTATGGTTGTGACGACTCGGGTTAACTATAGCATCAGTGCTGCGGTCGTGATCCATTCCTCGGCCCGGAGCGCGCGACGACACCGCGGACTCCAGCCGACGATTCGAGCTGATTCCCGGGGCGGCGCTACCGTAGCTCCGCAGTGGCATGCGCATTGCGACGCAGGTGCAGAGCCTCCTCCGATGAGTCAACAAATTGTCAGAGCCGTGCCGCGCCTTCGTGGGAAGTCATTGATGCACCATTGGAAATTTAGTCCGCAGAAGTCTCTGCATGGCGCGCCGGCGCACGGCGTTGCCGGTGCTTTCGCGGCAGGTCGACGCGGCATAAGCCACGAGGCTGGCGCAACCCTGACAGCAAACCGCGAGTGGCAGGGCCGCTCATCGCACGCAACCGGTTTCCTTTCGCACTCATGAGCCGTCTCATTGGCAATCTCCCCCTGGCTGTGAAGCTGTTGGTGGCGAGCTTTGTGACGCTGACTGGTGTGGTGGTGCTGGCGTGCGCGCTGGTAATCGCCGATCACTATCAGGATGCCCAAGCCCGCCTGCTGACGGAAGCGGCTGCTCGCGCCGAGCTGATGGCGTACAACGCCGCACCAGCGCTTGCCAGCAACGATGAGGCCGTGGCCGCGCGCGTGCTAGGGTCGTTGCGCGTTACGCCGGTAGTGTTGTCGGCTCGGCTCTTCGATGACCGCGGTCGAGCTGTTGCCGGCTACACGAGCGCGCGCTCGCACGAAATTGTCCTGGCCTGGGAGGCAGTTCTGACCGAGGGCCATCGCATGCATGACGACTACCTCGAAAGCTACCGGCCGGTGCTGGAAGAGGACAAGGTAATCGGCACGATCGCCATCGCCACCGACCTCACGCAGTTTCGCTATGACCTCGCTGCCTTCGCGATCAAGGCATCGCTTATCGCAACCATCGCCCTGGTATTGGCGTACGTAGTGACGACGCGCTGGCACTTCGTCATCCTGGCGCCGATGGGCAGGCTGACCGCATTCACACGGCGCGTTTTCTTGGAGAAGCGCTACGACCTGCGCGCGACGGTCGAATACCGCGACGAGGTCGGGACACTTGCTACCACCTGCAACAATCTGTTGGATCGCATCTCGGAGCGCGAGACCACTCTTCGTCGGGAGCTGGCGGAGCGGACGCAGGCGCAGCGGCGACTCGAGGAATTGGCTCACTACGATCCGGTCACCAAGCTGCCCGACCGGCAGTATTTCTCGCGCCAGATCGAGCGCGTGTTGATCGAGGCGACGCAATCGGGCAGCGCCGGCGCGTTGATGCTGATCGACGTATCCAACTTCAAGCTGGTCAACGAAACGTTGGGGCACGACGCGGGAGACAGCCTGCTGCTGCTGTTCGCCACACGGCTTACGTCGAGCTTACGCGGAAGCGATACGCTGTGCAGGTTGCGCGGAGACGAGTTCGCGCTGATCCTGGAAGAGACCAGCGGCGAGAGCCATATCGCCGCGGTGGCAGACAAGATCCTGTCGCTCGTGCGCCAACCGTTCCCGTTGGGAGAACGGGAGGTCCGGGTCGGGGTCTCCATCGGGATCGCCGTGTTCCCCGTGGACGGCAAGGACTCACGCGCCCTCCTGCAACACGCCGAGACCGCGGCGCATCGTGCCAAAGCAACCGGCGACAGCAGCTATTGCTTCTTCTCGCCGGACATGCTGGACAGGATGCAGAAACAGCTCGACGTCGAGTATGAGCTGCGCCAGGCGCTGGAGCGCGGCGAGCTGCGCCTGCACTTCCAGCCCCAGGTCAAGTTGGACGACGGTCGTCTGCGCGGACTGGAGGCGCTGCTGCGCTGGCAGCATCCCCAGCGCGGTCTGCTGCTGCCCGGCGATTTCATTTCGTTCGCGGAGGAGAGCAGCGCGCTGATCGGCGCGATCGCGCACTGGACGCTCGAGGCGGCGTGTGCGCAGATCGCCGCGTGGAAAGACGCCGGCCTGGAGCCGGTACCGATCTCCGTCAACTTCTCGGCCGCGCAACTGCGCGACGAAGACGTGGCACATCGGCTAGGCGAGCTGCTGTCGCGCTACGGCGTACCCGGCGCGTTCATCGAGTTGGAGATCACCGAGAACCAGCTGATGTCGGAGCCAAACGCGGGACAGGTGCTCGAGCTGCTGCGCAAGCTCGGCGCGCGCATCGCGCTGGCCAACTTCGGCACCGGCTACTCCAGCCTGGATCACCTCAAGGACCTGCCGGTCACCGCGCTCAAGATCGACCGCGGGTTCGTGCACGGTGTGGCCGAATCCGCCAGGTACGCGGCCGTCACCCGCGCCATCGTCAGCCTCGCCTCGGACATGGGCTTCGATACCGTGGCTGAAGGCGTGGAGAGCACGCGCCAGGTGGAATTTCTCCGCGCCATGGGGTGTCGCGCCTATCAGGGTTTTTGTTTCTCGCCAGCGGTTCCGGCCGAGGAAGCAGCACGCCTGCTCGTCTCCAGCGTTACCCCGATCCGGCCCCACGTGTACGCAGTGAAGTGAGCGCCGGCCTGGCGCCTCTACTTTCTTAACCTGTTAAGTATTGCTCGATCCGCGGCCGCAGATCGTCCGGAATCGGGACTGCGCTGCCGCTGTCGAGTGCCATGAAAGCGATCGTCTGCACCATTCTCAAGTGCTCGACGTTATCCTTCTTCCCGCTGTATGCCAGCTGTACCGAGGCGTTGCCGAGCTTGAGCACGCTCAGCTCGAAGCGCAGCGTGTCTCCCATGCGCAGGGGTTTCGCGAATTCGCACTGCACGCTGACCGTCGGCGTGCCGATGCGCCGATCGCGGATCAGATCGGGTAGCGGTCGCCCCAGCGCCACCCCGAACCAGTCTTCCATGGTTCCGTGCGCCAGATCGAAGAATCTGGGGAAGTAGACGATCCCGGCCGGATCGCAGTGCGAGAAGCGAATCAGCTGTTCGTGGACGAAAGTCTTGCTCATCGCTTCACTCCAAGCTCACCGTACAACTGTTCGACCAGAGCTCGCAGCTCGGCCACCTCGTCTCGCAACTGCGCAATGTTGGCCTTGAGCGCGGCGACTTCCCCGGTCGTCACCCCGTCTTCCTGCTCCACCGATACGCGGGCTCCCGTATCAGTCTCAGGTGCGCCGCTCAGCAACTGGGCCCAACGATGCTCGCGGGAGCCGGGTTGCTTCGCCAGCTTCACAACCAGCGCGCCCGTGCTGCGCGTGGCCATGTCCTCGAGGAAGGCCTCGACGGAGGAGATGTCGGCGAAGCGGTACATCCGGTCGCAGCCGGTGCGCAACTCGCCGGGTGTCTGCGGCCCCCGCAACATGAGAGCCGTCAGCAGAGCCGTCATCTGCTGGCCCAGGTTGAGCACCTTCGGCAGATTGTGAGCGTAGCGCATCACCCGACCCGAGGCACCGTAGCTGTCGATCACCAGCGTCTGGCGCTTGAGCGCATCGAGCGCCATCTGCACCTCTTCCTCGCTGGCTTGCATCACCGGATCGCGGTTGGATTTCTGATTGCAGCCGGCGACCAGCGCATTTAGCGTGAGGGGATAGTAGTCCGGAGTGGTGAGCTGCTTTTCTGCGAGGACCGCGACAACGCGTGTTTCCAAAGGCGACAGGGGTGCGACCGTGTTCACTGTGCAGGCTGGCTCAGTAGATCGCCCGGTCGCGATGGGCTGCTTTGTCCAGACCCTTGACGGTCTCCAGACCTGTGACGCTTTTCAGAATCGTTCCGGAGAGGTCGGCCTCGGTGAGGTCTGCGCCGGTGAGCTCGGCGCCGGTCAAATCGGCTCCCGATAAGTCGACGCGAAACAAGTTCGCGCCGGTCAGATCGGCGCCCTTCAAGTTGGCGAACAGGAGCAGCGATCGATTCAGGTCAGCGCCTGAGAGATTCGCCCCGGACAAGTCGGCCCCAGTGAGGTTGGTGCGCATTTGGCCCATTCCCTGATTCTTGATGTTCACGCCCACGCGCGCCTTCGACAGGTTCGCACCGGAGAGGTTGGCGCCGTCGAGCTCGGCAATGATGCGGGCTCCAGACAAGTTTGCGCGCGAGAAGTTGGGGCGCCGCTTGACCTCGCCGCCCACGATCACGACCGACATCAACATCGCGTTGGCCAAATTGGCGCCGGTGAAATCGGTCCCCATCAGCCAAGCGCCGTTGAGGTTGGCGTTCGCTAGATCCGCTCCGGACAGGTTGGAGAGTACCAGCTTGGTTCCGAACAGGCTCGCGCCGGAAAGATTCGCTTGCTGGAAGTCGATGCGGCTAAGGTCAAGATCCGAGAGATCTTTGCCGGCGAATTGCGCGGGTGCGCCTTCGGTGGCCGAGGCGATCGTTGCCCGAACCTGCTCGACCGTCATATCAGCAGCCCATGAGCCGGAAGCCGCCAGCAGCAACGCGCTTACCACAATATTCCGAATGGGCATGAAGATCCTCAGATGAGTGCGCGGGACAGGAGCTGAATTCCGAGATAGCCAACGCCTAAAATTCCGGTGACGAACGCTACCAGGCCGAGCAGTTCCCACGCCGCCAAACGCCGGTTGAAGCCGCCCCGAGACCGCGTCGAGATGATGAAGGCTCGGCCGTCTTCCGGGGACTTGATCAGATTCACGGCGCGGTATTTGGCGATAGTGGCGTCTCCCTCGGCCTGCGCCGCATGCAGCGCTTGCACGCGCATTTTCCAGTCCTCTTGAGCGTCGATCTGGCCATCGCGGTTGGCATCGAACTGCGCCAGCAGCGCACGTGGATCCTCGCGCCATTGGAGCAGCTTGTTGGCCACCGCCTTCTCCAAATCGAAACTGGGCTCGCTCGAGGTAAATTCGCCCAGGATGTAAAGTTTGTCCCCGGCAAGGATTCGATCCTCCACGTAGAGGCTACCTTCGGCATCGTTCAACGTGTGGCGGCGAACCGGCTCGACGTAGGCGTGGTACGGAAGCACGATCGCGTAGCCGGTCTCGTCGCGCACGCCGAAGGGCTCCTGCGTCCCGTCTGCGGCTGCGTCTGCCTCCATACCGCCGACGCGGCGGTGCCACAGGCAAGATACGCCGTTCTCCGCGAAGAGCTCGCGGATTCCCTTGAGCTTGAACGCTTCGCCAAACAGTTCCACGTAACCCTGGGCCGCGCTTGCGATGCGGCTGGTGGGCGTGTCCGCGACGCCGCGCTGGCGCGAGAATCCATAGTAGAACCAGTACAGGCCTGCTGCCCCCAGACCTCCGCACCACGCCATGGTTATCATCAGATCCATCGCGCCCAGCTGCTCTCCAGAGATCAGCGCGGGGCCGATGAGCGGGACCACGAAGGTACCCGGGATGCCGATGATCCACGCCCAGGCCAGGCGGGGGTCCACACGTGGCGACGACGAGAAGTCTTCCAGCGACACTTGGCGAAGATCCGTGGCCGGGGCAGTCGAATCGGTCGACGAAGTATACGCGGGGCCGGAGGGGGCGGGGCCGTCGCGAGAAGGCCTACCGCAACGCCCATGTCCCGGTCGTCGCCCGTTACCTACTACAATACTGGAGCGTAGATGAGGCGGGCTTGCACGGATCTTGCGGACGGCAAATCCGAGTGCGCACCGTGCGAGCCGGCGCGGCAGCACAAGCCAAAGTAGAACAGAGGGGTTCAGCTTGGAATCAACAGCGAAGACGGCAGCAGACCTGCCGCATTGTGACGGTACACAAGACGATGTTCGGCAGTCGGCGGTCGGTCGCTTGCGTTTTGCTCTCGTGCCCCGCGCGGTCCGGGCTGGCCTAGGGACCAAGACGATCGTGCGCGGCGCGGTCTTCGCCGCGTTGCTTCATCTGTGCGCAACGGTTGCCGCCGATCCGACGGTCGAACCCTCGTACAGCAGTCCTGTGCAACGTGTGGCCCGTATCTTGGAGCAGATCAAAGCGCGCTACGTCCGGCCGATCGACGATCAAAAACTGATCGCGGGTGCCTTATCGGGCGTGCTCAAAGGCCTCGACCCTCACTCCGCCTATCTCGACGAAGAGGCGTTCCGCGAACTGCAGCGCGATGCTCACGGCGAATACGGGGGTCTCGGGATCGAGTCCCGCATGGAATCCGGTTTCATGGAGGTCACTTCCGTGCTCGAGTCTACCCCGGCGTTCCGCGCGGGACTGCGGCCGGGCGATCGGATCACCAAGATCGAGGACATGAGCGTCGCGGGGATGAGCCTGGAGCAGGTGATCGCCAAGGTACGTGGCGAGCCAGGAACACGAGTCTCGCTGGCCGTATTGCGCGACGGGCAGCCCGAGCCGAAGGTGATCACATTGATGCGTGAAACCATTCAAGGCCGAAGCGTCGAGGCCAGTGTGATCGAGCCGGGCTACGCCTACATTCGTCTGACCCAGTTTCAAGCGCATACCGGGGAAATGATGGCGAAGGGTGTAAGGCGCCTGCTGGAGCAGAGAGACGGCCGGATCGCGGGCATCGTCCTCGATCTGCGCGACAACCCTGGCGGGATGCTGAGCTCCGCCGTCGGGGTGGCCGCAGCGTTCCTGCCTCCCGATGCGCTGATCGTCGTCACCGAAGGAACAGGAAGCGATTCCAACATGCGGCTGTACGCGCGAACAGCGGATTATCTAGGCGACGACGACGTGGACTATCTGGAAGAACTCCCCGGCAAGGTGAAGACGTTGCCGGTGGTTGTGCTCGTGAACGGCGAGTCGGCCTCCGCAGCAGAGATCGTCGCCGGCGCTCTGCAGGATAACAAGCGCGCGACCATCGTCGGTACAAAGACCTTTGGCAAAGGCTCGATCCAGACGGTGATCCCGTTTGGCGACGGAACCGGGATGGAGCTGACCACCGCTTACTACTACACGCCGAGCGGCCGCAGGATCCAGGGGCAGGGGGTGATCCCCGACGTCGTTGTCGAGCCCCAGCCTGTTGCTCGGCGCGAAGGAGCGACTGCGCTGCAGTCGGTCGCCGTCGAGCGTCAGGTTCCCGAGGCGCGCACGCTAGCTGCAGGGGCCGTGTGCGCATCGGGCAACGAGAGCGACGCTGCCGCGCCGCGAGCCGTCGGCAACGCCGCGAATCCCACGCAGATCGGGTTCTCCGGCGGAGACTGCCAGCTCGAGCGAGCGCTGCGCTTGCTGAGAAATCAGACGTCGATCAGCCAGCGCTGATCCGCATTCGTCCAGTGGCAGCCCTGCGGAACGTGTCCGCGCGGCCCTGCCTGTCGTAGCCTCCCGACGTAAAGACAGCCGTTGCGCTTGCGCGCGCGTCGCGTGAGGACGTCGGTCCCTCAGTCACGTTTCGCAATATCAGACGCTTACGCGTATCAATTTCGTTCCGTGCCGCGCTCGGCACGCGAAATGCAATGGTCCATCGCAAGTCCGGAACCAATCCATTCGGACCCTCGGGACGGGCAGTCGCAATAGCCCGTCATCGGCCGCAGCTCGGGCTCGAGGGCGACCCGTTCCAGGTTCGTCTCGACGCGAGCGAACAGTCGCGGCAACATCAACCCAAACTTGGAAAGGAGACGCAATGAGTAAGTTGATCACTACGTTGACGGCGGGTGTCTTGGCGTTAACTTTGAGCGGATTCGCTTACGCAGCGGACGAGCCGCAGCCCAGCGCCCAAGGCCAGCCCAAGGCCGAGCAGAGCCAGCCGGGGCAGTCGACCGATACGGCAAAGCGCGAGCAAGAGTACCTGACGGCTCTGAAACGCTGCGAGTCGCTGTATGGCGCCGACAAGCAGAAGTGCATCGAGGCGGCGAAGAAGAAGTACAGCGAGATGTAATGCCTGTGCTGTGAAGGACCGCGCCGGTTCGGCTGCCAGCCTGGAGCAGGAACTGGCGCGTCCCGCCCTTTCTTACGCGCCGTGCATCTTCGCCCAGTCGACGATCTCGGCGTGCGTTGCAAACCACACGCCTTGCTTTGAGCGCGCGTGCCGGATGATCTCCTCGAGGATCCAGATGCGCGAGCGGTAGCCGATCACGTGCGGGTGCATCGTCAGTTGGAAGACGCCGCCGTCTTCGTAGGCGGCATCGAGCTCGCGCCGGAAGATGTCGAAGACGTCGGCAGGTGGCGTATACGGCCGATGCGAGGCGAAGCGGTTCATCCAGAAGTAGACAGCGTCGTCCCGTACCCACTCGACCGGTAGTTCCACTACACCCGTCGGCGCCTCGTCCAGCAGCAGTTCATAACAGTCCTCGTCCGCAAACAGCGAGGAGTCGTAGGCGAGCCCCATCTCGCGCGCGATCTCCAGCGTGTGCGGGCTGAAGTCCCAGGACGGCGTACGCATACCCACCGGACGGACACCGGTTGTCTTCTCGAGCACCTCGGAGGAGCGCAGCATCAGGTCACGCTCGGCCGCGAGGGGCAGCGTCGAGTTGAGCTCGTGGATCCAGCCGTGGATGCCGATCTCATGCCCCTGCGCGAGGACTTGGCGCTGCTCGTCCGGATACAACAAGGCGGTCACGGCGGGGACGTAGAAGCTCGCCTTGACGCCATATCTGTCCAGTACCTTCAGGATGCGTGGTACACCTACGCGGTGACCGTACTGCCCCCAGCTCAGACGGCCGATGGATTTGCCGCCGTCGCGCAGCTCGTTGGTCTCATGATCCGAATCGAAGGACAGCGCCACGGCACAGCGCGCGCCGTCTTTCCAGGTGCTGGGCCTAAAGCTGCGACCGGCGCGGACTCGCGAGACGATCCTGCGCCACTGCTCCTCCGGCCATTGCCACGGTTCGGGTAGCTGGTCGTCCATTTTCTCCTCCAGGCGCGGTGCCAAAGCTCGACGCCCCGCTTGCGTTGAGCCCGGCAACGACGGCATAGTAGCCGTTTCGGGAGGCGACACAGGAGATGGCCATGACCGTAGAAGCACACGCCGAGGAGGCGACAGTCCAATCCGGGACGTCATACGCTCGGCGGGCTCGTTACCATACCTCTGAGAACCCCTTCACGTTCGAGTGGCCGCCGGTGCCGGCGCGCCAGTTTCTGGCGGAGCGCGACCGGGCGTTCGACCGGGCGACGCCGACTGGCGAGATTGCGCTCGACGCTTCGCGGGAATTGGGAACACGCTATCCGTGCACCACGCCCACGCTGCTGGTTCGCTATCTGAAGATCCGCGCAGGCGAGCGGCTCCGCACCACTCTCGCAGCCGGCGGTGAGATCTACTACGTGATGGCAGGCGCGGGCGAGAGCCGCAACGGAAGGGATTCCATCGCATGGGGTACCGGCGACGTCTACTCCTTCCCGGGCGGAAGTGAGACGGTGCACCGCGCCGGTCGCGAAGATTGCCTCTTGTTCGTCGCCACCGATGAGCCGCTGTTGGCTTTCGAGGGGTTGCGTCCTCCAGCGCCCGGCCATGGGGTAGCCGAGACGGTCCATTGGCCGGCGCATGAGATCGAGCAGCGCTTCGAAGGCGTGTGGCAACGGCCGAGCTCCGAGAAAGCCACGGGCCGTTCCGTGATGTTCTCGACGCTCGCGCTGGCGCCGAGCTATATGACGATCCCGACGATCAACGTCGCCATCAACACCTTGGAGCCGGGATGCGACCAGCGCCCGCACCGGCACAACGGTGTAGCCGTCACGCTCGCGATCCAAGGGGAGGGCATCCACTCGATGATCGACGGTCAGCGCGTCGATTGGTCGAACGGCGCCGCGCAGATCACTCCAGCGGCGGCCCTGCATTCACATCACAACCGCGGCACCAAACGCATGCGCTCGCTGGTCGTCCAGGACGAGGGCCTGCATCACTACACGCGCACGCCTGGCTTCAGCTTCGACTGAGCCCGCGTCAAGGGTGGCCCGGACGCCGCGAAGTGGAGTCCGGGGGAAGCTCTCCTGGACTACGCTTCGCTTTGTTCAGACTACGCGTCTAGCAGCGTAGCCCGAGTCTAGCAAGGCGCAACCGGGACAGCGGTCCCTTTCGCGCCGCAACATCGTTGGCCCGTGCACCATCGCCATGCATGGCCCCAGTGGGCTGTGCACTAACGGTGCGCCCGTCGTAGGGGCCGCCATCCGATTCCCGATCGGTCGGGGCCGCGAGATCCAGGAACGCCCCGCATCTTCCGCGACTTGCATGGCCTGCGCGCTAAGCCCGACAGGGCGGGTGCTGCGCCCGCACGCTTCTTGCGAGACCACAGGCCAGCCTCCCGCGGCTGCTGAACAAGAGGAACGTGATGGATATGCTTGTTGCGGGCGCACCGAACGCCATATCCCCAGACGACGAACGCACGGCCTTCAGCAAGGAGGCGCTCAAGCGCGCGTTCCTGGACAAGCTCTTCTACATGCAGGGCAAGTTCCCAGCCCTGGCTACCAAGCGCGACTACTACCTGGCACTGGCCTACGTCGTGCGCGACCGGCTGTTGCAGCGCTGGGTCAGCACCGCTGCCGCGTATACCCGGCAGCGCTCGCGCACCGTGGCGTATCTGTCGGCAGAGTTTCTGATCGGCCCGCATCTAGGCAACAACCTGGTCAACCTCGGCATCTACGGCGAAGCGAAGCAAGCGGTCGCCGAGCTGGGATTGGACTTCGACGAGCTCTTGCAGCAGGAGGAGGAACCCGGGCTCGGCAACGGCGGCTTGGGGCGGCTGGCCGCATGCTTTCTCGATTCCATGGCCACGCTGCAGATCCCCACGATGGGCTACGGCATCCGCTACGAGTTCGGCATCTTCGAGCAAGAGATCGTCGATGGCTGGCAGGTCGAGCGCACCGACAAGTGGCTGCGCTTCGGCACGCCCTGGGACGTCCCGCGCCCCGAGTGGGCGGTGGAGGTAAAGCTGGGCGGCCGTACCGAGGGTTGGACCGACGAGCACGGGCGCTACCGCGTGCGCTGGATCCCCGAGCGCGTGGTGATCGGCATCCCGTACGACACCCCCATTCTCGGCTATCACAACAACACCGCGAATACGTTGCGACTGTGGCGCGCCGAAGCACCCGAGTCGTTCGACTTCGCCGTCTTCAACCGCGGCGACTACTACGGAGCGGTGAACAAGAAGATCGTCTCCGAGAATCTGACCAAGGTCCTCTATCCCAACGACGAGGCGATGCAGGGCAAGGAGCTCAGGCTGGAGCAGCAGTTCTTCTTCGTGTCTTGCTCGCTGCAGGACATGCTGCGAATCATGCGCGGGCAGAAGATTCCGGTGGAGCGCTTCGACGAGAAATTCGCGGTCCAGCTCAACGATACCCACCCCGCTATCGCCGTCGCCGAGCTCATGCGCCTGCTCGTGGACGAGGAGGCCATGGGCTGGGACGAGGCTTGGGAGATCACGCGCCGCACGTTTGGCTACACCAACCACACGCTGCTGCCGGAGGCGCTGGAGCAGTGGCCGCTCGCAATGTTCGCGAAGCTGCTGCCGCGGCACTTGGAGATCATCCACGAGATCAACGCGCGATTCCTGGATGCCGCGCGTATCCAGTTTTGGGGCGACGACGGCCGTATAGCGCGCCTTTCGCTGATCGACGAGCGCGGAGAACGCTACGTGCGCATGGCCAACCTCGCGTGTGTCGGTAGTCACGCGATCAACGGCGTGGCCGAGCTCCATTCGGAGCTGCTCAAGCAAGACGTGCTGCAGGACTTCCACGCATTGTGGCCGGAGAAGTTCGGCAACAAGACCAACGGCGTCACACCGCGGCGCTGGATGGCACTGAGCAACCCCAGGCTGGCCGCGCTGATCTCCGACGCCATCGGTGCGGACTGGGTGACCGACCTCGACCAGCTCATGCGGCTCGAACCGTTGGCGGATGACGCCGGATTTCGCAGCCGCTGGCGCGAGGTCAAACGGGCGAACAAGGCCGAGTTCGCGGCGTTCGTGCAGCGGCGCGCAGGGGTCGCAGTGGACCCCGAGTCGCTGTTCGACGTGCAGGTCAAGCGTATCCACGAGTACAAGCGCCAGCACCTGAACATCTTGAACGTGATTGCCCAGTATGTCCGCCTCAAGTCAGGCGCGGACCGGGGCGGCCCGCCGCGCACCTTCGTCTTCGGCGGCAAGGCGGCGCCGGGTTACTACATGGCCAAGCTCATCATCCGGCTGATCAACGCCGTGGGCGAGACGATCGAGCGCGACCCTCAGGCGCGCGAGCTGCTGCGGGTGGTTTTTCTGCCCAACTACAACGTGAGCAGCGGACAGCGCGTTTATCCGGCGGCCGATCTTTCGGAGCAGATCTCCACGGCGGGCAAAGAGGCCTCGGGCACCGGCAACATGAAATTCTCCCTCAACGGCGCGCTCACGATCGGGACTCTGGATGGGGCCAACATCGAGATCCGTGAGGAAGTAGGCGCGGACAACTTCTTCCTGTTCGGCCTCACGACCGAGGAGGTCGCCGCGGCAAAAGCGAAGGGCTATCGCCCGTTGGATTACTACGTCGCCGATCCGGAGCTGCGCGAAGCGATCGATCTGATCCGCTCCGGGTTCTTCTCGCATGGCGACGCCACGTTGTTCCGCCCGCTGGTCGACAACCTGCTGCTGAGCGATCCATACCTGGTGCTGGCCGACTTTCGGTCCTACGCGGTGTGCCAGAAGCAGGTGAGCGACGCGTACGGTGCGCCCGAGAGATGGATGCGCATGTCGATCCTCAACACTGCGCGCTGCGGCAAATTCTCCTCCGACCGCACCATCCGCGAATATTGCCGCGACATCTGGCACGTCGAACCCGTCCCCATCCGTTTGCTCTCCGGGGACGAGGTCAAGGCCGGCTTCCTGCAGTAGCCTGGCCTTTCGTACGCTTGAACTGCCCGCGCATGGCGTCGAGCGCGGTCGACCGATGGCCCTGGCGCCAGACCAGGAACGTCCTTGCGTTCGAGACGCGGGCCGGCAGCGGGTAGATCGCCACTTCGCCTTTCATTGCGATCGCACCGATGACGGAGCGCGGGACGATCGCGATGCCAGCGCCAGCGGCTACGCACGCGACAATAGCGTGGTAGGAACTGAACTCCATCACGCGGTCGGGAACCACCTCGGCTCGAGCGAGCCAGTCCTCCAGGCGGCGGCGGTATGCACAGCCGGTCGTGAATGCGATGACCGTCTTACGACCGATATCTGTCGGCGCCTTGATCCTCGGGAAGCTCGTGGGTGCGATGAGGACCAGTTGCTCCTGGAACGCGAGCTGACACTCGAGGCTCTTGGGCGCGAACGGCTCGGCAATAAACGCTGCCTCGACCTCGTAACTGAGCACCTTGGCGACTAAGGCACCGGTAGTGCCCGTCACCAGCTCGAGACCTACCTGCGGGTATGCGAGGTGATAGCGCGACAGGATCGGCGGCAGCCGGCTCGCCGCCGTGCTCTCCAGCGTGCCGAGCTTGAGCGTGCCGCGCGGCACGCCACCCTTGACCATCGCCTGCGCCTCGGAGGACAAACGCAGGAGCTGGTCGGCGTAGGCCAGCAATGTCCTTCCTTCCGGAGACAGGACGAGCTTGCGTCTCTGGCGCAGGAACAGCGGCGTGCCGAGATTCGCCTCCAGTTGCTTCACGCGGGTGGTCACATTCGATTGCACGCGATGCAGCTTCGCCGCCGCCCTCGTGATCCCGCCCTCTTCGGCCACGGTCTTGAAGATCTGCAGCGCGGCCAGATCCAGGTCTCTCATGATGTATCTCGATTCGAGAAGGTTACGTTCAGTATTATTCATTTTTCAGGATGTGCCAGTCAATCTAGACTGTGCCCTGATCGCTCCCTCCCCCGCTTGCGGGGGAGGGTTGGGGTGGGGGCTCGAATGTCCAGGCCAAAGGAGAGGAATGTCTGACCAAAGTTCATCGGCCGTCGCGGTCGCGCGCGGGGGACTGATCGCACTGGCGGTCGCGATGGGCATCGGCCGCTTCGCGTTCACTCCGCTGCTGCCCATGATGCAAGTGGATTACGGGCTGTCAGTGGCGGCGGGCGCCTGGTTGGCGTCCGCGAATTATCTCGGCTACCTCGTCGGCGCATTGGCCGCAATGCGGATGCACACGCAAGCCACCATCGCCATTCGGATCTCGCTCGTGGCAATCGGGGTGGTTACCGTCGCGATGGGCGTCACGAACGGGCTTGTGCTTTGGCTTTTCCTGCGTGGAGTTGCCGGTGTCGCGAGCGCCTTGGTATTGATCCACGCGTCGGCGTGGAGTCTGGAACGGCTGGCGGCGGCGCGTCGCCCCCGATTGAGCGGCATCGTGTTCGCTGGAGTCGGCACGGGCATCGCGGCTGCGGGTGGGATCTGCATCGTGCTCATGCAAGCCAAGGCCAGCTCCTCGCAAGCCTGGATTGTCCTCGGCGTGCTGTCGCTCGCGCTGGCCGGCGTTGTCTGGCGCACCTTCTCACCGGAGGCGGACGTCGCCAGCAAAGCCGCACCGCTCACACGCGTCACGCTAAATTGGGATCGCGAATCGCTGCGGCTCGTGCTCTGCTATGGTGTATTCGGGTTCGGCTACATCATTCCCGCGACTTTTCTCCCAGTCATGGCGCGCCAGGCCATCCACGATCCGCTGGTCTTCGGCTGGTCGTGGCCGATCTTCGGGGCGGCCGCGCTGCTATCGACGCTGGTGGCCGCGGCTCTTCCGCAGTCGCTCGGCAACCGCCGACTCTGGATTGGCAGTCAGCTTCTGATGGCGACTGGGGTGGCTCTCCCGGTTGTCTGGCCCGATATCGCGGGAATCATGCTCGCGGCGCTGCTGGTGGGCGGAACGTTCATGGTCACGACCATGGTGGCGATAAGAGAAAGCCGGGAGGTCGGCGGTCCTAACGCAACCGGTCTCATCGCGGCGATGACGGCTGCCTTCGCGATCGGGCAGATCGTCGGCCCACTCAGTGCGAGTTACCTCGAGCGCGGCGGAAGCTTTTCTGCGGCGCTGCTGCTGCGCAAGTGCGTCTGTTGACCGTCAGCGCCTATGCGCTTCGGCGACCGCGCGCCGCCGGACGCTAGCGAAAGCCCTCAGCGCGCTGGCGAGAACGCGCGCTTCAGCGCCGCCGCTGCCTCCGCGATCGCCGTGTGTCCAACGTCGATTCCTCCGGCCATGCTCATGAATCCGTGCACCATGCCGTCATAGCAGGTGTAAGTGACTGGAACACCCGCGGCCGCGAGGCGATCTGCGTAAGCCTTGCCTTCGTCGACCAGCGGGTCGTGCCCTGCGGCGATGAGCAGCGCCGGCGGGAGGCGCGACATGTCCTGCGCCTTGAGTGGCGACGCCCGCCAGTCGGCGATGTCTGCCGGACCGCGTAAGTATGCGTTCCGGAAATAGCCCATCCGCTCCTTGGTGAGCGTGAAGCCGTTGGCGATGCTCGTGTACGAAGGCGCATCCATCGAAAAGTCGGTGACGGGGTAGATCAGTACCTGCAGCTTCAGCCGCGGGCCGCCTTGATCCCGTAAGGTCAACGCGGCAACGGCGGCGAGGTTCCCGCCCGCGCTATCGCCCCCTGTTGCGAGCCGAGTGCCGTCGATGGCGAATTCCGCAGCGTGCTGCTCGACGTGACGAATAGCGAAAATCGCGTCGTCCAGCGCGGCGGGGAATCGGTTCTCGGGCGCGAGCCGGTAGTCGACAGAGATCACTGCACATCGAGCGAGATTGCACAGCTCGCGGCACAGTGGGTCGTGGCTGTCGAGGTCACCGAAGACCCAGCCGCCGCCGTGGAAGTAAACCAACCCGGGCAGCAGCTCGTCGGCGCGGCTGCCCAGCGGCCGGTAGGTGCGAATGCGAAGTCCGCCGCCCGGACCGGGGATTGTCCCGTCGTTCGCGGCGCCGACCTCTTGCGCGGGAGCGACGAACGGTAAGCGGGATCGTCTGAACTGCTCGCGTGCTTGTTCGACGCTGAGCTTGTCCGGTGGGACGAGGTTCATGCGGGCCATGGCGTCGACCAGCGCCTGAGCCTGTGGGTGCAAGGGATTCATTTTCAAAACTCCGTCACGACGCCGACGCGGACGTAGACCCGATGGAACGAATAGAGCTCGATGTTCGATCGCCTGTCGTCCATTCCCACCGTCAGTCGCGGCGCAAAGCCTCTGTAGGACAGATAGCGGTTGGTCACCGACAACTCGCCTCGGTTATCGGTGTCCACCCGGACTGCACCGAAGAACGGGTCGACCCCATCGAACCCGTACCAGGAGTACTGGTAGAACAGGCTGCCGATCCACCCGCCTTTGAACTCGTGAGTGTACCGCACGTTGATACCGTACCCGGTGAACGCGTAGGGATTCTCTGCGGCCAGGCCGCGAATGTAGGTCAGCCCACCGAAGATGCTGCTCGCCGGCGTGATCGCATGACGGACCTCCGCGTTGCCGACATACTGCCAGCCAGAAAGAAATGGAAAGTCTTCGTAGCGCAAATCTCTCGCCTCCACCGCCAGGTTCAACGCGTACGTCTGGCCTACTCTGATGAAGTCCGACACTCTCCAGGTCGCACCTTGATACAGCGTGTGTCCTGAATAAGTGGCCAGATGCGCGCCCCCCTCGAAGTCCAAGCCGTGGGCGCCGACATCGACGTGCTTCCCTCCGAGCAGTTGCCCGTACCCCTGATCCAAGTCCCCGCCCGGATAGTCGTAGTGCTCCACGTATCCACGAACGAACCATGAAGGGTCACTCGGGAGCGGCACCTTGCCCTGTGCGGTGACCAGAGCACCGATCGCGCGTTCTGCCATTGCGGATTGGTTCAGTTGATACAGTAGTCCGCCGATTTCAACGATGGAGCTGCTCGTTGCCTGCTTCGGGTTCGAGTCGGAAACGATGTCGAACGAAAAGGCAAAGCTGGGAACGCGTTCGCGGATCAGGGTGAGGTAGTTGAGGATGTTGACTCTGACCATGTCAGGCAGAGGCGATGCCAGCACCTGCTCGAAGTGGTAGCGGGCCGCGTTGTATTCGCGCGCCAGGAACAGCGCCCGCGCCAGCTCCAGCCTCGGCCGCACCAGCGTGGGATCGCGCGCGAGCATCAAGCGGAACTCCTCCGCGGCGTCGCGATAGCGCCCCTTGATCGCGTACAACGCCCCGGAGAGAAACAGGACTTGGAGGTCGGGATTCGGAGAGGCGCGCAGCCTGGAGACGATCGCCTGTGCCTCGTCGATGCGACCGCTCTCGAGCAGACGCGTTGCCTCCGCGATCTCTTCCGCTGGCGCGGGTTCCGAACGGGCCGGTGCGATGAGAAGTGCGAAAAGCAGGATCAGGGCGCAGGCCAGAGCGCCCGCAGGTCTGCGCAGACCGTTAATGATCGGCCAGGGCCGGCTTCGGCGCCGCCCAGGGCGTTGGGCTCGACCACATTGTGCACATCGGCTACGGCTGCTTGCCGCCGAAGCCCCCCAGCATCGTCTGCGGGCTCAACCCGGGGTTCGTCGTCGCTTTGAGAGAGAAGATGCCACCCATCTCTTGTGCTGTCGGGCCGTAGAATTGTCCCGTGGCGGTTCCGCGCATTGGCGGGGTCACGACCCCGCCAAGAATCCCGCCGGGCGCGTCCACCTGGCCACTGAACTGATTGGACAATGGGGTGATGGATAGAGCGCCAGTCAGATTCAGAGCTAGGGCCGGCGTCGTGGCAGTGAGGTTGTTGACGGGCGCTATCGTCGTATTGGACGTAGCAAAAGCTATGCTTCGCGCGGCGCCGAAATCCGCAGTCGCAAGCATCTGCCCGGCGTGCACAAAGACAGCACCGGTCGGATCGACATACAAGCCGCTGCTGAGGCCGCTGTAAGTGGCGGTTCCGCCTACGGGCAAGCCGGCCACCGGAGTCGGATTTCCGAACGACATTACTCCTGCGATCGTGCTGGTGGACGACATGTTTACGAGCCAGTAGCCGAAACTCTGGTAGTTCCAAGCAGCCGTAGCGATCGGAGGGAGCTGGGCCGGAGGGAGTCTCGGGTCCAGGGGATTCAGAACCGCCCCCACGGAATTGGTGGATGAGCTGGCGCAGACGCCCGTCCCTGCCGTGCACAGCACGCTCAAGCCAGCAAAGCTGACACTCGAGGCGGGCGCGTTGAAGCTGAACGCACTCATTGCCGCCGTATTTCCGTAGGTGAATTGCGCCGTGCTGTTGGCGGTGTCCACGGCGCTTACGGTCGTTGATGTGACATTGCCTCCCAAAGCGAGAGTCGTCGCGTTCACGGTCTGCGAGATCCCGCTCGCCTGCACCGACTGATTTGCCTGGACGGCGCTAAAGGACGTGAACTGAACGGGGTTCATCGCGCTGTTTCCTCCACTGCCGCTGCAGGCAGCGAGCACTGCTCCAGCGATGAGGAATGCGGAAGCGAGTCGGATGTTCATCGTGCAGTCTCCAATTCCGTCATCGCTCGAGAAGCGCGGAGCGATTGTGAAATTCTTATTTTTTTGGTTTGCTCTTGGCGTCCTCGATACGAGCCGGGAGAGCTGTTTCGCAACAACCCCATTTCAGAGCGGATTGCGTCTAGCCTACCAGCGATGCGGCTAGACCGGAAGGGCCCTGAAGCGTCGTTAGATCGCTACAGGCGAACGACCCTGCATCTCTCAGCGCGCCTTGTAAGCTTTCGCTTCGGCGACGATCTTCGCTGGATCGAAGTCGTTGATCTCCGCGATGAGATCGTTGGTGATGAGATCGCGCGTGCGGATCTTTTCCTTGAGGATGCCCCATTTGTGGAGGAACTCGACGTACGCGGTGTAGTTGCGCTCGGAGCTCTCGCCCCACTTCGAAACGCCGCCCTTCTCGAGCTTCCAGTTCTGAATGCGTGCCTGCAGCACATTCACGTCGTCTTTTAGCGCCGTTGCCTCGTCTTTGCCGGTTGATCTGCTCTGGGGATAGACCTCCCACATCATGCGAATCGCGGCCTCGGGGTTCGCGATGGCGAACAGCGTCCCCTTTGCATAGCCCTGGGCGAGCGCAACGGCCTGCTTGCGCTTGCTGCGCAGCGTCTCTTCCAGCGCCACGAAGCCGTTCGACGGGAACCGCTCGATATCCTGGCTCGGCAGCAAGCGCAGCTTGATCCCGGCGTTCTCGACCAGGGCGTATTGCGTATCAAACTGGCTCAGGGCGTCGATCTGGCCAGTGCGCAGCAACGCCGCCGTCTGCGCTCCTTCGCCCGCGACTACGATCCGGATGTCTCGATCCGGGCTCAGACCGGCACTCGCCGCGAGCGCGCGCGCGACGATCACGCCCGCCGAGCCCATCGATGTGACGCCGATCGACTTGCCCTTCAGATCCGCAAAGCCTTTGACCGCGCTGTCCTGGGGCACCGCAATGCCGTAGACGTAGCCTTGATACGCTGTGTAGAAGATCTTCGCCTTCACCCCCTGCGATCTGATGATGGGCAACGGCTCCACGGACGCAACAGCGTAATCCACTTCACCAGTCGCGACGAACTTGGTGCAGTCTGTCGCACCGGTGATCGGCATCAGCTCGACCTTGATTCCATCCCTGGCGTACCAGCCCATCTTCGTGGCAATGGCGAAAGGCGCAACGCTTGAAATAATGCTCCGCGAACACCAACCCACGCGGAGGTTGGTCTGGCCGATCGCGTCGACGGGCGGGAGGCTCGAAAGGGCAACGACCGCAAACGCGGTGAGAACGCACTTCATATCCTTCCCCTTTCGGCCGGCACTTCGACCGGCATCTTCTGCGACGCATCCCAGAACAGGAGCCGCTTGCGGATCTCGACGATGATCCCGTTGAGGAGCAGCCCCAGCAAGGACAGAATCAGCAGCACGGAAAACTGCCCCGCGACGTCCATCGTGAATGTCATGCTCATGATCAGCACGCCGAGGCCCTTCTGCGCGCCGACGAACTCCGCGACGATCGCGCCGATCAGCGCGAGCACCATGGCGATCTCGAACCCCGCCATGATGAAAGGCATCGCCGAGGGAACCCGCAGCATGGTGAGGATCTGCAACTCCGAGGCATCCAGCGACCGCATCAGCGCAACACGGTCCTCGTCGGCCGAGCGCAGCCCGGCGATCGTGTTGACCATGAGCGGGAAGAACGCGGTGACCGCAGCCTGCGCGACTTTCGACGTGAGGCCCAGGCCGAACCAGACGATGATCAGCGGCGCGAGCGCCACCTTCGGCATCGACTGGAACATGACGACAAACGGGTACAGGAAGTACTCGACGCGCCGGCTCAGGGCGATGAGCGTGCCAAGCACGAGCGCGAGGATCGACCCGAACACGAACCCGAGCAGCGTCTCGGCGACCGTGATGCGCAGGTGATCGACATACAGCCCGGAAGCGAAGCCACGCCAGAGCGCCAGCCCGATGCTCGACGGCGACGGCAGGATGAACGCCGGAACCGCGAACAGGTAGACCGCACCCTCCCAGACGACGACCACCGCCAGCACCAGCAGCAGGCGCAGCAGAAAACGCGGCACGCGAATCATGCGTCGAGCCCTCCCGTGGCTTGGAACCGCACGCGGATCCGTTGGACGTATCCTCCGAACGCGGGCGTATTCATGACTTCGAGGCTGCGGGGCCGCGCGAGCTCGACCCTGACATCGTCCATGATGCGGCCGGGACGCGGCGTCATCACGAAGACGCGGTCTGCGAGAAAGACCGCCTCCGCGATCGAGTGCGTGATGAACAGCACCGTCTTCCTGCGCTCGAGCCAGATGCGCTGCAGCTCGAGATTCATCTGCTCGCGCGTCATCGCGTCGAGCGCGCCGAACGGCTCGTCCATCAGCAGAATGGCCGGGTTGTGGATGAGCGCCCGCACCATGGCGACGCGTTGCTGCATGCCGCCCGACAGTTCCCACGGATAGCGCTGCTCGAAGCCCTTCAGTCCGACGAGGGCCAGCAGCTCCATCGCGGCCGCGTTGAGCTGAGTGCGGCCAAGGCGCTGGACGTCGACGGGGAGCAGCGCGTTACCCAGCACCGTGCGCCAGGGGAACAGCACCGGCGACTGGAAAACGACGCCGATGTCGCGGCGCGGTCCAGCGATCGACGTCCCGCTGAGCCGCGCTTGACCTTCGCGAGGCGGGGATAAGCCCAGCCAGGATCTTGAGCAAGGTTGACTTGCCGCAGCCCGATGGGCCCACGATCGCGACAAACTGGCCTTCCTCGATCGCGAAGTGGATGTCGTCCAGCGCGGTGACGGGACCGGTCCGCGTCTCGTATGTTTTCGAGAGATGGTCGACGGCAATGAGCTGCGCGCCCGCGGCGGACGCGGGCCCGCTCACTGCCCCTCCCTTATCGCCTCCACCGAAATCGTGATCCGCACGTCGTCGCTCACCATGGAGAGGTACTTGCTGAGGCCGAAGTCGGAGCGCTTCAAGGTCGCGGTCAGGTCGCCGCCGCACACATAGTGCTTGACGACCAGCACCGTGACTTGCTGACAGACGAAGCGCTCGGCGGTGAGTTGAACCGGCCGCGTCACTCCCTTGACGGTCAAGTTGCCATCGAACTCCGTCGGAACACCTTCCGCGAACCGGACAGCGCGCCCTGAGAAGGTCGCCGTTCTGAATTTGCCCACATCGAAGAAGCTCTCGCCGATCAGGATCCCGTCCAGTTGCTTCACGCCCGTGTCCAGGCTCCGCGCATCGATTTCCACATTGACGGTCGCCTCCTGCTTCGCGGCGTCGAGCGACGCGCTTCCTTTCGGGACGTTGAAGCGGCCGCGGACAGAAGACACGCCTGTGTGCACGACGGCGAAGTACACGAACGTGTGGTTGGGGTCGATCCGGAACTGCTCGGCCGCCGGGGCGGCGCTCGAAAGGGTGGCCGCAGCAAGAGACCAGGCAAGTCTCAGCAAGCCCCGCCGGGCGTGGAAGGTTCGCATCGGCTCGATCTCAGCCGACGTGTTTGGCGAGAAATGCCAGCGTTCTGCTGCGAGCGAGCTTCGCGCTCTCCGCGTTGAAGGAACCGCGTTGATCGCAATTGAACCCGTGCCCGGCGGCGTAGAAATAGTGGGTCTGGTCCTTATGCGCCGCGGCGAACTCTTTGGCTTTCTCCAACGGAATGGATTGATCGGTCTCACCCCAATGAAACAGCACCGGGCATTTCGGCTTGAGCCCGATCAGACCCGGAACGCCGCCGCCGTAGTACGGAATTGCGCAGGCCAGACCAGGGACATCGGATGCGGCTTTCCAGGATACCGTGCCGCCCCAGCAGTAACCGACGATGCCGATCTTGCCGGCGGAAGCGATGTTCTGCACCGCGGCGGCGACATCTTTCATCGTATCGTCGAGGTTGATCTTCTGGATGAAACCGATACCCTTCTGGATCTCTTCCTGGGAATAGCCGGCGTCGTAGTTGGGTTGCACCCGGTCGAACAGAGCCGGCGCGATGACGAGATAGCCGTCAGCGGCATAGCCATCCGCCACGCTGCGGATATGGCTGTTGACGCCGAAGATCTCCATCGCCACGACCAGGCCGCCTTTGGGTTTGCCTGCGGGCTCTGCCCGGTACGCGGACAGTTTGTGGCCGTCGGAAGCGGTGAGTTGGATCATCTTTCCCATTGGGGTCTCCTGTTCTTTGTTGTTCCGTTCGGGCTGAGCCTGTCGAAGACCGAATGAAATCAAAGCGCACCGTGGTTCGACAGGCTCACCACGAACGGCGAGTTATTTCTGGCGGCAGAAGTTCAGCCGAGTCGAAACGCATACGCTCAACACGAACTGTGGCGCTGAGTAGGGCATTCGTCGCGCTGCCCGCTACCGCAACAGCTTACCCGGCAGCTCTCCCGTGTGCTCGTCGTCGCGCAGGGTTTCCGTCCCGGCGACAAAAGTATGCCGATACCCTCGCGCGCGCTGCACCAGGCGCTTTCCGCCCGCCGGCAGATCGTAAACGACCTCGGGCTTGAGGAAACGAAGCCGTTCGAAATCGATGACGTTGATGTCGGCTTTGAATCCGGCCGCGAGCACCCCGCGATCCGGCAGGCCATACGCCAGCGCGCAATCGCGCGTCTGCTTGCGCACGAGGAACTCCAGAGGCAGCCGTTGTCCGCGCTTGCGGTCGCGAGCCCAGTGCGTCAAGAGAAACGTGGGTGATCCCGCGTCGCACACCGTGCACACGTGGGCGCCGCCGTCCCCAAGGCCCATGATCGTGGCTTCGTCCAACAGCATCTCGCGGATGACTTCCAGGCTGCCCTCGGTGTAGTTCTCGAACGTGTGGGACAACAGACCCTTTCCTTCCTCCGCCATCATCGCTTCGAGCGCAACTGCCCACGCGCTGCGGCCCTCGGCCTGCGCCCGCGCGGCGACGCTGTGCGAGGTGTCGGGTTCGTAGTCGTAGGCATCGTCCAGCACGTAGGTCCTGGGCAGCGCCGCTTCGATCATGGCGGTCTGCTCGTCGCGAGGACGTTCCTCTATCAGCGTGCGCCGCAGTTCGGGATCGCGCTTCAGCCGATCATAACGTTCGGCCGGCGACAGGTGGCTCAAGGCAACCCAGGCCGGATGCGCAGAGAACGGATTCGTCGACGTCTCCAGGCCCCAGGTCAGGCCAATCGGACGGCAGCCGACCTGGCCGTTCACGTTCAGGCCCGCTTTGCGCGCCTCGTGTATCTGCGCCCGCGTTTCGCGCCACAGCTCGGGCGCGTTGTTCACCTGGAGCAGTAATACGGACAGCGGACGATCCTGCAACCTCGGCGGCGGCCCGCAGCACCTCGAACTCGCCCGGGCCGAAATCGGAGTTGACTTCGATCACGCCGCGCCCAGCGCGCTTCATCGCGGCCGCCAAGCCGAACAGTTCGGGTTCGTGTGCCGAGAGGCTCGGAGTGAAGCGGCCGTCCTTGGCTTTGTGCTTGATCGTGCGCGAAGTGGTGAACCCGAGCGCGCCGGCGACGAGCGCCTGCTCCAGCAGCTCGCCCATGCGCGCAATCTCCGCGTCGGTTGGAACTGCCGCATGATCGGCGCCGCGGTCGCCCATGACGTAAAAACGCAACGGTCCGTGCGGCACCTGTGCGCCGATATCCATGACTTTTGGAGCGGCAGCCAGCGCCTCCATGTAGTCGGGGAAGGATTCCCATTCGAAGCTCACCCCTTCGGCCAGGACGCTCCCGGGAATGTCTTCGACGCCCTCCATGAGATTGATCAGATAGGGCGCCGACCCGCGGCGCACCGGAGCGAAGCCCACCCCGCAGTTGCCGAATACCACGGTTGTCACGCCGTGCCAGGAGGACGGGGTCAGATACGGATCCCAAGTGCCCTGGCCGTCATAGTGCGTGTGCACGTCCACGAAGCCAGGGGTGACGAGCAAGCCTCGCGCGTCGATCTCGCGACGCCCGCGGCCGACATCGGGCCCGACCGCGGTGATCTTCTCGCCGTCGACGGCGACGTCAGCGACGCGGCGCGGGGCTCCCGTGCCGTCGACTACTGTACCCCCGCGGATAACCAGATCGTGCATGGCGACTTCCTGTTCCTGTGGACAACGATGCCTCGGGTCAATGGACCGCGACGCTTTCCCCTTCCCGGCGGCCCATAAGGTACCACTTTCCCCGAGCGCCCGGCTTCCCGCAGCCTGTCGTGCGCAAGCGCATGATCCCGCTCGGGAGCACAATATCCGATCGACATGGACTGCCTCAGCGTGGACGCGATCTATGTTCGCCCGTTCCGCGGAGCGGCCCAGTCGCGAAACCGGGATCCACCGCAGGTGCGTTTGCCGTTAACTTAGGGGCGTACGGTTTTCAACATCTAAGGCAGCTCAAAGACTTATATGCGACGCCGCGTTTTTAGACACCTTCCAGGTGCGTTTGTCGGCACCTCGGAGGTGCCTACTTCTAGTTGGGCCTCGGCAAAGTGATAAACGCGATCGCCATGGTTCTCATGATTTACTTCACTGTGGCCGCCGCGCGAATTAGCGGCACCATCGGGAAGGAGGCAGCGATTTTTGAGGAGTTCAAGGAATCGAAGAGCCTCAAGGTGCTTGTTTGGCTCTTTCCTATCGGGCCTCTCTTGATATTGGCCGGCAACCTTTTCGCTTCCCTTCTCGTAGCGTTCGCTTTGTGCCTTGTGTGCTACCTTCCCGGGATGTTTGTTGCTCGAAGGTGTATCGCTTCCTTCGAGCGTGCGGGCACAGATCGAGTGAGGAAAGCTCAAGAGGCTGTTACTCAAGTATTTGGCAATGCCGTCGGAGGCTTGGTGCTTACTTTCGCAGTCCTCGTAATTGTGCTGGCCGCTGGAATGTATGCCCCAAGCAATTAGGCTCGACGGAGGAGCGAGGCCCAACAACACATTCGACCGGAGCGCTAAGCGGCGGCGCCGCTTAGTATCCGTCACGCTACGCGTTCCGGCGCCCGGTCAATGTGGGCGTTAGACGCCTATGCGACCGGTTGACGAAGCCCTTACGCGATGGAGGTCCTCCGTGCGGCTCAGTCGATATCGGTGGATTGTTTTCGAGAGATCCGGTCGCACACAAGTGGAAGGCACCCTATCGGAGTTTGGCTCTGCGAGAGGGTGTGGCGTGGCGGACACACGATCTTCTTGAGCAATCGCTGGTCCTTCACGATTCGGATCATTTGCTAGGAGCGCGAATCCTCCTGAGAGCCGCGTTCGAATCTGTATTCGCTCTGATCTACCTGAATCAACTCACGCGAAACGTGGTATCCGGGTCACTGGACTTTCATGAGTTCTCACACAAAACCGAGTTGCTCCTCTTGGGATCACGAGATGGGTCGACGCCGCTCAAGTCGCTCAATATTCTGACTATCCTAGAGAAGTGTGAGTCGCGTTACCCTGGGATTAGCAACGTATATTCCGACCTATCGGAGAGCGCGCACCCGAACCACGAAGGCGTGAGCGTTGGCTACTCGAGCATAGACAGAAGGAACTTCATCACGACATTCTCGAACCAATGGGGCGTGATGTATCGACAGCAACACATCGATTCAATTCTGCTGTGTGCGCGGTTGTTCGATGCGGAGTACAACGAGGAGTGGCCAGGTGCGTTCGAAGCTCTCGAGAAGTGGATCGCCGGAAACGATGCGCACCTTGAGTCTACGAAACTCAGCATCTAACATCGCGTATATGGACTCCCTCCCAAGGACAAGACGAACTCGAAGTTGATGGCGAACGGGAGCGCTTGCAGTCGTATTCCGGCATCTTGAGTGAGCGCTGTGAGTTGTGGCTCGTGCCGACATGGAATCTGCCAACCCTGTGCCAATCGTTGCAACAGACTGTACGCCGCATGGGCGATGAGCCAGCAAAGTTATCGGCATCGGTGGGTTGTGGTGCGACCGTGTTTGCCATGATGGGTCGAATCGTCTCGACGCAACGCGAGGTGAGAAACGGTTGATCAGTGCGCCAGCTCAAAGGACTGGCGCCGCATCTTTTTTCCAAGCCGGCTCGCCGGCTGACCGAACGGGGTCTGGTCGCGCAGCACCGCGTAGCAGATGCGCGCCATCTTGTTGGCCAATGCGCAGGCGGTCTTGTTATGGTTGGAACGCGATTGCAGCGCGATTGCCCACAGGCGCACGCCGAGTAGCTGCTGGCCTCTCATCTTTGCTACCTGGGCTGCGTGCAAAACCGAGCGAGCTCCGTGGGTGAGCAGCATGCGCAGGTAGCGATCTCCCATCTTGGAGATGCGCCCCAAACGGCGCGTGCCGCCCGAAGAGCTCTCCTTGGGTGTAAGGCCGAACCAGGAGGCGAAGTGACGAGCGCTCTTGAAGTGAGCCACGCTGCCCGATGTGGCCGCCAGAATGCCGGTGGCGGTGAGCAGCCCCACCCCTGGGATGCTCATGAGCAGCTTACAGGCCGGCGCCTCGCGTGCGACCAACGCGAGCTGGCGCTCCAGTTGCGCCACGCGCACCTCCAGCAGACGGATCTCCTCGATGAGCTGCTGCATGATCGGACGCAGCAGAGGCGGGATTGGCGATTGATCGTCGGCCACAGCCCGCCCCATCGCCTCCAGGCCGGTGCGTGCGCCCACCGGGACGTGCAGCCCCAGCTCGCGGCAAAAGCCACGCAGGGCGTTGATGCGCGAGGTGCGCGTACCCATCCACAGCGAGCGCGTGCGGTGCAGTGCCTGCAGGCTCTGTTGCTCGACCGACTTGACCTTCACGGCCACGATGTCGGGGCAGCGCGCCGCCTCCAGCAGAGCCAAGGCATCGGCCGCGTCGGTCTTGCTGCGCCGCACGTAAGCGCGCACATAGTGCGCGGGCAGCAGGATTACCTCGATGCCACGCGCGGTCAACACGCGCGCCCAGTGATGCGCCGAGCCACAGGCTTCCATGACCACACGGGTGACAGCTCGATTATCGAAGAAGCGCTCGAACTGAGCGCGCGTCAGACGATGCTGTTCCAGTACGTGCGAACTCGCGTCGGCGAGAGCCACCTGAAAGACGTTCTTTGCCAGATCGATCGCAGCGGTAGTAGCATTCATTTTGGACTCCCCCGTTGAAGCTGACGTCCCATCCCATATGAGTAATCAGCTCTGGCACTATGATGCCGATACAAAACGGAGGGAGTCCATCCCATCATTCCAGGGGAGCCGCAACAGCGGCGCTGCGCTTGCTGCTGCGGCCCCCTGAACGCGGGCGTTGAGGTTGTTGAAAAACCCTTCTGAGGCCTTGTCGAGGGGAAATGAGGTTGGCATGATGCTGACATCGCGGTGTTCTGGGGATCGTGCACGATGCCGAATTTCAAGCCGGTCGAGACTGGTTCCCTTCTGCTTGCGGTAGATCTGTCCTGTCAGTTCTTTCCCGGCACTTTCCCCCACGCCCTGCACTACCTGCTCGATCACAAGATCGATCTGAGCGAAATCGAAGCGCGCTACCGCAATGACGACGCGGGTGCTTCGGCTTACGAGCCACGCGTGCTGCTCAAGATCGTGCTGCTGGCCTACTCCCACGGGATTGTCAGTTCGCGCAAGATGGAATGGGCCTGCCGCAACATCGTACAGTTCATGGCGATCAGCGGAGACAGTCAGCCCGATCACAGCACGCTGGCCACGTTTGTGAGTGGGCTCAAAGAGGCCGCCGGCAAGGTATTCACCCAGGTCCTGCTGATCTGCCTGCGACAAGGGCTGATCGGGCGAGAGATGTTCGCCATCGACGGGGTGAAGCTGCCCAGCAACGCCTCCAAGGCCAGGAGCGGCAAGCGCAAGGACTTCGTGCGCCAGGCCGACAAGATGCGCAAGGCGGTCGAGCTGCTGCTGGCCAAGCAGGGCGAGGCTGACGCTGGCGGGACGCAAGCGGAATTGAGCCAGCGCGAGCAGCGTCGGATGCAGCGCTTGAACCGCGAGGCCGATGAGATCAAGCCTGGCTCGAGCAGCATCCCCAGGAGCGCAAGAGCGCGAAAGGCAAGCTGCGCTTATCGAACCGCACCGACAACGAGTCGGCCAAGATGCCCACTAACAAGGGCGTGGTGCAAGGCTATACCGGGGTCGCGGCAGTCGACCAGAGGCACCAGGTGATCGTCGCGGCACAAGCCCACGGCAGCGGCTCGGAGCAAGAGTTGCTAGGGCTGATCACCGAGGCGCTCGAACCGGTGCGCGCGCCCGACACCGTGGTGTGTACCGATAGCGGCTATTACAGCAAGAGCAACCTTAAGGAACTGGAAGCCCGAGGCATCGAGGCATTCATTCCGGACAACGGGTATCGCAAGCGCGATGTGCGCTACCTGGGCCAGGATAGCCACAAGGCTAAGCCCGACGCTCTATGGGACAAGAGCCCCAAACAGCGCAAGCCCAAACGCTTCCGACCCGCAGACTTTCAGGTGGCAAAAGACCTCTCACTGCATCTGTCCGGCCGGCAAGCGGCTTTACCGCAGCGGTACCAACTGCAACATCGGCGGGCACCGAGCCGTTAGATTCAAGGGCACCCAGCGCGACTGCGAAAAATGTCCGCTACGAGCCCAGTGCCTGCGCTACCCACAGCGCAGCCTGATCAGACAAGTGGCCATCTTCACCGGCAAGCATGCCAAGGCGCAAGACACCCCCGCCGATCGGATGAAGCGCAAGATCGACACCGAGCGCGGGCGCGAGATGATCGGCCGGCGCTTCGCCACGGTCGAGCCGGTGTTCGGCAATCTCAGGGCAAATAAGAAACTGAACCGCTTCACCTTGAGAGGCAGAGTCAAGGTCGACGCGCAGTGGAAGCTCTACTGCCTGGTACACAACATCGAGAAACTAGCGCATAACGGCTACGCGAGATGACAACCAGAACGAACTAGCCCATTCACGCATTTCGACTCAAGACAAAGCCGCCGAAGCGGCGACTTGACCGGCCCAACAGCGGATGGCTAACAAGTGGTTCCAGGCGACGCCTCAAAGCGCTGCGCGCTTCGAGGTTCCCTCCGCGGCCATCGGCCGCTCCGGCGCGCCTGAACCACGGCGTTGGGCGGCACCGAGCCGCCATATGTATGCTGGGTGTAAGTTCCTTTGTGCTAAGGTCGACGTGATGTGAGTTCTTCGACCAGATTCACCATCGCCGGCCGCGGGTAAGGTGAACCACTGGACATAGAATGCGCAAACACTGGGGGAGCAAGTACTTCTCTCGCTGGTTGACACAATTGAAGTAGGGGAAATCATGGGCACGACCGATCACAAGGGTACTCATGCATCCACCCGTCGCCGGTTTCTAGTCGACGGCTCTGTGTTGGCTGCTGCATCGCTTCTTCCCTTGTCCGGATTAGCTGCGAGCGAACCGCCCCCTGAGATAAAGAGGATTCGCCTTTCCCACAGCCCAGCAATTTGTCTCGCCCCCCAATACCTCGTGGAAGACCTCCTCCGCTTGGAAGGCTTCTCCGAAATCGAGTACGTAAAGCTCCCAGACCTCAGCGGCCTCGACGCGCTGGCAGGTGCCCGTTTCGACTTCCAAATGTGGGACGCTTATGGCGCCCTGCCGCACTTCGACGCAGGCAAGCCCATCGTTGCAATTGCCGGCATACACGCAGGCTGCTATCAACTATTTGCCACAGGTGCAATCCGTGGCATCCGAGATCTAAAGGGAAAGACTATTGCCGTCTACGAGTTGGGGCAAGGCGCTCACATTTTAGTCGCCAGCATGTTGGCTTACGTAGGTATGAATCCCAGCACGGACGTTCGCTGGGTGACCGGCGAACGGGCTGAGGACGCGTTGCATCTGTTCGAGGCAGGAAAAGCGGACGCATTCATGGGCTTCCCGCCGCACCCACAAGAGTTGTTGGCAAAGAAAGTCGGCCACGTAGTGCTCGACACATCCCGAGACCGTCCGTGGTCTCAGTACTTCTGCTGCATGCTTCTCGCAAACCGGCACATTACTGAAAGCTATCCCGTTGCTACCAAGCGTGTCCTTCGCGCTTTCCTCAAAGCAGCGGACATATGCGCGCAAGAACCCGATCGGGCCGCACGGCTTCTGGTAGACAAAGGCTTTGAGCCACGCTACGAGATCGCACACGAGGTGCTGAAAGGAGTGTCCTACCGCAGATGGCGAGAAGCCAACCCAGAGGACACGCTGCGGTTCTACGGCCTCCGACTATATGAGGTGGGGATGATAAAGACAAACCCCAACAAATTGATCGCTCGAAGTACCGACTGGCGCTTCCTGAATGAGTTGAAGAAGGAACTGAGGGTGTAAGCGCTGTTTACTGAACCGCCCAAACAACGCACTGAACCGGAGCGTCCCACAGCCTAGCTGCGCTCGTTGTTGCGTACCCTCGTCGCTTTGCTCCTCGGCGCTCGGTTAGCGTGGGCAGTTGGAAACCATGAGATCGCTCTTACGCACCGGGATGTCCCTCGCGGGAATCTTGATTCCGTTGGTCGCCACGCTCGCGGCCGCCGAACCAAAGATGACCCTGCGTGTGCTGGTACCTGAGGAGTTCCAGAATTCGCAGTTCGCACCGAACGGAGATCCGGAGCCTGTTCGCTATACCAAAGCGTATGAGGCATTCTGGTGGAACTGCGTCATGGTGCGGGGTCACGATCTCAAGGCACGCTGTCCTCTTGTGTGCGGTGGTACCCGCGCGGCAACCACTGGTTGCGCTGAAGGGGCGAGCGACGCAAATGACCAAATTGACGGCTTGTTGAAACAGTTTTCTCAGGCGACGGTTCAAGGGTATCTCAGACGGATTGGATCGACTCCGCGTGCACAGCGAGGCCTGAGTGCGTATGGTTATTTCCAAGACGGGCCGAGGGCGGGTGACGTTGCTCATTGAGGTGTCTCCCAACCCAGCAATTGAGCGGAGCGCCCAACAGCGTTGCTGTTGGGCTCCCGTCGTGCTCCGTGCGTCGGCGCCCGCTCATTGCCAACGTTGGGTTTCCTGGATGCCTCGCATGTTCATACGTCGGCTAGCTGCAGTATTGCTTCTCTGTGTTGCCACCAAATCAGGCGGCGCTGATGGCGACTGCGGAATCGTTTACGGCAGCGACTGGGCGTTTATGTTCTCGACCCCTAGCAAATGGACGTCGCTCTGTGGAGCTGAAAAGTTCACAGAGGCGGCTGTAGCGTTATGGCCGAGGGGAACCACGTTCGCGGATGCGCCCGCGGTCATGTATGTCACCGTAAGCACCAAAGACTACCCAACGATCGAGGCATTCGCTGCCGACGAGCAACAGCGATTTCGATCGAACGCGCCGGACCTGAAGGTCACTGCTGAAACTTCTATACACACGGGCGGGGGTCAGGACGCATTGGTCTTCCACCTGGCCGGAGATCCGGGACGAAATCACGAGTTGGTTGGTTATGTCGATGGGCCGACGAAGTACTACATTGTGGTCATTTCAGCCAGGAGCGCCGATTTGCTGAAGCGATACCAGCCCGCTTTCCGCTTCCTGCTCGATTCGTTCGTACCCATGAAAGCAAGAATCGATCAGTGAGGAAACCCAACCACGCAATCGACCGGAGCGCCGAGCGGCGTTGCCGCTCGGCACCCGTCCCGCTGCGCGCGCCGGCACCCGGTCATTGCGAACGTTGGGCGTCATGAGTGAGACGGCTCAACCAACCGCCAAAGTCCTCTTCCGCGTCCCGCAGGAGGACGGCACCGCAGAGGTGGAAACCCTTTGGGCATATGATCTGGGCAACGATAAGTACAAGCTGGACAACTCGCCGTTCTATGCTTACTCCGTTTCATGGCATGACGTGGTGTATGCGCCATTCGACAAAAGCGAAGAGTTCGCTACTTTCCTGCACGTCGTCTCGAAGTCGGGAAACCGTACCGTTCGCATCGTTTTCGATACGCCGGCTGAACCTGACAGTGAATCGGACGCTTTGCTTCAAGGTCTCGTTTCCCTAGGTGTGAAGCGTCAAGAGGTTGTTTCTGGACCGGGTGAGTCTGGACATGGGTGCGTGACCTGCGATGCCCTGGTGAGGGCGATGCCAGTTGTAGTGATGGATCCAGCGCTCGAGCATGTGGGTGCGCTCCGAGGAATGGTTGTAGGGGATGCCGTAGGCCCATTCGCGCAGCGCCGACTGGATGAAGCGCTCGGCCTTGCCGTTGGTCTGAGGCCGGTAGGCGCGGGTGAAGCGGTGCTTGAGGCCCAGAGCTCGGCAGGCTGCGGCGAAGGGCTTGGAGCGGAATGCCGAGCCGTTGTCGGTGAGGATCGCTGCGCACACGCACGCCTAGCGATCGGAAGTAGGCCACGGTGTTGTGCAGGAACTGCACGGCGCTGTGGGTGCGCTCATCGGGATACATGTCGGTGAAGCCGATGCGAGCATGGTCATCGATGGCCACGAACAGGTACTCCCAGCCGGCCCCGTCGGCGGTGTCGCGCGGGTCGCCGGTGACGCGGTGGCCCATGCGCTCGATGCGTCCGAGCTTCTTGGTGTCGATGTGGACCAGATCCCCGGGATGCTCATGCTCGTAGCGCACCACCGGCTCGCAGGGCTCCAGATCGCGCAGCCGCGACAGGCCCGCACGCGCGCAGCACGCGGCCCACGGTGCTCTTGGACACGCCCAGGCTTGCGGCGATGCGCGCCTGCGTCAGACGCCGGCGGCGCAGCTCCACGATCGCCAGCGCCTTGGCCGCTGCGATCGCGCGCGGACTGCACTTGCGGGCGCGAGGAGCGATCGACCAGCCCCGCCTCGCCCTGGGCCAGGTAGCGGCCCAGCCACTTGCGGACGGTGGGCACGCTGACGCCGTACGCGTCGGCGGCTGCGCACGGCGTGAGCCCTCGTTCCAAAATGTCTCTGACCATTTCGATTCGACGCGCGAACGTGAGTCGGGCATTCTTGTGAATGTTCATTCGGCTGAGCTCCTGAGAAATGCGGGTTGGGTCGCACCTCCCAGTCTCTCAGACTCAGTCCGAATGAACAGAAACAACCTATTGGACCATCACACCTAGGTGTGCGAGCGTCCGGCTCAAGGGGCAATACCGCGTCCTTAACCGAGCTGCTTTCCCTCAGCGTCGCGCCACGACCTTGACCACGGCTTGACCGCCTCGCGCTGCATCCGCTACGACCTCCGGCTGCAAAGTCACGTGGTCGATGCCGTAGCGCTGGTGCAGCGTCGCTGCGCGCGCCTGCTCCAACACCGCTGGCCAGCTCGACAGCTCGGCGATGTCGACGTGTGCGGACAGTGCTACGCGACCCAGGGAGATGTTCCAGATGTGCAGGTCGTGCACGCTGCGCACCCCGTCGATCCGAGCGATCAGCCGCCCCACCTCCTCCAGCTTGACGCTGCGGGGCACGCCCTCCATCAGCACGTGCAGCGCTTCGCGCAGCAGACTGATGGTCGAGCCCAGGATCAGCAGCGCGATGACCAGCGACAGAATCGGGTCGATCGGCTTCCAGCCCGTAAAGTAGATGACGGCGCCGGCCGCGAGCGCTGCCACCGATCCGATCAGATCCGAGGTGACGTGCAGCATCGCGGCGCGCAGGTTCAGGCCGCGCTCGCCGCGGCTCAAGATCAGGATGACGGCCAGGTTCAGCAGCAGCCCGATGAATGCCACGATCATCACGCCGAGTCCCTGGACGTCGGCCGGCGGGTGAAGCAAGCCGGTTGATCGACTCGACGGCGATGAAAACCACCACCAGCAGCAGAGCGAGGCCGTTGACGAATGCGGCGATGACCTCGGCGCGCGCCAATCCATAGGAGTGCCGGGCGCCCGGCGGCTGCGCCGCCACCCAAGCGGCGAACCATGCAAGCCCCAGCGCCAGGGCGTCGGAGAACATGTGTCCGGCATCGCTGACGAGAGCCAGCGAGCCGAACGCCAGGCCCGAAACCAGTTCGACGAACGCATAGCCCAGGGTCAGCGCCAGCGCCAGCTCCGAGCACGCCTGGAAGCGCAGCGTGCTTGCTCTCATGCTCGTGCCCGTGGTGTGCGTGATGTCCTGCCATAGGCCGGTCGGCGTGATCAGCTATCAGCGCGACCGGGCTGCGCGCGAGGCGACCGCGCGCGGCACATCGGCCTGCAGCTCGCTCAGCGCAGCTTGATACGCGCGTTCGGTGCGCGCAGCCGCGAGCGAGGCATAAGGTCTGCTCGAGCGCATGAGCGCGAGGCGCTCTTCCCGCGCAGTGTCAGCGCTCCAGCTCAGCCCGTCGAGCAGCTCGTCCGCGCAGCTCGGGGCGGTTGCACACCAGAACCATGTCGCAGCCTGCCGAGATCGCAGCGTCCGCGCGCGCCACGATGCCACCGGCGACGGACGCGCCCTCCATGCTCAGATCATCGCTGAAGATCAAGCCGTCGAAACCGATCTCGTTGCGCAGCACATCCTGCAACCAGATACGCGAGAAGCCGGCCGGCATCCGTCTACTTCGGGGTAGATCACATGCGCCGGCATGACGCCTCCCAATTGGCGCACGAGGCGCCGGTACGGGACCAGATCCACCGCTCGTATCTCGGACAAGGTGCGCGGGTCGAGCGGGATCTCCACATGGGAATCCTCGCCCGCAAAGCCGTGACCGGGGAAATGCTTGCCGACTGCGGCGGCACCGCCACGAGTCAATCCGGCGATCAAGGCAGAGGCCAGCTCGCCCACCGCCTCGGCGTCGCGGTGAAAAGCGCGGGTGCCGATCACACGGCTACGCCCGAAGTCGATATCCAGCACGGGAGTGAAGCTGAAATCGACGCCGCTGGCGGTCAGCTCAGTGGCGATGACGAATCCAGCCGCTTCTGCGCGGCGGCGTGCAGCCGCACGGTCCACGTCCCACAGGGCCCCGAGCTCTGCCATGGCCGGGATTGGCGTATAGCCTTCCCGGAAGCGCTGCACCCTGCCGCCCTCGTGGTCGACCGCGATCAGCAGCTCAGGGGTGCGCAGCGCACGAATGCCGGCGCAGAGCTCGGCGATCTGCTCCGGCGACGCGTAGTTACGCTGGAACAGGATGACGCCGCCTGTCAGCGGGTGAAGCAGGCGCGCGCGATCGGCGTCGGTAAGTTGGTGGCCCAGAACGTCGAGCATGACCGGGCCGAGCGGCAGTCGTGCTCGCTTTCACCGCGACTCGGCCTCGAGAACGACCACGGCGCAGGCGATGCTGCGCTCGTGGGTCAAGGTGATGTGCTGACCTCTCACGCCGCGATCGTCCGACAGCGCCTGGAGCTCGGGCGCAAGCTGCAGCAGAGGACGCCCCAACGCGTCGTGGGTCACGCTGATGCTGGTCAACAGCACCGGGGCCCGCAGCCCCGTGCCGAAGGCTTTCGCGTAAGCCTCTTTGGCGGCAAACCGACTGGCCAGAAAGACGTCGCGATTGGGGCTCACGCGAAATCCCTCCCATTCGCTCGGCGCCAGGACGCGACGGGCAAAACGCTCGCCGTACCGCTCGAGCAGCTTCGCTACGCGAGCGACCTCTACGACGTCCGCTCCGATGCCGAGGATCACGCGCCGCCTCCGCGCGCGGCAACCATGAGGCGCTTCATCTCGCGCACCGCCTCGCTCAATCCCACGAACAAGGCGCGCGCGACGATCGCGTGGCCGATGTTGAGCTCGGCGATCTCCGGGATCGCGGCGACCGGCTGCACGTTGTGGTAGTGCAACCCGTGCCCGGCGTTCACCTTCAAACCCAGCTTCGCGGCATAGCGCGGCTTCACGCGCGATGCGCGCGAGCTCCTCGGCCTGACGCGGGGTGTTGTCGGCTTCGGCATAGGTGCCGGTATGGATCTCGATCACCGGAGCTCCGGCCTCGCGCGCGGCGTCGATCTGCATGCGCTCGGCGGCGATGAACAACGACACGCGAATGCCGGCGTCCGCCAGTTCGCGACACGCCTCCTGAACGCGGGCGAAGTTCCCCTTCACATCCAACCCGCCCTCGGTGGTCAGCTCGGCGCGCCGCTCGGGAACCAGGCAGACATCGTGCGGGCGAATGCGCAGCGCGATCGCCAACATCTCCGGGGTTACTGCACTCTCAAGGTTCATGCGGGTGGTGAGCACGCCGCGCAGGATTTCTACATCCGCGTCCTGGATATGCCGCCGGTCTTCGCGCAGATGCAGCGTGATCAGGTCGGCGCCCGCCGATTCAGCCATCAACGCGGCCTGAACCGGGCTTGGATACGGCGTCCCCCGCACCTGGCGCAGGGTCGCGACGTGGTCGATGTTCACTCCGAGCTGGATCATATGGCGGACCAGAGTCGATGGAGTCAGAGCTGCTGCATCTCACGCAACAGCTGGCGCGTGTGCAGCACCTGACCTCCGAGATAGTGGTTGAGCACAAAGCGCATCAACGCACGGCTCTGCTGCAGCGTCAGCGGGTCGCGGTAGTCGTCGGCGACAATGTCCAACAACGTCTTGCCCGACAGCTCCACCGGCGGGGCTGGCGCGCGCGTCGGCAGCAGTTCTGGCCCGCGCTCGAGGACGTAGGTATAGCTGGCCTCGGCCTGGATCGGATCACCGGCGATATCGTGCTCCAGCTGCATGCCGTACCCCAGCTCGCGCAGCAGCTTCTTCTCGAAGCGCCGCAATGCCCGCGCCGGCGGATCTCCGGCCCGGAACGCCGCCAGAGCCTCCTCGTACGCGAGATACAGCCCCTCATGCGGGTCCTCGCGCGCGAGCAGCTTGAGCATCAGCTCGTTCAAGTAGAAGCCGCACATGAGGCTCAGCCCTGAAAGCTGCGCGTGGCCGGCCTGCCTTTCGGCCCGGTGCAGGGTGCGCAGCTCGGCTTTGCCGGACCAGCTGAGGCTGAGCGGCTGGAAGGCCATGAGCAGTCCCGCGCAGCGAAGACTTCGGCCGTCGCGCGCCGCGCGCCACGAGCCCCAGCCGTCCGAGGTTGCGGCTGAAGATCTCCACCACCAGGCTGGTCTCCTTGAATGGATAGCTGTGCAGCACGTAGGCGGCTTCATCGTCGCGGACGCCGCGCCGCTCCCGTTCGCCTGCAGCCCGCCGCGCCACACCCCCGTCGGCTCCCGCCCGTCCCTCATCGTGACTGCGCTCATCGCCGCTGCTCACTCATAGCCAAGGCTGCGCAGGGTGCGCGGATCTTCCATCCAGCCGCGCCGCACCCGCACCCAGACCTCCAGATAGACCCGGCTACCGAACAGTTTCTCCATATCCTCGCGCGCCTGCGTCGCAATGGTTTTGAGCTTCTCGCCGCCCTTCCCGATGATGATCGCCTTCTGCGCCGGACGGTCTACGATGATACTGGCACCGATGCGGCGCAGTCTGCCGGCAGCTTCGAACTGCTCTATCTCGACCGCCGTCGCGTAGGGCAGTTCGTCACCGAGCAGGCGGAACAGCTTCTCGCGCAGGAATTCGGCTGCCAGGAACCGCTCGCTGCGGTCGGTCAGATCGTCCTCCGCATACAGCGACGCGCCTGCGGGAAGGTGGGGGCCGATCGCGGCGAGCAGGTCCGGCACCTGACGCCCGGTGCGCGCACTGATGGGAACAATGGCCGCGAATGGATGGACTCGCGACAGCTCATCGATGAACGGCAGCAAGCGGGTCTTGTCGGCGATCCCGTCGACCTTGTTGATCGCGAGGATGACCGGCCGGTCGCGCGGGACGCGCGCCAGCACGGCGCGATCTTCTGCACCGAAGCGCAGCGCCTCCAGCACGAGCACGACCACATCGGCGCTCAGCACCACCTCGGATGCGGCCTGGTTCAGTGCCCGATTCAGACGGCCCGCGTGGCGGCTCTGGAGCCCGGGCGTGTCTATGAACACGAACTGGGCCGTCCGGTTGGCTGACGATCCCGACGATGCGGTGACGGGTGGTCTGCGGACGCGGCGATGTAATGCTGAGCTTCTGCCCAACCAGCCGGTTCAGCAGCGTCGACTTGCCCACGTTGGGTCGCCCCACCAGGGCGACCGTGCCCGCGCGATGCCCTGCGGTCTCCTGCATCAGCGGTCCACCGCCAGCTCGTAGGCGCGACGCGCAGCGGTCTGCTCCGCAGCGCGCCGGCTCGAACCCTCTCCCAGCGTGCGGATGTCGAGGCCCGGGACGACGCATTCCACCTGGAATTGCTGTTCATGCGCTTCGCCCGTCACGCTCACGACGTTGTACTGGGGCAAGGCCAAGCCGGCGCCCCTGCAGGTGCTCCTGCAGCAGGGTCTTGGCGTCTTTGCCCGGCGTACCGGTGTCCAGCTCCTCCAGCAGCGGGAGCGTAGATTCCGCGTATGACCTCGCGCGCACGATCGAATCCGCTGTCGAGGAAGATGGCGCCCAGTATCGCCTCCAAGCCATCGGCCAGGATCGAGGGCCGCCGAAAACCGCCGCTCTTGAGCTCTCCCTCGCCCAGCCGCAGCTGCCCGCCCAGATCCATAGACGTGGCGATGCGGCTGAGCGTCTCCTGGTTCACCAGGTTGGCGCGCAATCGGGACAGATCGCCCTCTGGCGAGGCGCGGGAAACGTTCGTACAGCAGCGATGCGACGGTGCAATTGAGCACGGCGTCGCCGAGAAATTCGAGGCGTTCGTTGTGGGGAGCGCTGTGGCTGCGGTGGGTCAGCGCTTGACGCAGGAGACCGGGATCGCTGAACTGGTAACCGAGTCGGGTGAGAAGCTCCGCGTTAGCCATGCACGGGCGCCCGGGCGCCGCCCTCGAACACTTAGTTCTTCGCCTCGAAGTCGAGGCAGGCGTTGATGTTGCCAAACAACGGTACGCGCGAAGACCAGTTGGCGGCGATCTCGAAGCCGTCGCCGACCTTGCTGATCTCGAGGTCTCTGCCCTTGATCGAAGTGACGTTGTCGATGGTGGCGCGACGGTCGAACGCGTTTTGCACGCTGATTACTGTGCCGCCCCTCAGCTCGGGCGAGCGGCCGATGTCGCTGATGATGCGCTGGACGGTCCAGTACTCGATGTAAGACGGCAGCAGCTTGAAGCCCACGAGAGCGAAGAACACGACCACCGCCGAAGTGATAAGCAACCCGATGAGACTGAGACCGCGCTGTTTGTTCATCTATGTGCCCTCATTTGATCGAGCGACCGATGCGTCCCGAGATCGCTGAAGTTCCACCAGATCATGAATGCCTTGCCCACGATGTTGCGCTCGGGCACGAAGCCCCAGTAGCGGCTGTCGCTGCTGCTGTCGCGGTTGTCACCCATCATGAAGTAATGCCCCTGCGGCACTGTGCACACGAACCCGTGTTCATTGTATTCACAATCCTCCCGATGCGGAAACTGGCGCACGGTGGACGAGCTGGACCGTAGGCATCTCGGGGTTGATCAGGACGGCGTGCATGTGACCGTCGAGGTCCTCCCGGTACTCCTTGGCTGGCGTAAAGTTCAGGCCGGCTTCCGCGTACGGGTGATCCGATACCGGTGTCATCGGCACTGCTTGACCGTTAATTGAGAGCTGTTTGTTGATATAGGAGACGCGGTCCCCCGGCACGCCCACCACGCGCTTGATGTAGTCGAGCGACGGGTTCTCGGGATAGCGGAACACCATCACCTCCCCGCGCTTGGGCTCGTTCACCGCCAGCACCTTCACATTGGCCACCGGCAGCCGGATGCCGTAGGTGTATTTGTTGACCAGGATGAAATCGCCGACCAGCAGGGTCGGGATCATCGATCCGGACGGGATCTTGAACGGCTCCACCAGGAACGAGCGCAGCAGGAACACCGCCAGAATCACCGGAAAGAAGCTCTTCGAATACTCGATCCACCAGGGCTCTTTTGCATCCGCCGGCCGGCGCCGGCGCAGATAGAAGCGGTCCAGCAGCCACACGCCGCCGGTCACCACCAGCAGCACCAGCATGAGAAGGGCAAAGTTCATGTCCTGCTTTCTTCGATGGAGGATTGCACCGGGGCCGCTGTCACTTGCTCTCGACCTGCAGGATGGCGAGGAAGGCTTCCTGCGGGATCTCCACGGTGCCGACCTGCTTCATGCGCTTCTTGCCCGCCTTCTGCTTCTCGAGCAGCTTCTTCTTGCGCGTGATGTCGCCGCCGTAGCATTTCGCCAGCACGTTCTTGCGCAGCGCCTTGATGGTTTCGCGCGCGATGATGTGCGAGCCGACGGCCGCCTGCACCGCCACGTCGAACATCTGGCGCGGGATCAGCTCGCGCATCTTCTCGACCAGTTCGCGCCCGCGTGCCTGCGCGCTGGAGCGGTGCACGATGAGCGAAAGCGCGTCGACGCGCTCGGCGTTGATGAGAATATCGAGCTTGACCAGGTCGGCGGCACGGAACTCCTTGAAGTCGTAGTCCAGGGACGCGTAGCCGCGGCTCACCGACTTGAGCTTGTCGAAGAAGTCCATGACCACCTCATTGAGCGGCAGTTCCCAGGTGAGCAATACCTGGCGCCCGGTGTACTGCATGTTCTTCTGCGTGCCGCGCTTGGATGTGCAAAGGGTCATCACCGGGCCGACGTATTCGCTCGGCGTCAATATGGTGGCGGTGATGATCGGCTCCCGCACCTCCTCGATCTTGTTGGCGTCCGGCAGGCGCGACGGGTTCTCCACCTCGATCACCTCGCCGCCTTGCAGCTGCACCTGATACACCACCGTGGGGGCGGTGGTGATGAGCTCCATGTCGTACTCGCGCTCCAGCCGCTCCTGCACGATGTCCATGTGCAGCAGTCCGAGGAACCCGCAGCGGAAGCCGAAGCCCAGCGCCTGCGATGTCTCCGGCTCGAAGCGCAGCGATGCGTCGTTGAGCTGCAGCTTCTCCAGGGCATCGCGCAACTGGTCGTACTCGTTCGCGTCCACCGGATAGAGGCCGGCAAACACCTGCGGCTTGATCTCCTTGAACCCGGGCAGCGGCTCGGCTGCAGGTCGATTGAACAGCGTGATGGTGTCGCCGACGCGGGCATCCTTGAGTTCCTTGACGCCAGCCACTACGAAGCCGACTTCGCCCGCTCCCAGCTGAGCCTTCTGCACCGATTTTGGCGTGAACACGCCCACCTGCTCGCACAGATGCGCGGCGCGGCTGGACATGAACAGGATCTTGTCCTTCGGGCTCAGCCGGCCGTCGACCACCCGCACCAGCATGACGACGCCGACGTAGTTGTCGAACCAGGAATCGATGATCAGCGCCTTGAGCGGCGCCGCGGGGTCGCCCCTGGGCGCCGGGATGCGCGCGATCACCGCCTCGATGATATCCACCACGCCCTCTCCGGTCTTGGCGCTGGCGAGGATGGCGTCCTTGGCGGGTATGCCAACGATATCTTCGATCTCGGTGATGACGCGGTCGGGGTCGGCGGAGGGAAGGTCGATCTTGTTCAGTACCGGCACCACCTCGACCCCCTGTTCGGTCGCGGTGTAGCAGTTGGCGACCGTCTGCGCCTCGACGCCCTGGGAGGCGTCCACGACCAGCAGCGCCCCCTCGCACGCGGCCAGCGAGCGCGACACCTCATAGGAGAAGTCCACGTGACCGGGCGTGTCGATCAGGTTGAGCAGGTACAGCCTTTCCGTCCCGGGCACGATAGTTGAGCGCCGCGGTCTGGGCCTTGATGGTGATCCCGCGCTCGCGCTCGAGCGCCATGGAGTCGAGGACCTGCGCCTCCATCTCCCGGTCCGACAGTCCGCCGCAGAGCTGGATGAAGCGGTCGGCCAGCGTCGATTTGCCGTGGTCGATGTGGGCGATGATGGAAAAGTTGCGGATGTGCTCCATCGGGAGGTGGAAAAAAAGGGCACTCGCTAGTGCCCTTCAGGCTTGCAGGAAAGAGGCGGAATTCTATCGGAAATCCGATTGTTGCGCCGCTCTTTGCGACGCCAGGGACAGGGCCGCGAGCGCGGGTCGAGGTCAGTTGGTGGCGAGCTTGAGCGGGATATACACGGACCCTTCGCCGCGCTTGATCAGCACCGCTACCGTGCGGGACCGGTCGACGGGAGAAAGCAGGCGGTTGAGCTCCTCGACCGATTTCACCTCTTGGTTATTGACCGCCTGGATCACGTCACCGCGCCGGATGCCGGCCTTCGCGGCGGGCCCCTCGGCGTTTTCGACCAGCACGCCATTGGCGATGCTGAGCTCGTTCTTCTGGTCGGCTGTGAGCTCCGTCACGCTCAGACCGAGCTTGGTCAGCGTCTCACCCGACGTCTTCTTGCCCGGCGGCTGCCGCTTGGCCACGCGCTCGTCCGGCGTCTCGGCGACCGTGATCTGCAAATCCTTCTTCTCGCCTTTGCGCCACACCTGCAGCGATACCTTGGCGCCGGGTTTGGTGGCAGCCACGATGCGGGGCAGTTCGTTGGAGGCGGTGACCTCTTTGTTGTCGAACTTGAGGATCACATCGCTCGGTTGAATACCGGCCTTGTCGGCCGGGCTGCCCTTCTCCACCGAATTGACCAGTGCGCCGGACGGCTTGGACAGGCCGAAGGACTCCGCGAGCTCCTTGGTCACCTCCTGGATCACGACGCCGATGCGTCCTCGGCTGACGCGCCCGGTCGCCTGCAGCTGCTTGGCCACGTCGATGGCGACGTCGATGGGTATCGCGAACGACAGTCCCATGAAGCCGCCGGTCCGGCTGAAGATCATGGAGTTGATGCCCACGACTTCGCCATTCAGGTTGAACAGCGGCCCGCCCGAGTTGCCGGGGTTGATCGCCACGTCGGTCTGAATGAAGGGAACGAAGTTCTCCTGCGGCAGCGAGCGCCCCTTGGCGCTCACGATGCCGGCCGTGACGCTGTTGTCGAAGCCGAAAGGCGAGCCGATGGCGACCACCCATTCCCCGACGCGCAGCTTGGTGGGATCTCCGACGGAGACCGCAGGCAGCCCGGTGGCCTCGATCTTGAGCACCGCGACGTCGGTGCGCCGGTCGCTTCCGATCACCTTGGCCTTGAACTCGCGCTTGTCGGTGAGGCGTACGGTGATGTCGTCGGCCGCCTCTACCACGTGTGAATTGGTCAGGATGTACCCGTCCTGGCTCAGAATGAACCCGGAGCCCAGCGAGCGGCTCTCGTAGTCGCGCGGCGGTTGCGGGTGGACCGAAACGGCGAAAGAAATCGTTGAACGGATCGTCCTCCGACCCCGGCGGAACCCGCCTTGTTGCGTGTGCACCGTTTGCGTGGTGCTGACATTCACCACTGCGGGGCCCTGCTTCTCCGCCAGATCGGCGAAATTCGGGAGGTCCTTGCCCTGAGCCACCAGCGGCAGCGAAGTCAGGAATGTCGCAGCCAGCACCAGCTTCCTCAACATCTTGTGGTTCCTTGTGAGATCGACGACAACTTGGGCGCGGTCCGGCCTGCCCGAACGGTGACGCGAGGCTACTGACCTCGTGGGGTGACGGAATTTGCCATCTGCATCACGGTCACCGCCGGCGCCTCGCCCAGCACAGTGACGAGTTGCTCAGAGAGGGGGCGAACATAGATGTTGACCGCCCCCTGGCGCATCGCCCCTTCCTTGACCTTACCCGCAGGCAGCGGCTCGATGAAGATCGACACCGCCGCTAACCCGTCAGAGTACACCAGGTGTGCGAAGGATGCCTGGGTCCCGGCCTTGACCCGTTTCATTTCCACGACCTTCCGAAAACCCGCCGGCTGGTTGTTAACCGTCCAGCCGGTATCTCCGTATACGCGTCGCGTCCCGGCCCGGATAGTCGTGCCGCCATTGCGGATCCTGCGGATCGAACCTGGGGCGGGTAGCTTCGCGCGTCACGCTGTTGCCGATCGTGAGCTGCGTAAAGGCGGACTGTTCGACCACATGGCCCTTCTCATCCACCATGCGCGCCTTGAGCAGCAGCCCGGTGGCGGCGTCGGCCCACAGCTTGTGGCCATAGCGGAAGGCGTCACGCGGCTCGAGCACGAGGGCCTGTGCCTCGAACCCGGCGACGCGGTCTTGATCGACTTTGCGCACCCAGTAGTAGTCGGTGAGATGCGCCAGCTGTTCGGGCAGAAGCGCCGGGAACGTGTTGCGCCGCATCCGCCGCTCGTGCTTGACCACGTGCTGCTCTACGTCGAAGGTGAGGATCTCGTCGTTGGTACGGATGATTTCGCGCGCCGGGCCGTCCAGCGTCTCCAGCTTCTCGTATTCCCCGGTCTTATCGACGAAGTGCGTGATGCGGCAGGTTTCGACGTGCTCGCCGTGCTGATAGACGAAGGTCCCGCTGTAGTTGAGCAGGCGCGCTGCATCGGCGATCTTCTGCAGCCACTTGATCGCGTCGGATTCCGGCAGATTCTGTGCGAGCGCGGCGCTGACGCAGAGAGGCAACAGCACCAGCCCCGGAAGCAGGCGGATGGACGCTCGCCTCATCGCGGGGGATCCGAATCCTCGTTCCACACGGTCCTGACGTAGGAGCCCACGCCCTGCATGGCCGTGGTGGGAGAGAACTCCTGATGCGCTAGGAGATACCTGTTCATTTCGCCCTTGGGAGCCGGCGGCCGGTGGGACTGCGGGCACGATCTCGCTATCGGGGCGCTGCTGGACATTTTCGGCGATCTTTCCGTTGTCCTGGTGCGGCTGCGAGAAGAACGCGAGCCACGCCACCACTGCCACGCCAGCCACGGTCGCCGCCATCGGCAGGGCGTAGCGAGCGGCGCGAGCCGTCAACCGCGTACGCGGCGCCACGACCGCTGGTTCATGCTGGAGCCGCTCGCATACGCGTGCTGCGAGACCGGCGCCGGCGCCGGCTTCATCGCGCAGCACGTCGCGAATGAGATGGTAGGTCGCCCAGGCCTGGATCAGACTCTTCGTCGTGCTCCAGGCGCCGGATCTCGAGGCGACTTTCGTGCTCGCCAAGCTCTCCGTCCATCAGCTGCGATATTTTTTCCATGTCACCACCTTCGGTCCTTGCTCGTCTCCAGCAGCGGCCGCAACCGATCTGCGATCGTCTCGCGCGCTCGAAAGATACGCGAGCGCACTGTTCCGATCGGGCAGTTCATCACGGTTGCGATTTCTTCGTAGCTGAGCCCATCGATCTCGCGCAGGACGATGGCGGTGCGCAACTCTTCCGGCAGCGCTTCCATCGTGTCGTTGACCGTCTGCGCGATCTGCTTGCTCATCAACTCGTTTTCCGGCGTGTGGACGTCCCTCAGCTGATCCCCGTCCTCGAAGTTCTCCGCGTCCTCGCTGTCGAACTCCGTCGTGGTCGGCGCGCGCCGCCCCAGGGCCACCAGGTAGTTCTTGGCCGTGTTTATGCCGATCCTGTACAGCCAGGTGTAGAACGCACTCTCACCACGGAAGGAAGGTAACGCCCGGTAGGCCTTGATGAACGCCTCCTGCGCCACATCCTCCACCTCGGCCGGATCGCGGATGAACCGAGACAGCAGCCTGCGCCAGCTTGCGCTGGTACTTGGCCACGAGCAGTTCGAATGCCTTCCTGTCGCCCCGCTGTGCCCGTTCGACCAGCTGCTGGTCTATCTCACGGTCACCCATCTCGCCCGGTTGCCTGAAAAGCTAACAAAAAAGCGCGAACTGCGTCGCGCAAGGGGCTCAAGTATAGCGTTGCCCGCCCCTTTCAGGAACCGTGCTACCGGCTATGAAGCCACAGACAACCTCCCGTTGGCGTTAGTTCACCGGCGCGATGGGTTATCGTCGCGGGGCCATGCGAGGCTGCGCAAGACCGGCATTTGTTCCCCGTCACGCCAGCGCCAGCGCAGCCAGACGCGCAGCCGCCGGAAACCGTCGGCATCCACGCTATCCGCCGGCGATGAGAACGTGACGCGTCCAACGCCCGGCTTCCGGCCGCAGGTTGAGCACCGTGAGAAGCGGGGATACGAAGCTCGACCCGGCGACACGGTAAGCGCGCCGGAGCCCCGCACGCGTGCAGACGGACACGGAGCCGTCATCGACCACGCTCCAGCTCGATCAACGCACCGAGCGTCGGTGCGAAGCGCGTGTCGACGCACGACCCAGGCCAGGTGAACCGAGAGGGCCACGCTGCAGGCGAGCGCATAGACTGACCGGGACGGGAGCCAGCCACAGCGCGGCGCGCCGCCACGACATGTGCACCGCCCAGCATCGCAGCCAAGAGGCGCGAAGGGCCGAGCCGCAACGACAATCGTTCAGCCATCGCTGCCGGGCTGGACACGGCGGCGAGCCAGGCCGTCGGACCTATAATTGGCACCATGGAAGCCACGGATAGGACTCGTCTCGCATGAACAGCAGCTGGGGTCAGGCCCTGATCGAACGCGGCGCTCGCATCGAAAGCGGCCGCGTGACCGGGTTCGGTGACTCGCGCCGCGAGGCGCCAGGCCTCCCGCACGGGGACGGCGCTCACGGCGTTGCTCTCGCAGGGGTTGATCCTGGCCTCGGGTGCGGATGCGCCCACATTCCTGCAAGGGCAACTGTCCAACGACATTACCCAGGTCTCGCGCAGTCGCGCTCAGCTCGCGGCCTACTGTACTCCCAAGGGTCGGGTGCTGGCCACTTTGCTCCTCTGGAAAACCGACAACGGCTACGCTCTCGAGCTGCCGCGCGAGCTGTGCGAACCCATCCGCAAGCGCCTGCAGATGTATGTGCTGCGGTCTCGGGTGCAGCTCGCCGACGTATCCGATCAGACCGCACTCATCGGGCTGGTCGGCGCGGACGCGCTGGCCGTGGTGCGCAGCGAACTGGGGCTCGCGCTTGGCCTCGGACTACGATGTTGCCCAAGACGAAGGCGTTGCCGCGATCGCTCTGCCCGGCACGCGAGTGCAGGTGATCGCCGACATCGCGCGTGGGGCCGAGATCTGGGATCGTCTCGCACCCCGTTGTGCATGCTGATGGGCGAGGAAATATGGGATGCGCAAACCGTCGCCGCCGGGATTCCGGCCATCACGACCGCGACGCAGGATCAGTTCACGCCGCACATGCTCAACCTCGACCTGGTAGGCGGCGTGAGCTTCGACAAGGGCTGCTATACCGGCCAGGAGATCGTCGCTCGCACTCAGTACCTGGGGCAGGTCAAGCGGCGACTGGCGCGCTTCGCGACGACGGCGCGCGCGGTGGCCGGTACTGTGGTCTATGCTGACGCTGCGCCAGGTGGGAACAGTGGTCAACGCCGCCCGCTCGCCAGCAGGCGAATTCGAGCTGCTCGCGGTGACGCAAACGCACGCGACGCAAGCTGGGGCCGAAGGCAGCTGCGCTGCATCTGGACGCTGACGGCCCGGCGCTGCGGCCGCTGGCCCTGCCCTACCCGGTGCCCGAGGCACCGGGATCGGAGCACCGGCGACGGTGATTAGCTACTTTATCTACTACCGCGTGGCGCCCGGCCGTGAACCTCTCGCCAGGGAGCAGGTGGCGCCGCCTGCAGGCGAAGCTGGCTGCGGCCATCGGGGTGCGCGGTCGGCTGATGACCAAGCGCGGGGAGCCGAACCTGTGGATGGAGGTCTACGAAGCGGTGAGTGATCCAGCGAGATTCGAGCACGCATTGCACGATGCCGTCCAGGAGCTGGAGATCGTAGAACTGCTCGCGCCCGGGTCGCTCCGTCACGTAGAGTGTTTCGAGGGCTGAGCGATCTGCCTCGTCCTCCTCGCGTGGCGGGCACACCCTGATCATCCTCTGATTCTGGCAGCCAACCGGGACGAATTCTTTGCGCGTCCTACGCTGCCCGCCGCTCCTTGGCCCGAATCCCCTGCGATCGTCGGCGGCCGCGACCTCGAAAAAGGCGGTAGCTGGCTCGCGCTATCCGCCTCGGGGCGGTTGGCGGCTGTCACCAACTTCCGCGACGGCACGCGGGCCAAGAGCGCTCGTCGCTCCCGCGGGTTGTTGGTGAGCGATTTTGTCACTGTCCAACCTCGATCCTCGAAGCTTTCTGGAACGGGCGCGCACGGCGCGCGACTGCGTACGACGGATTCAACCTTCTGGTTGCCGCGAACGACGAGCTGCTCCATTACTCGAACGTCAGCGACGAGATCACCCCGCTGACAGCGGGAGTCCATGGCTTGAGCAACCACCTGTTGAATACCCCCTGGCCGAAGGTCGAGCGCGGGAAGGCAGCGGTGCAACGTTTGCTCGCGAACCAACCTGCAGATCTCGCCGCCGGCTTGTTCGACGCGCTGACCAATACGCAGCCCGCAGCGGAGGAAGACCTGCCGCACACCGGGGTCAGTCTGGAATGGGAGCGCCAGCTGGCGACCATCTTCATCCGCGCCCCCGGCTATGGCACGCGGGCGTCTACCGTGGTACTGATGGAGCGCTCCGGGAAACTGACCCTCATGGAGCGCAACTTCGCGCCCGACGGCCAGCGGCCGAGACACGCACGCTTCAGCTTCGGGCTGCGGGATCTGCCACGCCGGATACCTGGACGTTCGTTTGACCTAGCACGCGCCGCATCCGGAGATGGTCGATCCCGGCGTCGAGAAACACTTCTCCCTCGGCGGAGAAACCGTGGTGTTGATAGAACCCCAGGGCGTGAGTTTGGGCGTTGAGCACGACTTCCGTCATTCCCTGCTCTGCGGCCCAACGCACGAGTTCGGTCAGGATGGCGCTCCCGACACCACGCCCGCGCCACGTGGCCAGTACCGCCATCCGCCCGATGTGCCCGTCGGGCAGCAGCCGGCCGGTCCCGATCGGCGTACCGTCCATGTCTTCGGCCAGCACGTGGCAGGCAACTTGCGTCGGACCCGTCCCATTCGAGCGCGGGCGGAACCTGCTGCTCGCGGACGAAGACCGCTTCGCGGATGCGCCGCAGGTGTTCGTGGTCGCGCTCCCAGTCAGCGCGACGCACGCGAAAGGAAGAGCTCATGCCGCGCGATTATAATGGCTGCCAGCACCAGACCGGCACGCATGTCCTTGCACGCAATTTCTCGGATGAATCACACAGAGCTGCTTGACCCGGAGGCGACGGGCAAAGTCGAAACGCTGCGCTGGCACAACGGCGCGCTGGAGATGATCGACCAGCGCGTGCTGCCCATGCGCGTGGAGTACCGCCGCTATGACAACGCCGAGGGCGTGGCGGAGGCGATCCGCAGCATGGTGGTTCGGGGAGCGCCGGCAATCGGATGCGCGGCCGCCTATGGCGTCGCATTGGCAGCGCTGCGCCTGGTCTCGCGCGAACGCGTGGACTTTCGGAACGGCCTTGAAGCGGCATTCCAGCTCCTCGGCGCCAGCCGCCCGACGGCCGTGAACTTGAGCTGGGCGCTCGCGCGCCAGCGGCGCCTCAGCGTAGCGCTCGCCGCGGAGGAGCCGCGCGCCATCGCGAACGCTCTGCTGGCTGAGGCACATGCGATTCGCGATCAAGACATCGCGACGAACCGGGCCATGGGTGCGCATGGGGCACGCGCTGGTTCCGGACGGCGCCCGGGTGCTCACCCATTGCAACGCCGGCGCGCTGGCTACCGCGGGTCACGGCACCGCGCTCGGCGTGATCCGCTCCGCAGCCGAAAGCGGAAAGCAGGTGAGCGTGCTGGCGGACGAGACCCGTCCATTTCTGCAGGGCGCGCGGCTGACATGCTGGGAATTGATGCAGGATCGGATCCCGGTCACGCTGATTGCGGACGGCGCCGGCGCCTTGCTGATGAGCCGCGGGGAAGTGGATCTGGTGATCGTCGGCGCGGACCGCGTTGCAGCCAACGGCGACACAGCGAACAAGATCGGCACCTATCCGCTGGCCGCGCTGGCGCAGCGTCACGGCATCCCGTTCTACGTCGCGTGCCCGCTATCCACCATCGACCTCTCGCTCGACCACGGCGGGCTGATCCCGATCGAGGAGCGCGGGCCCGAGGAGATGACCGGCTTCGGCGATGCCCGCTGGGCACCGGAGGGCGTGCGGGTTCGCAATCCGGCGTTCGACGTGACGCCGGCGCAACTGGTTACTGCCCTGATCACCGAGCGCGGCGTCGTGCACCGCCCCGATCGGGCGAAACTGCAAGCGCTGTTTCGTCTAGATCGTCGCGCCGCCGGAGACTTCGATCACGGCGCCGTTGATGTAGCTGGCCTCGTCCGAGGCCAGAAACGCGTAGGTGTTGGCGATGTCCTCGGGCTGGGCCAGCCTGCCCAAGGGAACCCGGTCCCTGAGCGCCTTGAGCACTTTTTCCGGGATCGAGCTGAGGATCGTGGTCTCGACGAATCCCGGGCACACCGCGTTGGCGCGCACGCCCTTGCGCCCCAGCTCACGCGCCCAGGTCTTGACCATGCCGATCACGCCGAACTTGCTGGCGGCGTAGTTGGTCTGGCCGAAGTTGCCGTACAGGCCCACGACCGACGACGCATTCAGAATGACCCCGGAGCTCTGCGCCACCATGATCTCAGCCACCGCCTTGGTGCAGTTCCAGGTGCCCTTCAAGTTGACGTCGATGACCCGATCGAACTGATCCTCGGTCATGCGCACGAGTTGCGCGTCCTGCACGATGCCCGCGTTGTTGATCAACACGTCGATCCGGCCATAGCGCTGCATCACCGCCTCTACCATGGCTTGAATCGATGCGCGGTCGGTGACGTCCACGAGAAACCCGTGCGCGTCACCACCCATGTCGCGAATCGCGGCGACCGTCTGATCGACCGTGATCCGGTCCACGTCACAGACGATGACCCGCGCGCCTTCGCGCGCGAACTTGAGCGCAGTGGCGTGCCCGATGCCCCGCCCCGCACCCGTGATTATGGAAACTTTGTCTGCCAGCCGCATGCCAGTCCTTTCTCGATTTTGTTGTGCTGCAAGACCCAGCAATGTAGCCGAATATCCTGCAGCGCACAATGGACTCGGAACGGCGCCGCGGAGTTCCCGGATGCCCCGGGCACGAGGCTGTTGAGACGGCTCAAAGGACCGAGGCTCAAGCCGTGGATCGGCCTACGCCGAAGACGAGCGACGCGCGCTGAAGAAAGCGCGCACCAGTTCACCGCACTCCTCGGCGAGCACGCCTCCGTCGACTTCGGTGTGGTGATTGAGGCGGGCCTCGGCGAAGAGGTTGAGGACGCTCCCGCACGCGCCGGTCTTGGGATCGGGTGCGCCGAACACCACGCGCGCCACCCTGGCATGCATCAGCGCGCCGGCGCACATGACGCAAGGTTCGAGCGTTACGTACAGCACGGAGCCGGGCAAGCGATAGTTGCCGACGCGCTGCGCCGCCGCGCGCAGCGCCTGGATCTCCGCGTGGGCGGTCGGATCGCAAGTCGAGATCGGCAGGTTGTGGCCCTCGCCCACGACGGCTCCATCGACCACCAGCACGGCACCGACCGGAACCTCGCCTGCCTCGCCGGCGCGCTGGGCCAACTCGAGCGCGCGGCGCATGAAGCGCCACATCCTGCTGCGCTGTGTCTCACCCTCGTCGGGCGCGGTGCTCCGCTCGGCCGTCATTCCCACTCGATGGTCGCGGGAGGCTTGCCGGAGACGTCGTACACCACCCGGTTGATGCCGCGGACCTCGTTGATGATCCGGTTGGAGACCTTGGACAGAAGCGCGTACGGGAGCTCGGCCCAATGTGCCGTCATGAAATCCTCCGTCTGCACCGCGCGCAGCGCGACCACGTATTCGTAGGTACGGCCGTCGCCCATCACGCCCACGGAGCGTACCGGCAGGAACACCGCGAACGCCTGAGATGTCTTCTCGTACCAACCCGCGGCGCGCAGCTCCTCGATGAAGATCGCATCGGCGCGCCGGAGCAGCTCCGCATACTGAGGCTTTATTTCGCCCAGAATGCGGACGCCCAGGCCCGGTCCCGGGAACGGATGGCGATAGACCATGTCGTGCGGAAGCCCGAGCGCGAGGCCCAGCTCGCGCACTTCGTCTTTGAACAGCTCTCGCAACGGTTCGAGCAGCTTCAGCCGCAGCGTTTCGGGCAGGCCGCCGACGTTGTGGTGCGACTTGATGGTGGTCGCCTTCTTGGTCTTGCCACCCGCGGACTCGATCACGTCGGGATAGATGGTGCCCTGAGCCAGCCACTTCGCGTTGCTCACTTTGGCGGCCTCGCGCTGGAACACCTCTACGAATTCGCGCCCGATGATCTTGCGCTTTTGCTCGGGATCCGCAACGCCCTCCAGCGCGGTCATGAACTGGGACGCAGCGTCCACATGCACGACCTTCACCCCGAGGTTGCTGGCGAAGGTCTGCATCACCTGCTCCGCCTCGTTGAGCCGCAGCAGCCCGGTGTCGACGAACACGCAGGTCAACTGATCGCCGATCGCGCGATGGATCAGCGCCGCCGCCACCGCGGAATCCACGCCTCCGGACAGCCCGAGGATCACCTCCTCCGTCCCGACCTGGGAGCGGATGCGCGCGACCGCCTCTTCGAGGTAGTCGGGCATGTTCCAGTCGGCTCCGAGCCCGCACACCACGTGCAAGAACCGCTCGAAGATAGCGCGCCCTTGCAGGGTGTGCGTGACCTCGGGATGGAACTGCACCCCATACAGCTTGCGCGACTCGTCCGCCATCCCGGCGATGGGCGTCGCCGCGTTGCTGGCTATGACCTTGAACCCCGGCGGCAGCGCCGTGACCTTGTCGCCATGGCTCATCCACACGTCCAGCAAGCCGTGACCCTCGCCGTTGACTCGGTCTTGAACGCCATCCAGCAGCATCGAGTGGCCGCGGGCACGTACCTCGGCGTAGCCGAACTCGCGCACCCTGCCGCTCTCCACCTCGCCGCCCAGCTGCGCGGCCATGGTCTGCATGCCATAGCAGATGCCAAGCACGGGCACGCCCAGCTCGAACGATGACTGCGGCGCTCGTGGCGTTCCGCCTTCGTACACCGAGGCCGGGCCGCCGGACAGAATGATCCCGCGCGGGGCGATAGTCGCGCACGAACTGGTCGGATACGTCGTGAGGATGGATCTCGCAGTACACGCTGGCTCTCCCGCACACGGCGGGCGATCAGCTGCGTGTACTGCGCGCCGAAATCGAGGATCAGGACTTTGTCGTGCATCCGTGCGCCGGGCTGGGGCTTGGAGGCAGGCCCGGCTCGACCTCGGTGGTCTCTACTCTGGGCGTCGATCATTCGACCCGATAGTTGGGGGCTTCCTTGACGATCTGCACGTCGTGGACGTGCGATTCGCGCACGCCGGCGGCGGTGATCTCGACGAATTCGGCGCGCTGCTTCATGTCGGCTATGGTCTCGCAGCCGACGTAACCCATGGCCGAGCGCACTCCTCCCATGAGCTGCTGGATCACGGCCACGACGCTGCCCTTATAGGGAACGCGCCCCTCTACGCCCTCAGGGACCAGTTTCTCGGCGCTGTCCTCGTCGTCCTGAAAGTAGCGATCGCTCGATCCCTGCTGCATGGCTCCGAGCGAGCCCATGCCGCGGTACGACTTGTACGAGCGGCCCTGGTAGAGCTCGATTTCGCCCGGCGCTTCCTCCGTGCCGGCGAACAGTCCACCGAGCATGACCGAGTCGGCACCTGCCGCCAGCGCCTTCGCGATGTCGCCCGAGTAACGGATACCGCCGTCCGCGATCATCGGGACGTCCGTGCCGCGCAACACCGATGCCACGTTCTGGACTGCGGTGATCTGTGGCACACCCACGCCCGCGACGATGCGCGTGGTGCAGATCGAGCCCGGGCCGATCCCCACCTTGACGCCGTCCGCGCCGTGATCGATCAGCGATCGTGCGCCGGCGGCGGTGGCGATGTTGCCTCCGATCACCTGGATCTGCGGGAAATTGCGTTTCACCCACTTGACCCGGTCGAGCACACCCTGCGCGTGGCCGTGTGCGGTGTCCACTACCAGCACGTCTACGCCCGCCTCGACCAGCGCAGTTGCGCGCTCTTCGGTTCCTTCGCCCACGCCGATGGCGGCACCGACGCGCAACCGACCCAGTTCGTCCTTGCATGCATTGGGGTGCTCGGAGGACTTCAAGATGTCCTTGACGGTGATCAGCCCGCGCAGATGAAAATCCCCGTTGACCACCAGCACGCGTTCCAGCCGATGCTTGTGCATCAGCTGCATCGCCTCCTCGAGAGGAGCCCCTTCCTTCACCGTGACCAGACGCGCTCGCGGCGTCATGATGCTGCGCACCGACTGGTCCAGATTGGTCTCGAAGCGCAGGTCGCGATTGGTGACGATCCCAACGACGCGCTCTCCCTCGACCACCGGCAACCCGGAAATCTTGTGCGCGCGCTTCAGCTCGAGCACCTCGCGCACCGTCATGGTGGGCGGAATGGTCACCGGGTCCTTGACCACGCCGCTCTCGAAGCGCTTCACCTTCGCTACCTCGGCCGCCTGGGATTTGGCCGGCATGTTCTTGTGCAGGATCCCGACCCCGCCCTCCTGGGCGAGCGCGATGGCGAGACGCGCTTCGGTAACGGTGTCCATGGCAGCGGACACCACCGGTAGATTCAACTCGATGGTGCGCGTCAGCCGGGTCTTCAGGCTGACTTCACGGGGCAGGACGAGGGAATGGGCGGGAACTAACGAGACGTCATCGAAGGTGAGGGCCTTCTCAAGCACTCGCATGCTGATGATCCTTCACAAAAAAACTATTATACGCGAGCGTGGCGCTTGGGGCTCGAGGCGCGACTGTGGACTTTTTCGCCGAGCTTGCCGTTAAGCAGCCTTATGGCAAATCCGCGCACTTGGAGACGCGACCTCGATGACTGGGAAAGGCGGGCTCGTTTTGCTTGTTTCGGCTGCTGGGTTGCACCCCTCGCGCTGGCCGCCACCTTGACGCCGGCAGGGCGACCGGTTTGCCTGCCCGGAGGAGCGCCCCTCCGCATGTGCGAGATCGCGCAGTCCAGTCTGGCCGAAGCGGAATCCGCGGTGGCAGCGGCTGCCGCGCGCAGGGCGCTGTGGACCACGGCGGCGGAGGCCTTGCGCGACGCACAAGGCGCATTTGCCCGGGGCGACTACCAGGCCGCGCAACGCGCCGCCGGCACCGCCATTGAGCAGGCGCGCATGGGCATCGCTCAGACCGCATACCCGACGTTTCCATTTCCGAGCTACTAGAGGTGAGCCGATGATCCGTTACATTCCCTTGGCGTTGTGCCTTTTCATCCTTCCTGCCTGGGCCGATCTGTACAAATGGACCGATGAGAATGGCAAGGTCCACTATTCGGACCAGCCGCCGCCGGGCGACGTGAAGAAAAGCGAGTCCATCAAGCAGCCCAAGTCCGCGGCTGCTGCGGAGGCCCCTGCTGCCACCGGCGCCAATGCTTCCGCCAAGCCCAAGACAGCCGCCGAGCTGGATATGGAGTTTCGCAAGCGGCGCGTGGAAGCGGCTGAAGCAGAAGCCAAGGCCCAAAAAGACGCCGAGGCCGCCGAAGAGAAGAAACGCAACTGCCAGCGCGCCACCGCGCAGGTGGCATCGCTCGAGCGCGGCGGCCGCATCACGCGACCCGGTCCCAACGGCGAGCAGATCTACATGAGCGACGACGAGATCGCCAAGGAGGTCGTCAGCGCCAGAAAGGCAGCCGACAGCTGGTGCAAATGAACGAGTCAGCGGGGTAGCCGACCGAGGGAAGCACGCCGCCGCCGTACCTCCTTCGGATCTGCGTTGAGCGGGCGCAGGATCTCGACCCGGTCTCGGTCCTGCAGGACCGTGTCCGAGCGAAACCAGCCGTCCATAGACGGCTACACGGCCTCTCCTGAGGTCGATCTCCGGGTGCCGAACCGCAACGCCGGCGCGCGCGATGGCCTGCTCCACGGTCGTGCCCGCCGGGATGCGCAAGCGGCTGATGTCCTGCGCGAACGGCAGCGCATACACCACTTCGACTTCGATCTCGCGCGCCGCTCACGTGCGGTACAACTGCTCGGCGCGCCGCAGGAACGCGTCCAGCAGCGTGTTGGCGATGTGCTTGAAGACCGGTCCCACCAGCTTCTCCAGCAGGCGGTTGGAGAATTCGTAGTGCAGGCGAAACTCGATCTTGCAGGCCTGCGACGAAAGCGGCGTGAACCGCCACAGCCCGTCCAGCCGGTGAAACGGGCCGCTCACCAGGCGGATCTCGATGCGCTCGGGTGGTTGGGTCCGGTTTTCAGTCTTGAAGCTCTGCTTGATACCGTGATAGTCGATCAAGATCGCGGCACGGGTTAACGTCCCATCCCGCAGCTCCACCTCGGTGCCGCCGCACCAGGGCAGGAACTCCGGGTATCGCTCGACGTCGTCGACCAGCCTATACATGCGCTCCGCGGGGTATCCGACGAGCACGGACTTTTCTACGAGAGCCACTGGGTCTCCGGCGTGCGCCCGGACCCCCGGACTCTGACGGTCGAACTGTTACAATCGCGACCGCAGCATGCGTCCGCTGTCCCCCGGCGGAGATCGCGGAACAATCAAGAAATGAGCATCGTCGAAAACCGCAAAGCCTTTCACGACTACTTCATCGAAGAGCGCTACGAGGCGGGCCTCGCGCTGGAGGGCTGGGAGGTGAAGTCGATCCGCGCCGGCCGCGCGCAGCTTGCCGAAGCCTATGTCATCGTGCGCAACGAAGAGCTGTTTCTCATCGGCTGCCACATCAGCCCGCTGTCCACCGCTTCCACCCACGTCCATCCCGATCCTGTGCGCACCCGCAAGCTTTTGATGCGCAGCGAGGAGATGAAGAGACTGATCGGCAAAGTCGAGCGCGCCGGCTACACGATCGTGCCGCTCAACCTTCACTACCGCGGCGGCTGGATCAAGCTGGAGATGGGCCTGGCCAAAGGCAAAAAACAGCATGACAAGCGTCAGGATATCAAAGATAAGGATTGGCAGCGAGAGCAACAGCGGCTGATGCGCCAAAAGGGATGAAAGGGTAGCTTGCGGCGGAGGCTAACTTGCCTCCGGCAGGTTAAGCGCGGAAGCGCGGCCGGAGTCACAAGCGTGAGGCTGTCAAAGATAGGGATTGGCAGCGAGAGCAGCAGCGACTAATGCGCCAAAAGTGATGACGAGTAAGCTTGGCAAAGCTGTCAGCGGCGGAGGATAAGACGGTTGGCACGGGCAAGCGGCTAAGCGCAAGTGAAGTAGCTTGCGGCGGAGGCTAACTGCCACCGGCAAGTTAAGCGTCGAAGCGCGGCCGGAGTCACAACGCGAGGCAGTCAAAGATAGAGAGTGGCAAAGGCAGCAACAGCGACTATTGCGCCAAAAATAATGCAGCCAGGTTGCGCTAGGTAATCTGCGCGGAGGGCGCGCCAAGTCGAGAGACCACGCCTCAGCTGTAGTCCAGACCCATCGCCTCCCGCACGTCGCGCATGGTCTCGGTCGCCATCTTGCGCGCGTTGTCGCAACCGTCCTCGATGATGTTGCGCACCAGCGTCGGATCCTCCATGTAAGCCTGAGCGCGCTCACGCATGGGCTCCTGCTCTTTGAGCACGGCATCGATCACCGGCTGCTTGCACTCGAGGCAGCCGATGCCGGCACTGCGGCATCCCTGCTGCACCCACTCCTTCGTTTTCTCGTCCGAGTACACCAGGTGGAACTGCCATACCGGGCATTTCTCGGGGTCGCCGGGGTCGGTGCGCCGTACGCGCGCCGGATCGGTCGGCATGGTCCGGATCTTCCGCGTGACGCTCTCGGCGTCCTCGCGCAGCGTGATGGTGTTGTTGTAGGACTTCGACATTTTCTGGCCATCGAGCCCCGGCATCTTCGAGGCTTCGGTCAGCAGCGCGGCAGGCTCGGACAGGATCATCTTGCCGCCGCCCTCCAGATAGCCAAACAGGCGCTCGCGATCGCCCATCGACAGGCTTTGTGCGGCGTCGATCAAAGCGCGGCCCGCCTCCAGCGCCTCGCCGTCACCCTGCTCCTGGTAGCGCGTGCGCAGCTCGCGATAGACCTTGCTGCGCTTGGCGCCCAGCTTCTTGATCGCCGCCTCGGCCCTGTCCTCGAACCCCGGCTCGCGTCCGTAGATATGGTTGAAGCGTCGAGCGATCTCGCGCGTGAACTCGATGTGCGGCACCTGGTCCTCGCCTACCGGCACCAGAGTCGCGCGGTAGATGAGGATGTCGGCGCTCTGCAGCAGCGGGTAGCCGAGGAATCCATAGGTCGACAGGTCGCGGTCGGACAGCTTCTCCTGCTGATCCTTGTAGCTCGGCACCCGCTCCAGCCATCCCAGCGGCGTGATCATCGACAGCAGCAGGTGCAACTCGGCGTGCTCGGGCACCCGCGACTGGATGAACAGCGTCGCCTGCGATGGATCGACGCCCGCGGCGAGCCAGTCGATGACCATGTCCCATACGTTCTGACCGATGACCTCGGGGTCTTCGTAATGCGTGGTCAGCGCATGCCAATCGGCCACGAAGAACAGACACGGGTGCTCGTGCTGCAGCTTGATCCAGTTCTTGAGCACGCCGTGGTAGTGGCCGAGATGCAAGGCCCCGGTCGGGCGCATCCCGGACAGGACTCGGTCAGGGAACATGTGGGAAGATTTTCTAGGACAGCCCGAACACGGCGTAGATCAGGTCACGGCACACAGCCACTACCGGCCCAATGACGCCGCTGAGGACCCGCGTGACCAGCAGCGCGACGATGATAATGAGCCCATAGGGTTCAATCATAGCAAACCGGTAGGCCAGTCTGTTCGGGAGCAGGCTGACCGCAATGCGTCCACCGTCGAGCGGCGGGATTGGAATCAGGTTGAGCACCATCAGCACCAGGTTGATGAGCACCCCGCCTTGCGCCATCACCTGGACCGGATACGAGAAGTAGTTGGCCGGCGCGACCAGCGCAAGCCTGAGAATCAGGGCCCATGCCAACGCCATCGCCAGATTGGCGCCAGGCCCGGCTGCGGCGACCCACAGCATGTCGCGCTTCGGGTCGCGCAGCTGGCTGAAGTTGACCGGGACCGGTTTCGCCCAGCCGAACACGAACTGGCCCGCTGTCATGATCAACAGCCCCACCGGAACCAGGATCGTACCGATGAGGTCGATGTGATTCAGAGGATTGAGCGAGATCCGGCCGGCTTGATACGCTGTGTAGTCGCCGAAGTGCTTGGCCACGTAGCCGTGCGCGGCCTCGTGCAGCGTGATCGCGAACACCATCGGGATCGCGAGCAGCGCGATGGTCTGGATGATCGGACTGGAGAGTCCATCAGGCCGCGACCCCGAACAAGCTGGGGTCGCCCTTACCCAACCGCAACAGCTCCGGCTCCTCGCCGGTGAGGTCTACGACCGTAGTGGGTTCGATGCCGCAGGAGCCCGCGTCCATGACCAAGTCCACCTGATGCTCCAGGCGATCGCGGATCTCCTCGGGCTCGTTCATCGGCAGCGCATCGCCCGGCATGATCAGGGTCGAAGACAGCAAGGGTTCGCCCAGCTCGTCCAGCAGCGCCTGCACGACGGCGTGATCGGGAACGCGCAGACCGATCGTCTTGCGCCGCGGGTTTTGCAGGCGTCGCGGAACCTCTCGCGTCGCGCGAAGAATAAAGGTAAAGCTGCCGGGGGTGGCTGCTTTCAGCAGACGGTAGGCCTGGTTGTCGACCCGGGCGTAGTGCGCGATCTCGGACAGATCGCGACAGACCAGGGTGAAGTGATGGTCAGCATCAACTTGGCGGATGGTGCGAATCCGTTCCATGGCCTCCTTGTCGCCGACGTGGCAACCGAGCGCGTAGCAGGAGTCGGTCGGATACACGACGAGCCCTGCGTGCCGTACGATTTCGGCGGCACGCTCGATCAAGCGCTGCTGAGGATGCGTCGGATGGATGACGAAGTACTGTGCCATGCCAGCGCGATCAACCAGTGCGCCCGGTGCATCCAAGTTGCGCCCGAAAGCGTAATGGTGGATGGGCCCTGCCTTGGCAGCACTGGCGTCACCGGCAAAGGGGCGAATAGTAGCAAAATGCCGCCGTGCATGGCGGATATCGAACTTAGGAGCACAACATGACGATGCGTTTGCTTCGGACCGTAGCGCTCTTGCTTGTCAGCGCTTTGGGCTGCAGTGCTCGGCCGCAGTCCACGCCGAGCAGTGCGCGCTCCAGAGCGCCGCTCATCGCGTGACTGTTCTCGAGCTGTACACCTCGGAAGGATGCAGCAGCTGTCCGCCCGCCGATCGCTGGCTGAGCAGCCTGCCACAACGAGGCGTTGGGCCCGAATGCCGCGGTTCTGCTCGCCTTTCACGTGGACTACTGGAATCGCCTGGGATGGGCGATCGATTCTCGCAGGCGCGCTTCAGCCAGCGGCAGCATGATGTCGCGGCGCGCAACCGCAGCCGCCAGGTCTATACGCCGCAACTGATCCTGGATGGACGCACGCTGCGCGCCGGCACTCTTCCGGATGATCTCGACGACAGACTCCGGTCGATCAATGCGGAACCGGCCGGCGCTACGATCCGCGCCGAGAGTCGTGCGCCAGCCGAGCGCCTGTCCAGGTCAACGTCGACGCGGAAGTTCTCGCGCCAGCAACCGGGCGTGAATGCGGACGTCTGGCTCGCAGCCTTCGAGAACGGCCTGTCCAGCGCGGTCGCGCGGGGAGAAAACGCCGGGGTACTTCTCAATCACGACTTCGTCGTGCGCGATCTGGTCGGACCGTTTCCCGATCCCGAGCGACGGCCGCAGGCGCGTCGAGCAGCGTATCGAAACCGCGCGCGGATTGGGACCTGCGGCGCACCGGCCTCGCGGTCTTCGTGCAGGATCGAAACACTGGTGACAGTCTTGCAGGCCACGGCTATGTTTCCCATCTGCCAGCCCTGAGAGCGAATCAACGAGGCGCATCCTGCGCGCGGTCGATCGGCATCGCCGCATCACTCTTATTTGCTCGTACGCGGGCAGCTGTGGAAGAATAGCCGCCGACCATGACCCGCTTCACCTGGGAATTCCCGTACGCCTCCCAACGCATGCCGGTGCTGGCGGCCAACGTCGTCGCGACGTCGCAGCCGCTGGCGGCGCAGGCCGGCCTGCGCATGCTTCTCAAGGGCGGCAACGCCGTCGATGCGGCTCTGGCCACTGCCATCACGCTGACTGTGGTGGAACCGACCATGAACGGCATCGGTTCCGATGCTTTCGCTCTGGTGTGGGATCGAACGCAGCTGCAACGGATTGAACGCGTCGGGTCGCGCACCGACAGGCTTGGAGTCCGGCGCGGTTCGCAAACCACAAGAGCATGCCGCTCGCAGGATGGGACTCTGTCACGGTCCCGGGAGTCGTGTCGGCCTGGGCTGCTTTGTCGGCCCGGTTCGGGCAGCTTGCCGTTTGCCGAACTGTTCGCGCCCGCGATCGGCTATGCCGAAAACGGATTTCTTGGTATCGCCGACTGTCGCGCGGCAGTGGCAAACACAAGCCCCGCAATTGATCGATCAACCGGGATTCGCAGAAGCCTTTCTGCCCGGCGGCCGCGCACCGCTCGCCGGGGAGTTGTTTCGCAATCCGGCGCAGGCGCGCACGCTGGCGGCCATCGCCGAGTCGCGCGGCGAGGCATTCTATCGCGGGGAACTGGCGCAAAAGATCGCAGCGGCGAGCCGCTCTCAAGGCGGCGCGATGACGGTGGAGGACCTTGCGGCGCATCAGCCCGACTGGGTCGAGCCCGATCGGCCAGGACTACAGAGGCGTGCGCCTGCACGAGATCCCGCCCAACGGCCAGGGCATTGCAGCGTTGATGGCGCTGGGCATCCTCAGCAACTTCGATCTCGCGCAGACGCCCGTCGACTCGGCGGACAGCATGCATCTCCAGATGGAGGCGATGAAGCTCGCCTTCGCCGACGCTTACCGCTATGTCGCCGATCCCAGATCGATGCAGGTCGCGCCCGCCGACATGCTGGACCCGGATTACCTGCGCCGCCGCGCTGGCCTGATCGATCGCACCCGCGCACAAGACTTCGGACACGGCGTGCCGCCGGGCTCCGGCACGGTATATCTCACCGTGGCCGACGCGAGCGGCATGATGGTGTCCTACATCCAGTCGAACTACAATGGATTCGGGTCCGGCGTGGTCGTGCCCGATACCGGTATCAGCCTTCACAACCGCGGCTTCGGCTTCAGCCTGGAGCCGGGTCATCCGAACCAGGTTGGTCCCGGCAAGCGCCCCTTTCACACCATCATCCCCGCGTTCGTCACGCAAGGTGGCAAGCCGCTGATGAGCTTCGGCGTGATGGGTGCCGACATGCAGCCTCAGGGTCATGTGCAGATCATGGTGCGAATCGCGGACTACGGACAGAATCCGCAGGCTGCCGCGGATGGGCCACGCTGGAAGGTCTTCAAGGGACGGCAGATCGCGATCGAGCATGCCGTACCGGCCTCAGTTGCGGCCGAACTTGCTCGGCGCGGCCATCAAGTACGGCAGACCGAACGCTGGAACCTGGAGTTCGGCGCAGTCACAGCTCATTCATCGCGTGGACGGCGGCTACGTGGCCGCGTCGGAGCCGCGGCGGGATGGTCAGGCCGTCGGCTTCTAATTCCCCTGCGAGCTGGCGGCTCTGCAGCGCGTTCTCGCGAATCGCGGTCAAACTGGTGCGCGTGGTGATGGCATCGGGATCGATCCGCAGCTCGAGCAGTGCCGGCTTGCCGCGAAGCCACCGCTTCCTCAAACGCCGGCGCGAACTGGGCCGTCTTCTCCACCACCGCTCCGTGCGCTCCATAGGCACGCGCGAGCTGGGCAAAATCCGGGTTGCGCAGGGACGGTGCCATAGGTTCGCGCCGGATAGTCGCGCTCCTGGTGCATGCGAATCGTGCCGTACATTCCGTTGTTGACGACCACGAATACCACGGCGGCGCCGAACTGCACCGCCGTGGCCAATTCCTGCCCGGTCATCAGGAAAGTCGCCATCTCCCGAGAAGCACACGACGGTCGATCTGGATAGGTAAGCTTGGCGGCGACCGCAGCAGGCACACCGTAGCCCATCGCTCCATTGGTGGGGCCAAGCTGGGTGCGGAAGCCGGTGTACTGATAGAACCGCTGCACCCAGCCTGAGAAATTTCCCGCACCGTTGGTGACGATGCTGTCCGCCGGCAGCCGGCTGCGCAGCCACGCAACCGCTTCGCTCAAATTCAGCGCCCCGGGCATCGGCACCGGATCGAGGCTCAGCAGATACTCCCGGCGCAACAGCTGCGTCCAGCTGCCCCACGCGAGATCTGTCGTCGGGTTCAGGCGCTTTCGCCGCCGCCGCGAACTCCTCCATGCCCGAGTTGATCATCAGCTCCGCCTGGTAAACGCGCCCCAGCTCTTCCACCGCAGGATGCACGTGGACCAGCGTCTGCCGCGGACGCGGCAGATCGAACAACGTGTAGCCGCCTGTGGTCATCTCACCGAGCCGAGGTCCGAGCGCAAGGATGACGTCGGCATCGCGCACGTGCTTCTTGAGCTCCGGACTGATGGCGATGCCGATTTCACCCACGTAGTTGCGGTGACGGTTGTCCAGCAGGTCCTGGCGACGGAACGAGCATGCGATCGGGAGATTCCAGCGCTCGGCAAAGGCGCGCACATCGTCGCAGGCCTGCGCGGTCCAGTCGCCGCCGCCCAGAATCACCAAGGGCCGCGAGGCAGCTCTCGGAGAATCTGCACGAGGCGATCGATCTCCCGGCTCCCCGGACTCGGTTTCACCCGCTGGTAGTGACGGGTCTCCAGGGCCGCCGCTTGGGTGGTCAGCATGTCCTCCGGCAGCGAAAGCACCACCGGACCCGGGCGACCGGAAACGGCGAGGTGGAAGGCGCGGCTCAAGTACTCCGGAATGCGCTCGGCGCGGTCGATCTGCGCCACCCATTTGGTCATCTGGCCATACATGCGCCTGTAGTCGATCTCCTGAAACGCTTCTCGCTCCACGACCTCGCCGCCCACCTGGCCGACAAACAAGATCATCGGCGACGAATCCTGGAAGGCGGTGTGCACGCCGATGCTGGCGTTGGTGGCTCCAGGACCGCGTGTGACGAAGCAGATGCCGGGACGGCCGGTGAGCTTGCCGTAGGCTTCGGCCATGAACGCCGCGCCGCCCTCTTGCCGGCAGACGATCAGGCGCATTGCTCGCGCACGTCGTACAGCGCGTCGAGCACCGCAAGATAGCTTTCGCCCGGAACGCAGAAGGCGAGCTCGACACCATGGACTTTGCAGACAGTCCACCAAGATCTGGCCGCCGGTCTTGAGCGGCATGCTCTCATTCATCGCCTGGTTTCCCCTCGCCCGTGCGAGCTCCGCACTGGCTCGCGTCTTTGAATCCGACGGATTATAGCCTCGCAAATACAGGCCCGTGGAATCCAGATTTCGCGAGGAATTTGGATATAATGCCGCGAGCCGTGGACCAGCGCAGGCGCATCCGGGCCGAGCGGCGCCGAGCGCGCAGCGCGCGAGCGCCGTATAGCTCGCGGGAAGACCAATCAGAACAAACTGACTTCGGGAGGATTCAAGATGGTCTGGACGCAGGTCTACGATCCGCTCGGCAATCCCTGGCTTTCCACTCTGTGCGCCGCGATTCCCATCATCGTATTGCTCGGTGGCCTGGCGTTCTTCAACATCGCCGCACATTGGGCCGCGATACTAGGGCTGGTAAGCGCGCTGTTCATCGCGATCGTCGTTTACGGCATGCCTACAGCGACGGCAGGCGGCGCTGCACTCAATGGCGCGTTGTTCGGCCTGCTGCCGATCGGATGGATCGTGCTGAACATCATCTTCCTCTATCAACTCACGAAGCAGAAAGGCTACTTCCAGATCCTGCAGGACAGTATCGCCAACGTGAGCGAAGATCGCCGCGTGCAGCTGCTCCTGATCGCGTTCGCCTTCGGCGCGTTCTTCGAAGGCGCAGCGGGATTCGGGACGCCGGTGGCGGTGACCGGCGCCATATTGATCGGCTTGGGCTTCTCTCCGCTCGCCGCTTCGGGCCTGTCTTTGATCGCGAACACCGCGCCGGTCGCTTATGGCGCGCTCGGCACGCCGGTGATCACGCTCGCGGCCGTGACCGGCCTGGATGTCAACGCCCTCTCCGCGATGGTCGGGCGTCAGCTTCCGTTCTTCTCGCTGCTGGTTCCGTTCTGGCTGATCTGGGCTTTCGCGGGCTGGCGCGGAATGATCGCGATATGGCCGGCGATTCTCGTCACCGGTGTCAGCTTCGCCATCCCGCAGTTTCTGATTTCCAACTACCACGGCCCGATGCTGGTCGACGTGGGTTCGGCCGTGGTATCCATGGCCTGCCTTGTCGTCTTCCTGAAGTTCTGGAAGCCGAAGCAGATTTGGACTACCACTGCGCTCAAGGGTCACGAGAGGGACAGCGGGATTGCCGACGTCGCACCGACAAAGTTCGAGCGGCATCCCACCGGCGTGATCATCCGCGCGTGGATCCCGTGGTTCGATCCTGAGCGTGTTCGTGTTCGCCTGGGGCTTTCAAGGCATGAAGAACTTCCTGGATGGGAAGACCACGGAGACCATAACCGTGGACGGACAAACCAAGCAGAAGGTGAGCTACGCGGTCACCCGGGTCGAGATTCCCATCGCGCCACTGCACGAAAAGGTCGAGAAGGTCCCGCCGGTCGTGGCCAAGCCGACCAAGGAAGGCGCCAAGTACAACTTCAACTGGCTGTCGGCTACCGGGTCCGGGATTTTTCTCGCCGCGATCTTGGCGGGCCTCTTCATGGGCTATTCGATCGCTGCGTTGTTCCGTCAATACTGGGAGACGATCAAGCTGGTGAGATTCTCGCTGCTCACCATCTCGGCGATGCTGGCCCTGGGATTCGTGACCCGCTACTCGGGGACGGACGCGACGATGGGCCTCGCCTTCGCGCACACCGGCGTGCTTTATCCTTTCTTCGGGACGTTGCTCGGTTGGCTGGGCGTCGCGCTCACCGGTTCCGACACGGCGTCGAACGTCTTGTTCGGCGGCCTGCAGAAGATCACATCGGAGCAGCTCGGCTTGAGCCCGATCCTGATGACCTCAGCCAACAGCTCGGGCGGGGTGATGGGGAAGATGATCGACGCCCAAAGCATCGTCGTCGCGAGCACGGCGACCCGCTGGTATGGCCACGAGGGCGACATCCTGCGCTACGTGTTCTTCCACAGTATCGCGCTGGCGGCGCTGGTGGGCCTGCTGGTGACCGCGCAAGCCTATCTGCCGCCGTTCACCGAGTTAGTGGTGCATCCGCCTGCACCGTAGGCGCAAACTCAGGAGCTTGAAAGCCCACCAGATGGTGGGCTTTTCTTCTCACCCTCCGCGACGGCCTTCATCGACAGGCGCAGCCGGCCCTTCTCGTCGGCCTCCAGCACCTTCACGCGCACCGACTGGCCTTCCTTCAGATAGTCGGAAACGTTCTTCACGCGCTCTTCGGCAATCTGAGAGATGTGGAGCAAACCGTCCTTCCCTGGCAGCACGCTGACGATGGCACCGAAGTCCAACAGCTTGAGCACCGTGCCCTCGTAGATGCGGCCGACTTCCACTTCGGCGGTAATCTCCTCGATGCGCTTTTTGGCGGCCAGCCCGCCGTCGGAGCTGACGCATGCGATAGTGACTGTGCCGTCCTCGGCAATATCGATCGTGGTCCCTGTCTCTTCGGTGATCGCGCGGATGACCGCACCGCCCTTGCCGATGACGTCGCGTATCTTCTCCGGTTTGATCTTGATTACGATCATGCGCGGGGCGTAGACGGATATCTCCGCACGCGGGGTTTCCAGCGCCTGCTTCATCAGCGACAAGATGTGAATGCGTCCCTCCCGCGCCTGGTTCAGCGCGACCTGCATGATCTCCTTGGTGATGCCCTGAATCTTGATGTCCATCTGCAGGGCGGTAACACCGCGCTCGGTGCCAGCCACCTTGAAGTCCATGTCGCCCAGGTGGTCCTCATCGCCGAGGATGTCGGAGAGCACGGCGAACCGGTTACCTTCCTTGATGAGCCCCATCGCGATGCCCGCCACGTGCGCTTTCATCGGCACGCCCGCATCCATCAGCGCCAGACAACCACCGCAGACCGAAGCCATCGAACTGGAACCGTTGGACTCTGTGATCTCGGACACCAACCGCATCGAATAGCCGAACTCCTCGGCCGTGGGCAGGACCGCCACCAGCGCGCGTTTGGCCAATCGCCCATGCCCGATCTCGCGGCGCTTGGGACTCCCCACGCGTCCGGTCTCCCCGGTAGCATAAGGCGGCATGTTGTAGTGGAGCATGAAGCGCTCGGTGTATTCGCCTTGCAATGCATCGATGATCTGCTCGTCGCGCGCGGTGCCCAGCGTGGCAACCGCAAGCGCTTGCGTTTCGCCGCGGGTAAACAGCGCGGAACCGTGCGCCCGCGGCAGCACGCCCGTCCGTATCGAAATGGGCCGCACGGTGCGGGTGTCGCGTCCGTCGATGCGAGGCTCGCCGCTGAGGATCTGCCCACGGACAATCTTGGCTTCGATATCACTGAAAATCGTGCGCACCAGGTTCTCATCCGGAGGCTCGGTTGCCTGCTCGACCAGTTGTTTGAGCACTTGCGCCTGCAGCGCGGCGAGCTGCTCTGAGCGCGACTGCTTCTGTCGGGTGCGGTAGGCTTCCTGCAGACCCGCTTCGGCGATCGCAGCGACCTTCTCGACCAATGACTGATCCTTGACCGGTGGCGTCCAGTCCCAGAGGGGCTGGCCGGTCTCATCCGCCAACTCGTTGATCAGGCTGATGACCGGTTGCATCTGTTCATGCCCAAAGACGACGGCACCCAGCATGATCTCCTCGGACAGCTCGCCGGCCTCAGATTCGACCATCAGCACAGCTTGGCGGGTGCCCGCGACCACCAGGTTAAGCTGCGATGTCTTCAGCTCGGTGGCGGTGGGGTTGAGGACGTAGCCACCGTCCATGTATGCAACGCGCGCCGCCCCGATGGGCCCGTTGAACGGAATGCCGGAGAGGGACAGCGCGGCCGAGGCTCCGATCAAGGCCGGGATGTCCGAGTCGATCTCGTTGTTGGAGGACACAACCGTTGCAACGACCTGAACTTCGTTGTAGAAGCCGTCGGGGAACAGGGGACGTATAGGGCGATCGATCAAGCGCGAAGTGAGAGTCTCTTTCTCGGAGGGTCTGCCCTCGCGCTTGAAGAACCCGCCGGGAATCTTGCCAGCGGCGTAGGTTCGCTCCTGGTAGTCGACCGTCAGTGGGAAAAAGTCCTGGCCGGGCTTGGCTTCCCGGTTACCGACAACGGTCACCAGAACGCAGGTATCGTCCAGCGTCACCATGACTGCACCATGCGCCTGGCGAGCGATCTCGCCGGTTTCAAGAGTGAGAGTATGGCGACCGAACGGGATGGACTTTCTTATGGGAGTGATGGGGTTTACGTCCATATCATGAGGACCGGAGGGAACAACCTCTAGGTGGTGGGGCTACGAGCCGGGGGCGGAGACAGGACCGCCCGAACGGCGCCAGAGTGCGTGCGGTGCACTCGGTCCAAGCTCTGTCTACTTACGCAATCCCAGCCGATCCAGCAGGCTGCGATACTTGTCGGTGTGGGCGATCTTCAGATAGTCCAGAAGCTTGCGACGCCTCGAAACCAGGCGCAGCAGGCCACGCCGGGAATGGAAATCCTTGACGTGGGTCTTGAAATGCTCGGTCAGTTCATTGATGCGCGCGGTCAGCAGTGCGATCTGGACTTCAGGCGAACCGGTGTCGCCCGTCGCCCGCTGATAGTCGCCGACTATGCGCGCTTTCTGGTCGGTCGTAATGGCCATTAGCTATGTCTCCGAAAAAACGTGGCATTTTAACGTCGTACCGGCCTTGTGCTCAAGCGCCATCGGCATTGGCCACCGCTCCAGCGGTACGGTTCCTCACCCACATTCGCTTGGGCAAAAGCAGGCCCTGTTCAGCGGCGCCAAGGCCAAGGAACAGGCCATCTTCTGCATAGAGCCGGACCGAGCCCAGCGGCGCTGGGCGAGCCACGGCCCGGCCCTGAAGCAGGGCTTCGGCCTGGACGTGATCCACCACCACTGCCGGCAAATCAGCCAGGAGGACATCAGCCGAGCGCAGAGAGGCTATCCGCTCCGCCTCTGTGAGCTCGGCCAGGCGATCCAAGGCCAGTGCTTCTTCGATCTTAAACCTGCCAATCCCGATGCGCCGCAGCGCCCTGAGATGCCCACCACACCCCAAATGCAGGCCAATGTCGTGGGCCAAGGTCCGGATATAGGTTCCCTTGCTGCACCGAACCCTCACCGACAGCTCGGCCCCTGAGGTCGAAAGCAACTCCAGGGAGTAAACCTTGACTCGGCGCGCGTCGCGCTCCACGCTCTGCCCAGCCCGCGCGTAATGGTATAGCGGCCGCCCTTGGTGCTTGATGGCGCTGAACATCGGAGGCACCTGATCTACGTCGCCCGTGAAAGCTCCCAGTGTCTCTGGCACCCGCGCCATACAGCCCTCCGGGTCCGCCTCGAGAATCGGGGCTCCCTCGGCATCACCCGTCGTGGTCGCGACACCGAGCAGAATGATTGCGTCATACGTCTTGTCGGCCTCGAGCAGGCCAGCGGCGAATTTCGTGGCCGCTCCCAGGCACAACGGCAGCAAACCGGTGGCAAGCGGATCGAGCGTACCCGTGTGCCCCCCTTTGACACGCCCGAAAAGCTTCCGGACCGTTTGCAGCGCAGCGTTGGAAGACAGGCCAAGCGGCTTGTCCAGCAGCAGCACGCCATCCACCGTGGTGTCTCGTCCGCCGGCCAGCGCTGTCTCAGCGCTCATCGCCGTCGTCCTCGGAGGCAAGCCTACTGTCGCTCGCGACGGCTTCGTCGATCAGGTGGGACAGGCGAACGCCGCGTTCTACGGATGCGTCGTAAATAAACTGGAGCTGCGGGACACTTCTGATTTTCAGCGCACGGCCCAATTGGCTGCGCAGGAAACCAGCAGCGTGCTGCAAGGCTTCTACACTCTGCGCGGCGGCTGCAACTTCTCCCAGGGAACTGACATAGACCTTGGCATGTGAGAGATCTCGGTTGACCTCGACAGCGGTGATCGTCACCAGCCCCACCCTCGGGTCTTTCACCTCCTGGCAGATGAGGCCGGACAGGTCGCGCTGGATCTGATCAGCGATGCGGGAGGCTCGGGAGAATTCTCGGGGCATGGCGAGCGGAGCGCGTAGGCGGCGCGACCACGCCTACAGCGTCCGCGCGACCTCGACCACTTCGTAGGGCTCCAGCTGGTCTCCCACCTTGATGTCGTTGAAGCTCTTGATCGAAAGACCACATTCGAACCCGGCCTTGACTTCGCGCACGTCGTCCTTGAAGCGCTTCAGAGAATCGAGCTCCCCGGTATGGATGACGACATTGTCGCGCAGGACCCGGACCATGGAACCACGCTTGACTACGCCCTCCAACACGTAACACCCCGCAACCGTGCCGACCTTCGAAATATGGAACACCTGGCGGACTTCCACCAGCCCGGTGACCGATTCCTTCTTCTCCGGCGCAAGCATGCCCGACAACGCCGCCTTCACCTCATCCACCGCGTCATAGATGATGTTGTAGTAGCGGACGTCGACTCCGTGCGCAGCGATGAGCTTCTTGGCGGTCGCATCGGCGCGTGTATTGAAGCCGATGACCGCCGCATTGGAGGCCAAGGCGAGATTGATGTCCGATTCGGTGATGGCACCCACGCCAGCGTGCACCAGGTTGACTCTGACCTCGCCGGTCGACAGCTTCTGTAACGCGTGGGACAGCGCTTCCTGCGAGCCTTGAACATCCGCCTTTATGATGAGCGACAGCGTCTTGCTGCCGCCCGGCGCCATCTGGTCGAACATGCCCTCGAGCTTGGCGGCCTGCTGCTTGGCGAGTTTGACATCGCGGAACTTGCCTTGGCGGAACAACGCGATCTCGCGCGCTCTGCGTTCATCTCCGAGCACCATCACCTCCTCGCCCGCCTGAGGCACATCCGACAATCCCTGGATTTCCACCGGAATGGACGGTCCGGCTTCGGGCACGCTGTGCCCGGCTTCGTCCAGCATCGCTCGGACCCGACCAAATACAGCGCCGGCCAGGACGATGTCCCCGCGTCTGAGCGTACCGGACTGCACCAGCAAAGTCGCAACCGGGCCGCGACCCTTGTCCAGCCGGGATTCGATGACGACGCCCTTGGCCGGCGTCGTTTTCGGAGCCTTCAGCTCCAGGACTTCAGCCTGCAGAAGTACGGATTCCAGTAAAGAATCGATCCCTTTCCCGGTCTTGGCCGAGACGTCCACGAACATGGTGTCTCCGCCCCACTCCTCTGGCATGACTTGTTGCGCGGCGAGCTCTTGCCGAATTCGCTCCGGGTTGGCTTCGGGCTTGTCGACCTTGTTCACAGCGACAACCATTGGGACTCTAGCTGCCCTTGCATGGTGAACCGCCTCTATGGTCTGAGGCATGACGCCATCATCGGCCGCGACAACCAGGATCACGAGGTCTGTGACTTTGGCGCCTCGTGCGCGCATCGCGGTGAACGCCTCATGACCGGGCGTGTCAAGGAACGTGATCATTCCGCGTGGCGTCTCGACGTGATAAGCACCGATGTGCTGTGTAATCCCTCCGGCCTCTCCGCTGGCGACGCGGGTCCTGCGGATGTAGTCGAGCAATGAAGTCTTGCCATGGTCGACGTGGCCCATCACGGTAACCACGGGTGCGCGCGCCTCGGGGACGACGGCAGTTTGCTCCTGGTGCGAGTCGGCGAGCAATGTCTCCGGATCGTCCAGCTTGGCGCGTTTCGCAACGTGCCCCATCTCCTCGACGACAATCATCGCGGTGTCCTGGTCCAGCACCTGGTTGATTGTGACCATGGTACCGAGCTTCATCATCGTCTTGATCAACTCAGCTGCCTTTACTGACATCTTCTGCGCCAGGTTGGCGACCGTGATCGTCTCCGGAATCAACACCTCGTGTACGATCGGTTCGGTCGGCAACGAGAACCCGTGAGCGGCGGCCGCACTATCGGTCTCAGTTTCGGTCTTGGTCTTCGCGTGCCGGTCCTTCCTGGCGTGCCAACCAGCCCCGCCGACCTCACCCCCTCGCGTCTTGATGGTGCGCTTCTTGGCGCTCTCATCGCGCCAGACGACTTGTTTAACCTGCTTCTTCGCGGTCTTCTTGTCTCCGGTTTCACCAGGTTTGGACGCTGGCTTGTGCAGCGTTCCGGTTCCAACCGGCTTGGCCTCCGCGGTGACAGCCGCGGCCGGCGCTACATCCTCGCTGGATGGGACAGAAGGCGCCGGCGCCTCTTCGGCTACAGGTGGTGCCGGCTGTGCCGCGGGCTCTTGGGCGCCCTTGCGTTTCTTCTGCCGCTCCTGCTTGGCGACCACATCGGCCGCTTGACGCGCGCTCAGTTCGGCCTGCTTGCGTGCCTCCTCTTCTCGAATCGCGGTCTGCTCGGCGTTGATCGATGGGGGCGCGACGGGCACTGGCGCTTCGGGGACGGGCGGAGCGGCATCCCGCTTGACCAGGACGCGCTTCTTGCGCACCTCGACCTGGATAGTCCGCGCCTTTCCGGTGCTGTCGGCTTTCTTGATCTCGGTGGTTTGTCGCCGCGTGAGCGTGATCTTGTTCTTGGATTCCTTGGTGCCGTGGACCGCGCGCAGGTACTCGAGCAGCTGCGTCTTGTCCTGCTCGGTCAGCAGCGTGTCGTCCACCAGCTGCTTGTTGACGCCAGCAGCATGCAGCTGCTCCAGCAGCAACGCTGATGGTACCCCGAGCTCCTTAGCGAACTGGGCGACGTTTGTGTGTGCCATCTATCTGCCTCTATTGCCTAGCGCGGCGACTCCGCCGCAAACCAGGGCGCGCGCGCCGCCATGATTAAGGTCTTTGCGCGCTCAGTATCCATGCTGGTGAGCTCGACCAGGTCGTCCACGGCAAGATCCGCCAGCTCTTCCTGCGTGTGAATGCCATTGGCGGCAAGCAACCGAGCGGTTTGACCGTCCATGCCCTCCAGGGCTTGCAGGTCCGATGCAACCTCCTCGACTTTCTCTTCGCTCGCGATGGCCTGCATCAGCAATGCGTTGCGAGCCCGGCTGCGCAGCTCGTTGACTGTCTCCTCGTCGAACTGTTCGATCTCCAACATCTCGTTGATAGGAATGTAGGCAACTTCCTCAAGGCTGTTGAATCCGTCTTGGACCAGGATGTCAGCCACCTCTTCGTCTACATCGAGCTTTTCCATAAACAGCTTCTTGATGGACGCGGATTCCTCTTCGTTCTTCTTCTGGGACTCCTCCTCCGTCATGATGTTGAGCTCCCAGCCCGTCATTTCGCTCGCGAGCCTCACATTCTGCCCGCTGCGGCCAATTGCCTGCGCCAGGTTGTCCTCGTCCACGACGATGTCCATGCTGTGCCGGTCTTCGTCCACCACGATGCTGCTGACCTCTGCCGGAGCGAGCGCATTGATCACGAACTGGGCGGGGTCGGGTGACCACAGGATGATATCGACCCGTTCGCCGGCGAGCTCGGAGGTCACTGCCTGGACGCGGGAGCCGCGCATCCCCACGCACGTGCCAATCGGATCGATGCGCGCATCGTTGGACTTGACCGCGATCTTGGCGCGGGAGCCCGGGTCGCGGGCAGCCGCCTTTACTTCGAGCAACCCCTCCTCGATCTCTGGAACCTCCAGCTCGAACAGCTTGATCAGGAAGTCGGGGACAATGCGGGACAGGACCAGTTGCGGCCCACGGCTGCTGCGATCGATCTTCAGAAGAAACGCCCGCACGCGGTCACCGACGCGCAGGTTCTCCTTGGGGATCATCTGATCGCGAGGCAGGACGGCCTCAATCCGACCGGATTCCACGATGGCGTTGCCGCGCTCGATACGCTTGATCGTGCCGGTTACCAGATGTTCTTTGCGCGCCAGGAAATCGTTCAGGATCTGCTCGCGTTCGGCATCCCGGATCTTCTGCAGGATCACCTGCTTGGCGGTCTGCGCACCGATGCGGCCAAACTCGACCGGTTCGAGCGGCTCCTCGATGTACTCGTCGAGCTGGATCTCTGGGACCAGTGCCCGCGCTTGATCGAGCGTCATCTCGCGATCCGGCGCCTCCAGGGTCTCATCTGGGACCACGTGCCAGCGTCGGAAGGAACGATAGTCGCCCGTATTGCGGTCGATCTCGACACGGACCTCGACATCTTCGCGGAAACGCTTCTTGGTCGCCGAAGCCAAAGCCTGTTCCAGAGCGCCGAAGACAATATCCTTGTCGACGTTCTTTTCCCGAGCCAGGGCATCAACCAGAAGCAAGATCTCTCGGCTCATACTCGGTCTCCGCTAAAAATTTGGCACCAACCTGGCCTTTTCAATCTGGGCCAGATCCAGTGAAAGAATAGCGCCGTCCACCTCCAGATTCAGCTGCAGTTCGCTCACCCCTCTCAAAATGCCCACGAAATTCTTGCGCCCCTGAATGGGCACTCTCATGCGTACCTGCGCTCGCTCCCCCTCGTACTGGCGAAAGTCCTTGGGCTGCCGTAGGCGGCGATCTAGCCCCGGGGAGGAAACCTCCAAGCGACCATAATCGACCTCCTCCACGGCAAACAGCCGAACCAGGTGGTTGCTCACCGCAACGCAGTCATCCACGTTCACCCCGCCCGGGCGATCGATAAACAAGCGAATCAATCCCCCATTGCGCGGCAACTCGAGATCCACGATCTCGTAGCCAAGCCCGTTGACCGTTTTCTCAAGCAATGCCCCTACATCTTTGTGGCCCATCACAAACAAAAAATGGGCGTGCCGCCCATTAAAGTTCTAATTTTGAAAGTTTAACAGATGGCAGCGATGATTCCAAGGTGGGGTGTCGCCGGAAGGCAATACGCGGCGGGGGAGGGGTTTTGGGGGTGCCGTAGCGAAATGACGCCTGGATCGGGCAGGCTCTGAGCTTGCTTGGCCGGGCGGACAAAGCCTAGTTCCTCCGCGCCTAAATTCGTCCAGGCGATGACCTACTTTGGCGTCCACATAACCTGCGCGAGCGCAGATTAGTGTCCGCCTCAGCCGGCTTTCATGCTGCGCATGCGCGCCGGCTGCACGCTGTGTTCCGCGTGAAACGGTCGTCGTCGGCACTCTACAAAGCAAAACGCCCCGAGCTTTTGGCCCAGGGCGTTTTCCTTTGTAGGGTCCTGACGATGACCTACTTTCACGCGGTATACCCCGCACTATCATCGGCGCGACTGCGTTTCACGGTCCTGTTCGGGATGGGAAGGCGTGGGCCCACAGCGCTATGTTCGTCAGGAATTCAGACGTCAGAAGTCAGAGGACAGAGGTCAGCAACGGCCACACTCGCCGATGACCTGATTCGGAAGAAGTAATTTGGGTTCGACGATTGTACCAAGCCGTCAGGCTCTAGAGGCTTTCTGACTTCTGTCCTCTGTCCTCTGACTTCTGAACCTTGGGCGAACGCCCAAGGTTATAGGATCAAGCCGCACGGGCAATTAGTACCGGTTAGCTCAAGGCGTTACCGCCCTTGCACACCCGGCCTATCAACGCGGTGGTCTTCCGCGACCCTTCAGTGGAGTTAACCTCCAGGGACGTCTCATCTCGGGGCAAGTTTCGCGCTTAGATGCTTTCAGCGCTTATCTCTTCCGCACGTAGCTACCCGGCAATGCCACTGGCGTGACAACCGGTACACCAGAGGTGCGTCCACTCCGGTCCTCTCGTACTAGGAGCAGCCCCCCTCAAACGTCCAACGCCCACGGTAGATAGGGACCAAACTGTCTCACGACGTTTTAAACCCAGCTCACGTACCACTTTAAATGGCGAACAGCCATACCCTTGGGACCGGCTACAGCCCCAGGATGTGATGAGCCGACATCGAGGTGCCAAACTCCCCCGTCGATGTGAACTCTTGGGAGGAATCAGCCTGTTATCCCCGGCGTACCTTTTATCCGTTGAGCGATGGCCCTTCCATTCAGAACCACCGGATCACTATGGCCTGCTTTCGCACCTGCTCGACTTGTCAGTCTCGCAGTCAAGCTCGCTTGTGCCATTACACAATAAAGTACGATTTCCGACCGTACCTAGCGAACCTTCGCGCTCCTCCGTTACACTTTGGGAGGAGACCGCCCCAGTCAAACTGCCTACCATGCACGGTCCCCACCCCCGATACAGGGGGCTAGGTTAGAACCGCAATGACATCAGGGTGGTATTTCAACGTCGCCTCCATGAGGGCTAGCGCCCCCACTTCATAGGCTCCCACCTATCCTACACAGATCCCATCACAGTCCAATGCAAAGCTACAGTAAAGGTGCACGGGGTCTTTCCGTCTAGCCGCGGGTAGATTGCATCATCACAACCATTTCAACTTCGCTGAGTCTCGGGTGGAGACAGTAGAGCCATCGTTACGCCATTCGTGCAGGTCGGAACTTACCCGACAAGGAATTTCGCTACCTTAGGACCGTTATAGTTACGGCCGCCGTTTACCGGGGCTTCGATCAAGAGCTTGCACCCCATCACTTAACCTTCCGGCACCGGGCAGGCGTCACACCCTATACGTCCACTTGACGTGTTAGCAGAGTGCTGTGTTTTTATTAAACAGTCGCGGCTCCCGTTTCACTGCAACCGCCTCGGGCTCCAGCAGCAAGTGCCTTCACCCTACCGCGGCGCACCTTATCCCGAAGTTACGGTGCCAATTTGCCGAGTTCCTTCACCCGAGTTCTCTCAAGCGCCTGAGAATTTTCATCTCGCCCACGTGTGTCCGTCTACGGTACGGTCTTGATGTGACTGAAGCTTAGAGGCTTTTCCTGGAAGCTTGGCATCTAGCACTTCGCACCCAAATGGGTACTCGTCATCACGCCTTGGCTAAGATCCCCGGATTTGCCTAAGGACCACGCCTACACGCTTGAACCGGGATGTCCAACACCCGGCCGCTATAGCCTTCTTCGTCCCCCCATCGCATCACACCCAGGTATCGGAGTATTGACCGATTTCCCATCAGCTACGCGTTTCCGCCTCACCTTAGGGGCCGACTCACCCTGCGCCGATGAACGTTGCGCAGGAAACCTTGGGCTTTCGGCGAGCAGGCCTTTCACCTGCTTTATCGCTACTCATGTCAGCATTCGCACTTCCGATACCTCCAGGCAAGCTCTCGCTCACCCTTCACAGGCCTACGGAACGCTCTCCTACCGCTTCAGGAGTCAGAGGTCAGAGTGTCAGAGTGATCAGGACTTCGCGCGCGCTCGCGTCGATACAAACCTTGCAGCATCTTGGCGATCTCTTCGTACTCATCGCGCCATCGCTGCCAGTCAGGCTTCCTCGATGTAGCCTAGATCTGCAACAGTAGTCGCATCCACACCCGCATCTCATCGGCCGACCCAATGCCATTTGCAGGAAACGCCGCGAACTCGGCCTGCGATGGCTCTGGCTTGCCAAGCCCTCGGCAACGTTGGCGCAGATGGATTTGCTCGCGCGGCGAATCTGCTCCGCTAAGGCCGTATTGCTCGACCTGCGGAATCTTAAGACTCGCGATGAACCTCAAGCGACACCGCATACGCCCGCTTGAACACATCGAGATCTTCAAATCGATGCACTGGTGTCATCTGACATCTGATCACCTGACACACTGACTCCTGAAACCCCTAGCTTCGGTTATTGGCTTACAGCCCCGTTACATCTTCCGCGCAGGACGACTCGACCAGTGAGCTATTACGCTTTCTTTAAAGGATGGCTGCTTCTAAGCCAACCTCCTGGCTGTCTAAGCCTTCCCACCTCGTTTGCCACTTAGCCAATCATTGGGGACCTTAGCTGAGGGTCTGGGTTGTTTCCCTCTCGACTACGGACGTTAGCACCCGCAGTCTGTCTCCCGTGCTTCGACTTTCCGGTATTCGGAGTTTGCCATGGTTTGGTAGAGCTAAACGCCCCCCTAGCCATAACAGTGCTCTACCCCCAGAAGCCATACACGAGGCACTACCTAAATAGCTTTCGGAGAGAACCAGCTATTTGCGGATTTGTTTAGCCTTTCACCCCTACCCACAGCTCATCACCTACTTTTTCAACAGTAGTGTGTTCGGCCCTCCAGTAGGTGTTACCCTACCTTCAGCCTGGCCATGAGTAGATCATCCGCTTTCGGGTCTACACCAGCTAACTCATTCGCCCTGTTCGGACTCGCTTTCGCTTCGCCTACCCTATACGGTTAAGCTCGCTAGCCAATGTAAGTCGCTGACCCATTATACAAAAGGTACGCGGTCACTCCGTCACTCAATGACTCTGTCATCGAGTTCCTCCGTTTCAGATGTCGGTTGTCAGATTTCAGATGTCAGTCACTGCAAAAGCCGGCATCGCTGTTTGCTTTCTGATACTGCTATCTGGCATCTGAGCGAGGCTCAATGGCAAAGCCTGAGGCTCCGACTGTTTGTATGCATGCGGTTTCAGGATCTATTTCACTCCCCTCCCGGGGTTCTTTTCGCCTTTCCCTCACGGTACTGGTTCACTATCGGTCGATTACGAGTATTTAGCCTTGGAGGATGGTCCCCCCATCTTCAGACAGGATTTCTCGTGTCCCGCCCTACTTGTCGCACCCTTAGTTCCACACGCTCGTTTTCGCATACGGGGCTCTCACCCACTTTGGCCGGCCTTTCCAGACCGTTGTGCTAACTCGCGTGCTAAAGAATGCTGGCTGCTCCGATTTCGCTCGCCACTACTCTCGGAATCTCGGTTGATTTCTGTTCCTCCGCCTACTGAGATGTTTCAGTTCAGCGGGTTCGCTCTACCCTGCCTATGTATTCAGCAGAGAGTGACCCTTGCGGGCCGGGTTTCCCCATTCGGATATCCTCGGATCAAAGCCCGTTTGCCGGCTCCCCGAGGCTTTTCGCAGGCTGCCACGTCCTTCTTCGCCTGTAATCGCCAAGGCATCCACCACATGCACTTATTCGCTTGATCCTATAACTTTGAGCGCTCTTGCGAGCACCTCCAGCTACAGGCTTACTTCAGCGCTTGGTTGCCATCGCCTCATCTTTCAACAAGGCAACGATACAATCATCAAACCCAGTCAATTGGCTCTCGCTCCCAATCCCAAAGGCATAAGCCACCCCTTGGGATCTCTCGCAAGATCCAATCGATTTACTTCTTCCACTTTTTTAAAGAACAGCCGATCTGTACAAGCGATCAGGCACAGGTCAGACATCCAGAAGTCCGGCTTTTCCTGACTCCTGTTTCCTGACTCCTGACTCCTGTAGTGGTGGAGCTGATCGGGATCGAACCGACGACCCCCGCGTTGCAAACGCGGTGCTCTCCCAGCTGAGCTACAGCCCCGAATCAGTGTCGGATCAGTGTCGGATGTCAGAACGCGAGCGGCCACGCGCTGCCGTTTCTGACATCTGTCACTGACCTGCCCTCTTGGTGGGTCTGGGTGGACTTGAACCACCGACCCCACGCTTATCAAGCGTGTGCTCTAACCAACTGAGCTACAGACCCAGGTGTCGGATTTCAGATCCCAGATGTCAGTCAATACCGCCAGCCATCTGTCATCTGACCTCTGAATCGCAGCCGATAGGCTGTGGACACTAAGACGGGCTTGAGGGACATCGGTTGGGAGAGCATTGAGCTTTCACTGACTCCTGACCCCTGACCTCTGACTCCTGCTTCCGTGAAAGGAGGTGATCCAGCCGCACCTTCCGGTACGGCTACCTTGTTACGACTTCACCCCAGTCATGAATCTCACCGTGGTCGGCGCCTCCCTTGCGGTTAGGCAACCGGCTTCTGGTGAAACCCACTCCCATGGTGTGACGGGCGGTGTGTACAAGACCCGGGAACGTATTCACCGCGACATTGCTGATCCGCGATTACTAGCGATTCCGACTTCATGCAGTCGAGTTGCAGACTGCAATCCGGACTACGACGCACTTTCTGGGATTGGCTCCCCCTCGCGGGTTGGCAGCCCTTTGTATGCGCCATTGTATGACGTGTGAAGCCCTACCCATAAGGGCCATGAGGACTTGACGTCATCCCCACCTTCCTCCGGTTTGTCACCGGCAGTCTCACTAGAGTGCCCTTGCGTAGCAACTAGTGACAAGGGTTGCGCTCGTTGCGGGACTTAACCCAACATCTCACGACACGAGCTGACGACAGCCATGCAGCACCTGTGTCCAGGTTCCCTTTCGGGCACACCCAACTCTCATCGGGCTCCCTGGCATGTCAAGGGTAGGTAAGGTTCTTCGCGTTGCATCGAATTGATCCACATCATCCACCGCTTGTGCGGGTCCCCGTCAATTCCTTTGAGTTTTAACCTTGCGGCCGTACTCCCCAGGCGGTCAACTTCACGCGTTAGCTTCGTTACTAATGGGTTTAACCCCACCAACAACCAGTTGACATCGTTTAGGGCGTGGACTACCAGGGTATCTAATCCTGTTTGCTCCCCACGCTTTCGTGCATGAGCGTCAGTGCTGGCCCAGGAGGCTGCCTTCGCCATCGGTGTTCCTCCACATCTCTACGCATTTCACTGCTACACGTGGAATTCCACCTCCCTCTGCCACACTCAAAGCTACCCAGTCTCAAGCGCAATTCCTAGGTTAAGCCCAGGGCTTTCACACCTGACTTAAGTAACCGCCTGCGCACGCTTTACGCCCAGTAATTCCGATTAACGCTCGCACCCTACGTATTACCGCGGCTGCTGGCACGTAGTTAGCCGGTGCTTCTTCTGTGAGTACCGTCATTAGTCACAGGTGTTAACCGTAACCGTTTCGTTCCCACCGAAAGAGCTTTACAACCCGAAGGCCTTCTTCACTCACGCGGCATGGCTGGATCAGGGTTGCCCCCATTGTCCAAAATTCCCCACTGCTGCCTCCCGTAGGAGTCTGGGCCGTGTCTCAGTCCCAGTGTGGCTGATCATCCTCTCAGACCAGCTACCGATCGTCGCCTTGGTAGGCCTTTACCCCACCAACTAGCTAATCGGACATCGGCCGCTCCAATCGCGCAAGGCCCTTGCGATCCCCTGCTTTGCTGTTGCCAGATCATGCGGTATTAGCCCACCTTTCGATGGGTTATCCCCCACAACTGGACACGTTCCGATGTGTTACTCACCCGTTCGCCACTCGCCACCAGGGTTGCCCCCGTGCTGCCGTTCGACTTGCATGTGTAAAGCATGCCGCCAGCGTTCAATCTGAGCCAGGATCAAACTCTTCAGTTCAATCCGTTAAAACTCGCATCTCAAACGCGGCTCAAGTACCAGGCCCTCTCGAGCCCAGTACCAAACCTCATTTCCGTGCGAGCACTTCAATCTCTACGCGCTCCAACTCAAGCTCACCTCACACCAGACTCGCGCCCAGTCCCAAGGCAAACCCAACCCAGAGCACCCACCAAAGTGCCCACACCTATCGGCTGTGAATTTTTAAAGAGCGGTGGTTGCGGGGGCAGGATTTGAACCTACGACCTTCGGGTTATGAGCCCGACGAGCTGCCAGACTGCTCCACCCCGCGCCCGTTTTAAGAGGCGGAATTATAGTGGTCCGGGCGACAGCGCGTCAAGAAAGTGAAACGGCCGGTAGTGGGTCAGTTTCAGGCTGAATCAGTCTGGCCCCGCGACCCATCGGAGCACGGACAACCATTGCTCGCGGTCGCGCTCGGTCATGTAAGACGGAAGATCGAAGATGCTTAGCCCGTTGAAGGCGGCATTCGGGTAGATCTGGCTGTCGCGCAGGTACGTGAGAATCGGCAATCCGAACTGTGCGAGGAAAGCCTCCAGGGTGGCAGCCGCTCGGGTCCTCGGATCGACACGAACACCGAGGACACCGACGAACGCTTTGTTCTTCCGGACCGCCTTCTCGTCACGGAGCACTTGCAGGAATGCACTGGTGGCAGCCATGTCGAACACCGAAGGCTGGACCGGTACCAATACCTTGTCGGCGATCTTCAGGGCATGGGAGAGGCCCTTGCCGTGTAATCCGGCCGGGGAATCGATAACCAGCCAGCGCCCCTTGCCCAAGTCCGGCTCCCCCTCCTCTTCACGCCGGTCCAGCCGGTTGACCGGCGCGACGTGTCGAGGCCGCATGGCAAGCCATGTCAGCGACGACTGCTGGCGGTCCAGGTCCCACAGGTAAACTTGTTCATTGCGGGACGCGAGCCCCGCCGCAAGGTTGGTGGCAACGGTGGTCTTCCCTGATCCTCCCTTGGGGTTTACGACAAGGACAGAGCGCACTGGCTAGCCCTCGGCGATTACGCGATCGAGCGGGCTCGAGCCTTCGGTCTCGCTTCCCGGGAGACCTGCTTGCGTCGGGCTCCGACGACTCGAGCAGATCGCTCACCGTCTGTGGATCCGCCTCCAGCAGCGTTCCGAGTTCATCCAGCGGAGGCAACTCGTCCAGCGATCGCAGTTTCAAATCATCCAGGAAGGGCTTGGTCGTGGAATACAGTGCTGGGCGCCCCGGAACCTCGCGATGTCCTACGACGTCGATCCAACCGCGCGCTTCCAGAGCCTTGAGAATCCCGCTCGAGACCGAAACACCCCGGATCGCCTCGATGTCTCCGCGCGTGACCGGCTGGCGGTACGCGATGATGGCAAGCGTTTCCAGGACGGCGCGTGAATAACGCGGCGGCTTCTGCGGATTGAGGCGGTCGAGATACTTCTGGTACTCCATGCGGGATTGGAAGCGCCAGCCCGTGGCCACTTTGACGAGCTCCACCCCGCGCCCTTGCCAGTCCGCCTGAAGATCGTCGAGCAGCCGGCGTACGACGTCCGCGCTGATCTCACCATCAAATAGTTTGCACAACTCGGTGACGGGCAACGGCTCCGGACTGGTCAGCAGCGCAGCCTCAAGAACCGCCCGTACGTGCGAAAGGTCTTCAGGCGGCTGGACCATCGTGGGCCTTCACGTAGATAGGAGAAAGGCTTCCTTGTTGGGTGATGTCGACGAGGCTTTCGCGCGCCAGCTCCAGGATAGCCAGGAACGTGACGACGAGGTCAGCGATACCGCGCAGCGGATTGAACAGCTGCGTAAACTCCAGAAACCCGTGGCCCTGCAGACGACGAAGGATCGAACTCATGCGCTCACGCACCGACAGCTGCTCCCGTGTCACCTTGTGATGCCGCGCGGCCTTCGCGCGAGCCACGAGTCCCAACCACGCGGTATGCAGATCCTCGATCGCTACACCCGGGAGCCGTACAGCGACCGCACTCTCCATCCACGCGCACGCCAAATGGAAGTCGCGCCCCAGCTGAGGCAATTCGTCCAACTTCTTCGCGGCCTTCTTCATCTGCTCGTACGCCAGGAGGCGGCGCACCAGTTCAGCACGCGGGTCTGCTTCGTCAGCTTCTACGCGCGGCCGGGGAAGCAACATGCGGGACTTGATCTCGATCAGCAACGCCGCCATCAGCAGGTATTCCGCGGCGAGCTCGAGCTGATGGGTCCGCATGATCTCGACATAGGCCATGTACTGCGCGGTCAGCTGGGCCATCGGAATGTCCAGCACATCCAAATTCTGTCTGCGGATCAAGTATAGAAGGAGATCCAGCGGGCCCTCGAAGGCCTCGAGCATGATCTGCAAAGCGTCGGGCGGGATGAATAGATCCGACGGAAATTCTGTAACCGGCTGCCCGTACAGTCGGGCGAGCGGCGGTTGAACTTCCGCGAGCGACCCGGTGTCGGCTACTGCGCTTCCGGCGTAGTGCATTGTTTGGACACGATAAATCGCAGGCGCCGGACAGCGCCGGTTGGGCCCTGTCGACGGTGAAAGCAAATTCGTCGGATTATCCGATAAAGGACCGCACGGTTCTAGAGCGCCGGCTCTTCTGAGAAGGAAGAAACGTCCAGTCGCGAGCCGACTGACAGTCGACAGGGGATGCTGCGCCGTCGAGGCGCGGGCGATAGTGCAGTGTGCCCGCGCCTGACTCTTTGCGTGCCAAGGCCGGCTAGGCGGCTTTGGCCTCTTCGGCGCCGTGCAAACGGGTGAACGTGAAGCGCCCGCCGGTGTAGTCCACGGCGATCACGTCCTTGGGACCGAAGCGACCCTCCAGGATCTCCTTCGCGAGCGGATTCTCGATCGAGGACTGGATGGCACGCTTCAGCGGCCGGGCGCCAAAGAGGGGATCGAATCCGGCCTTCGCCAGCTCGGCGAGCACCGCGTCGCTGACTTGGAGCCTCATGTCCATCCCCGCTAGACGCTTCTCGAGCAACCCGAGCTGGATCTTCGCGATGGAGCGGATGTGCTTTTCGTCCAGCGCATGGAATACCACCACCTCGTCGATGCGATTGATAAACTCAGGCCGGAAATAGTTCTTGACCTCCGCCATCACGGCCACCTTGATCGCCTGATAGTCGCTGCCAGCCATCTGCTGGATCATCTGCGACCCAAGGTTCGAGGTCATGACGATCACCGTGTTCTTGAAGTCGACAGTGCGGCCCTGACCGTCCGTCATCCGCCCATCGTCGAGCACCTGCAGCAGCACATTGAACACATCCGGGTGCGCTTTCTCCACCTCGTCCAGAAGAATCACCGAATACGGTTTGCGGCGCACGGCTTCGGTCAGATAACCACCTTCTTCGTAACCGACATATCCAGGCGGAGCGCCGATGAGCCGCGCTACGGAGTGCTTCTCCATGAACTCGGACATGTCGACGCGGATCAGGTGATCCTCGGAATCGAACAGGAACCCGGCGAGCGCTTTGCACAGCTCCGTTTTCCCCACTCCAGTGGGCCCGAGAAACAGGAACGACCCGTATGGACGATTGGGATCTGCGAGCCCCGCGCGCGAACGACGGATCGCGTCGGAGACCAAGCGCACGGCCTCGTCCTGCCCGACCACGCGCTGATGCAGCGCGTCCTCCATATGCAGCAGCTTTTCGCGCTCGCCTTGCATCATCTTGGAGACCGGAATGCCGGTTGCGCGCGACACAACTTCGGCGATTTCCTCAGCGCCGACCTGCGTCCGGACCAGTTTATGTTTCTGCTGTGAGCTCTCCGCAGTCTCAGCCTTTTTCAGCTGCGACTCGAGCTGCGGGATGCGACCGTACTGCAACTCGGCCACTCGCTGCCAGTCGCCTTTGCGCTTGGCCGCGTCCATCTCGACCTTCAGCTTGTCCAGCTCTTCCTTGATGTGCTGGGCGCCCTGCACCTGGGCCTTTTCGGCCTTCCAGACCTCTTCGAGGTCAGCGAATTCGCGCTCCAGCTTTGCGATCTCGTCTTCCAGCAAAGCCAATCGTCTGCGCGATGCTTCGTCCTTCTCTTTCTTGACCGCCTCCCGCTCGATCTTGAGCTGGATCAGGCGGCGCTCGAGCTTGTCCAATTCCTCCGGCTTGGAGTCGATCTCCATCTTGATGCGCGCAGCCGCCTCGTCGATGAGGTCGATGGCCTTGTCCGGCAAGAATCGGTCGGTGATGTAACGGTGAGAAAGCTCGGCGGCGGCCACGATCGCCGGATCGGTAATCTCCACTCCATGGTGGACCTCGTATTTCTCCTTCAACCCACGCAAGATGGCGATGGTGTCCTCCACGCTCGGTTCGCCCACCAGTACCTTCTGGAAGCGCCGTTCGAGGGCTGCGTCCTTCTCGATGTACTTCCGGTACTCGTCCAAGGTGGTGGCCCCGATGCAATGGAGCTCCCCGCGGGCCAGCGCGGGCTTGAGCATGTTGCCCGCGTCGATTGCCCCCTCGGCCTTGCCGGCTCCGACCATAGTGTGAAGCTCGTCGATAAAGACGATCGTGCGCCCCTCATCCTGCGAGATCTCCTTGAGGACAGACTTGAGCCGCTCCTCGAACTCGCCACGATACTTGGCCCCAGCAAGGAGCAACGCCATGTCCAATACCAGGAGACGCTTGCCCTGGAGCGTGTCGGGGATCTCCCCGTCGACGATGCGTTGAGCCAAGCCCTCGACGATGGCGGTCTTGCCGACGCCCGGTTCGCCGATCAGCACGGGATTGTTCTTGGTCCGGCGCTGCAGGATCTGGATGGTGCGGCGGATCTCGTCGTCCCGACCGATGACCGGGTCGAGCTTGCCCTGGCGTGCGCGTTCGGTCAGATCCAGGGTGTACTTCGCGAGCGCTTCCCGCTGGCCCTCGGCTTCCGGGTCGGAAACCGACTGGCCCCCGCGCACGGCTTCGATGGCCTGATCAAGATGCTGGCGGGTCGCGCCGTGCTGTTTGAACAGGCGCCCGGTCTCACCCTTGTCCTCGGTCAAGGCCAGCAAGAACAACTCCGAGGCGACGAACTGGTCCCCTCGCTTCTGTGCTTCCTTGTCGGTGAGATTGAGTAGATTGGACAGCTCGCGGGAAACGTTGACTTCGCCGCCGGCGCCTTGCACCTTAGGTAGGCGGTCGATGCTGGAACGCAGCGCTTCGCGAAGGGCCGGGACGTTGACCCCGGCTTTAGCCAGGATCGAGGCCGTACCGCCATCTTGCTGGTCTATCAAAGCCAGGAGCAGGTGCTGCGGCTCGATATACGGGTTGTCGTTGCCCACCGCGAGGCTCTGCGCGTCCGCGAAGGCCTGCTGGAACTTGGTCGTGAATTTGTCGAAGCGCATCGTGACGTCCTCCCTGAAACTCAGAGCTTGCAGATACATTGGGGCTTGCAGGGGCATTTCAACGACCGCCGAATTGACCTGGCGGTTCAACGCGCACAGAGCCATGGCGTCCAAGCGCCAGCGGTATAGACTGCGGTTGGCACATCAAACTTGAGCGGAGGCCCCCGTGACCAGGTGCACTGCGTTCGGATTCGTTGTTCTGCTCGCCCTCCGCCCAGACCTGGCCGCTGCGCAGGATCCTGAGGCTCTAATGGCAGCCAGTCGCGCCGCGGCGGGACAACTCATCCAGCAGCTCGGCGCGCAGCTGAAAGCCGAACTTGCCAAGGGTGGTCCCGACGCCGCCGTTGCAGTCTGCAAGACCATCGCTCCGGACCTCGCTGGTCGTATTTCTCGTGAGAAAGGTTGGCGTGTCTCGCGGGTCAGCCTGAAGACGCGCAACCCGCTGCTCGGCGCGCCCGACGCTTGGGAGCAACGGGTTCTGGAAGAGTTTGACCGGCGCGTTGCCGCGGGAGAGAAGCTCGAAGCCCTGGAGTTCGGCGACGTGGTGGAGGAGCCTGCGGGTCGCTACTATCGCTATATGAAGGCGATCCCGGTTCAGCCCTTGTGCCTCACTTGCCACGGCACGTCCGAAACCATCCCAGCTCCGGTGCAGGAAAGGCTGAGAACGGAGTACCCACACGACCGCGCCACCGGGTATAGCACGGGACAGGTACGCGGCGCCGTGACAGTCAAGCAGCCTCTATAGGTTGCAGGGCGGGACCCCTTAGAACCCAGATGGCCGAGCCCGTCCACGCCATCGTCTTCGACGCCTACGGGACGCTCTTCGACGTACATTCGGTGGTAGGACGGTGCGAACAACTCTTCCCGGGGCACGGGCAGTCTCTGTCTCGATCGTGGCGGAGCAAGCAGCTCGAATACACCTGGCTGCGTAGCCTTATGGGCCGTTACGAGGACTTCGAGTCCATAACACGGGCTGCTCTGAACTACGTCTGCAGGAGCTTGGATTTGCCGCTCACGGGTGGTGCCGCACAGTCACTGATGGACGAGTACCGGCGCCTTGAGCCCTACTCAGAAGTACCTGCCGTGCTTGACTCGTTGCGCGGCCGGAAGCTCGCTATCCTGTCCAACGGCTCGCCTGCAATGTTGGAGCCCATGGTGCATAACGCGGGCCTCGCGCCAATATTCGATGCGGTCCTCAGCGTCGACGCACTCCGCATCTTCAAGCCGCACCCGAGCATCTATCAGCTGGCAGTGGACCGGCTGGGTGCAAAAGCGGAAAACATCGCGTTCGTATCCTCCAATTATTGGGATGCGGCTGGCGCGACGTCGTTTGGCTTCCGCACCTTCTGGATCAACCGCACGGGCATGCAACCCGACGAGCTGGGCTACGCCCCACACCGCTCGCTAAAGGGTCTCGACGAGCTACCCCAGGCGCTGGCCGCGAGTTAGCCAGGACCGAACGGCTTGCGAGCGACGAGATCGATGAGCGCCGAGCGGCCGACATGCTTGACACCCTCCGCGAGGATCTCCTCGTGCTCTCGCAGGTGCAGGATCTCCATCCCGGCGAAGGCGTTCCGCAGCAACTCCGACGTGTACATGTGATCGGTCCTTGGCGGGCCGCCCGTCTTGTACTCCACTTGTTTAGGCGTATAGCCTTGCATCACCAATATCCCGCCAGCTTTGAGAGTGGTCACGAAACCGTCGAACAGCCGCGCACGCTGCTCGGGTTCGGCGAACTGGATGAAGACGCAGACCACCGCGTCGAAATGCAGGGGTTCCCATCGCCAATCGCGGACATCGGTTTCCACATACTGAACCGCGACGCTTTGGCCGGCAGCCAATCGTCTAGCTTTGTCCAAAGCGAGCGGAGAGACATCCAGCCCTGTGACATCGCAACCCCGGCTCGCGAGCCAAACGCTGTTGCGGCCTTCACCGCAGCCAACGTCGAGCACTCGATCGCCGCGCTGGAACCTGTTTGCCTGACTCGCCAGGAACACATTGGGCTCAGTGCCAAAGATGTACTCGGGCGCGCGATAGCGTTGGTCCCAGAATTCGCGCGCGTCGTCGTACCTACCGCTTCCCGCAGGCTCTGCCATTATCGAGGTCCCTCACAATGCTGGACGAGAAAGCGTTTCACAGCCTCTACGTCCGGCTCCATCAGCTCCACTCGCTGCGGTCTGCTCTCGAGCCCCTCAAAACCCGAAGGCGTCTCTGGCTCACGCGCTAGAGCTTCGCGGATGGTGGCCGCGAACTTGATGGGGAGCGCCGTCTCCAGGCACACGCAGCGGAACGCCCGCTTCACGATGCTCCAACCCGACCTTGAGGCCGTCGGCGGTGTGCGTGTCGATCATGCGGCCGGTTTCGCGGTACACGCGCCGAATCGTCTCGAGCCGGTCCGCGTGTGTACTGGAGCCGGAGACGAAGCCGAAGCGAGGTAGACGCTGCAGATACGGGGTCGAGGCGAGATCGAAGCCCCCTTCTCGGTCGACCTTGCGCCACAGTTCAGCGACCACTGCCGCGATCTTTTCCGGTGAGATCGTAGATGAACCGCTCGAAGTTGGATGCCTTCGAGATGTCCATCGATGGGCTGGAAGTGTGCCTGACCTCCGCGGCCTTGCGCACGCGGTAGCGCCCGCTGCGGAAGAATTCGTCCAGCACGTCGTTTTCGTTGGTGGCAAGGATCAGATTGCGAATGGGCAGGCCCATCTGCCGGGCGATGTGGCCGGCGAAGATGTTGCCGAAGTTACCCGACGGAACAGCGAACGACACAGGCTGCCCTACATCCTTGGCGACCGCCAAATATCCTTTGAAGTAGTAGACGACCTGCGCGACGATGCGCGCCCAGTTGATGGAGTTGACCGTCCCGATCCGCAGGCGCGCCTTAAACTGTGCATCGTTGCTGACCGCCTTGACGATGTCCTGGCAATCATCGAACACGCCGCGGATGCCGAGGTTGAAGATGTTGGCATCCAGGAGCGAGTACATCTGCGCAGTCTGGAACGGGCTCATCCTTCCGTAAGGCGAGAGCATGAAGACCCGCAAGCCGCGCTTACCGCGCATCGCGTATTCCGCTGCCGAGCCCGTGTCTCCCGACGTCGCGCCCAGAACATTGAGCTGGCTGCCGGTTTTCGCCAGCGAGTACTCGAACAGGTTGCCCAGCAGCTGCATGGCCAGATCCTTGAAGGCCAGCGAGGGCCCGTAGGACAGGCCCAGCAGGTGCACGTCTGGCTGCAGCGTCCGGATCGGAGTGATGTCGGCACTGCGAAACGCCTGCGCGGTATAGGTACGGTCGACCAGCGCTTTGAGGTCGCCGTCCGGAATGTCATCCGCGTATCGGCGCAGAATTTCAAGCGCCAGCGCCGAGTATGACAGCTCGCGCCATCGCGCAATCTCCTGGTTGGAAAGGTTCGGATAGCTCTGAGGTACGACGAGACCGCCGTCCGGCGCCAATCCTTCCAGCAGGACCTGCGAAAAGCGTTGGGGCTGCATGCCGCCCCTGGTGCTGACGTAGAGCACTACGCAGCCGGCTCTTCTAAGGTCGGTACGCCAGCCATCGGATCAACGCGCCAGCCCGTGTCCGGTAGCTCATGCGGCCGCCTCTTCGAGCGGCACCACTACAATATTGCTCCAGCGCGTCGGCGTCTGGCCGCCCTCGCCCGGGTCGCATCCCCGCAAGCGGGCGCGTCGGAGGGCGGAACAGGGTTCCCTCTGGGATGTGACCCCGCAGACGCGCGAGGGCCGGCGGGCGACGCGCCTTGGCCGGCTCCACTGTCGCATCCCCACAAGTGGGGCCCCTGCTCCGAGTTACGCCGGCCCCTGCTCCTAGGCTCATGCGGCCAACTCCTCCAGCCGGATGCGCGTGACCTTCCCGACATTGACCGGAAGCTTCTCGATGCGCGCAATGGCCGCGTTGACGTTCTTTTCGACCGTCAGATGCGTGAGCATGATGATGTCCACCTGCTCTTCGCCCTCGCCCGGTTCTTTCTGCACCATCGCATCGATGGAGATGGTCAGGTCGGCGAGAATGCGCGTGATGTCGGCCAGGACGCCGGGCCGGTCGAGGACCCGCAGCCGCAGGTAGTACGCGGTTTCTACCTCGTCCATGGGCAGGATAGGCGTATCGGAGAGCGCATCCGGCTGAAACGCGAGATGCGGCACACGATTTCCTGGATCCGCGGTATGCATCCGCGTGACGTCGACCAGGTCCGCCACTACCGCGGAGGCAGTCGGTTCGGCTCCAGCCCCCGCACCGTAGTACAGCGTTTGTCCTACCGCATCGCCTTTGACGAGCACCGCATTCATGACGCCTTCGACGTTGGCGATCAGGCGCCGGGCGGGGATCAAGGTCGGGTGCACGCGCAGTTCGATCCCTTTGGGCGTGCGGCGCGTGATGCCCAGCAGCTTGATGCGATAACCGAGCTCTTCGGCGTAGCGGATATCCTGTCTGGTGAGCTTCGAGATCCCCTCGGTATACGCCTTGCTGAACTGCATCGGGATACCGAAGGAGATGGCCGAAATGATGGTCAGCTTGTGAGCCGCGTCGATACCCTCGATGTCGAAGGTGGGGTCGGCCTCCGCGTAGCCACGCTCCTGTGCCTGCTTCAGAACATCTTCGAAGCTCGCACCCTTGTCGCGCATCTCCGACAGGATGAAATTGCTGGTCCCATTGACGATCCCGGCGATCCACTCGATGCGGTTCGCGGTCAGTCCCTCGCGCAGCGCCTTGATGATCGGGACCCCGCCGGCGACGGCCGCCTCGAAGGCGACCATCACTCCTTTCTTCTGCGCCGCCGAGAAGATCTCCGTGCCATGGACGGCGAGCAAGGCTTTGTTCGCGGTGACGACGTGCTTGCCGTGATCGATCGCCTGCATGATCAGGTCCTTCGCGACCTTGGTACCCCCGATCAGTTCAACCACGATGTCGATGCTTGGGATTGCGAACGACGGAAAACGCGTCCGCGATCACCTCGGCGGCATCGCCGACGATCCGCTTTGCCCGCTCCAGGTCTTGATCCGCGACGATCTTGAGCGTGATCGCGCGTCCCGCGCGGCGCGTGATCTCCTCCTGATTGCGGCGCAGGACCGCGAAGGTGCCCCCGCCCACCGTGCCGATGCCCAGCAGGCCGACGTTGATGGGTTTCATTCGAATTCTTTGCGGAACGCGAAGGAGGAGATGACGAAGCCTTCGCGAAAATAGAACTTATGCGCCTGCTTGCGATGGGTCCCGGAATCCAGCTCTACCCCGCTGCAGCCTCGACCACGGGCCATCTTTTCCAGGAACGCCAGCAGCGCATGTCCGACACCACTCGACCGTGCCGCCTCGTCCGTGACAAGGTCGTCTACGTAGAACTTGCGCCCGGCATGCGTATTCTCGAAACTGCGAAACACGGCGACGCCCACAACCCTGCCGCTCCGCGACAGCCACGCACATCTCGCCCCCGGACGCGAATATCGCCTGCATCTTGCCGTTGTAGTCGTCCGGCAGCTGCGGGCGCAGCTGTCTGTGCACAGCTTCCGCCCGTCCGAGCCAGTCTGGCTCGACCAACCGACCGTCATCGTCGGTCACGCGAACGATGTCCATCTCTTCAACCGGTCGCGGCGACCTTCAGCAGCCCGTCGCGCCGGAACATATCGCGGATGCCGCGGATCGCCTGCCGAGTGCGCGCCTCGTTCTCGATCATGCTGAACCGCACGTGATCGTCTCCATACTGGCCGAAGCCAATGCCCGGCGAGACCGCGACCCTGGCATCCGCCAGCAGCTTCTTGGCGAACTCCAGCGAACCCATCTCGCGATAGGCCTCCGGGATCGGAGCCCACACGTACATGGTGGCCTTCGGCACGCTCACCTGCCATCCGAGGCCGTTGAGGCCGCCGCAGAGCACGTCGCGCCGCTTCTGGTACGTCGTCTGAATCTGCTCAACGCAGTCCTGCGGGCCTTCCAGCGCAACGATCGACGCGACCTGGATCGGCGTAAAGGTACCGTAGTCGTGATAGCTCTTGATGCGCGCGAGTGCGGCAACCAGGTCCGGGTTGCCGACCATGAAGCCTACCCGCCAGCCGGCCATGTTGTAGCTCTTGGACAGCGTGAAGAACTCCACCGCCACTTCCTTCGCGCCCGGCACTTCCATGATCGACGGCGCACGATAACCGTCGAAGACGATGTCCGCGTAGGCGAAGTCGTGCACGACGTAGATGCCGTGCTCCCTGGCCAGCGCCAACGATGCGCTCGAAGAAGGACAAGTCCACGCATTGAGTGGTCGGGTTGCTCGGGAAATTGAGGATGAGCATCTTGGGCTTCGGATAGGAATCCGTGATCGCCTTGGTCAACTCATCGAAGAAATCCACGCCGGGCAGCATCGGCACGTGGCGAATGTCGGCACCCGCGATGACGGGCCCGTAGATGTGGATCGGGTAGCTCGGGTTGGGCACCAGCACGATGTCGCCGGACGACAAGGTGGCCAGAGCCAGGTGCGCGATCCCTTCCTTCGAGCCGATCGTGACGATCGCCTCGCGGTCGGAGTCCAGCTCCACCTGGTAGCGCCAGCGGTACCAGTTGCAGATCGCCTTGCGCAGGCGACGGATACCCTTCGACACGGAATACCGGTGGGTGTCGCCCCGCTGGGCTGTTTCGATCAGCTTCTCGACGATGTGCTTCGGGGTGGGCTGGTCGGGATTGCCCATGCCGAAGTCGATGACGTCCTCGCCACGCTGGCGGGCGGCGGCCTTGAGCTCGGCAGTGATGTTGAAGACATACGGCGGCAAGCGCTTGATACGGGGGAACTGCTCCATCGACTCTCCACTCCAAAGAGCGCAATGACTCTCGAGTTAAGGTTTTGATGCAAAAGGTACAATGTTACCGGACGCCCTTGCCCCCAGCAAATCCTCAGCATGAAACTTCATCTGGCACGCGCCGAAGGCCGCAACCTGTTCTCAGGTTACGGCAACGGATACGTCGCGGTTAATGGCAAGCGCTACGAACGCAGCCTGATCGTGCTGCGCGGATCGCATCCTGGACTGGGAGCCCACCGGCTTCGACGATCTGACCGAGGCCGTGTTCTCGGGGCTTGCCGAGCTGTCGTTGGAAATCCTCATCCTGGGCACCGGCGCGCGGCTGCGGTTCCCTCACCCTTCGACTACCAGGGCCTTGTACAACGCCGGCACCGCGCTGGAGGTGATGGACACGCACGCGGGCTGCAGAACCTACAACATTCTGCTGTCCGAGGACCGGCGCGTGGGTGCTGCGTTGCTGGTCGGGCCGGAACTCTGAGCGCTCGACTCAGACTCCGGCCAGAACCTTGAGATGGGCGGTGACGCTGCGCCCCAGCGCGTCCAGGTTGTAGCCGCCCTCCAGCACCGAGATGATGCGGCCCGATGCGTGCTGCTCGGCGACGTCCCTGATCTGCTGCGTAACCCAGACATAGTCGGTTTCGACCAGGCCGAGCGACGCCATGTCGTCTTCGCGGTGCGCGTCGAAGCCGGCCGAGATGTAGATCGCCTGCGGTTGGAAACGATGCAGAGCGGGCAGCCAATGCGACTCGACGGCCCGCCTGAACCCAGTGCCATCGGTGTACGCCGGCACCGGAATGTTGACCATCCGCTCGGACCGGCCGTCGATCCCGCTGTAGGGATAGAAGGGATGCTGAAAGGTAGAAACCATGAGCACCCGCTGATCGTGGCGAAAGATGTCCTCGGTACCGTTGCCGTGGTGGACGTCGAAATCGACCACCGCCACGCGGTCGAGCCCATGTTGGCTCATGGCATGCGCGGCGCCCACTGCGACATTGTTGAAGAAGCAGAATCCCATCGCGCGATGGTGCTCGGCGTGGTGGCCCGGCGGGCGGACGCAGCAAAAGGCGTTTGCCGCCTTGCCTTCCAGCACCAGGTTCGTCGCCAGCACCACAGCCCCGGCAGCGCGCAGCGCCGCCGGGTAGGAATGCGGATTCATGGCTGTGTCAGGATCGAGATGCACGATTCCCGCGGCGGGAGCCGATGCCTCGACCGCATCCACGTAATCGGGATCGTGTACGCGAGTCAGCTGCTCGCGCGTGGCGACCGGTGCGTCGTGCTCGATCAGACAAGCAAGCACCCCGGACGCGATCAGCCGGTCAGTTATGGCCTGGAGACGTTCCGGACACTCGGGGTGATGCCGCCCCATGTCGTGCAGGAGGCAATCGTGGTGAGTGATATACGCGGTTTGCATCGGACAGAGTTCAGCAATGGCATGCTTCGTGCGTTGCGCGCTGGGCTATGATATCGAGAGTTCGCGCCGGAGAATATCCCGATCCAACCTTGATGGATGTCGTATCCAGCGGCTGCGCCCAGCTTCCCACGAGCGGTCCATCTCAGGGTCGAGCCCTGTATCCCGTGCGCGCACGCTTGCGCGATGGAACCGAGATCGTGATCCGCCCGATCAGCCCCGAGGATGCCGAGCGCGAACAGGCTTTCGTGCGCGCGTTATCGCCTGAGTCGCGCTATTTCCGCTTCATGATCACGCTGCGCGAGCTGCCGCCGGACATGCTGTATCGATTTACGCATCCGGACTTCGAACGCGAGCTTGCCCTGGTGGCGGTCGCCGGGGAAGACGCGGCCAGCCGGTTGATCGGTGTAACCCGTTGCGTGGCCGACCCCGACCGCACCAGCGCCGAGTTCGCGCTCGCGGTGGCCGATGAATGGCAGAACCGCGGCGTCGGCAGCCGGCTACTCTGCGAACTGATGCGCGCGGCGCGCGCGGTCGGCATCCGGCGCATCTGGGGTGAGATCCTGGCAAGCAACGTGAGAATGCTCGGGCTGATGGCCTCCCTCGGCTTCGAGATAGAACCCGCTCCGCACGATCCGCTCCTGCGGCGAGCGGCTAAGACTGATCTAGCAAAGCAGCCAAACCTATGCATCGTGACTCACTTGCAGCACGGCTGGTGCGGCAGATCGCAGCAGTCGACGCTATCTGCCGCAGCATCCCGTCTCGCCGACAGGCCCAGCCGGTGCACGCCTGGAAAGCGCCTTCGAAGGGCTGCACCAGGTCATCGGGCAGGTCAGCGGAATCATTCTCGGGAAGGAAACGCAAATCCGCCTTACGCTCGCGTGCCTGCTGGCACGCGGCCACCTGCTGATCGAAGATCTTCCGGGCGTGGGCAAGACCACGCTGGCGCATGCGCTTGCCAATTCGCTTGGGATTGCGCTTCCAGCGCATACAGTTCACCAGCGATCTGCTGCCGGCGGACATCATCGGCGTGTCCATCTTCGACCGCCAGACCGGCAGCTTCAAGTTTCATCCCGGCCCAATCTTCGCATCGATGATTCTGGCCGACGAGGTCAATCGCGCTACGCCCAAGGCCCAGAGCGCGCTACTGGAGGCCATGGAGGAGCATCAGGTCACCACCGAAGGCGAAACGCGCGAGCTCCCCGAGCCGTTTTTCGTGATCGCGACGCAGAACCCTTCCTACCAGGTCGGGACCTACCCGCTTCCCGAGTCTCAGCTCGACCGCTTCCTCATGTGTCTGCGGCTGGGCTATCCGGATGCGCGCGCGGAGCGCTCGCTCCTGGAAGGCCGCGACCGCCGCGACATGATGGCGGAGCTGAAGCGCTGCGTGACGGCCGAGGAGTTGATGAGCTTGCAGCAGTCGGTGCGCGCGGTGTTTGCCTCCCCTGCTCTCTACGACTACCTCCAGGCCATCATCTCCTACACCCGCCAATCGCCCGAGCTCGTGACCGGCTTGAGTCCACGCGCGGGCCTGAACCTGTTGCACGCGGCGCGCGCCTGGGCATTGCTCGAGGGTCGCGGTCACGTGTTGCCGGAGGATCTGCAAGCTGTGCTGCCCAGCGTCGTCGGCCACCGCTTACAGACCCCCGGTCAACAGGCCCGGGACAGCGTGGAAATCGCTCGCCGCCTCCTGACCGAAGTCGCCGTCCCCTGACCGCGGGAGGCGCGTGAGCTTTGCGCTGAGGTTCCGCTTGCCCGCGCTGCGCTCGCGTCGCGTGCGAGCGGAGGCGGGTCCGGTCACGCTCTCCCAGAACCGGATTTATATCCTCCCGACTCGTGCAGGCGTCCTGTTCGGCGCGACGGCGGTCGTCATGCTGCTCGGATGCATCAACTACAACCTCGGCCTGGGCTACGTGCTCACCTTCCTCATGAGCGGGCTCGCGGTCGTTTCGATGTTGCACACTTTTCGCAACCTGGTGCGATTGCAAGTCAGCCCCGGCCGCCCGGAGCCCGTGTTTGCTGGAGATCGAGCGCTATTCCCGGTGTTGCTTAGCGACCCTGGCACCGTGGTGCGACACTCGATCGGGCTCGTTGCAGCAGCGCAGGAGGCGTGTTTCGTGGACGTTGGCGTTGGCCAGACGACTGCGGTCGAGATCCGCGTCCCGGCTGAACGCCGCGGCCGGCTTCCCCTGGGGCGTCTGCGCGTGTTTACAACGTTTCCTCTGGGCCTGTTCCAGGCTTGGTCGAACCTGGAGCTGGAAACGCATTGTCTGGTCTATCCGCGGCCGGAGTCGGGTCACATCCCGCTACCGGCGTCGCGCGCGGGGGATTCCAACGGCCTGGAGACTGGGCAGGGGCAGGACGATTTCGCCGGGCTGCGGCAGTACCATCATGGCGACTCGCTGCGTCACGTCGCATGGAAGGCCGCCGCTCGCGCCGAGCCCCTGATGACAAAGCAGTTCACCGGGCTCGCGGCAGGTGAGCTGTGGCTGGATTGGGACGCTATGCCGACCGACTTACGGCGTGGAAGCCAGGCTTTCACGCCTCACGCGCTGGGCATTGGAAGCGGCACGTGCTGGACATTCGTACGGGCTGCGCCTGCCCTCGATCGTCATCCCGGTGGGCTCCGGTCCGGCTCACCAGACCCGCTGCCTTACCGCTCTGGCGCTGTTTCAGCAATGACCACGCGAGTCTCTGGCGCGCCGCTGCGAAGCTCCGAGGTGTACTCGGTGCTCGGAGTGCTCATTGCCGTCCTCGCACCGCACGTGACGCGCATCCCAGTGTGGGTGTCCGCGGCGGTCGGGGCCATGCTTGTCTCGCGAGGGTGGCTGGCGTGGCGGGGCGCGGCGCTGCCCCGAAAATGGCTGCTGATCCCGCTCACGGTGCTGGGTACTGCTGGCGTCATGCTGAGCTACGGTCCCGCACTCGGACGCGATGCCGCGGTCGCGCTGCTTGCCATCATGCTCGGCCTCAAGGTGCTGGAGGTGAAGGTTCTGCGCGACGCCACGGTAGCGGTCTGCCTCGGTTTCTTTCTGATCATCACCAACTTCCTCTATTCGCAAACCATCCCCACCGCGCTGTTCATGGTCGTGGTGATGGCTTGGCTGACGGCCACGCTGGTTGCCCTTCAGGACCGCAACCGCACGCTGAGCGCATCGCAGGCGCTGCGCACTGCCGCAACGCTGATGCTGCAGGCCGCGCCGCTTACGATCGCCCTGTTCCTGCTCTTTCCTCGCGTGCAGGGGCCGGTATTCGGCTTCCCGCAGGCCACCTCGGCCGGTGTGAGCGGGCTCACCGATAGAATGTCCCCGGGCAGCCTCAGCCTTCTCGGCCTGTCGGACGAGGTCGCTTTCCGAGTGCGCTTCGATTCGCCGCCGCCTGCACCTCAGCGCTTGTATTGGCGCGGGCCGGTGCTTTGGGACTTCGATGGCCGCACGTGGACCACAGGAGACGCCGCTACCACGGCGACCGGTGGCATGCATCATCAAGCCAGCTCCAGCGCGGCGGTGCGTTATACGGTGACCCTCGAGCCCCACTATACGCGTTGGGTGTTTGCCATCGATCTGCCGACCGCAGCGCCGCCGAACACTGTGCTCACAAACGACTATCAGTTGCTGTCGACACGCCCGATCCGCAACCGGCTGCGTTACGACGTGAGCTCGCAGCTGGACTACCGGTACGGACTGGACGAGCAGCCCGCGTTGTTGCGGCGGGCGTTGCTGGTCCCGCGCGGCTACAACCCGAAATCCCTGGAGCTCGCGCGCCAGATCCGGCAGCGGTCTTCCACTGACGCGGACGTTGCAAAGAACGTCCTCGACGTTTTCCGTTCGCAGCCGTTCTTCTATACCCTGGTCCCGCCTGAGCTGGGGCGCGATTCCGTGGACGAGTTCATGTTCCTGACGCGCCGCGGGTTCTGCGAGCACTACGCGTCGTCATTCGTGTTTCTGATGCGGGCGGCTGGCATCCCCGCCCGCGTAGTGATCGGATACCAGGGCGGGGAAATGAACCCTCTCGGCGACTATATGATCGTGCGGCAATCCGAAGCGCACGCTTGGGCGGAGGTATGGCTGAGTAACGAGGGCTGGGTGCGCGTAGACCCGACTGCGGCAGTGTCGCCGGCCCGTATTCAGGCCGGTATCGCAGCCGCCGTTCCGGTTGGCGAACCGCTGCCGATCTCTGTGCGTGGAAATTGGCAGCTGCTCAACCGCATCCGCTTCACCTGGGACGCGATGGCGAACTTCTGGAACCAATGGGTGTTGGGCTATACGCCGGACCGGCAGACAAAGCTGTTCACCGACGTGGGCCTTCGTACCCCCACTTGGCAAACGCTGACGGTGCTGTTGATGAGCGTCGCAGGGGCTGTGGTCGGTGTGCTCGCGTTGCTGGTTTTGCGCCAGCTGCTAGTAGTGCGTCCCGATCCGGTGGTGCGCGCCTGGGGTGCCTTTTGCCGCAAGCTCGCCAAGCGCGGCACACGGAGACGACCGGGCGAAGGACCGCGCGATTTTGCGCATCGCGCTGCCGCCGAGCAGCCCGCGCTGGAGCCGAGGATTCGCGCCATCGTCGACCTGTACATCGGCGTGCGTTATGCGGGACGCGGCGGCAACGGGGACGCACGCCGCCTGCGCCAACTGGTCAGCTCGCTATGAAGGGACGAACTCGCGGTTGATGAGGCAGTGGCGGAAGCTGAACAATGCTTCGCATCGGACCTCATGCGCCCGTGCGCGCCCACTGGAGATCAAACGAGGTTCCCCCGTCATGAGGCGCCCTCCGGCGGTAGATACGCGAGCGGGTCGACTGGCTTGCCCAGGCGGCGGATCTCGAAATGAAGGCCCACCCGCTCCGAGTCGAGGTTCCCCATCTCGGCGATCCTCTGGCCCTTGCTGACACGCTCTCCCTCCTTCACCAGCAGTTCACGGTTGTGAGCGTAGACGCTGAGGTAGGTGTTGTCGTGCTTGATGATGATCAGCTTGCCGTAACCCCGCAGGCCCATACCGCTGTACACCACCTTTCCAGCGGCGCTGGCGACGACAGGCTGGCCGGGACTTCCTCCGATGGCAACCCCTTTGGGATTGTTACCCTCGTTGAACGGGTGCAGCAGCTTGCCCGTCGTCGGCCATATCCATCCACCTGAGTCCTGCGCTTGCGGTCCGGGCGCCGACTCCGAAGCCTTGCTCGATGCCGAGGGTGCCGTCGCGACCTTTGGTTGCACCGCGGTGGATGTCGCAGGTGGCGCTGGGGGCAAACTGGCGGGGCTCGCTGGCCGCGCATCCACCTTGGGTTCGGCTGGTGGCTTGCCATCGGCGGTCGGAACCTTCGCAGGGTCACGCGTGAGCTGCGCCAGCGCGTGCTCGGAATACGGTACCTTGATGCCCTTCGGGAAGGACTTCACCTGCGGCGGCGCCTCCAGCGGCAGCGACTCGACCTGTGGCGCGAGTCGCGGCTGGACGTACGACCACGCCTTCCGTCTCGGCGGGCTCCGGTTTCCATCCCGCGGGCGGACGCAGCCGAAGCTGCTGGCCAACCCTGATGACGTTGGCATCGTCGAGCTGGTTCCACGCCGCCAGCTCCTTGTAGTCCAGACCGGCGTCCAGCGCGATGCTGTAGACCGTGTCGCCGCGCTTCACGGTGTAGAACTCGGGCCGCGAATCGCCCTCTAGCTCCTCCGCCGGAGCAGTCTTGGACGCAGCCGGCTTCGAGGTGGACGCCGCCGCCGTCGAGGCCGCGGTCGCCGTGGCTGCCTCCGGCGCCGGGACCGGTTTAGGCGCGGCGGGCTTCGGTGCGGCGGTGGTCGGTTTCGCCGCGGTGGTTGCCGGCGTCGACGCGGCGTCGTCGCACTCGCCTCGGGCGCAGGGGTTGGCTTGGGCGCAGTCGTCTTCGGCGCGGCGGTTGCCGGCGTCGCTGGCGGCCGCTGGTTGCGCGTCGGCTCGGATGGTGGCCGGCTTGGCGCGCCGAGGCGCGGGTGCGGTCTTTCGATATTCCTCGACTCGTCGCTCCGAAACCGGCGCCGGGGCTGTCTCGCATCCAGCCAGCAGCACGCAGCAGGCAGAAAGCATCACGCCCGCGGCCCGCACACCCTTCCTCGGCCTCGACGTTCGCCGCGCTGCGAAGCTGGCTTGGCCGCATCAGGCAGACGCCCCAGGGACCAAGGGTACGAAGCGCACCGGCTCGAGAGTGCGCCGGGAAAAGCCGTCGCCTTCGCGGGCGATGAGCGTGAGCAACTGGTCGCGGCCGCCGAGCGGCATGACCAGGCGCCCGCCCGGCGCGAGCTGTTCCAACAGCGCCTCCGGCACATGGGTGGCGGCCGCCGCCATGACGATTGCATCGAACGGGCCGGCGCCTTTGAGGCCCAGATGACCGTCGGCATGCTTGACGCGGACGTTCGTGATTCGCAGCTCGCGCAGGTGGATGCGAGCCCGCATCAGCAACTGCGAAATGCGCTCGACCGACCAGACCTGTCGCGCCAATCGCGACAGCAGCGCCGCTTGATAGCCGCAGCCGGTTCCCACCTCGAGGACGTTATCCAGGGCGCTCTCCGCGCGAGCGAGCTCCAGCATGCGCGCGACGACCCAGGGATTGGAAATGGTCTGTCCAAAGCCGATAGGCAGAGCGATGTCCTCATAGGCCCGATGCGCCAAGGCCTCATCCACGAAGATGTGGCGCGGCACTTCGGCCAAGCGCACCCAGCACCAGCTCGTCGCGAATGCCTTGGCTCGCGCAAGCGTTCGACCATGCGCATGCGCGTGCGCTGGGATGTCATCCCGATGCCGAGATGTTTGCTGCTCATCGCTATGCCGTTGCGGCGGTCTCCGAGCCTCCGGCTAGCGACCGGCCATCTCCGCCGGATCGGCCAAGGCCGAGTCTGGTGCAGCCCCATCGTCCGCGAGCCACGCGCTGCAGATTGTCGAGCTGCGCGAAATGCGTCAGGTCGATCTGCAACGGAGTGACCGAGACGAAGCGTTCCGACACGGCGTGGAAATCGGTTCCTTCACCCGCGTCCTGCGCATCGCCAGCGGCTCCGATCCAATATACGGTGTCGCCCCGCGGGTTGCTGGACTTGATTACCGCTTCGGCCTTGTGCCGGCGTCCGAGCCGGGTGACTCTCACTCCGCGCAACTCGCCGTGCGGCACGTCCGGCACGTTGACGTTAAGGAGCATGGGGTGCATCAACGCCCGCTGCTGAAAGCGGCGTACCAGTGCCGCCGCCACGCGCGCTGCGGTCGGATAGTTGCCCTCCGATTTGCTGGCCAGCGACACGGCGATGGAGGGAATCCCGAGCAGGAACCCTTCGGTGGCCGCCGCGACGGTCCCCGAGTAGATCGTGTCGTCACCCATGTTGGCGCCGTGATTGATCCCCGACACCACCATATCGGGTAACGGATCGAGCATACCGGTCACCGCCAGATGCACGCAGTCGGTAGGCGTGCCGTTGACGTAGTGGAACCCCAGGTGCGACTTGCGCACCATGAGCGGACGGTCAAGCGTGAGTGAGTTGCTCGCACCGCTGCGATCGCGTTCGGGAGCCACCACGACAACTTCCGCGAGCGCAGACAGTGCATCGGCCAGAATCGAGAGTCCTGGCGCGAAGTAGCCGTCGTCGTTACTCAGCAGGATGCGCATCTAGAAGGCGGCACGGCGATGGTTTTCCGTGCTGGCGGGTCATCGGCCCTGCGACAGCCCGCGTCGCTCGAGATCAGGAAACGGGCGGATCAGAACATTGGTCGGGGCGACTGGATTCGAACCAGCGACCACTTGCACCCCATGCAAGTACGCTACCAGGCTGCGCTACGCCCCGACTTGCGGCGCGATTATAGCAGAACAGCACCTCGCGGCCAGGAATTGCGCGCACGCACAGCACGCTCAGCGCAGAGAATCGAGGACGTTCTTGATCTCCTTGCGCAGCGTCGACGAGGTGACTTTCGCTCCCGAGCCGGCGCCGGATTTGGCAGCTTGCTCCACCGCCTGTTCCAGCCGATGGCGAGCGCCGCTGATGGTGAAGCCCTCTTCGTACAGCAGCTGGCGGATGCGCCGAATCAACAGGACCTCGTGGTGCTGGTAGTAGCGGCGGTTGCCGCGACGCTTCACCGGTTTGAGCTGAGTGAACTCCTGCTCCCAGTAGCGCAGCACGTGCGGCTTCACCCCGCACAGCTCGCTCACCTCACCGATGGTGAAGTAGCGCTTGGCCGGGATCGCCGGCAGGCTAGGCTTGCTGGGGCTGCTCGGACTCTCGTCCATGATAGTTCTTGTCCACCATCGCCTTCAGCTTCTGGCTGGCGTGGAAAGTGACCACGCGACGCGCCGTGATCGGAATTTCTTCGCCGGTCTTCGGATTGCGGCCGGGGCGCTGAGGCTTGTCGCGCAGCTGGAAGTTGCCGAAACCCGACAGCTTTACCCCTTCGCCGGCCTCCAGCGCCTTGCGGACTTCCTCGAAGAAAGACTCGACCATGTCCTTCGCTTCGCGCTTGTTCAAACCGACTTTTTCGAACAGCAGATCAGCTAGATCAGCCTTCGTGAGCGTCATCTCACACCCTCAGTCGCGCAGTTTTCCGCCGAATTGCCGAACCAGCCGCTCTCTCAGTTGAGCCACGGCCGACTCGACCTCCTGATCGGTCATTGTTTTTTGAGTATCTTGCAATAACACTCGGAAAGCAAGACTTTTTTTCCCATTTTCCACACCCGCACCCCGATACAAGTCGAACAGCTGGATGCTCTCGACCAGCGTCGGTTTGTGCAGTGCAAGATCATCCAGGATGGCCTGGATCGGGACCGTTTCCGGCACGATCACCGAGATATCGCGGCTCACCGCGGGAAATCTCGAGCACCTCCCGGAAGAGCCGGCAATTCGATTTGTTGCAGCGGCGCCGCATCCACCTCGAACAGAATCGCGGGCGCGGGCAACTCGTATTTTTCCTGCCACAACGGATGCAGCTCACCCACCCAGCCGACCGCGCGACCGTCGAGCACGACTCGTGCCGAGCGCCCCGGGTGCAAGGCGGGGTGCGCAGCGGGTTCAAACCGGCCTGCCGCGGCGACAGTAGATTTTGCAGGTCACCTTTGACATCGAAGAAGTCGACCATACGCGTGGCGACGCCCCACTGTTCTTCCAGGGCGGGGCCAAATGCCGCGGCGCCTATGCGCACCGGTTGACGGATGCCGGCCACCTCCAAAGGACCCTCGGGCATGCCCGGCGCACGCAGGAACACCCGTCCGATTTCAAACACCCGCACGCGCGAGGCACGGCGGTTCAGGTTGTAGCGCAGGTTCGCAACCAGACCGCCCAACATCGTGCTGCGCATGACCGAGAGCTGGCTCGCGATCGGATTCAAAAGCCGGATCGGGTTCGGGTTGCCAGCGAAGTCCGCTTCCCACTCCGGCTCAACGAAGGTGAAGTTGATCACCTCCAGATAGTCGGCTGCTGCGACGGCCGCACGCAGCGCATGCAGCGACCGATGCGTCTCCGGTTCGTTGCGTATCACTGCAGCTGCGACAGGTGGGCGGACGGGGATCCGTTCGAAGCCATGCACTCGCGCGACTTCCTCGATCAGGTCTTCTTCGATCTGGAGGTCGAAGCGGTAGGACGGAGGCGTGACACGAAACGTCTCGTCCGTGCCGCTGCGGTCGCGCTCGAACTTCAGCCCCAGCCGGGCGAAGGTGCCACGCCATCTCTTCCGCGGGAATCGCTATGCCGATAACGCGCTGCGCGCGCGCCACGCGCATGAGCAGCGGCTCTCGCTCAGGCAGTCTGGCGATTGTGTCCACGACCGGCCCCGGGCTGCCGCCACAGATATCCAGTATCAACTGCGTGGCCCGCTCGATGCCGGCGATGTTGTTGTCGAAGTCGACACCGCGCTCGAAGCGATGCGAAGCATCGCTCGCGAAGTTGAAGCGGCGCGCGCGCCCCGCGATGGCGTCGGGAAAGAAGAACGCCGCCTCGAGGAAGACATGACGCGGAATCCAGATCTGCCTTGGTACTGTCCCCGCCCATGATTCCGGCCAAGCCGATGGGTCCGGATGCATCCGTGATCGCCAGCACGTCGGGCGCGAGCGTCACGACCTGCTCATTGAGGAGCTTGAGCTGCTCTCCAGAGCGTCCCCATCGCACGTCGATCGCGCCCTCTGAGCTTGTCCAAGTCGTAGACATGCAGCGGTCGCCCCAGCTCCAGCATCACGTAGTTGGTCACGTCCACCAATGCCGAGATGCTGCGCTGACCAGCGCGCTCCAGCCTGCTGGCGCATCCACTCGGGAGTAACCGCGCGCGCGTTCACATCCCGAATGACGCGACCCGTGAAACGCCCGCAGCCGTCTGGGTCGGAGATTCTGACCGGGAAGATCGCGTCATTGGCATTTGGCACATGCGAAATGGCGGGTGCGGACAAGGTCGCGCCGGTCAGTGCCGCTACCTCGCGCGCGACACCCAGGATCGAGAGGCAGTCCGCGCGATTGGGAGTCAGCTTGATGGTGAAGATGTGATCGTCCAGCGCGAGGTACTCGCGTACATCACCGCCCAGCGGCGCTTCGGCGTCGAGCACGAGCAAGCCGCTGTGATCGTCGGACAACCCGAGCTCGCGCGCCGAGCAGAGCATGCCCTGGCTCTCGACCCCGCGCATGATCGCGGGCTTGAGCTCGAAATGCTCGCCAGGGCGTTCGCCAGGCAGGCTCGCCCCGACCAACGCGCATGGCGCTTTCATGCCAGGCGTGACGTTCGGCGCGCCGCACACGATGGTGAGAGGCTTTTCGAGCCCGGCATCCACCTGGCACACCGTGAGCCGATCGGCGTTGGGATGCTTGTCGACCGCGCGCACCTGAGCTACTACCACCTTGGAAAACGGCGGCGCCACCGGATTGCAGGACTCCACTTCGAATCCCGCCATGGTCAGTAGATGGGCGAGCTGCTGCGTGGTCAGCGCTGGATCGACCATCGAACGCAGCCAGCTCTCTGGAAATTGCATCGGTTAACAGCCCCGCGCGGGTCGGTCGTCAGGCGAACTGCTTAAGAAAGCGCACATCGCCCTCGAAGAACAGGCGCAGGTCGTCGATGCCATAGCGCAGCATCGTCAGCCGCTCCAGCCCGCTGCCGAAGGCAAAGCCCATCCAGCGCTCCGGATCCAGACCAAAGTTGCGCACCACCTGCGGATGCACCTGCCCCGCGCCGGAGAGCTCCAGCCAGCGCCCCTGCAGCGGCCCGCTCGGAAAAGCCATATCGATCTCGGCGGAGGGCTCGGTGAACGGAAAGAACGAAGGCCGGAAGCGCACCTGCAGCGCGTCGGTCTCGAAGAAGCGTCGCAGGAAATCGGTGTACACGGCTTTCAAGTCGGCGAAGCTGATGTGCTCGTCGATCCACAGTCCCTCGACCTGATGGAACATCGGGGAGTGCGTGGCATCGTTGTCCACTCGATAGGTGCGCCCTGGGCAGATGACCTTGATCGGTGGCGCATGCTGTTGCGCGTAGCGCACCTGCATCGGGCTGGTGTGCGTGCGTAGCAGCAGCCCACCTTCGACGTAGAAGGTGTCGTGCATCGAGCGGGCTGGATGATTCTCGGGCTGATTGAGCGCGGTGAAGTTGTACCAGTCGGTTTCGATTTCAGGTCCATCTGCGACATCGAAACCGATTGAGCGAAAGATTTCCTCTACCCGTCTGCCAGGTACGGACGATCGGATGGATCCCGCCAAGCCCGCGCCTGCGGCCGGGCAGCGTGACGTCCAGCGCTTCTTTGGCGAGGCGCGCATCGACGGCGGCCTGCGATCAGAGCCGCCCGCCGCGCCGACAGAGCATCCTCGATGCGCAGCTTGGCCTCATTGATCCACGCACCGGCTCGCGGGCGCTCCTCCGGAGACAGCTTGCCGAGACCCTTGAGCTGCGCGGTCAGCGCGCCGGATTTGCCCAGGTAACGCGCCTTTTCCTGCTCCAGCTCCGCACTGGAGGAAGCGCGCTCGAACGCCGCGAGGGCTTCGGTCACCAAGGTCTCCAGCGCTGCCTTGTCCATCGTCGTGTCCGCAGTCGCGCGTCTCTAGATGCAGTTCAGGATTGCTGCAAACAAAAAAGGAGGCCGATCAGCCTCCTTCTTGTCGCTGTCTCGAGCTCAGGCGCCGAGGCTGGCTTTCGCCTGGCTCGCGATCTTGGCAAACGCGGCCTTGTCGAACACTGCCAGATCAGCCAAGACCTTCCGATCGAGCTCGATGGCGGACTTCTTCAGTCCGTTCATGAATGCCGAATAGCTCATTCCGCATTCACGGGCCGCGGCATTGATACGCGCGATCCACAACGCACGGAACTCCCGCTTGCGCACGCGGCGATCTCGGTAGGCATACTGCCCCGCCTTCATCACCGCTTGCTTGGCTACACGGAAGACATTCTTGCGGCGGCCGCGAAATCCCTTGGCCTGCTCCAGGACCTTCTTGTGACGGGCCCGTGCCGTCACCCCACGCTTGACTCTTGGCATATCGCTCTCCTCAGGCGTAGGGCAGCATCGCCTTCACGGCGCGCTTGTTGGAGGGATCCACTTGCGTTGTTCCACGCAGATGACGCTTGCGCTTGGTGCTCTTCTTGGTGAGGATGTGGCGCAGAAATGCTCTGCTGCGCTTGATGCCACCGCTACCCTGCACGCGGAAACGCTTGGCCGCGCCGCTCTTGGTCTTCATCTTCGGCATGTTTCACTGCTCCTTACGATTTGTCATGACGCCGGGTGGCCGCTTGTGGGCGGCGCTTTGAACCTCGGTATCACTTGTTTTCAAACCCCGGCATCCCGGGGCGCTTGCATCAATGGGCTGGCTTCTTCTTCGGAGACAGCACCATGATCATCTGCCGGCCTTCCAGCTTCGGCCACTGCTCTACCACCGCATAGGGATCGAGATCCGTTCTCACACGCTCCAGCAGTTTGACGCCGAACTCCTGGTGCGCCATCTCGCGGCCCCGGAATCGAAGCGTGACCTTGGTCTTATCGCCCTCTTCCAGAAAGCGAATCAGATTTCGCACCTTGATCTGATAGTCGCCGTCGTCCGTCCCGGGCCGGAATTTGACCTCCTTGACCTGGATCTGCTTCTGCTTCAGCTTGGCTTCGTGCCGTTTCTTCGCCTCGGCATATTTGTACTTGCCGTAGTCCATGATGCGGCAGACCGGCGGCTTTGCCGTTGGCGCGATCTCTACCAGATCCACGCCCGCCTCTTCGGCCATCTTGTTGGCCGTGGCGAGATTCACGATCCCGAGCGGCTCGCCGTCTACTCCGATGAGTCGGACCTCCGGCGCGCTGATCTCTTCGTTGATCCGCGTGTCTCTATCTCGTTCCTGAGCGATAAGCTGCACCTCCAGAAAAATTAAGCCGCCGCTGCGGGACCATGCTCCTCCTGTAGACGGAGCACGAGAGCGTCCAGGGGCATCTGCCCCAGATCGACGCCGCCCCGCGTGCGCACGGCAACGGTCCTCGAAGCCACCTCCTTGTCCCCCACGATCACCTGGTAGGGCAGCTTCTGCAGACTATGTTCGCGAATCTTATAGGTAATTTTCTCGTTTCTCAAGTCCGCCTCGGCCCGGAAGCCGGCGCGGCGCAGGACATTGGCAACCTCCGAGGCATATTCGGCCTGATGCTCGGAGATGTTGAGCACGGCGATCTGCAGCAGGCGCGAGCCATAGAGGAAACGCCCCCGCGTGATGCTCGACGAGGATCCCGATAAAGCGCTCCATCGAGCCCAGGATGGCCCGATGCAGCATCACCGGCACCTTGCGCGTGTTGTCCTCGGCCACGTACTCGGCGCCGAGCAGTCCCGGCATCGAGAAGTCGACCTGGAGCGTGCCGCATTGCCAGACCCGCCCGATGCTGTCCTTCAGCGAGAACTCGATCTTGGGCCCATAGAACGCGCCCTCGCCCGGCGATTCAACGTAAGGCAAGCCCTTGCCGTCAAGCGCAACCGAGAGCGCCTGCTCCGCCTTGTTCCAGACTTCCTCTGCGCCGATGCGCTTGGCAGGGCGGGTCGCCAGCTTGATCAGGATCTCGTCGAAGCCGAAGTCCTTGTAGACCCTACGCAGCAGATCGATGAAGGCCGATGCCTCCGAGCTGACCTGATCCTCGGAGCAGAAGATGTGCGCATCGTCCTGCACGAACCCGCGGACGCGCATGATACCGTGCAAGGCGCCGGAGGGCTCATTGCGGTGGCATGAGCCGAACTCGGCGAGGCGCAACGGCAGATCCCTGTAGCTGCGCAGGCCCTGGTTATAGATCTGGATGTGGCCCGGGCAATTCATGGGCTTCACCGCGTAGTCCCGATTTTCGGAACTGGTGAAGAACATGTTCTCGCGAAAATGGTCCCAGTGGCCGGAGCGCTTCCACAGGGTGAGGTCCATCACCAGAGGCGTGCGCACCTCCTGGTAGCCGGACGCGCCGAGAACGCGACGCAGGTACTGCTCGACCTGCTGCCAGACGATCCACCCTTTGGGGTGCCAGAACACCATTCCAGGCGCCTCGTCCTGCAGGTGAAACAGATCCAGCTGCTTTCCGAGCTTGCGATGATCGCGGCGCTCGGCTTCCTCGAGGCGGTGCAGGTAGCTGTCCAGATCCTCCTTCTTCGCCCAGGCGGTGCCGTAGATCCGCTGCAGCATCTCGTTCCGTGAATCGCCGCGCCAGTAGGCGCCGGCGAGCTTCATCAGCTTGAACACCTTGAGCTTGCCGGTGGAAGGCACGTGCGGCCCCCGGCACAGGTCGGTGAAGTTGTCCTGCCTGTACAAGGTGATGGCTTCGTCGCCGGGAATGCTCTCGATGATTTGCGCCTTGTAGTGCTCGCCCTGCTCCTTGAAGAAGGAGATCGCCTTGGACCGATCCCAGACCTCGCGCCGCACGCCGATGTCTCGCTTCGCGATCTCCGCCATACGCTTCTCGATCGCGGCCAGGTCCTCGGGCGTAAATGGCCGCTTGTAGGAGAAGTCGTAGTAGAAGCCGTCCTCGATCACGGGCCCGATCGTGACCTGCGCGTCGGGGAAAAGCTCCTTCACCGCGTGCGCCAAAAGGTGGGCGGTCGAGTGACGCAGAACCTCTACTCCGTCCGCGTCCTTGTCGGTGACGATAGCGACCTGGCTGTCGCGATCGATCACATGGCTGAGGTCGACGAGCTTGCCGTCGACCCTGCCTGCGAGCGCTGCGCGCGCGAGCCCCGGGCCGATGGCAGCAGCCACCTCGGCCACGCTCACGGGCGCATCGAAGCGCTTCTCCGCCCCGTCGGGCAGTCGGACTACGGGCATGGATACTCGAAAATTGAGGAGGACTTCAGAAACGACAAGAGCCAGCGCATTAGAGCGTCGCTGACTCCTGTCTCCCAATTCCTGAAGTGGTAGGCGCGATTGGACTCGAACCAACGACCCCCACCATGTCAAGGTGATGCTCTAACCAGCTGAGCTACGCGCCTGTGGGGCGAGATTCTAGCCGAAACCCCTCCTCGGCTCAAATCTCTCGCTCGGATCGCCAGTCCGTTGGCATGCGATCGTTGATTCGATTCGCTGCTGCCGACTACAAGACCCGGCAGCGCGCCGTACCAGGTGATCGAGCGCGCGGGCGCGGTTGCGGAGCTGGTCGAGCAGATCCGGCGCCACCTCCGGCAGACGGCGTTCGACGTCGGGATCGGCAATGCCTTCCAGCACATCGCTGGCCAGATCGCTCACTTCCGCGATGAGCTGGGCGACGCCGCGGGTCACGCGGCGCCACTCGGACAGGCTGCCCGGATCCAGCTCGCTGCCCCCCGCCAGAAGGCGGCCGCGCATCTGTTGACTGAATTGCGTAGCGCGGATCGACAGCTCGCCCACTGCGTCCGCCAGCTGGGCCGTGCTGCCAGCGCCGGCGGAGGCGCCCTCCAGGGCCATGTTCAAGGCCAGCAGGCTGGTGTCGCGGGTCGCTGCTTCCACGGCACTCAGCAGCTGGGTCAGGTCTTCTGCTGGGTTGAGGCTGTTCGCCCGGGTGTTTCGCGCTGCGCATCCTGTCATCGCCCTCGTGCCGAGGGCGGCCGTCGGGCCGCCAGAGCCCCAAATAACGGCGAGCGGGAGACGGGCTTTAGAGACGCCGGGCGGAGCTCACCCCGGGCACCTCGCGAACGACGCTGAGCAACCTGCGCACCTGGTCCGCACCGGTCACTTCGAGGGTGAAGAACATGCGCGCCTCCAGGTCTCGCGCCTGAGAAGTCGTGGCCGCGACCTTGACCTTCTCGCGCGTGAAGACATCCAGAAGGTCGCGCATCAGATTGGGATGGCCGGTAGCGTCGATTTCCACGTCCACCAGAAAGCGCCCCAGGCGCCGCATCGCTACCCCACTGCGCCGCAATCAGACGCTCGGAGGGCAGCCGAGCGACGTTCGAGCACGCCTGCCGATGCACGCTCACCCCGCGGCCGCGGGTCACGAAGCCGATGATCGCGTCGGGCGGCACGGGCTTGCAGCACTTCGCCAGCACCGTGAGCAGCTTGTCCACCCCGACCACGAGAATATCGCCGCCGGCGGCGCAGATCGTCCTGCGGACGCGCGGTGCTGATTGACGGCGCCGCAGCGGCCTCTTCAACCATCACATCGCGTGGCGACGCGCGGATCATCCTCACGCAACGCCGCCTGTATTTGCCGCGTCGTCACCTCACCGCGGCCCACCAATGCGAGCAGCTCGTCCGACTTCTCGAAGCCCAACCTCTGCGCCAGCGCGTCCAGGCTCAGCTCGTGTTCTTCCCGCGCGCTGGAGAACTTTCTCCGCCACCTGACGGCCTTGTGCGATGGCAACCTCGAGGTTCTGGTTGTTGAACCACTGGCGCACCTTGGCCTTGGCCCGCGAACTGTGCAGGAAACCCAGCTCGGCGTTCAGCCAGTCGCGGCTCGGACCGCCGCTCTTCGCGGTGATGATCTCGACCACCTCGCCATTCGACAACGTGTAGTCGAGTGGAACCATCTCGCCGTCCACGCGCGCGCCGCGGCAGCGGTGGCCGATGTCGGAGTGCACGTGGTATGCGAAGTCGACCGGCGTGGCCCCCTTCGGCAGGTCGATCACCCGACCTTGCGGCGTGAGCACGAAGACGCTGTCTTCGAACAGCCCGGTGCGGAAATGCTCGGCCAGATCCGCCACGTCCGACAGACCGTCCTTCCAATCCAGGATCTGCCGCAACCAGGCGATCCTCTCGTCGAAGCCAGCGTCGGCGCTGACCCCCTCCTTGTAGCGCCAGTGCGCCGCCACGCCGAACTCGCAGTGCTGATGCATCTCGTAGCTGCGGATCTGCACCTCCAGGACTTTCTGATCCGGCCCGACCACCGCCGTGTGCAACGAGCGGTAGCCGTTCGCCTTCGGCTTGGCGATGTAGTCGTCGAACTCCCGCGGCAGCGGCGTCCACAGGTTGTGCACCAGCCCGAGCGCCGCATAGCAATCCTTCACGTCGTTGACCAGAATGCGCACCCCGCGGATGTCGAACAGCTCGTCGAGTCCGCGCTCCTTGCGGGTGAGCTTCTTGTAGATGCTGTAGATGTGCTTCGGGCGACCGCTGACCTCGCCCTCGAGCCCCGCCTTGGCCAGCTCGGCGCGCAGCGCCTGCGCGACGAAGCCGATGTAGGCCTCGCGGTCCGCGCGCTTCTCATCCAGCTCCCGCGCGATCTGCTTGTATGCTTCGGGATCGCTGCAGCGAAACGCGAGGTCCTCCAGCTCCCATTTGAGCTGCCAGACACCGAGCCGGTTGGCGAGAGGGGCGAACAGCTCGAAGGTGTCGCGCGCGGCGCTTTGGCGAGCCGGATCGTCGCCCCGGCCGGCCAGAAAACGCAGCGTCTGCGCCTGGTCGGCGAGCTTGATCAGGACCACGCGCACGTCCTGCACCATCGCCAGCAGCATCTTGCGCGCGGCCTCGAGCTGCGCAGCTGCGCTCGCTCGCCTTCTTCGAGTCGCTGGTCGCGCACGCGCAGGGCCTGGATCTGCCCCATGCGGGCAAACCCTTCCACGCGCGCCGCCACCTGCGGGCCGAGCGCCTGCTGCAGGCGCTGCATTGCGCCGGGATCGACGGCCGGCAGCCCGCTCATCAAGCCCGCGGCAAGCGTCTCGGCGTCGAGCCGGAGCGCTCCCAGAATCCCGCTGAGCTCGCGACAGTGGGTCAACAGCGGCTCGCCCCAGACGCTGACGCGCCCCGCGTAAGACTCCACAGGCGAGAGCCAGCGCGCGCGACAGCAGCGCCTGGTCGGCATCTCCCAGGCGCTGCACCTGCGTTGTCAGCCAGACGCTCGGATCGGCGTCGGCGGTCGCTTCTCTAACCTGGATCGTCATTGCAATACTGCTTCTTCGCCTTCGCGGCGCGTCTGACTCCAATTGAGAGGTCAGCGGTTCTGCCAATAGCGCCGGTACCGCGCGCGGTAGCCTTCCGCCGAAGAGGCCTTCGGCAACTGAATCTCAGCAACACAGCGCCGTCCTGGTCGCTGCGCAGCACGCTGCTGCCCAGCGCCTCGTAGCGCGCCACCACCTCCGGCTTGGGGTGGCCGAAACGGTTGCGATAGCCCACGGGGATCACGATCAGACTCGGGGCAACCTGCGCGAGGAACGGGGCGCTGGACGAAGTTCCACTTCCATGATGCGGGGCGATCAGCACGTCCGCGTGCAGCGCTTCGCGGTACATCTGCAGCAGCTCCATCTCCGACCCCTGCTCGATGTCCGCCGGCAGCAGCACGCTGCCGAATGCAGAGTCGATTTTGAGGACGCAGCTGCGCGCGTTGTCCTTCAGCGCGGGTGAATTATAGCTCGCCCAAGACGGGTGAAGCATGGTGAACTGTACACCGTCCCAGTTCCAGGTCTGGCCGGAGAAGCAACGGATCCTTCGCTGCGCCAGCGCCACCGCTGGTGCATCGGATGGCAGCGAAGTTGCAACCCAATGCACCGGCACCGCCTCCAGGACTGAGTTAGCGCCGCCGGAGTGGTCGCTGTCGTCGTGCGTAACCACGAACCCGTCGAGCTGATCCACGCCCTGCGCACGCAGAAACGGAACAACGACTCGGTTGCCGGCATCGGTGTCACTGGAGAAGGCAGGACCCGCGTCGTAGAGCAGCGCGTGGCGATGCGTGCGCACCACCGCGCTGAGGCCCTGCCCGACGTCGAGCACGTCGATCCAGAGCTCTCCCGGCGGCGGGGCCGGTGCCTTGACTGCGACCAGCGGCACAAAGGCGACGAGGCCCAGCCAACGTCCCGGTAGGCCTCTGGGTGCCAGGACCCAGAGCGCGCCGAGCAACGCGAGCGGCACGGCCCACCACGGCGGCGCATGCTGCTGCCATACCGCTGCGGGCAGGGCGCTCATCCAGTGCAGCGACGCGGTGCAGAGCGTCATCAGCCAGGCGGCGAGCTGCAGCAGCCAGTCCACCGGCAACAGCACGCCGATCAGCGTCAACGGGACCACGCCGAGGCTGACCAGAGGAATCGCCACGGCATTCGCCAACGGCGACACCACCGAAACCTGCTGGAACATGGCGAGGAGGATCGGCGTCAGGCCGATGGTCACGGCCCATTGCACCCGCGCCCAGTTGACGAACCAGGCCGGCTGCCCGATGCGCCCCAGCGTCACGTACATGATCAACGCCACCGCGCCGAAAGACAGCCAGAAGCCCGGCGCCAGGACGCACATGGGGTCGACTACAGTCGCCGCGAGCAGCGCAAGGGCCAACACGGCCAGCGGCTCGCTCGCCAGCCCCAGCAGCAGGCCTGCTGCCACCGCCGCCAGCATGTACACCGTCCTCTGGGCCGGAACCGCAAAGCCTGCGAGCAGCGCATAACCGCAGGCCACCAGCAAACCAGCGATGGCGGCCGCTTTGACCGCCGCGAGGCGGGCCACCAGCGCGGGAAAACGACGCCACGACCACAACACGATCGCGAACGCCAGCCCGGAGACCATGGTGATGTGAAGGCCAGAGATGCTCATCAGGTGGTTCACGCCGGTCCGGGTAAACACTGTCCATTCGCCGCGCGAGATCGCCTGCTGGTCGCCGACTGCCAGCGCCACGAGAACGCCTGCGCTCGACTCGCCCGGCAACGCGGAGACGATGCGGTTGCGCATCCATTCGCGCGACACGCTCGACTACGTAAGAGGGGCGCCACACCATCGACTGCAGACGGCGGTTGGACGGCTCGGCACGCACGTAGCCGGTGGCACGGATGCCGCGCTCGAGCAACCATGCCTCGAAATCGAAACCATTGGGATTGGCCAGGCCGTGCGGGCGGCGCAGGCGCACGCTGAGCTCCCAGCGCTCGCCGGCATGAAGAGATGCCGGCGGGGTACCACTTCCCTCGGCATACCAGAAGACGGTAATGTGCCGCGGCACCCGGGCGAGCGGCGTGCTGACCTGCTCCACGTCGAACTCGAAGCGCGCGCCGCGGTCGGTCACTTCCGGCAGGTCGGCGATCACGCCGCGCACCTTGACGTCCCGGCCCTCCCACTCGGGCGGCAGGTAGTCAGCGAGCTTCACGTGGGCCACCAATGCGGCCCACAGAAAGCCTCCGGCGAACCACAGCGACGCGCTACCTGCCCGCCGCAGGAACAGCGGGCGACGAGCCCGAGCAGCTGGCACCAACGACCATGCGAGGACTAAGGCCGCGAACGGGTAGAGCCACAAGACACTGGGCAGCTCGGCCTGCTGCTGCAGCCAGGCCACGCCCAGCACAAACAAGGCTACGTTCAGGAGCATGCGGCCAACTATGGGCTCAGCCCGCGCCGCCCGGACAAGCCGGTTAGAATCCAGTGCCCACGTACAAAGCACGCCCAATGCCAAAAAAATACTTCAAAAAATACCTGCCGAGTCACGAGTCCGTCCGCGGCAATCGCTACATCGGAATCCTCGGCTCGGCCCTCCATCACCCCAATCTCTGGCACCTGAACCGGCGCTCGGTCGCGGGCGGCGTGGCGATCGGAATGCTGTGCGGGATGATTCCGGGTCCGATCCAGATGTTCTCGGCCGCGATCCTGGCCGTGGTCCTGCGCGTGAACCTACCGGTGGCGATGGCGGCGACGTGGTACACGAACCCATTTACCATCGTCCCGCTTTACTACCTTGCCTACAAGATCGGGACACTCATCACGGGAGACGCACCGGCTACAAGCGCTCCGCCGCCTATCCACCTGAGTCTGGACAACGTCGGGGATTGGATATCGGTCCTGCGGGAATGGATCGGCGCGATGGGTAAGCCCTTCGTGGTCGGATTGTGCACGCTGGGCGCCGCGCTGTCGGTGACGAGTTACTTCGCGGTGCGCGGTGCCTGGCGCCTTTACATCGTAACGGCGTGGCGCCAGCGCCAACGTGCGCGACACGACAAGTCCTGAATCACGAGTCGCGTCCCACCGGGTGCAGCAGACCATCGTCCAGTCTCAGGATCCGGTCCATCTTCGCCGCGACGCTGTGGTCGTGCGTGACGATGACCAAACTGGTGCCGAGATTCCGATTGAGCTGGAGCATCAGCTCCATGACCCCCTCGGCCGTGTGACGATCGAGGTTGCCGGTGGGCTCGTCGGCCAGCAAACAAGCAGGCCGCGTGACCAGGCCACGGGCCAGCGCCGCGCGTTGACGCTCACCGCCTGACAGCTCGCCCGGCGTGTGGGTCGAGCCGGTGCGACAAGCCGACCTGCCCGAGCATCTCGGCAGCCTGGCTTCGCGCCTCGCCCGCAGACAGGCGTCTGATCAGCAGCGGCATCGCGACGTTCTCCTGCGCGCTGAATTCCTGCAGCAGGTGATGGAACTGGTATACGAAGCCCAGCGCCTGGTTGCGGATCCGGCCTTTCTCCGCTTCGCCTACCGAGGCGATGTCCTTGCCCTGGATGAGGACCTCGCCTGCGCTGGGCGCGTCGAGCCCGCCCAATAGGTGCAGGAGCGTGCTCTTGCCGGACCCGGAGGCGCCCACGATCGCCACGCTCTCGCCTTGTTGCACGTCCAGGTCGACACCCAGGAGCACCGACACCTCCTGCGGACCTTCGCGAAAGACCTTGCGCACCCCGCGTGCGCGGATCACGGGCTCACTCATAGCGCAGCGCTTCCGCCGGGTTCACACGCGAGGCGCGCCAGCTCGGGTAGAGGGTCGCCAACAAGCTGAGCAGCAGCGACATCACACCCACCGTCACCACGTCGCGGATCTGAAGGTCGGAAGGCAGCTCGCTGATGTAGTAGACGTCCTTGGCCAGAAACTGAACCCGGAACAAACGCTCGATCGCGGGCACCACGACGTCCACGTTGAGCGCAATGAGGATCCCGCCGATGACGCCGATGGCAGTGCCGATGACACCGATCAGCGAGCCCTGCACGACGAAGATCTTCATGATCGAGATCGGCGTGGCGCCCAGCGTGCGCAGGATGGCGATGTCGGGCTGCTTGTCGGTCACCGCCATCACCAACGTGGAGACCAGATTGAACGCCGCTACCGCGACGATCAAAGTGAGGATGATGAACATGACGTTCTTCTCGATCTGCACCGCACGGAAGAAGTTGGCGTGGCTGCGGGTCCAGTCGGAGATATACAGATCGCCGGGGAGCGTGCGCGTGAGCTCGCGTGCCACCTCGGGGGCGCGGAACAGATCCTTGAGCTTCAGGCGCACGCCCGGACACCTCGTCGCCGAGACGGTAGAGTTTCTGCGCATCCTCCAGGCTCACCAGCGCAAGGCCAGCGTCGTATTCGTACATCCCGACCTCGAACACGCCGACTACGGTGAACTGTTTGATGCGCGGCAGGATCCCCGCAGGCGTCACTTGTCCCTGGGGCGCGATCAGCACCACCTTCTCTCCCACGCGCGCACCGACCGAATGCGCGAGCTCGACGCCGAGCACCATCCCGAACTGGCCGGGCTTGAGATCGGCCAGGCTGCCGCGCCTCATGTGGCTGCCGATGTCGGCGACCTGGTCTTCGAGCTCCGGCACTACACCGCGCACCAGCGCTCCCTGCACGTTTTGCTGGTTGGCCAGCAGTCCCTGCGCTGAGATGTAAGGTGCCGCCGCGAGTACGTCGGGGTCGGCGCTCGCCTCGCGCGCGACTTCCCGCCAGTTCGCGAGCCGGCCGTCGGCGCCGCTGATCTGGACATGTGAGGCGACGCCGAGGATGCGCGCGCGCAGCTCCTTCTGGAAGCCGTTCATGACCGACAGCACCACGATCAACGCCATCACGCCGATGGCGATGCCCAGCATCGACGCCATGGAAATGAAAGAGATGAAATGATTGCGGCGCTTGGCGCGCGTGTAGCGCAAGCCGACCAAAAGCTCGTAAGGCTGCACAAGTGTCCTGAGTCGTAAGTTCGCCGCCGAAACCGCCCGGTTGACCGCCCTGCTGTGTTGCGAAGCCTCGCCGTGGCGCCCGCCACTAGCAAGGCTTCACGCCTTGCCTGACGGCCAACTAGGCGGTTTTCCAGTCGGGGCCGCGTCGCTTGCACCTCCAGCGCCCAATCGTCTTCGTGACACGGAAATCTGCCGACGAACTTACGACTCAGGGCACTGGGAGTCCGGTGAGGTCAGGGGTACGCGAAGCGGCGCAAAGTGTGCCACAGTCGGCGCGCCCCCGCGAATCTGCGTTGGCCGGCCGGACGTCCGTGCTACACTCGAATCGCCTGCCATGCGATCGCTCCGGTTGTTCTTGTTCTCGCCTCTGCCCGTCGCAGCGGACGAGCGCGATACGCTCGCCGATTTGCCCGGGTTGTCTCGCATCCTGTGCCGCGCGCGCACCGCGACCTTCGCGGACAGGGATTTGGAGTCGGTGCTGCTCGATTCGTTCGGCGTACAGCGGCAACGCGACTGGCCCGTGGCACCGTTCAGCTGGCTCGGGGACGGTGGCGAGGCCGGCGCGCGCTACTGGCTCCGCGCCGATCCCGTACACCTGCGAGCGGAGCGCGACGCGGTCTTGCTGGTCGACGCGCGCCACTTTACGCTCGAGCCGGAGTCCGCGAGCGCGCTGATCGACGCGCTCAACGCTCACTTCGCAGCGGACGGCCTGCGATTTGTCGCGTCCAACCCTACCCGCTGGTACGTCACCGTCGACCGCGTACCCGAGATCGCGACTTCGTCTCTGCGCGCCGCAGCCGGGCGCAATATCGACCCATTGCTGCCGAAGGGCGCTGACGCACTCGCCTGGCACCGTTGGTTCAACGAGATCCAGATGCTATTCCATTCGCACACCGTGAACGAGGCGCGGGACGCTGCCGGTCAGCCGACGGTCAACAGCGTGTGGTTCTGGGGCGGCGGCGTGCTACCCGATATGGTCCCGGGCGTGTTCGCCGGTATGTGGGGCGACGATCCGTTGGCGCGAGGGCTCGCGCTCGCTTCTGGAGTAGCTTGGGCTCCGCTGCCGAGCGCCGAGCAGTGGTTGGCCCAGGCGAGTCAGGGCGAGCACGTGCTGGTGCTGAGTCCTATTCCGGCAGGCCCGAGTAATCTGCTGGAGGATCTCGAGCAGAAGTGGTTCACGCCCATGCTCAGAGCGTTGCGAGGACGGGAGCTCTCGATGCTGTCGCTGCTGGTCGGGAGAGGCGATGGCACTCTTCGCTTCGATCTGAGCGCGGGCGACCTCTGGAAGTTCTGGCGCCGCGCCCCGGTGTTTGCCCACTGAGCATGCCCGAGATCGTCGATCGGATTTTCCCGCTGGAAGCTTGCCGGACGCTCACCGAGGCGGGGCTCGATCGCGTGCTAGCCCGCGTGCTGGCCGCGCGAGGGGTTACCACTGCGGCGCAGCTCGACCCCGCGCTCGGTCACTTGATCGCGCCCGACCGCATGCACAATCTCGACCGCCTGGGACAGATCCTGGCGGACGCGATCGCAGCGCGAAAACGCCTGCTGATCGTCGCGGACTACGACTCGGATGGCGCCACCGCCTGCGCCGTGGGCCTCCACGCGCTGCGCGACATGGGTGCAGACGTCGACTACGTCGTCCCCAATCGTTTCGAATTCGGCTACGGGCTCACTCCGGAGATCGTGCGCTTTGCCGCGGAACGCCAGCCCGACTTTCTGATCACTGTAGACAACGGCATCGCTTCGGTGGATGGGGTGGAGCAGGCTAAGCAGCTCGGGATCCAAGTGCTGATCACCGATCATCATTTGCCGGGTGACCGACTACCTGACGCCGCTTGCATCGTCAATCCGAACCAGGCCGGCTGCGGGTTTCCGAGCAAGCACCTGGCCGGCGTAGGTGTGATGTTCTACGCCATGTTGCAGTTGCGGGCGGAGCTGCGCACGCGCGGCGCTTTCTCCGGCCGCACGGAACCCAACCTCGCGCGTCTGCTCGACCTCGTGGCGCTCGGCACGGTCGCCGACGTGGTGCGCCTCGACGACAACAATCGGCGCCTCGTGGCGCAGGGGCTGAGCCGCATCCGCGCCGGTCGCGCACAGCCCGGCATCGAGGCTCTGTTGCGCATCGCGGGACGCGATCCCGCGCGCGCCAGCGCCTACGACCTCGGATTTGTGCTGGGACCTCGGTTGAATGCGGCGGGCCGACTGCAGGACATGTCGCTGGGGATCGAGTGCCTCGTCACCCCGGACGCGGCCAGGGCGGCCGAGCTCGCAAGCCAGCTCGATGCGCTCAACCGCGAGCGCCGCGCCATCGAAGCCAACATGCACGACGAGGCGCTGGCGCATCTGGAGACCGTCGACCCCGGCGAAGCATTCGGCATCTCGCTCTACGACCCCGACTGGCATCAAGGCGTGATCGGGATCCTTGCCGCGCGCATCCGCGAACGTTTTCACCGGCCCGTGATCGCCTTCGCTCCGGGCCCGTCGGGCGAGCTGCGCGGTTCGGGGCGTTCCATACCCAGCCTGCATTTGCGCGATGCGCTGGATCTGGTCGACAAGCGCGAGCCTGGGCTGTTGCTGCGCTTCGGCGGTCATGCGTCGGCAGCTGGGCTGTCGATCCGGCAGCCGGACTTCGCGCGGTTCCGCACCGTGTTCGACAATACCTTGCGGGAGCTGCTCACTCCGGCGGATCTGCACCTGCGCATCGAAACCGATGGCTCGCTGTTGCCCTCGGAGATGAGCCTGGCCGTGGCCGAACGGCTGACTGAGCCGGTGTGGGGCCAGGGTTTCCCTCCGCCGCGATTCCATGGCGATTTCCGCGTGGACAGCCAGCGCGTGATGGGCGGCAATCATCTACGCCTCGAGCTCACGAGCATCCAGCCCGGAGCGCGCGCGGCGAGCGCTGTGTTGTTCGGAAGCTCGGAGCCGCTACCCAATGCGATCCACGCCGTGTTTCGCCTCGACATCAACGAGTACAACGCCATGCGGTCGCTGCAACTCGTGCTTGAGCACTGGGAGCCCGCGCACGTCGCGGTGAGTCGCTGATGGACTTCTCCTGGCTTGCCGCCGAGGGGTTGGACCGGTTGCCGCATTTTCTGACCAGCCTGGGACTTGGCCTGCTCATGGGCCTCGAGCGCGAACGCAACCCGGCCGCGCGCGCGGGTCTGCGCACGTTCGCTTTGGTCGCCGTCCTGGGTACTGTATGCGGGGTGCTGTCCCAGACGCAGGGCGCGCCCTGGATGACCGTCGCGGGATTCCTGGTGGTGGGCGCAATGATCATTGTGGCCTACTTCGAGACTGCCCTCACCAACCCGCGCGAGATCAAAGAGGAGCCGGGCACCACCACCACTGCAGCTCTCGTGCTGTGCTTCGCGCTCGGCGCGATGGTCGCGTACGGATTCGATCGCCTGGCGGTGATGCTGGCGATCGCCGCCACGGTGCTGCTGTATCTAAAACCCGAGCTCAAAGGCCTGGCGCAAAACCTCGAGCGGCGCGACCTGGTGTCCATCCTTCAGTTCGCCGTGGTTTCGTTCATCATCCTGCCGATCCTGCCGGACCGCGCGTTCGGCCCCTATTCCGCCCTCAACGCACGCCAGATCTGGCTCATGGTGGTGCTGATATCCGGCGTGAGCCTGGCCGGCTATCTCGCGCTGCGCATCGTCGGTCGGCGGTATGGTGCGGCGCTGCTCGGTGTGTTCGGCGGCCTGGTGTCGAGCACTGCGACGACGTTGGTATATGCACGTCATGGACGCTCAGCACCGCCTTTGCGCGATCTGTCCGCCGCTGTCATCGTGCTGGCGAATCTGGTGGTGCTTGGCCGCCTTGCAGTATTGACCGCGGTGGTCTCGCCCACGCTGTTGTCAGCCCTGCTCCCCGTGCTCGGCTGCGCGCTGCTGCCGGGAGCCGCGACAGTTGCCTATCGGTTGCGCAAACTCCAGAGTCAGGACGAGCCACCCGTGCCGTCCATCAGCAATCCGACCGAGCTTCGCACCGCCCTGGTGTTCGCGCTGGTGTACGCAGTGGTGCTTCTGGTCGCAGCCTGGCTGCACGACAAGGCGGGCGCCGCGGGTCTGTACGGCGTGGCGCTGGTCTCCGGCCTGACCGACGTCGACGCCATTACCCTTTCGGCGCTGCGGCTGTTCGGACTAGGCGACCTTGTCGCGCCCCAGGCCGTGACTGCCATCGGGCTCGCCTTTCTGTCCAACATCGGGTTCAAGCTCGGGCTGATCGGCACGAGCGGAGGCATGGACATGTTGCGCCGCTGCCTCCCGGGTCTCGTATCCACCGCGGTGGGTGCTGTGGCTGGTCTACTGCTGTTCGCCTGAGGCCTTCGCACTGTTAGAATTACGCGCTTTCCCCCCGCCCGCTCGAAACGCTGTGTGCGTCGCGACGCACGACAGGGCACACTAGGAACACGCACCCATGGAAGCAGAACGTCTCAACGCGGTGGCCAACAAGCTCACCGATCTGGAGCAGCGGATCGGCGAGCTTCGGAGGTATCTTTGACTTCGACGCCAAGCGACAGCGTCTCGACGAACTGATCAAGCTCAGCGAGGATCCCGCCCTCTGGCAGGACAACAAGCGGGCGCAGGAAATCGGCAAGGAACGCAAGGCGCTGGAGGCGATGATCGGCACCGTCCAACGCGTGACCCAGGGGCTGCAGGACGGCGGTGAACTGCTGACCATGGTGCGCGAGGAGGACGACGAAGCCGGCCTGGAGTCGGTAGCGCGGGACGTCGATGCGCTGGAGAAAGCCGTGGCGGACATGGAGTTCCGCCGCATGTTCTCCGACCCGATGGACCCGAACAACTGCTTTCTGGACATCCAGGCGGGCCAGGGCGGCACCGAGGCGCAAGACTGGGCCGCCATGCTCGAGCGCATGTACTCGCGCTTCGGGGAGCGACGCGGCTTCAAGGTCGAGGTCCTCGAGGAGTCGCCCGGCGAAGTCGCGGGTCTCAAAAGCGCCTCGCTCAAAATCACCGGGGACTATGCCTACGGCACATTGCGGACCGAGTCCGGGATCCATCGACTGGTGCGCAAGTCACCCTTCGATTCGAACGCCCGGCGTCACACTTCCTTTGCGAGCGTATTCGTCTACCCCGAGGTCGACGAGACCATCGAGATCGAGATCAACCCGGCGGACCTGCGCGTGGATACCTTCCGCGCCAGCGGTGCGGGCGGACAACACGTGAACAAGACCGATTCGGCGATCCGCATCACACACCTCCCCACCGGTATCGTGGTCCAGTGTCAAAGCGATCGCTCGCAGCACCGCAACCGGGCCGAGGCCATGGCGATGCTGAAGTCGCGCCTCTACGAAGCCGAGTTG
>CAVVDJ010000009.1:0-245751 GCA_963747025.1 uncultured beta proteobacterium
GCGCAAGCGCGAGGCGGAGAAACAGAAAATCGAAGACACCAAGACCGACATCGGTTGGGGCCACCAGATCCGCTCCTACGTGCTGGACCAGTCGCGCATCAAGGACCTGCGCACCAACGTCGAGGTGGGCAACACGCAGGCGGTGCTGGACGGCGATCTGGATCAGTTCATCACCGCTAGTTTGAAGCAAGGTGTGTAACTACCGTGATTCGTGATTCATGGCTCGTGGTTCGTGATGCGTGATTCGAGCGACAGCATTGGGAACAGGTAATGTCTGAGAACCACAAACCAGAAGTCTCAAAGGACGTCCCCGCTGTCGACGAGAATCAGATCGTTGCGGAGCGGCGCGCGAAGCTGCAGGCGCTGCGAAGCCAGGGCGTCGCTTTCCCCAACGACTTCCGGCGCACCCATCTGGCCGGCGAACTGCAAGCGGCATTCGCCGACAAGCCGAACGAAGAGCTGGAGGCCGCGCAGACCAAGGTGACGGTCGCCGGCCGGATGATGCTCAAGCGCGTGATGGGCAAAGCGAGCTTCGCCACCATCCAGGACGTGTCCGGCCGCATCCAGCTCTACGTCACGCGCGACGAGCTGGGCGAGCCGTTGTACGAGCAGTTCAAGCACTGGGACCTGGGCGATATCCTGGGCGCGCAAGGGACGCTGTTCCGAACCCGCACCGGCGAGCTCTCGGTCAAAGTCAGCGGCCTGCGGTTGCTGTCGAAGTCGCTGCGCCCACTGCCGGAGAAGTTTCACGGCCTGGCCGATCAGGAGCAGCGCTACCGCCAGCGCTACCTGGACTTGATCACCAATCCGGAGTCGCTGCGCGTGTTCAAGGCGCGCTCGCGGATCGTCCAGGCGATGCGAGAGTTCTTCGTCGCGCGCGGCTATCTCGAAGTCGAAACGCCGATGATGCAGCCGATTCCCGGCGGCGCTGCGGCGCGTCCGTTCGTCACGCATCACAATGCGCTCGACATGGATCTGTACCTTCGCATCGCGCCCGAGCTCTACCTCAAGCGGCTGGTGGTGGGAGGCCTGGAAAAGGTGTTCGAGATCAATCGCAACTTTCGCAACGAAGGCATCTCGACCCGCCACAATCCCGAGTTCACGATGCTCGAGTTCTACGAGGCCTACCAGGACTATCGCTATTTGATGGACCTGACCGAGACGCTGCTGCGCGAAGTCGCGCAAGAGGTTGCGGGCTCGACTTCCCTCGCCTATCAAGGCGAGACCATCGAGCTGGGCAAGCCATTCGACCGGCTCACCATGGCGGAAGCGATCGCGAAATACAACCCGCGACATCCGCTGAACGAGCTGGAGAAGACAGACTATTTGCGCGCGGCGCTGACGCCGTTCGGCGTCGAGGTGTTTCCGACCGACGGCATCGGCCTGCTGCAGCTCAAGCTGTTCGAGCAGACTACCGAGGCCAAGCTCACACAGCCGACGTTCATCGTTGCCCATCCCACCGATGTCTCGCCGCTGGCGCGCCGTAACGATGCAAATCCCTCGGTGACCGACCGCTTCGAGCTGTTCATCGCCGGACGCGAGATCGCGAACGGATTCTCCGAGCTCAACGATCCCGAAGACCAGGCCGAGCGTCTGCGAAACCAGGCCGACTCCAAGGCAGGCGGAGACGAAGAAGCCATGTTCTACGACGCCGACTACGTCCGCGCGCTCGAGTACGGGCTGCCGCCCACTGCGGGCGAAGGCATCGGCGTCGACCGGCTGGTGATGCTGCTGACCGACAGCCCAAGCATCCGCGATGTGATTCTGTTTCCGCAAATGCGGCCCGAGTAGCGACATGAACCAAGCCAACCCCACCCCGCTCTGGGAGCCCTCCGCCGAGCGCAAGGCGCAGGCCAATCTCACGCGTTTCATCCAAGAGGTGAACGGGCGCTGGAAGGCCGACTGCTCCGACCACACTTCCTTGTACGAGTGGTCCATTCGCGAGCCCGAGAAGTTCTGGCAATCGGTATGGAGCTTTGCCGGCGTCATCGGCGACATGGGGGCCGGTCCGTATCTCGTCGAGCCCGAGAAGATGCCCGGCGCGCGCTGGTTCCCCAACGCCCGCCTCAACTTCGCGCAGAACCTGCTGCGGCGGCGCGACCATGAGGCCGCGCTGGTGTTCTGGGGCGAGAACAAGGTGCGGCGCAAGCTGAGCTTCGCGCAGCTGCACGATCAGGTTTCCATCACTGCGCAAGCCCTGCGGGCAATGGGGGTCCAGCCCGGTGACCGTGTCGCCGCGGTCATGCCCAACATGCCCGAAACCATCGTCGCGCTGCTCGCGACCACCAGCGTCGGGGCGATATGGTCCTCCTGCTCGCCGGACTTCGGGGTGCAGGGCATGCTCGATCGTTTCGGGCAGATCGAGCCCAAAGTGCTGTTTTGCGTGGACGGATACTATTACTCGGGCAAGACCCACGACACCTTGCCGCGCATGGCCGACATCGTGCGGCGCCTGCCGACGCTGAAGCAGGTGGTTGTTGTGCCTTACCTCATCGCCAAGCCGTTGATCGGCGACATCCCCAAGGCCGTACACCTGAACGCATTCACCAGCGGACTGCAGCCGGGCGAGATCGCATTCGAGCAGGTACCATTCAATCATCCGCTCTATATCCTGTATTCCTCGGGCACAACCGGTGTCCCGAAGTGCATCGTGCACGGCACGGGCGGAACGCTGCTGCAACACGTGAAGGAACACCAGCTCCACACCGACCTCAAACGAGGCGACCGGCTGTTCTACTTCACGACATGCGGTTGGATGATGTGGAATTGGCTGGTGTCGGGGCTCGCCACCGGCGCGACGCTGCTGATGTACGACGGCTCGCCCTTCTACCCCAACCCCAGCGTGCTGTTCAACCTGGCCGACACCGAGAACATGAGCATCTTCGGCACGTCGGCCAAGTACATCGACGCGCTGGCGAAACTGGGAGTCAAGGCTCGAGACACGCACCGGCTGGACAGCGTCAAGACGATGACTTCGACCGGCTCGCCGCTGGCGCCCGAGAGCTTCGACTACGTGTACAACAACATCAAGCAAGACCTGCTGCTGTCCTCGATCTCCGGCGGCACCGACATCGTGTCGTGCTTCGTGGTCGGCAGCCCCCTGTTGCCCGTGTACCGCGGCGAGATGCAGTGCCGCGGGCTCGGGCTCAAAGTCGAGGTGTTCAACGACGAGGGCAAGCCGGTCGTGGGCGAGAAAGGAGAGCTGGTGTGCTCTGCGCCGTTCCCTTCGATGCCCATCGGCTTCTGGAACGACCCGGACGGGAATCTGTACCGCGATGCCTACTTCACCCGCTTCCCCGGCGTCTGGTGTCACGGCGACTACATGGAGCTCACGCCTCGCGGGACGGCGGTGATCTACGGCCGCTCCGACGCCGTGCTCAATCCCGGCGGAGTACGCATCGGGACAGCCGAGATCTATCGCCAGGTCGAGCAGCTGAACGAGGTGATCGAGAGTCTGGTGATCGGCCAGGACTGGCAAAACGACGTCCGTGTGGTTCTGTTCGTGCGCCTGCGCGACGGCCTTGCGCTGGACGAGGCGCTGACCAAGAAGATCAAGAACCAGATCCGCAACAACACCACCTCTCGACACGTACCCGCGAAGGTCATCCAGGTCGCCGATATCCCGCGCACCAAGAGCGGCAAGATCGTGGAGTTGGCCGTGCGCAACGTGGTGCACGACCTGCCGGTTAAGAACAAGGAAGCGCTCGCGAACCCCGAGGCGCTGGACCTGTTCAAGGATCTTCCGGACCTGCAGCGCTGAGGGCTTCCGTCCGGCGCGGCGGGGACTGCCTGGCTCCAAACCGCAGCGCACGCAGGTTGATCCGTACCGCTTCGCCGCCATATTGAGAAGGATGAACGCCCCTTACCCTGCCACCCAGGACACCGTCGACCTTCGCATCACCGGCATGACGTGTGCCGCATGCGCGGCGCGCATCGAGAAGGCGCTCAATCGCCTGCCCGGAGTGTCCGCGAACGTGAACCTGGCCACCGAGAACGCGCGCGTACGCGTCGCCCAAGGCTCGACGGCGGTCCAGCAGCTTATCGACGCGGTCGAGCAGGCGGGCTATGGCGCCGAGGTCGTCGTGCAGCCGGACCCTGCGGCGGAAAGGGCTCGCCGCGATGCCCAGTACCGCCGCGAGCTGACGCTGTTCTGGATCTCCGCTGCGCTGTCAGCGCCGCTTGTCGCGCAGATGGTCTGGATGTTCGCCGGCCATCACGGTGATTTGCTGCCGCGCTGGCTGCAGCTCGCGCTCGCCACCCCGGTCCAGTTCTGGGTCGGCAAGCGCTTCTATGTCGGCGCCTGGCATGCGTTGCGCGGCGGCGGCGCCAACATGGACGTGCTGGTGGCGTTGGGCACCGGTGCGGCATATCTGTACAGCGCCGTCGTCACGCTGTTGGGACTAGACGGACAGCATGTCTATTTCGAGGCGGCCGCCGTCATCATCACTCTGGTGCTGCTGGGCAAGCTGCTGGAGTCGCGCGCCAAAGCCCGTACCTCGGTCGCCATCGAGCAGCTGATTCGCCTCCAGCCAAAGCAAGCGCGCATCGAGCGCGATGGGCAAACGTTCGATGTGGATGTCGTCGATGTGGTGGTAGGCGACGTGTTTCTCGTTCGTCCCGGCGAACGCGTGCCGGTCGACGGCGAAGTGCTGGAGGGGCGCTCCAGCATCGACGAGAGCATGCTGACCGGCGAGAGCCTGCCCGTCTCCAAGGAGCCGCACGCGCGAGTTTTCGCGGCGACGCAGAACGGCACAGGTCTGCTCAAGTGCCGCGCGCTGCGGGTGGGCGCCAAGACACAGCTCGCCGAGATCATCCGCCTGGTCGGCGAAGCCCAAGGCAGCAAGGCGCCGATCCAGCGCCTGGCGGACCGGATCTCGGGCATCTTCGTCCCCGTCGTCCTGGTGATCGCGCTGGCGACGTTGGTCATCTGGTGGCTTTCCACCGGCGCGTTCACTGCGGCTCTGATCAACGCGGTCGCCGTGCTCGTGATCGCGTGCCCGTGTGCATTGGGACTCGCGACGCCTACCGCCATCATGGTGGGGACCGGCCGCGGCGCTCAGTCCGGGATACTCGTGCGCGACGCAGGGGCACTGGAGCGCGCCGAGAGAATCCAGATCTTGGTCGTCGACAAGACCGGCACGCTCACCGTGGGAAGACCCGCCGTGACGGATCTGGTTGCGGCAAACGCTGTGGATCCGCGTCAGATGCTGTCGCTTGCGGCCGGATTGGAGCGTGGTTCCGAGCATCCGCTCGCGGGCGCGGTGCTGCGCAAGGCCGTCGAGCTCGGCGTGACGCCCGCCACCGCGACACGCGTGCAGGCTCGCCCTGGTCAGGGCATCGAGGGTGAGGTCGAGGGCCGGACCGTTGCTGATCGGTACGCCCGCGTGGATGGCGACGCGGGGACTGACGGTCGATGCGCGAGTCGTGGAGCGGCTGGCTGGCGCAGCCAAGACTGTCGTGGCGCTCGCTGACGACGCGCGGATACTCGGCTATCTGGGTATAGCAGACCCGCTGCGGAAGACCACCGCTGATGCGGTTTCACGCCTGCGTGCCGCTGGAGTCGAACTCGTCATGCTGACGGGCGACAACGCAGCCACGGCGCAGGTGGTCGCGGGTCAGCTCGGGATCGCGCGCTGGAAAGCAGGCGTGCTGCCGCAGGACAAGGCAGCGGAGGTGCAGCGCCATCAAGGCCGAAGGCAAATTCGTCGGCATGGCCGGCGATGGCATCAACGACGCGCCGGCGCTGGCGGCCGCCGACGTGAGCTTCGCCTTCGCCAGCGGCGCGGACATCGCCATCGAGGCCGCCGACGTCACGCTCATGCGCAACGATCTCGCCGGCGTGGTCGATGCGATCTCGCTGTCGCGCGCAACGCTGTCCAAAATCCGCCAGAATCTGTTCTTCGCTTTCGGCTATAACGCGCTTGGAATTCCGCTGGCCGCGCTCGGCTGGCTGAATCCGATCGTCGCCGGCGCGGCAATGGCCATGAGCTCGGTGTCAGTGGTCACCAATTCTCTGCTGCTGCGCCGCTGGAAGCCGGAAAAGCTACCCTGAACCCTTCGTGATCGCTCGATCCGACGAGGTGGAGCAAAACGTGGAAACGACAACGCTGCAAGTCGGAGGGATGACCTGCGCGGGTTGCGCGCAAAGTGTAACGAGAGTGCTGCAGACGATGAATGGCGTGGCCAGCGCCGAAGTGTCCTTGGACAGAGGTGAGGCCAAGGTCACGTTCGACCCGACGCGCGTCAGCGTCGCGCAGCTCAAGGCCGCGCTCGAGATAGCTGGCTATCAGACGGGAGAGCGCCTATCTCGCAAATCACGTTCGTCAGGTCCCGTTCGCAGGAGCGAGGTGCGATGAGCTGCAAGCGACGTGGCTCCGACTCACCACGACGGCAACTTACTTCGGGACTAGAACAACTGCCACCACGGCTTCTTGCGCAAGCCGGCCAGGGAGAACTTGGTGTTCGGATAGTTGAGCCTGAGCAGGCGCTCGGTGTCGTCGCGCAGCTCCGTGAGCCCCATTGCATCATAGGCTTTGACCTGCACGATCAGCGCCCCCTCGACCATCGGCGACTGGCTGGTAGTTGGCCAGCACGAATTGCGCGCGGTTGACGGCAGCCACATAGGCTTTGCGCCGCAGGTAGTATTCCGCGGTGCGCACTTCGTTGGCGCGCCATGGCGTTGATCAGATAGCGCATGCGCACGTATCGCGTCGGCCGAATACTTGCTGTCCGGGAAGCGCGTCACCAGCTCCTTGAACGCTTCGAACGATTCGCGCGCCGCCTTCGGATCGCGCTCGCTCATGTCCTGGCCCGAGATACCGCCCAGCAGCCCCATGTCCTCGTTGAAGTTGACCAGGCCCTTGAGATAGTAGGCGTAGTCCACGTTGGGGTGATTCGGATGCAGCTTGATGAAGCGATCGGCAGCGGCCAGCGCCGATACCGGATCCTTGTCCTTGTAGTAGGCGTATCCGATCTCGAGCTGCGCCTGCTGGGCCAGTCTTGCCATAGGGATAGCGCGCCTCCAGCTTCTCGTAGTAGCCGATCGCCTTCTTGTAGTTGCCGCCGACCAGCTCGTCCTTGGCCTCGCGGTACAACTTTTCGGCGGACCAGTCGCGGGTCTCGTCGTATTTGTCCTCGTTGGCTGCAGGCAGCGAGGATCGCCGCGAGCCCGAGCAGCAGCACGGTGGAAATTGACGCTACACTACTTCGCATAATGGTTCTGGAGAAAAACGCGCCGAATTATAGCGGAAACACCGTGCCCAGACCGGCAGCGGACGGCGCCGGCGCGCCGATCGAACTGCGGGTGCCTGCCGCGATGGCGGGGCTGCGCCTGGACCAGGCGCTGGCTCGGCTGCTGCCCGCAATACTCCCGCAGCCGCTTGCAGGACTGGGTGCGGCGCGCGCGAGTGACGGTGGATGGTGCGGCGGCCACGCCGAAGAGCAAGGTCTGGGGCGGCGAGCAAATCGAGGTGCGACGCCGAGCTGGATCCGGCTGCGCGCGCGTCCGCGCCGCAGGACATTCCGCTCGCGGTCGTGCACGAAGACGCGCAGCTGCTGGTGATCGACAAGCCGGCCGGATTGGTGGTGCATCCCGGCAGCGGCAATCCGGACGGAACATTGCTGAACGCACTCTTGCATCACGCGCCGGCATTGAGCGGCGTGCCCCGCGCGGGTATCGTGCATCGGCTGGACAAGAACACCAGCGGCCTGCTGGTGGTCGCGAAGACCCTCGAAACCCAGACGGTCTGGTGCGCCAGCTCCAGGCGCACTCGGTGCAGCGGGAATATCTCGCTGTGGTCGCGGGCGTGCCTGCAGTCCGCGGGCGGGTGGAAGCCCCTATCGGGCGGCATCCGGTCGTGCGCACCAGAATGGCGGTGGTGGCGCGCGGCAAATCTGCGGTGACGCGTTTCCAAGTCTCTACGGGCGGGGGCCGGCTGGTCGCTGGTCCAGTGCAACCTGGAAACCGGCCGCACGCATCAGATCCGAGTGCACATGCATTCCATCGGCCATCCGCTGCTGGGCGATCCCGTGTACGGAAGCACGAGGTTGGCGCGCGCTTCTGCCCGAGTCTGCACGCAGCTTCCCGCGTCAGGCGCTGCACGCCACCCGCCTGGAGCTCACGCATCCCGCGACGGGCGCAAGGCTGACCTTTCATGCGCTGCTCCCGGCGGACCTCGCCGAACTTCTCGCCGATCTCGAGCAGCATGAGCGCTCCGGCTGATTGGATCGAGCCTGTCTGGCCTGCGCCGCCGCGCGTGAAGGCGCTCGTCACGACGCGCAACGGCGGCGTCAGCCGCGGCCCCTACGCCAGCCTGAACCTCGGCACGCGTGTGGGCGACGATCCACAGGCGGTCAGCGAGAATCGCGCACGCCTGAGCGCTCGATTGCCTTCCGAGCCGAGGTGGCTCCAGCAGGTGCATGGGATCGACGTCGTGCAGGCCGATCGCGCGGCTGAGCCGAATCAACCGCGGACGCCGCCTTCACCCGAATCGCCGGAGTCGTGTGCGCCGTCCAGATCGCGGACTGCCTGCCTGTCCTCTTCTGCGACCGCGAAGGGACTCGTGTGGCCGCCGCGCATGCAGGCTGGCGCGGGTTGAGCGCGGGGGTGCTGGAACGAACCGTGTCTGCCCTCGGGGTATCGCCCGACGAGCTCATAGCGTGGCTCGGCCCGGCGATTGGGCCGCAGAAGTTCGAAGTCGGCGCCGACGTGTTCGAGACCTTCACGACAGACGACGCAGCGGCGATGGCGGCGTTCGAGACCACTGCGCGAAGCAAAGTGGTTGGCCGATTTGTACGCTTTGGCTCGGCACCGTCTCTCGCGGGCTGGAATGACGGCGGTCTTTGGCGGCGGACTGTGCACCTTCAGCGATCCGCTCCGCTTCTTTTCCCATCGCCGCGACCGCGTGACCGGCCGCCACGGTGCCTTGATCTGGATCGCTGCCTGACCCGGCCGACGATTGATCGCCTACATGTCGTCTCCGCCTTCCCCCTGACCTCGCCCGCGGGTGAGCCACAGAATACCGCTGGCGCGGACAGCAGCACGGAAACGCTGCTCGATCGCCTGCTGCGCGATCTCCTGCAGCGCCTCCCGGACGGCGCCGCCGCGCTGCGGGACTTGCTGCATGCGCTGGCGGCCCAGCCAGAACGAGTCGCCGAGATTCAGCGCCGCTATTACAAGGAACATCTCGCGTTATGGTCAGGCTTGCTGCTACCCAGCCAACCAGCGCCTCAAGCAGTGCCCGAGGCAACACCCGACCCTCGCTTCGCAAGTCCCGAGTGGCGCAGCCTGCCCTGGTTCGACTACTTGAAGCGGTCCTACCTCATCAACGCGCGCTGGATCGACGAGCTCCTCGAGGCTGCACAGTTGCCAAGCGCGAAGAAGCGCCGAGCCGCCTTCGTGCTGCACCAGTATCTCGATGCAATCGCGCCGACCAACTTCGCGGCCAGCAATCCCGAAGTCATCCGTCTTGCGACGCAGAGCAAGGGTGCGAGTCTGGCGCAAGGGCTCAAGCATCTCAGCGAGGACGTCGCACGCGGCCGCATCCGCATGAGCGACGAGAGCGCATTCGAGGTCGGCCGCAATATCGCCGTCACGCCCGGCGCCGTCGTGTATCAGAACCCGATCGTCGAGCTGATTCAGTACACGCCCCGCACCGAGCAGGTATACAGCCGGCCCTTGTTCATCGTGCCGCCGTTCATCAACAAGTACTACATCCTGGATCTGCAGCCGGAGAATTCGTTCGTACGCTACGCACTGGATCAGGGCTTCCAGGTCTTCCTGGTCTCCTGGCGCAACGTGCCGCGCGAGCTGGGCGGCTCGACCTGGGAAGACTACATGCGCCAGGGCGTATACGCGCCGCTGGAAGCAGTGCAGGAAATCACCGGCTGCGATCAGGTCAACGTGCTCGGGTTCTGCGTCGGAGGCACATTGCTTGCGTCTGCGTTGGCGGTAATGGAGCATCCGCAGCGCGTGGCGCAGCCTGACCCTGCTTGCCGCCATGCTGGACTTCGACGACGTGGGCGAGATCGGCGTCTACATCGACGAAGAGTACGTCAGCCAATGCGAGCAGACGTATCGCGACGGCGGCTTGATGCCGGGCAGCGTGCTGACCTCGACCTTCGCCAGCTTGCGCGCCAACGAGCTGGTATGGTTTTTCGTGATCAACAACTACCTCAAGGGCCAGACTCCGCGCGCCTTCGATCTCCTGCTACTGGAACAGCGACAGCACCAACCTGCCCGGTCGACTGTACGCCTGGTATCTGCGCAACGCCTATCTCGAGAACAATCTGCGCATGCCGGGAAAGCTGGCGTTGTGCGGCCGCCCGCTGGACCTGCGCTCGATCGACTGCCCGGCCTTCGTGCTGGCAACGCGCGAAGACCACATCGTGCCGTGGCGCAGCGCTTATGCGAGCACGCAGTTACTTGGAGGTAGAATCGAATTCGTGCTTGGTGCGAGCGGGCACATTGCGGGCGTAGTCAACCCGCCCGCACCGGTTCGTCGCGAGCTACTGGCTCAATCCAGCTGTTGCCCGCCAGCCCCGCACGAGTGGCTGGAGCAGGCGACCGACACACCAGGGAGCTGGTGGCCGCACTGGGTCAGCTGGCTGTCGCGAACATCCGGAGAGCAGATGCCGGCGCCGCAGACGTTAGGCAGCGCTCAGCACCCGGTCCGCCGGCCGGCACCCGGTGAGTACGTGCGCGACCGGAACGTGTGAGCGCGCGAGCGGCAGATCGAGAAAACAACCAACAGGCTGGAGGAGAGCAACATGGCCAAGCGCAACGTACTTGTCACGGGCGGCATGGGAGGTCTGGGCGAATCTATCTGCACCAAGATGGCCGACGCCGGCTACACGGTGATCGTCACGTACTCTCCGGGCAACAAGAAAGCGGCGGATTGGCTCGCGAGCATGAGAGCGCGCGGCTACAACTTCTCCGCCTATCAGTGCGACGTGGCCGACTTCGACTCCTGCGCAGAGGCGGTGAAGAAGATACGAGGCCGAGACCGGCCCTGTCGATGTACTGGTCAACAACGCCGGCATCACGCGCGACATGACGTTCAAGAAGATGGCGCAAGGCCGACTGGGACGCGGTCATCAGCACCAATCTCGATAGCGTGTTCAACATGACCAAGCAGGTCATGGACGGGATGGTCGATCGCGGGTGGGGCCGGATCATCAATGTCTCGTCGGTAAACGGCCAGAAGGGCGCCTTCGGTCAGACCAACTATTCCGCGGCTAAGGCCGGGATGCACGGCTTCACCAAAGCGCTCGCACTCGAGGTCGCCAAGAAAGGCGTAACGGTGAACACAATCTCGCCGGGCTACATCGGGACCAAGATGGTCACCGCCATCCCCGAGAACATCCTCAACGAAAAGATCGTGCCGCAGATCCCCGTCGGACGCCTGGGCAAGCCCGAGGAGGTCGCGGGCCTCATCATCTATCTCGCCTCGGACGAGGCGGCGTTCGTGACCGGAGCCAACATCTCGATCAACGGCGGCCAGCATATGTTCTAGGCCTGGCGCCGGTTCGAGGAAATCGAACGATCAATGCTTGGGGCGCTTCGACCTCGTGGCTGTGCCACGGAGTAGCGGTGTCGAAGAGCTCGGCGCGAGTCGATCGTTTCAATCTTCATCGAAAGCCGAGTTAGCGTGCGCGGCGAACCCACAAAAAAAGCCCCGGTGGAGAAACCCACCGGGGCGAACCTTTGATATAAGGCGAACCTTATATAAAGGGGGAGGAGCCGTGCTAACCCGTGCTTTCCGCAGCCACTTGTATGGCTTCTGCGGTTGCCCTGGCGGAGCGTCTCTCCGCCAGCTGCACAGACTGCATCGCAGTCTGGGTTAATCCTTTCATCGTCAGCTCAACGAGCTGCCCTTTTAACAGCTCCGGCCGTCGAACTCTGTGCCGGGAGCGCTGTCGTAGCCTTCGCGCGCGTGCGTTCCCTGCTCTCTCGAACCTGCCTGCCGCAGCCCAGATATTGTTCAGTGCCGCAAACTGCTTCAACCGCACGCGCATCCGTAGCTCTCTAATAAGCTTGTCTAAACTGCGCTTCAACCCGCCTTTGCCAAGCTACCTTGCTGCGATGCACCAGACACATGCTAACGATCGACAAACGGATTGTCAACACCTATGCTTACGGCGACGCAGCAAAAAGCATTTGCGTTTACTTTTCAATAGGTTAAACTTGCCATATTGGCAGGTTCGGGTAACACGCATTACTCAATTAAGTCAGAACGTTGCAGCACAGAAAGGATAAGGGCCCATGTCCGAAGACACCCGATTGATCAAGAAGTACCCGAACCGTCGTCTGTACGACACTGCGACGAGCAGCTACATCACTCTGGCGGACGTCAAGAAACTGGTTCTCGGGCAGACGCCATTCAAAGTGGTGGATGCCAAGAGCAACGAGGACCTCACCCGCAGCATTCTGCTGCAGATCATCCTCGAGGAAGAAAGCGCCGGCGCGCCGATGTTCTCCTCGGACATGCTGTCGCAGATCATCCGCTTCTACGGCAACGCCATGCAGGGCATGATGGGCACATACCTGGAAAAGAACATCCAGACTTTCATGGAAATCCAGCGCCGCCTTCAGGAGCAGTCGCTCGGCAAGCTCGGTGAGAACCCGATGCTCAACACCGAGGCGTGGAGCCACTTCGTCAAGATGCAGGGACCGGCGATCCAGGGTCTGATGACGAGCTATCTGGACCAGAGCGCGCAGACGTTCCTGGAGATGCAGCAGCAGCTGCAGAAGCAGGCGCGCAACATCTTCGGCGCGTTCCAGTTTCCCAACTTCGCCAACCCCTATTCGCCCTTCTCGGGCGAGCCCGCCGGCAAGACCGAGGCAAGCGACCGAGCGCAAGGCCCCGAACAGAGCGCCCCAAGAGCGACCTCGCAAGCGATTCAAAGCGGGTACGCCGTGTTGCACTCGGGCTACTCGGGCGCGATCATCCAGTCCTTCATGATATCCAGGTTAGCACCCTCGCGACGGCCCGGTTCATGGCGGCGGTTGCGCCCAAAGTAGGTTTCGTTTCGCTCGGCTGTCCCAAGGCACTCGTCGACTCCGAACGCATCCTCACGCAGTTGCGCGCGGAAGGATACGTCGTCGCACCGAGTTACGAGGATGCCGATCTCGTCGTCGTCAACACGTGCGGTTTCATCGATGCCGCGGTCGAGGAGTCGCTCGACGCGATCGGCGAAGCGCTGGCCGAGAATGGCAAGGTGATCGTCACCGGCTGCCTCGGAGCCAAGGGCGACATCGTCAAGCAGACGCACCCGCAAGTGCTGGCGGTGACCGGCCCGCACGCCACCGACGAAGTGATGGCGGCCGTGCACGCGCATCTGCCTAAGCCGCACGATCCTTTCGCCGACCTCATCCCACCGCAAGGCATCAAGCTCACGCCTCGACACTACGCCTACGTCAAGATCGCCGAAGGCTGCAACCATCGCTGCACCTTCTGCATCATTCCGTCGATGCGCGGCGACCTCGTGAGCCGGCCCATCGGCGAGGTGATGCAGGAAGCGGAGAATCTGGTGAAGGCGGGCGTAAAGGAGCTGCTCGTCATCTCCCAGGACACCAGCGCGTACGGCGTGGACATCAAATACCGCACGGGCTTCTGGGGTGGACGGCCGCTCAAGACGCGCATGACCGATCTCGCGCGGGCGCTGGCCGAGCTCGGCGTGTGGGTGCGATTGCACTACGTCTATCCCTATCCGCACGTGGACGAGGTCATCCCGTTGATGGCGGAAGGCAAGCTGCTGCCCTACCTCGACGTGCCGTTTCAGCACGCCAGCCCGCGCATTCTCAAGCTGATGAAGCGCCCGGCCGAACGCCGAGGACAATCTCGCGCGCATTCGCCGCTGGCGCGAGATCTGTCCTGAGCTCACCATCCGCAGCACGTTCATCGTCGGCTTTCCGGGCGAGTCGGAAGCCGAGTTCGAGGAGCTGCTGGACTTTCTGCGAGGAAGCGCAGCTCGATCGCGTCGGATGCTTCGCTTATTCGCCCGGTCGAAGGCGCGTCGGCCAACGCCCTGCCCGACCCGGTGCCCGAGGAGGTCAAGGAGGAGCGGCGCGCACGCTTCATGGCTACGCAGGAGTCGATCAGCGCCGCTCGAGTGCGCGCCAAGATCGGACGGACCATGACCGTGCTGGTGGACGAAGTGCGCAGCGACGAAGCGGTGGCGCGCAGCGCGGCCGATGCACCGGAGATCGACGGACTGGTCTACATCGAGAACGGCAAGCGACTCAAGGCCGGCGAGTTCGCGCAGGTGCGCATCACCCGTGCGGATACGCACGATTTGTTTGCAGTACCCGCTTAGGCTGGCGAGTCCGCAGCCCGCCCACCCCGGCTCTCCCCCGCACGCTGGAGAGGGAAACCGCTCGCTCTATTCTCGTCGCATCGTCGCGACGATCGCGCTTTGCTCCGATGTCCACCATGCTGCCGCCATGTGGCGCGTCCCGTGGCCGATGCCGATCGAGCCGTCGCGCCCGACGGCAAATGAATCCCGCGTCGCCACCGACCGTCTGTCGCATCCGTTCCAGCACGCGGCTCATTGCCTCCTGCACGGGCACGCCGGCGGACACGAGGTCGCAAATGCTCTTCGCGGCGAGTATCCGCATCGTCAGCTCGCCCTTCCCCGTCGCCGAGACGGCGGCATCCCGCGTGGCATAGGTGCCCGCGCCGGGCAGCGGCGTGTCCCCTACGCGCCCGGGGAGCTTCAGCAACGTTCCGCCGGTCGAAGTCGCGGCGGCCAACCGTCCCTCGCCATCCAAGCGCGACCGCGCCGACCGTTCCCAGGCGCAGATCCTGGACGCGCACGCTCGAATGCCACGCGCGCCTCCGCCGTGATCGGATCGTAGTCGCCGAAGCCGTGCTCGCGCGCGAACCGAACAGCACCCTCCCCGGCCAGCAGCGCGTGCCCGCTCCGCTCCATCACGCAGCGCGCCACCAGAACGGGATTGCGCACTCGGCGTATCGCGGCGACGGCGCCGAAGCCGAGATCGTGCCCGGTCATCACGCTGGCATCCATTTCCACTTCGCCGTCACGGTTCAGAACAGATCCGGTGCCGGCGTTGAACAACGGATCGTCCTCCAGCAACGCGACGGCAGCCGTCACGGCGTCGAGCGCCGAAGCGCCCTGCTCCAGCAGAGAACCGCCACGCTTGGCGGCGCTGGAGACGCCGGCGCGTGCCCTCTCGTGGAGGGCTTCCTCCCAGTCCCCTGCGCCTCCGTGCACCGCGATCGCCCAGGTCAACGCCGCACCTCCCCGCCTGCATGTCCGACGCTGGGCCTATAATTCGCGCCATCACTCCGAACCGTTGCCATGATTCCCCGTAGACTTCCGATTTCGCACCTGGAGCCGGCGCGATCTACTCATCGCGGTGACCCCGGCCATCTTGCTCACCATCGCGGCATTCGTCGATCGCGTTCCACTTCGTCCAGCCCGCCCCGCCCAAGAAGATCGTGATGGCGTCGGGCCAGAAGGAGGGCCGCTACGGCTACTACGCCAAGCAGTACAAGGAATTCATGGCGCGCAACGGCATCACGCTCGAGCTTCATCCCTCCAGCGGCGCGATGCAGAACATGGCCCTTCTGATGGACCCGAACTCCGGCGTGGACGTGGCGTTCATCCAGGGCGGCACCGGATTCGGCGCCAACGCGCCGGACCTGGTGTCGCTCGGCAGCCTCTATTATGAGCCGCTCTGGGTGTTCTACCGCGGCGCGCCCATCAAAGATCTCGACGGCCTGCGCGGCAAGAAGATCGCCATCGGTGCAGAGGAAAGCGGTACGCGCGCGCTGGCACTGCAACTGCTCGCGATGAACGGTGCCGTACTGCCGCCCACCCAGCTGCTGCCGCTGGGCGGAAAGGAAGGGGAAGAGCAGCTCACCAACGGCAAGATCGACGCGCTGATGGTGGTCGCCCCTGCCGATTCGAATGCGGTGGCCCGGCTCACCGCGGCTCGCGGCATCCACTTGCTCAGCTTCGACCGCGCCGAAGCGTATACGCGCTTGTTCCCCTATCTGACCAGACTGGTTCTGCCTCACGGCGTGTTCGACCTCGCCCAGGACGTCCCATCGCAGGACATCATGGTCGTTGCGCCAACTGCGAACCTGATCGCGCGGAACACGTCTACATCCTGCTCTCGCATACCTGTTCATGCGCGCTGCCACCGAGATCCATTCCGGCGCGGGCGTGTTCGATCGCGAAGGCGAGTTCCCGGCACCGCGGGATACCGGATTCCCCTTGAGCGAGGTTGCCGTACGCTATTACAAGTCCGGGCCACCCCTGCTGCAGCGCTACCTGCCGTTCTGGGCTGCGAATCTCGTAGACCGCTTGTGGGTGATGCTGGTGCCGATTCTGGCAATTTCGATACCGCTGGTCCGACTGGTGCCGCCGCTGTATCGCTGGCGCGTGCGCTCGCGCATCTACCGCTGGTACGCGCGACTCAAAGAGATCGAGCTGCAGCTCGAGGACAACGCCAACGCCGAGGCGCTGGAGGGCTTCATGAAATCGGCTCGATGAGATCGAACGTTCCGTCAATCGCATACCTACGCCGCTGGCCTACTTCGGACAATCTGTACAGTTTCAGGGCGCACATCGATCTGGTGCGTCAGCGGATCGCACACCGACTCGCGCGGACGCGACGACGACCCAAGCTGAGGCGTCAACTCCGTTCAGGAAAGTCCTCCTGAGTCTTCGACAGGCTCAGACCGAACGGAATAGTGCAGATCGCGCGATTCCTGGCGGAAGAACGCAACCACATCGTCTACCGATCGCGTCCGTGTCATCGGCGGCAGGCTCTGCCAGATGCGCTTGCCGTAGGGCTTGGTCACCATGCGCGTGTCGCAGATCATCAGCACGCCGCGGTCGGTCTCGTCGCGGATCAAGCGGCCGGCGCCCTGCTTCAGCGTGATCACGGCCTGCGGCACCTGATATTCCATGAATGCGTTGTGGCCCTCCGCGTTCATCTTGTCGATGCGCGCCGCCAGCACCGGGTCGTCGGGCGGCTGGAACGGCAACCGGTCGATCATCACCAGCGACAGCGCCTCGCCGCGCACGTCCACGCCTTCCCAGAACGACTGGCTCGCCACCAGCACCGCATTGCCGAGCTGGCGAAAGCGCTCCAGCAACTTGCTGCGCGGGCCTTCGCCCTGCAGCAGCAGCGGAAACTCGTGACCGCGCTGCGCGAAGCCCTCCTGCAGAAGCTGATGTGCCTCGCGCATCGCGCGCAGACTGGTGAACAAGCAGAAACGCGCGTCCATCGCTGGCGCCGATCACCGGCAACACGGCCTCCACTACCGCGCGCGTGTAGCCATCGCTGTTGGGCTCCGGCATTCGCTCCGGCACGTAGAGCAGCGCCTGGTGCGGGAAGTCGAACGGGCTGTCCCATGCGGCCGTGCGCGCGCCCTCCAGCCCCATCTCGGACTGGTAGTGGGAGAAGTCTCCGCGCACCGACAGCGTCGCCGACGTGAAGATCCATGCACGCGCGCTGTCGGTGAGCTGCTTGCGCACGACATCGGCGATGGACAGCGGCGTCGCGTTCAATTGCAGCGATCCCTGGAACACTTCGACCCAGCGCACAGTGTCGCTCTCCGCGGCCTTCCGCCAGTGCTCGATGCGCGCGCTCAGCTCCTGCGCGCGGCGATAGCAATTGTCCAACCCCTCGCTGCGGTCGGCCTGGAACTCCAGCAGGCGCGCCAGCGCACCGAGCTTCTCGGCGACTTTGTCCAGCGCCTGCCGGAACGGCTCGCGCTCGTCCAGCACCTTCGCGGGCTGACGCGCCGTCTCTTCGCCCACCGCGAGGCGCAGATCGCGCGCAGCGCGATCCACAGCGACCGCCGCTTCCGGCAGCGCGGCGAAGTCCTTGGCGCCGGCCGCCGCCTCGACCCGCGTGTCCCGCGCCAGCTCGACCAGTTGAGCGGTGGAAACGCTCTGTCCGAAGAACAAGCTGGCAGTCTCGGGAAGCTGATGCGCCTCGTCGAAAATCACCGTGTTGCACGCCGGGAGAAGCTCGGCGACTCCCTCGTCGCGCAGCATCACGTCGGCGAAGAACAGGTGATGATTGACGACGACCACATCCGCGGCCAGCGCTTGTTTGCGCGCCTCCATCACGAAGCAATCCTTGTAGCGCGGGCATTCGCTGCCCAGGCAGTTGTCCCGCGTGGAGGTGACCAGCGGCCAGATCGTCGGCGTCCTCCGGCACTTCGCTCAGCCCGCTCCGATCCCCGGTCTTGGACGTGCGCGCGTAGCGTTCCACGGCCCGCAGATGGGCGACGTCCGCGCGGTTGACGAAGCGGCCGTCGAGCGACCTGGCGCTCCAGATGATAGTGGCAGACGTAGTTGGCGCGGCCCTTGAGCAGCGCAACGGTGACCGGCACCCGCAGCGCCTCGCGCACCGTCGGGATGTCGCGCGCGAAGAGCTGATCCTGGAGGGTCTTGGTGCCGGTGGAAATGATGACTTTGCCGCCGGAGAGCAGCGCCGGCACGAGATAGGCGAAGGTCTTGCCGGTGCCCGGTGCCGGCCTCCGCGATGAGCAGGCCCAGGCGAGTCGATGGCTTCGGCGACGGCCTGCGCCATCTCCACCTGTTGAGGGCGCAGCTTGTAACCCGGGATCGCGCGAGCCAGAGGCCCCGTCTCGGCGAACAGGGCCTCGAGGTCGTTCATGGACCGGATTCTACCGGTCCAGCGGACTCACGACGCCGCGGCCCGCCGCGGTTGAGGACGTGCGTGTAGATCATCGTCGTGCTGACGTCCTTGTGGCCGAGCAGCTCCTGGACGGTGCGTATGTCATAGCCGGACTGCAGGAGATGCGTGGCAAACGAGTGGCGAAGCGTGTGCGGCGTGGCGGGCTTGTTGATGCCCGCCGCGCGGAGAGCCGATTGCAGGGCACGTTGAACAGGCTTCTCGTCAGCATGGTGCCGCCTGTTGGCTTCCGACCGCGGATCGCGTGACAGCCGAGCGGAGGGGAAGATGTATTGCCACATCCACTCGCGGCTCGCGTTCGGTGTATTTGCGCTCCAGCGCGTAGGGAAGGTACACGGAGCCGAAGCCAGCGGCCAAGTCTTCGGCGTGCAGCTCTCGCACGCGCAGCAGATGCCGCTGCAGGGGTCCGACCACGCTCTGCGGCAGCATGGTCACCCGGTCCTTGGCGCCCTTTCCATCGCGCACCAAGATCTCCTTCCGGGCAAAGTCGACGTCTTTCACCCGCAACCTAAGGCATTCCAACATCCTCAACCCGGAGCCGTATAACAGCCGCACAATCAGGCCAGAGGTGCCCCGCATACGGTGCAGCACCGACTCGACCTCCTCGACTGACAGCACAACCGGCAGCCGCTGTGGCGTCCGCGCACCCACTACGCCGTCAAGCCAAGGCAGCTCGCGGTCGATAACTTCCCGGTACAAGAACAGAATGGCGCTCTTGGCCTGGTTTTGCGTAGACGCTGCAACCCGGCCCTGGACCGCGAGATGGGTCAGAAACGCCTCCGCCTCGTGTTGTCCAAGCGCGCTCGGGTGACGTTTACCATGAAACAAGATGAAGCGGCGTACCCAATCGACATAGGCTTGCTCGGTGCGGATACTATAGTGTTTGACGCGTAGCCTGCCCCGCAGCTGATCCAACAGTTTCGGTTGCGAAGGAGGCTCGGGGACAGCGACAGATTCGGCCTGCATCGATGCGCCCTCCGGGATGGTCAAATGAGAGGTATCATGGACTTACGTGTACACCTGTATATTTATACACCTTCCAGGTGTCTTTGCAAGCACCTTGCAGGTGTCTACTTCTAGTTATGCGCCTTAGACTACTTCTCTGCTTCCTACTGCTGGTGGCTTCGCTAGCGGAGGCCGACCATGCATGTGTCGACGGCTACCCGATGGGCACACCGGTAAAGTTCGCACAGCCACTACCGAGTCGGTGGTTTCGAATCGGTTCAGCAGATGTGAGGAAGGAGGCGACGCACTCTGTCTTGAAACAACGCTATGGAGCGGAGTACCTCAGCAGCGATGACGAGGGGCCAGTTGGCTCTCTGTGCCTAAAGCTAAAAGTTGGCTACGTGCAAGTTACGACGAGTGACTTCGGGTCGGGCGTCCAGTACTCCGTGTTGGCGCCCAAATGCACCAGATGCGGCTCAATCAGCGTGACAGAAAAGGAGTTCGCCTCTGGCACAGGGCTTCGATTAGGCCTGACAAAGACGAAAGCCTCCGAGCTCCTCAAGACAAAGATCGTTGCCAACCTCACTGACGTAACATTTGAGGAAACGAAGACCGACGGTACAGAGAAAGTGCTCCATACAGAAGTGCTGTCGATGGAGTTCAAAGACGATCGGTTAGTGAGGTTCAGCATAGATGACTACCGAGAGGGCGCATAACCAGGCGATCGAGCCGACCGCCAAACAGCGGGCTCTCGCCTGCTGTTTGGTACCCTCGTCGCTTCGCTCCTCGGCGGCTGCTCATCGCCAACGTTCGGCCTCATGCACGATCCATTGAGAAATCAAGACGAAGTGGAACGCATCCTGGCCTCTGAGGACCGACGGATACGAGTGCGGGGGCGTGCCAGTCTCAGAAGCCTTGCCTTACGTATCGCGATTTGGTTCTTGATTATGGGTTTGCTCCTTAGCGTATTTCACTTTATCGGGCCGTCATGAGTCACGAGTGTCACCCGGGTGAAGGGATGGGGCCGAACCCGGCAATGGAGCGGACTGTTCAACGGCATCGCTTCGCGCCGCCTCTTACCCAGCCGCTCATCTTTCTACGTTGGGCGCAGGCCATTGAATGAGTCAGCTCACGTTTCACTTCACAACGCCGAGCGACCTGCTTGCGAAACTCAGACGCGATCTCTCGCGACTTAGCAATGCCGTGGCCGCGAAAAACAAAGAATTGATCGCGGATTGCCTCTTCGACTTTGCGAATACCGGCTACTCCATCAAGGATTGGCTCAAGGCGAACACGAATGCTACATTTGCACCCGGGGATGTTGAAGTGCATGTCAAGACCACTCGCGTCCTAGATGCTTGTCGTGATATTTGCAATGCCAACAAGCATTACACCATTACGCATTACTCGCCGATTACCGGCGATGTCTACGCGTCTGTGACGGCAACAGCGATAGCGCCGATAGTGCTTCCGACCAACGGTGTTGCGCTTGAAGCGTCTCAGGAACCCGAATTCAGGGTCAAGGTATTGCTTACTGACGACTCCAAGTATGAGGTCACGGATTTCGCAGCCCAGGTGGTAACCGCTTGGGAAAGGTTCTTTGCAGCGCAGGGAGTTTGAGCGTGAGACCTGCGCCCAACCATCGGCTCAAGCGGAGCGCCCAACAGCGGGCCCGCTGTTGGGTACCCGCGCCGCTTCGCGCCGCCGGCGCCCGCTCAGCCGGGTCGTTGAGCCTGTAGAAAAACTCTGAACTCCGCGTGCGTCGACATGTCTATGCATATAGCATTGAGATGTCGACGGAGGTGTTGATGGCGCGCTACAAACACTACGACTACGCTCAGATGAAGCTCGTGCCGGTGAGCTTCGCACAACAGATTCTGCCGGGGACCTTCGAGCACGCACTCAACCAGCTCATCGACGAGCACTTCGATCTGAGTGTGTTCGAGGCGCAGTACCGCAACGACGAGACCGGCGCCCCGGCCTACGACCCGGCCATCCTGCTCAAGATCATCCTGTTCGCCTACTCCAAGGGCGTGACCTCCAGCCGCGAGATCGCCCAGTTGTGCAGCGACAACGTGGTGTTCATGGCCTTGTCGGCCGACAGCGCACCGCACTTCACCACCATCGCCAACTTCATCAGCCGCCAGCAGAGTGAGATCGTGTCGATCTTCCGCGATGTGCTGCTGGTATGCGACGAGCAGGGCTTGATCGGCAAGCAGATGTTCGCAGTCGACGGGGTGAAGCTGCCCAGCAACGCCTCCAAGGAATGGAGCGGCACACTGGAGGAGTTCCAGAACAAGGCCCTCAAGCTCGAACAAGCCCTGGAGAGGCTGCTCGATCGGCATCGGCAAGTCGACGCCAGCGCCGAAGAGCCCGCCTTACGAGATGCCCGCGCCAAGCAAACCCAGACGCTCAAGGCGGCGCTGGACAAAGTCCGGGGGTTTCTTCGATGCGGACAAGACAAAGTTGGTGCCCAAGGACGAGTAAAGAAGAGCAACATCACCGACAACGACAGCGCCAAGATCAAGACCGCCAAGGGCACCTTCCAGGGCTACACCGGGGTGGCCTTGGTGGATGCCCGCCACCAGGTGATCGTGCATGCACAGGCCTTCGGTGAAGGACAGGAGCACCGGCTTCTGATCCCGGTACTGGAAGGGGCGGCACAAAGCTGCCGGGCGCTGACACCGCCAGCGCGAGCCGATCAAGCTTGCCGCCGATGCCGGCTATCACAGCGAAGCCAATCTGAAGTACCTGGCCGATCACGGCATCGAGGGCTACGTAGCCGACACGATGTTTCGCAAGCGCGACGTGCGCTTTGCCCAGGCGGAGCGACACAAGCCAGCCAAGCCGGTCGATCCCCAAGCGCTGTTTCGACCCACGCGACTTTCGCTTTGCCGAGGACCTGTCGCACTGCATCTGCCCGGCCGGCAAGCGGCTCTATCGAAACGGCGCCAACGTGGTGATCAACGGCTACGCTGGCACCAAGTTCCACGGCACTCAGCGTGACTGCCTGCCCTGTAGCCTGCGCGAACGCTGCCTGAAGAATCCCGCAGCACACCAAAGCACGCCAAGTCGTGTTCTTCAAAGGCCGTGCCCAGGGCAAGCCGCCCACCTACAGTGCGCTGATGAAGCGCAAGATCGACAGCGAAGAAGGCCGCTACTACTACAGCCGCCGCCTGGCCATCGTCGAGCCGGTGTTCGGCAACATCTGCAGCAGTCACAAACTCAGACGCTTCTCGCTGCGCGGCACACGCAAGGTCAACAACCAGTGGCTGCTCTACAGCCTGGTGCACAACATCGGCAAGATACAGCGCTACGGGAAGCTAGATAGCCCTAGCAAACGCAGCTGAGAAGCAAGCGAAGATAACGACAGACACGACGCGCCACCGCCACAATCCCATTCGCATCGACGTCGAGACACCTCAACGAGGCAGTGATACCCTAAGCTTATGACGCTTTTTCTACAGACTCGTTAGGCGTCACGATGCCAACCTACCGTTCCCTTCACGTCCGAGACTGCCAAGGAATTTTGTCGGCGCTGTTGCGGGAGTACGAAGGCCGAGCGCGAGCCTCGTTCGAAGGCGACCTTAAGAGCTTTCATCTCCAGGATCTGCCCGGAAGCTCTGTTGAGCAAACTTCAGCGCTGAGGTACCAGACACGGTCGCCGCGATTGGACTTCGTAGTGGTGCCGATCACGCCTGAGAACATAGCTGCCTTAAAGACTCGCCTCTCGGGTCCAGCTGTCCTCGGAAAGGACGGTTCCGTCATTCATGTCCAGATAGAAGTCGACAATGAACTCCTTTTTCTAGCTTGCGATAACTTCCACCACGAATGCACGGCCATATCCAAGGCTGTTCCAGAGTCGTTCTTGGCGCGCCTAAAGGCTAGCGGCGTCTTGCGAGCTACGGTGATGCCTAACCCACGCCCTGAGGTAGTCCGTCAAGGGGTGGTTTCAGCAATTTTGAACTCAGTTCATGAGTGGCGAGCCGCGCTGTTTGAGTGAATTGAGATAGGTCGCCTCGTCGTATGGGGTGCGCTGTTGCCAGCACCGATATAAGATCCGCGTCCACTTGAAGGCAAGCGCGCGCAGCGCGGCCTGATGTGAGGAACCGCGCCCGCGCTGTCGTCGGTAGTAGGCGCCGGCCCAGTAGCAGTGAGGGATGGACAGCGCGGCCCACTCCACGAACGTCTGGCGTAGAAACTTTGGACATTGCAGTCGCCAATGCACCCAGCACTGGTTGCCGCTGCGCTCGGTGACCGGGGCGATGCCGGCATAGCTCTGCAATTGGGTGGCGCTTTGGAAGCGTTCACGCCGCTCACCGAAGGCGGCGATGCAGACGTGGGGCAGCAACACGCGCAACTGCTGCGCGAGCGCTTCGACCAGCAGTCGATAGGGGGCGATTACGCTGGGGTCGCTCGTCAGGGGCAAGGCCATCTGGATCGCCTCGATGCGCTGCTCGATCACATTGGGGTAGCGCACGTTGTGTCCGCGGAAGAAGGCGCTGATGCGTGCTTTACGGGCACGCTGAGCCTGCTTAAGAGTAGGCCACTGGGAGAGGAAGTCACAGAACACCATCGTGTCCTTGTCCTTGAACCAGTCGAGCACCTGGGGAAAGTACTGCTTGAGTGCGTCGGTGAGGCGATTGGTGATGCGCCGTACGTCGTCGACCAGCATGCGTCGCTGCTCCACCAATTGTTGAAGCACACGCATCGGACCACTCTGAGGCTGCAGGATAGCGAGCTTCTCGGGGTGGGTGAGCAGCAACTCGAGGGCGGCCTCGGCGTCAGCCGGATCGTCCTTAGCTCCGCTGACACAGAATGTCTTGCGGTAGCTTGCCAGCGTGTCGGGGTTGACCGGGAACAGCACGAACCAGTCGTAGCGCTGCAGCGCATAGACCAGCGTCCCTTGGCGATCTCCAGACACACCGCGATGGGGCGGCCTGCGAAGCGTTCTCTAAGTTCCTGTGCCCAGCACTCGATACGCTCAGGCTGATGCGGCAGTACACTCCACTCGCGTTTTTCGCACCCGGCCGCCTGCAGACATACATCATGCTTGCGATCGGCCCAGTCGATGCCGATATAGGCGGCGAAATGCAAATCGTTTGGCATTTTCATAGCAAGCCTCGTGAAGTGCTAGAGTTGGAGGGGCCAGGACATGCGAGCTGGGCAAGCGAAGGCGGTATGGGGAGCCGTGCGAGGGCAGACCCTGAGTATTCGTCGAAGCGCCCAGCGCACCCGCGGACTCGAATGTAGGTTAGTGAGCATCGCATGCTTGCAGTTGGATATTCGTAGTCCGCGGGCGCATGTCCTGCACTCACTGACAGATACCTGCCAGATCGCGATGAGTATCGCTCGAATGCAGGACGGACTACCTATGCCGCAGGTCGAGCTGACCGCCAAGCAGCGCTGCTGCTTGGTTCCCGTCATGCTCCGCATGCCGGCGGCAGCTCACCTGCAATGTTATGCGTCTCTAGCTTGAAGGCACCGCGAATGCCGATCTGCGAAACCCTGTCCCTCATATCGACCGTTGTCATAGCTGCCTGGGCCACCTCTGGACCTGGCAGTAAGCAGTTACGGTGGCTGGTTGCTGGAGCCCTCCTCGTGGGTCTCTTGCTTTGCTGGGGTCTCGTATATTTCGGCCACCTGTCTGAGCCTGCATCGTCAATTCTTGTACAACTTGCGATTGTGGACTCGGTGGCAATGTTGTTGCTGCCGGTGGCTTACAGAAAGTTGGTCAAGCACGATGGCGCCGCATAACCCTCCGGTCAACAAGGACGCCCAAACAGCTAGCTTCGCTAGCCGTTTGGCCGCCCGTTACCTTGAACGTTAGACCGCTGTCGCATGAAGCCACCTTACGAACCGAAAGACAGAGACGGTCGTCGGCTCAGCGTCGGAGACAAAGTCCGCGTGGTTGGCGTCCCGGACCTCTCCGGAATGTCGAAGGAAGGTCTTGCCGAGTCTTTGCCTGTGTTTCGATATTTGGTAGGAAAGTACAAACGGATTGCGGCCTTTGATGAATATGGCTGCGCTCGGCTCGACTTCGCGATTCCCAGTGGCAAATTCCGAGGGTGGCATGGGGTTGTGATTGAACCTTTCTTGCTGCACATTCCGCGGAAGCGGTCTAACCACGTGCTGAACCGGACGCGCCGAAAGCGGTGCGCCGGTTAGCACGAGAGTTGGGCGTCATGAATTGGTATCCGCGAAGGCGTCCGGGGGAGAGTGGGGAGAGTATTATTGTTGGGCGACAACGGGAGGAGGGAATGACGATGAGAAAGATGCCACGCCTGCATAGTGCACTTCCCTGCACTGGTGGGGATCATCATCCGGGCAGGAGGGACGTACTCCTAAAGGCGCTATCCTTAGCCGGTGTCGGCTTGCTACCTGCGATAGGCCGGGCGCAGGAAGCTCTGAAGCCGACATGGATGGAGATCATCGGCCCCTTCTACCCAGTCGAGAAACCTGCCGATCAGGATGCCGACCTCACGTTAATTGCAGGCAAGACCGAGCGCGCCAAGGGAGACATCCTGTATCTGAGTGGCCGCGTGCTGGCTCGCAACGGAGCCCCTGTTGCTGGCGCAGTCCTTGAAATCTGGCAGGCCAACGCTGCTGGTCGATACGCCCATACCGGCGACAAGAATCCAGCACCTCTCGACCCCAACTTCGAAGGTTACGCACGGGTCGTTACCGACTCGGAGGGCCGCTACGCCATCAAGACCATCAAACCCGCAGCCTACCCGGTCCCATCCGGATGGATGCGTGCACCTCACATCCATTTCGATGTCACCGGCAAGGTAACGCGTCTGGTTACCGCGATGTACTTCGAAGGCGACGCGTTGAACGAGCAAGATCGTATCTTGAAAACCTCATTCAATCCCAAATCTCAGATGACACAACTCGAACGGACTCAGAACGGGGGTGAGGCGGGTACCTTGCGTGCAACCTGGGACATCGTCCTGATAACCGGTTGAGTCCTGGTGGGGCGCGTAGTGATCTGGCAGTGGCTGACACATCCCGTGTCGGATTCTCGCTGCGTGGACCTGGAGAATGACGCCCAACCGTCAGTTGCACCGGAGCCGCAAACCGCGACGCTTCGCTCTGCCGTTTGCGGCCCGGTGAACTGAGTCGTTGGGCCGCTAGAGAATGCCGCAAGTGACTCAACCGGCGCAAAGGTTCACGAAGCGGGAGAGAGCGGAGCTAAAGGAACTCGCTGGCGCGGCGTGGGAGGCGGAGTTAGAGGGTGAGCTCGAGAAGTTGTTCGAAGACTTCCTTAAGTGGGCCGATAACGGGATGGACGCCTTCGGCCTATCGGAAAAGATCCACGAGTTCCACAATGGCATCTCTCGCGAACTCTATGGCCGCTACACTGCCCTGCATCCAGAAATCACCGTGCCACGTGCCATAGCACTCGGGATCTTGGGCGAAGGCGAGCTCGGTGAGCCACTCCTGCAGAAACTCTCGGCTCAGATTGAAGCGTACCGAAAGCGTCTCGAGGATGAAGAGGGGTAGCAGCTCCGCTGCAACGTCGTATCGCGAGAGGATCTGCCACGAAGGCCGCCGTTCGCATATCGGCAGCCCAACGTCCGGGCTGCAGGCGACCCACAACAGCGGCGCTGCGCTTGCTGTTGTGGGCGCCTGAGCCCGGACGTTGGGCCTCAAGGGAGATCGTCGCGTGAAATTGGCATGGGCCGTTTTCTGGCGGGTGTTCGTTCTTCTGCTGGCTTTTTCTATTTTGATAGTGCTGCCGTTAAGGAGCAGTACATTCATCACTGATCCACGGTTCTTTACTTGGAAACCGTCAATACTTTGGGCAGCGTTCGCGGTGATGCTTCTGCTTGCTCAGGCTTCACTGCCCCACGGCCTGGTTCACATACTTTGGGGCAAGAGGCTCAATCAAGAGGCGGTGTTCTGGCGAAGGCTCTCCTTTGCCACGGCCACTCTTTTCATCTGCCTTGCTATTTTGAGTATCGTCCTTACTCAAGCCCTGTCTTTCGAGAGCTGGCTCAAATTCAGGACAGCGGCCCCGTTTGTCAGCCTGCTCCTGTTCGCGCTGGTCATCCCACGTCGGCTCACAGTTCAGCCCCAGCCAACGGTTCAAGCCGCCGGTCCTCCCTCTGGCGAACCCGCGAATGGGTCATGAAACAGCGGCCCAACCACGCCATCGAGCCGACCGCCCAACAGCGTTGCTGTTGGGTACACTCGTCGCTTCGCTCCTCAGCGGCGGCTCATGGCGAACGTTGGACCGCCCCTCGCAACCGGGCGTATCATATTGCCTGGAAAGGGGGTTGCTATGACTGACTTGCTCGAAAAGGCCCTGACTGAGGTGAAGAAGTTACCGCCGTCGGAGCAGGACGCCTTGGCTGCAATTCTCTTGCAGGAACTGGCCGCCGAGCAGCGGTGGACCGAGTCCTTCGCCAAGTCGCAGGACGCCTTGGAGAAGCTGGCGCAAGAAGCTCTAGCTGAATATCGCGCAGGCCTAACGAAGCCGCTGTAGCCTCGCTCCGTGCGCTCGAGAACAACCCAAAGGTTCCGAGCCCTACGCGACTCTCTGCCGAAGCCGATTCAGGAGAAGGCCAAGGCAGCTTACGAGTTGTGGTCCGGAAATTCTGACCATCCCTCTCTGCGCTTCAAGAAGGTCCACGTCAAACTGCCCATCTACTCGGTTCGCATCGACATCGACTGGCGCGCGGTGGGTCTTCTCGAAGGAGACACCGTAGTGTGGTTTTGGATCGGATCGCATGCGGAGTATGAACAGTTGCTGCGGGTCCTCTGAAAGGCGGTCCAACAACGCGCTGCAGGGGAGCCACAACAGCGGCGCTGCGTTTGCTATTGCGGCCCCCTGAGCTTCAGAAACAACGCAAGAACCTGCGTGTGGTCAAGTTCGCTGCGTGAACCAGGAGACGCCGAACCCGGCGCTCAAGCGGAGCGCCCAACTGCAGTGCCGTTGGGTTCCCGTCGCGCTGCGCGCGCCGGCGCCCGCTTAGCTCTGCGTTCGGCGTCTGAGTGAGGTTCTGCTGAAGGTTGGGAGCGTTCTTTGTCTAGTTCTGGCGATCCTCGCCTGTTCTGGCTGCGAGAAGCGTGAGCTCCGAGGGACCGCGGTACCGTCAAAGGATCATCGAACGCATCTTGTGGTGGATGACGACAATGGTGGTAAATGCGGGCCGATCCTGGTTGATGGAAAAGCTTGGCCTCATCCGATCCATTCCCCTGGTGACATTGTTGCCGGTCGTCATAGTATTGAGTGTGGGACGCAGATCGGGTTCGAGATCAAGGCTGGGACAACGTTTCATTTCGACTATTGGGGTCCGTGAGGAAGCCGCCGAGCCAGCCGTTCAACCGGAGCGCGGAACAGCAGCCTCGTGCCCTTGCTGACTTGGTCTCCGCGCGCCTCTGAGCGCGGGCGTTAGCCATCCGAGTTCCCCACGAAACGTGGACACCGATTTGCAGCAAACTAACCTGCTCAGAGAGGTGTCACGATGGCAAAGCAGAAGTCGAGGAAGACGCACACGGAGGCCTTCCGGCGCGAAGCGGTGAGACTGGCCGATCAGCCGGGTCGAACCGCAACCGAGGTTGCCAGGGAGCTTGGCATCCACGTTGGCCAGATCTACAACTGGCGCACGCAATTCAACAAGCTCTCGAAGGGGCAGTTCAGCGTGATCGACGGGAGCAACTACGCGAAGGGGGAGTCGGACGAAGTGCGTCGGCTCAAGAAGCGCATCGCGGAGCTGGAGCAGGAGCGAGACTTCCTAAAAAAAGCGACGGCGTACTTCGCGAAAGCCGACAAGTGAAGTACGCCTTGATGGCAGAATCTCGGAGCCAGTTCGGGGTGGCAATGATGGCGCGCATGCTGGGCGTGTCACGCAGTGGTTTCTACGAGTGGCTCAAGCGCGAGCCGAGCCCGCAGTCCAGACGCCGGGAAACGGTGGGCGAAGCCGTCGAATCGACCTTCCGCCGCTGCAAACGTCGATACGGGGCGCCGCGACTGACGCGCGCCCTCAACGCCCTGGGAATCGAGTGCAGCGAGAATTACGTGGCGAAGCTGCTCAGGGCGCGCAGTTTGCGGGCGCACAACGGCAAGGGATTCCGTTACGAGCGCGCGGTCGAATCGAGCACCCAGGTGAAGCACAACGTCCTGGCACGCAACTTCCAGAGCAAGGGACCGAACCGCAAGTGGGTCTCGGACATCACCTACATCGGTGTGGGCCGCGGCTGGGTATACCTTGCCGTGGTGCTGGATCTGTTTTCGCGCAAGGTGGTCGGCTGGGCCCTGGACACGCACATGCGCGAGGGGCTCATCCTCGATGCACTGACCATGGCTGTAGGCCGGCGCGATGTTGCACACGGCCTGCTGTTGCACTCCGATCGCGGCGTGCAGTACCGGGGCAACGAATACCAGCAGACGCTCGCCCACCTGGGCATGGTGGCGAGCATGAGCCGAAAGGGCAACTGCTGGGACACTCAGTCTACGATGTCCTTGAACGCCTGCCGAATCTGACCCGTGCTGGGATTGGCGAGCCTGCCTTTGCGTTGACCTGTCGATTTGGTCAAGGCGTTCCCCGAGCATCATCGGGCCCAGCGCCTGTGACCTAATAGGAGCTTTGTATTGCACCGTGAGTGTCCTGTCCTGCGACTGGGGTTGGTGATGCGCCCGCTACCTTAGGAGCCGCGTATGGGCGATCAGTCAATTCAAAGCGAAGTGATTCTTGGCGTTGACACGCATCTGGATACACACGTTGGGGCTGTGATCAGCGACACGGGCAAGCTTCTTGGAACACTTGCCGTGCCGACCGATGCAGCCGGATATCTCAAGCTGTTGACCTGGGCCAAGTCGCTCGGTCGACTGCGGCGCGCCGGCGTTGAAGGAACCGGCACCTATGGGGCGGGACTGGCGCGCGTGCTGCACGATCACGAGATTGACGTGCTGGAGGTCAATCGCCCCGATCGGGCCAACCGTAGACTTCAAGGCAAGTCTGATCCAACCGATGCCGAAAGCGCTGCGCGCGCAGTTCTGTCGGGAAGCGCGACAGCCATTCCGAAGGCACAGTCCGGAGCAGCCGAGGCCATGCGCGCGGTCTCAGTTGCCAGGCGCAGCGCCGTCAAGGCCAAGACGCAGGCTATCAATCAGGTTCGAGCATTGCTCGTGAGTGCTCCGCAAGACATTCGTGAGCGGCTCTGGAAAGGAAAGCCTTCAGAATGCATCGATGGTTGCGCCCGCCTTCGTTCATTGGGGACAACGCCGCTCTTGCAAACCCTGGCAGCGACGCTGCGAATGTTGGCCAAGCGCTGGCTGATGCTGGCCGAAGAACTCAAGGAGCTCGATGCCATGTTGGAACGCCTGACCAGTCAGCACGCCAAGCGTCTTCGGGAACAGTTCGGTGTCGGGCCTCAAACTGCGGCTGTGCTCATAGCCGTCGCCGGAGACAATCCCGAGCGCCTGAGAAACGAGGCCGCGCTTGCCGCACTGTGTGGTGTGAGCCCATTGCAAGCGTCATCGGGTAAGACGACACGCCATCGTTTGAATCGAGGCGGTGACCGGTCCGCAAACAACGCCTTGTGGACTATCGCCATGGTACGTATGCGCAGCGATCCACGAACGCGCGCGTACGTCGAAAGGCGCACGGCGGAAGGCATGTCAAACAAGGAAATTCACCGATGCCTGAAGCGCTATATCGTCAGGGCCCTGTATCCGCTAATTCTCGCTGACCTGGCAGACTCAGCACGGTTTACTTGACATAGGAGCGTCAACGCGGCGATGGAGGCGTTCTTCAAGACGCTGAAGGTCGAACTGATCTACCCGGAGAATTACCGAACAGTGGATGAGTTACGAAGCGGGTTGTTCGAGTACATCGAGATCTTCTACAACCGCCAACGACTGCACTCGGCGCTCGACTATGACAATCCGGCGAACTATGAATTACTATTCCAACGAATGAACGTGTCCACGATTTGTGGGTAACACCACCATCTATGCGAACGGACAATCTCTATTCTCTTCCCGAGAACTTGCCCGCCCCAGAAGACGACGGGGCGTGTGACCACCTTCGTGGGTCAATGCTGCCGCCGATTGGCTTGAGAGCCACCTCCGGACTAACGGTCGATTTGTCCAAGGAAGGCCGACCTTGGCTAGTTGTCTATTGTTACCCCCGAACGGGACGCCCTGATCAGGAACCCCCAGGCGGCGCAGCAGCGTGGAACGCCATCCCGGGCGCACGTGGTTGTACGCCGCAGTCCTGTGCCTTTCGGGACCACTACGCGGAGCTTGGCGCCTTGGGCGCGACGGTGTACGGCTTGAGTACGCAAGATACCGAGTATCAATCAGAGGCTGTTCGGAGGCTTCATCTACCGTTTGCCCTTCTAAGCGATGCACGGTTTGAATTCGCACGGGCCTTACGGTTGCCAACCTTCGCTTTCGCCGGTTTGGATCTCATCAAACGCCTTACCATGATTGCCCGTGGGGGGCGGATCGAAGAGGTGTTTTATCCTGTCTTCCCCTCCGATGCAGATGCTGGGCGGGTGATCGAATGGCTAACCTCTCATCGCAGTGGACGCCCTGAAGCGCGCCGCTGAATTCGGACGTCAGAGCGCAATGGAGTCGAAGCGGTGGCAAGCACTATGAGCAGTCCCAATGGCGACAAAGTCTTCACTGGCTCAATTCCGAAGCTTTATGAAACGTATTTGGTTCCGCTGATCTTCGAGCCCTACGCTGCAGATCTGGTGAATCGGCTAGCTTCGAGATCTCTTACTCGCGTACTCGAGATCGCAGCCGGTACCGGAGTCGTGACTCGTGCGTTGACAACCGTGCTGCCCGAAAGCGTCTCCATCGTAGCCACGGATTTGAATCAGTCGATGCTGGACCAAGCTTCCGCGGTCGGGACCAAGCGCCCTGTGGAGTGGCGGCAGGCAGATGCCATGCACCTGCCATTTCCGAACGGAACGTTTGACGCGGTCGTGTGCCAGTTCGGCGTTATGTTCTTCCCCGAAAAGGCAAAGGCGTTTTCGGAAGCACGTCGAGTGCTCAGGTCGGGAGGCGTTTTCATTTTCAACGTGTGGGATCGGATCGAGGAAAACGAATTCGCTGACACCGTGACAACGGCACTCGAATCCGTCTTTCCTAAGGACCCGCCGCGCTTCTTGGCCCGCACGCCGCACGGCTATTACGAGCGTCAAACGATCGAGCGAGATCTTGCAAACGGCGGGTTTATTGCGTTACCTCAAGTCAGCACGGTTGCAGCGCGCAGTCGGGCGGAATCTCCCCAGGTTCCAGCGATCGCGTACTGCCAAGGGACACCGCTGCGGAACGAGATCGAAGCGCGCGACGTTTCACGGCTCTCCGAAGCAACCGACGTTGCGGCGGAAGCTATCGCCCGGCGGTTCGGGCGCGGGCCGGTGGACGGCAAGATCCAGGCGCACATTGTCACCATCGAAAACTGACAGTCGCGAATTGTGCGTGTCGCGCTCTAACATGCCAATCGAGACGGACCTTCGAAAGCAGGCTACGCCCGCTCGCTCGGCCGCTCAATGGCGGCGTTCGGCCCCGCAGTGAGAGCATCGGATCTTGGTGAGAGAGAATATCGTCTTGCATGGCGATGATGACAATCACTCCGGGAGACCTTGACGATCTCAGAGTGCGCGCACTGCTCGCGCACCATGTTGCGAGCGCCCGAGGCGCTACCGCCCCCGGAAGCGATCACGCGCTCGATGTGGAAGGGCTGAAGACCGACGACATTCTGTTCTGGACAGCGTGGGAGGGCGATTGTTTGGTGGGTGTAGGCGCATTGAAGGCACTGTCGAACGACCACGGTGAGATCAAGTCGATGCATACAGATGCGAGTTTCAGGCGCAGGGGCGTCGGAAGTGCGGATCCGGAAGGTTGTTTCAAGAGATGTTGTCTGAAGACTGGCCGCCTTGATGGCGCTGATCGAGATGACTATTCACGGTAAGAATCGGGGGCCGCAACGGCCTCCGATTTGCTTTTTGTCATGCGATGTCTGCGGTCGTCGTGAACGCAGCGCACGTCGCCCAATCAGCCGTTCGGTGGAGCGCCAAGCAGCGACGCTGCTTGGTACCCGTGGCGCTACGCGCCGGCGCCGGTTGACGTCATTCCGTTCGGCGTCCAGAGACCGTTGATGCGTGTTCTGTTTATTTGCAGTCAGAACCGTCTTCGTAGTCCTACCGCGGAGCAGATCTTCGCTTCCTGGGAGGGCATTGAGGTTGCATCAGCGGGTCTGGCAAACGAGGCGCAGAATCCAGTTACACCGGAGCTACTCGGGTGGGCCCAGTTGATATTCGTTATGGAAAAGGCACATCGGAGCAAGTTGGCGAAGAAGTTTCATGCCCACCTCCGGGACAAGCGTATTGTGTGTCTCGATATACCTGACGAATATCACTACATGGACCCGGCCCTCGTTGCGCTCTTGAAGACCAAGGTTCCGAGATACCTGCCTGACTCATGACGCTCACGGGCGGATCGCCGCCCAACCAAGCATTCGGGCGGAGTGCCCAACGGCGTCGCCGTTGGGTCCCCGTAGCGCGTTGCGCTCCGGCGACCGCTCAACGCTATCGTTCGGCCTCAGTTCGCGAATAGAGGCGCCATATTCCCGCGGGAGCACCGGAGGGTCCTATGACTGAAATCGAACGCCTTACGCACCTCAAACTCGCACTTCGCATCGTCGGTCTTATTGCTATTTTTGGCTTCTATCCGCTTACGGTCTTCTGGCCATCGGGGTGGTCCTGGTCCAGCGGACGGTCGGAATATCTCGAGATGATCATCGCCATTTACGCGACCTTGGGTGTCTTCTTGCTCATTGCTTCTCGCAATCCGAATCAGCATCTGGGCTTGGTCTCCTTCGCCATTTGGTCAAGCATCGTCCATGGTGCGGTGATGGCGGTGCAGTCAGTGCAGAATCCGATGCACGTTCATCACCTATACGGCGACGTTCCCGCTTTGTTTGTCATTGCCGCCGTTCTCGCATTTCTTTCGCCGCAGGCATTTCGGCTACCTTTCGCCAAACTGAGCGATCGGGGACATAGGTAACAGAAAAGTCCGGCGGCGACATAGGTTACACATTATGGCGCCTGAGGCGTCCGAGCTCGCCGTGAATTGAGAAAGACGATGGTCGTACTACGAGCAACCCAGAAAGTACTGAAGCTGCTTCCCGAGTCGGTGGGCACCTCGGTTACTTCTACTACGGCGCTTGGCGACTGGTACGTCAATCGCACCGTTGTCGATCGCCAGCCCCTACTGTTACTCGTAAGTTCGACATCGCTTCTTTCGGTTATCACTCCGGCACGGGACGTGAAGGGACTGCCGCGACGCCTGGCTGCTATCGTTGAAGAGCGCCTTCGACGCATTGGGATCGATGAAAACACACTAGCCTCGGAGGTAGACGCCACATCCGTTGTCACTGTCGCAAAGACTGTCGATCGGTCGGTAACCGGGCAGATGGTCGATTTTGCCAAGGCAATTCCGTACTACTTGCCAGAGAGCGGGTGGAGCGAAGGCGAGTTGAAGGCCGTGGAAGATAGGTTGGCCGAAACACCGTGCCGAGCAAGCGGTCCACGGCGGGACGTGATTTTTCCGCGTGAAATGGCGTTCGGTCTATTGGAGAGGACATGGTCTGCCGGCGTAGTCAGACATTAGCCCAGGCTCGTGGGCCCAACAACGCGCTGCAGCCGGGCGAGCCTTCGCCGGAGAGTATCGTATCATCATGGCATACTAATCGGAGTGACCTACACTGAGTACGATGCTGACTTCGACGTCCAACAAGTCCATCCAGCGGTTCGGCGTCATGATCATCGTCGCACAATCGCACGAAAAGGCACGTGGTGCTACGCGCCTTACCAATGCTTGGTCGACCGGTCTCTGGAAAGACCTCTGAACATAAGCGCCGGTGGCGTCGCCTTCGACGAGAGAGCTGTCGCCGACGGAACAGTGGCGCTGCTGCGAAGTGGAAGTATGCGCTGGGCCGAAGGACCACTTACCATGAATGTGCGGTATCGCCCTGACAGGAGGAATCGCAATGGCAGTACTGATGACAGCGGAAGTTACGGGACAAACCCAGCAGAGCTATGACGGCATGCTTGAAGCCCTGGCGGGAAGCATTAGGGCAGCCCCTGGGTTCATACTGCACACCGCGCACGCGGTGGAGGGAGGATGGCGCGTGATCGAACTATGGGAGTCAAAGGACGCTGCGAACCAATTCTTCGCCAAGCACATTGCGCCAAACCTGCCTCCTGGAATCAGACCCAAACGCACGGTGCAAGAGCTTCATAGCCTTGTGAAGCCGTGAAAGAATGTGTGTCGCTCCAGACACCGGCGACGCCGGGATTGACGCCATGACGCCGAACCTCCAGTTCCAGCGGAGCGAACTGAGTCGTTAGGCTACAGGAGGAGTCCATGACGAAGACCACGTTGGTCGGCTGCGCATTCGCCTTTGCTACTGCCCTTATGCTCCCCGCGGTGACGCAAGCTCAGGATTGGAAGGTTGTCGGAGAGTTCGGGTGGTTTGGTGTCGGTAAGGCGTACGAGATCGAGAAAGGCCATTTCTATTGGGTGGGGGAGTTCACGGGCACGTTCTTTAACGACAAAGGCGAAGGCAGTCTATTGCATCGCGCTGGTGTGAAGTGCCCCGCTTGGTTCGACGCAGACTTCAATAATAAGAAGAGTAAGGCGGGTGGCTACTGCGTAATGACAGACCTGGATGGCGATCAAGCCTACGCGACCTGGCAGAACGCTGGGACTCCAGGGCCAGGCGGGCGGGGGCCCGGTACGTTTCAGTTCACCGGGGGTACAGGGAAGTACAAAAGCATCCCTACTGGAATCGCTTACACGTTCGTGGGCGTCACGCAGGTCAACTGGCAGGATGGCACGTCCACTGGCTATTCGACCTGGAATCGGTACCTACCCGTAGACTGGACTGGTTCAACGAGGGATACAGGCTACACAACTGGCACGTGAAGCAGCCTAACTTCGCGATAATCCGACCGGCCACCAGCGGCGCTTCGCTTGCTGCTGGCCGGCGGGTTATCGTGGACGGTTAGACGACGCCTGAGGAGATCCCAATGTTCGTCGGACACTATGGACCAAGCTATGCGATCAAAGCGGCTCAACCTGCAATTCCGCTTTGGTTGCTCTTCATCGCCGTTCAGCTTGTGGACGTTGCTTGGTCCGTGCTGATTCTGCTGGGAATCGAAAAGGCTCGAATTGTTCCAGGGATAACCGCTTCGAACCCATTCGACCTCTACTACATGCCTTACACGCATAGTCTCGGAGCCGCAATCCTGTGGTCGGTGGCAGCAGGCGCGTTCTGCAAAGTCCTTCTTGGACCACGCAAATGGTCAGCCGCAGCATGGATCGGGGTGGCCGTGTTTTCGCATTGGGTTCTGGACTGGCTGGTTCACCGGCCTGATCTTCCTTTGTACGACGACACGATGAAGGTTGGTCTAGGAATCTGGAACTATCCAGTGATCGCTCTTGCTCTCGAGGCACTTCTTCTGTTCGGTGGCATGTTCATGTATATGAGACGAACAAAGGCAGTCAATGTCCTCGGGCGCTTCGGCCCGCCTGCCTTCGGCGTCTTGATGATTGCGATCCAGACCTATATCTTCTTCGGTCCTCCGCCGACTTCGCCGGGCGAATTAGCGACAACTGCTCTTGTTTCGTACATTGTCTTTGCTGTGGTCAGCTGGTGGCTTGATCGGCAGCGTCGTGATGCGACCGTCTAATTCGCTGTTGCAAGTGACGGCCGCGCCCGGGGGACGTCGATCGGCCTCGTCCTGCTTTGCTGGCGCCGTGCCGGCGCCCCTGATGCGCGGCGGTTAGAACTTCCTCTGAGGAACCAAACCCCGTGAAGCGGCTCGTTCCCGTCCTGATCGTGGTGCTGGTGGGTTGGCAGATATACAGCCAGTATCAACGGCGCCATCCGATTCAAGAGGTCGACATAATTCCCCGTGGCGAACCGTCGCACCCAACTGCGGAAACGGCGGTGTCATCATCCTTTAGGTGCGACGGAAGAACATTCTGTTCGCAGATGACCTCCTGTGCTGAGGCGACCTTCTTTCTACGGAACTGCCCTGGTGTGAAGATGGATGGGAACAACGATGGCATTCCATGTGAGGTGCAGTGGTGCAAATAGCGAAGACTACTCCGCGTGGGAATGTTGTCCGTTCGTCGGAAGCCTCTCGCGTCGTGCCAAACCAGCTCTCTAACCCGGCGGCAATGTGCCCGCCCGCGCATGCACGTGAGTCTTGAGGAGATTTCCCCAGAGTTTCTCGATTTCCGGGATCAGTTTCTGAAAAGCATCAGCCTCGGCTTTCTTTCGTGCGTTGTCCACGGCTTCGGAGCTGGACCAGAAGGTAGCCCGCTGCTGTTCGGTTGCGCTCGCTTCAGCCACACCGTATACAAATCCCGTTCGTACGTCGAACAGCGCCGCCGACGCCGTTGCAGTGACGCGGGCCTTCTTGGTCGGCAGAAATCCTAGGGAGATAAGGGCTAAGGGGCCCACGTCGGTGTTCTCGATGTTAAAGCCCGTATCGAGCGAGTACACCAGCAGGATGTCCGTTTTCAGGCCGGCCGCCGCCTGGCGCAGGTCTTTCGCCGACGTGAATGTCGGGGGAAGAAGCATTCGATTCATGAGTGCAACCCCCGTGACCAGAGGGAGTTTCGACAGCCTTTCGTAGCTCGCCTCGGGCTCGACGTCCCGGGTCGTGACCACGCAGTACCGCCCAGTGCCATAGCACACGCTGCTGGTCGAGGCATATCCCGCAGCCTGCGCCCGCGCCACTGCGATCCGTGCGGGAAACACCGCCGCCGGCTCGGCCCTGAGCAGCTCCGCGATGTCGGCGTCCGCCGTCGCCAGGTTCTCGACCTTCGCACCTGCGCCCGGTGTCGTGTAACTCGCGCAGCCCGACGCGAGCAGCCCCGCAATGGCAGCGAGCGTCAGTGTGAGACGCGTCTTCTTCATTTGGATCCTCCACATTCAATGGGAATATTTTCCCACTCCTTTGGGACAATATTCCCATAAAGACATGATTGTCAAGTACGGCGGCATGGAGGCCGTGCTAGCCTTAGTGGTATCGACCGGAGTGGAGAGCATGAGCCCCCAGGACATCACACAGGCTTTAAGCAATGCGACGCGGAGCATTCTCCGCCCGCTAGTACGGGTGCTGCTGCGCAACGGCATTCCCTATGGAGCGTTTGCCGACATGGCGCGGCGCGTCTATGTCGAGGTCGCCGAGGAATTCGCGGTGCCGGGCAAGAAGCAGACCGTATCGCGTGTTGCGACGCTGACTGGATTGACGCGGAAAGAGGTCACCCGGATTCAGGCAGCCGGCAAGGCGCCACTCGAAACCCACGTCGAGCGCCACAACCGACCGGCCAGAGTGATTGGCGGCTGGATACGCAGCAAGGCATACCACGATAAGCGGGGCCGCCTCGCCGACCTGCCGATGGATGGCGACAAGAGGAGCTTCACGGCCCTGGTCCGCGAATTCAGTGGCGACATTCCCCCTCGCGCGATCGCTGACGAATTGGCGCGCGTGGGGGCGATTGAGCAGCGCCCGGACGGCACGCTGCGTCTGCTCACCCGCGCCTACGTCCCGCGCGGCGATCGGGTCGAGCAGCTCGCCATTCTTGGAACGGACGTGGCGGACCTTATTCGCAGCATCGACCACAATCTCACCTCGGCGCCAGGCGAGACGTACTTCCAACGCCGGGTGAGCTACGACAACATTCCGCGGGAGGCCCTGCCGGCAATCGCGAAGAAGCTCTCGCGCAAGGCGCAGGCATGCCTCGAATCGCTTGACGGCGTCCTGTCCGCAGCCGATCGAGATCGCAGTCCCAGCGTCAAAGGCACGGGCCGCATCCGGGCCGGTGTTGGAATCTACTACTTCGAGGAGCGCATCGAATGAAACCAAGAGCACGGCGCAGCTACCTTTGGATTGTCCTGATGTGCGTTTCTGGTATGTTGCTCACCGCCTGCTCCACCTCTCCGCGCATGGACGGCGGAATCGTCGGAACGGGGAATCGCGTGGATTGCGAAGCCGAGAGAGCTAAAGGTGGAACGCCTGAGTCCCTGCCACCCGAGTGCAGGTCCGATAGCGGGAAATAATTCGGGCATGAGTGCGCCCGACAGGTCCATGCATCCGGCCGACGACAAACAACTGCTCCTGCTGTGCGCCGACCAGGTCATTCTGTGAAGGAAGCAGCAACTTTTCAATGACGCCCAGGCATCCTAGCGGAGGTCGCACGCATGTTGATCCAGGGTAAGTGCCACTGTGGGAACATCTCCTTCTTGCTGACCTGGGAGCCTGATCCCGCCGAAATTCCGGCTCGCGTTTGCAGCTGCTCGTTCTGCAGCAAGCACGGCGGCGTATGGACCTCCAATCCAATCGGCGCTCTGGACGTAGTGGTCAAGCAACCGTCGCTCGTATCCAGGTACGCATTCGGTACCCGAACCGCCGAGTTCCACACCTGCGCCCGGTGCGGCATAGTGCCGGTCGTCACCAGTCGGATCGACGACCGGCTTTACGCAGTGGTGAGCATCAACGCGTTCGAAGGTGTTGATCCATCGCTCCTTCGCCGTGCGCCGGCAAGCTTCGATGGCGAAGGGAGCGAGACTCGTCTCGCACGAAGGAAGCGTAACTGGATTGCCAATGTCAGATTCATCGAACGCGGCACATAACCCCTTTGGTGCAGCCGACGCGCAGGAGGCCGCACCGCTGACCAAGCACGTCGGGCGTCGTCATAACCACATAGTTTGATACACGTGTCCTAAGCTTCGCAGGAGCCACTATGCACCTCGTCAAACTTCAACGGGTGTCGGAAATCGCCTTGGTCGTTGGCGCGCCGCTGCTATTGGCAGTCGTCGAATTGTTCCATCCACATCCGCACGATCTCTTGGATCTCGATGTGCAAACCTGGCTCGCGGTTCACTACGCACAGATCCCGTTGTTTCCGCTTTCGGCGCTGGCGCTCACCGCACTCCTGCGGGGTCAGGCGGGCATCCTAGCTACTCTCAGTCGTGTGGCGATGTTTGTCTTCGGAGTCAGCTACACGGCGTTCGACACCGCGGCCGGCGTCGTGACCGGCATTCTCGTCAAAGCCGCGCACGGATCAGGCGCACCCGACGCGTGGCGCGCTCCCATCGACGCGGTCTGGACCAATCCGATAGTGGGCGGCTCACCACTAATTCCCGCCCCGATTCTCGCAGTCCTCGGGAGCGTAGCGTTGTCGGTTGGTGCAGTGGCCGCCGCGCTGACGCTCAAGCGTGCCGGCAGTTCGTGGGGCCCCGTGGTGCTGCTGGCACTATCGAGCTTTGGAATCGGCATATTCAAGACTCACGCTTGGCCGGGAGGTCCGCTAACATTCGGCGGGATTGCCATAGCGGCCGGCTGGCTACTATGGGAACGCGCGAGGAGCGAAGTTGCGCATCGATGACGCCGGCCAACCTGGCGTTAGAGGGACGCGCGATGAATCGGCGCGCGCCTGAACCGGAACGTTGGGCGACATGACAGGAGGTGGCAATGGGCCTTATCTCTGCCGACATGAAGCGGGTCGTCGAGGAACAACGCCTTGGCTTCGTCGCCACGGTCTGCCCCGACGGCACTCCGAATCTCTCGCCCAAAGGCACCACGACCGTTTGGGACACCGATCACCTCGTCTTCGCCAACATCCGCTCGCCGGGCACGATCGCCAACCTTCAACAGAACGCCAGCGTCGAGGTGAACGTCGTCGATCCATTCGTGCGAAAAGGCTACCGCTTCAAGGGCGTCGCCACTGTTCTGGAATCGGGCCCTCTCTACGACAAGGTCATCGCCTTCTACAAAGGGCGAGGCGTGTCGAGCGTCATCCGCGAGGTCGTCATGGTGCGCGTTCAAAGGGCGCAGCCGATCGACTCCCCAGCCTACGATCTCGGCCTGACCGAAGACCGAGGTTCGCGCTCGATGGGAACGTCACTGGCAAGCGCTTCGCGGCGGGAAGACTGCTTCGCCAACAGGCGAGTAACTTACTCTCGTTCATGCCGCCCAACCTATCGATGCATCGGCCCCGCTCTGGCGGTCTGATGATCTCCAGCGTCACGGGTCCTCCATGAGAGTTCAAGGAGCATGTCTGCCCGGGCGGGGCCGATGAACCTACGTGTCGTACACACAGTCGTCCTGGCGATTTTCATCATCACCGTGTCGCTCCAGGTAGCTGCACAGCCAAGCGGCACGATCCCCCACGTAGGTTATCTGTCGCCAGGCCCTGGGTATCCGTTCGAGGCGTTCCGCGACAGGCTTGTGGAGCTCGGCTACGTAGACGGGCGCACCGTTGTGATCGAACCCCGGTCTGCCGAGGGCGACCCACGACGCCTTCAGGAACTAGCCGCTGATCTGGTGCGACTTCGCGTCGATGTGATCGTGACCGCGACGACGGCAGCTACCCAAGCCGCACAGCGAGCCACCACCACGATTCCCATCGTCTTCGCGTTAGCCGATGAGCCGGTGGAACTGGGCCTCATAGCCAGCGTTGCGAAGCCGGGCGGGAACACCACTGGCCTAACGGGCCTCATGGCCGAAATCACCGCGAAGCGCCTGGAACTGCTCAAGGAAGTGTCGCCGAGGGTGACACGTGTGGCTGTCCTCTGGGGTCCCTACCCGTTATCCCCTGCCGTGCTCAAGGAAGTCGAGAGCGCAAGTCGCCCTCTTGGGTTAACGCTTAATGAGATCGAGGTCCAGCAACCCACTGAGCTGAACGGCGCCTTTGCGCGCATGACCGCCTGGCGAGCGGAAGCGCTCCTCGTCCTACCGCACCCGATGTTTGTGGCTCAGCGGACGCGCCTTGCGGAACTCGCGGTCAAGCACCGGCTACCGTCGACGTACCACCTCAAGGAGTTCGTCGAGGTTGGTGGTCTGATGTCGTACGCCCCAGACGTCGCGGATATGTCGCGGCGCGCTGCCGGTTACGTGGATAAGATCCTGAGGGGCGCCAAGCCCGGTGAGTTGCCGGTCGAGCAGCCAACCAAGTTCGAGCTCGTGATAAATCTCAAGACCGCGAAGGCGCTCGGCGTCAAGGTCCCGCAGTCGCTGCTGCTGCAGGCGGACAAGGTGATTCGCTGACGGCAGCTCAACGGGACGACTTCTTCTTGCTCGAACACATCTTCGAGTGCGACATTTGTATCCCAGTCGCGCCGTTGTAAGGCCGGGAGGAACCTGATAGCGAGACCGATGATGCGGGTTCTGTTTATTTGCAGTCAAAACCGTCTTCGCAGTCCCACTGCGGAGCGGATCTTCGCCTCTTGGCAGGGCATTGAGGCTGCATCGGCCGGTCTGGCCGATGAGGCTGAGAATCCGGTTACACCAGAGCTGCTCGCATGGGCCGAGTTGATATTCGTAATGGAAAAGGCGCATCGAAGCAAGCTGGCCGAGAAGTTTGGTGCGCATCTCGACGACAAGCGTATCGTGTGTCTCGATATACCAGACGAGTATCACTACATGGACCCGGCGCTTGTTGCGCTCTTGAAGGCTAAAGTTCCGCGACACCTGCCTCGCTCTGCGGTTGACAGACACCGGGCGCGCTAAGATCTGCATGCAGTGCATAAGGCGTTGCACACACAGAGGAGGCGGTGATTGGACATCTATCACGTTTGGTGCAACCTCAAACCGGGGGTGCATGACATGGAATTCGTGGAGGGCGTGCGCACCTACCTTGAGCACCTGAGGCAGGATCGCCAACTTCACGCCTACCGCATTACACGATGCAAGCTCGGATTTCGGCCCCCTCAGCTCCGAGAGTTTCACATCACCCTCGAGTTCGAAGACATGACCCAAATGCAATCGGCGTTCGACACGGTTTCCTCCCGCGCCGATCCTGTCGAGAGCCTGCATCACGCGGTGAATTCGAAGGTTCAAGACATCTTTTTTGCTCTCTACCGCGATTTCCCGGACGCAACCCGCGTCCAAGGACAGGAAAAGTTCTGAGATGACCACGCTCCGCGCCGGAGGCGCTTCTGGCGCGCCTCGCACTGGCGCGGTTCGCGCCTCATTCGTAGGCGCAAGATTGAACGGGCCGTGGACACACTGATCAACATCGACGTCCCGAACCTGATCGGCTATTCGTTCACGAGGAGGCCTGGTTACGGCTCAATCGAAAGCTGTTCGGAACCAGTCGCGGAGATGATCGGCGCTCATATACGGCCTGAAGGTATCGTCGGCACTCGGCGGTCAAACGGACTCCGGTGCATCTCGACTTGTCGTCGACAATTGAGAGGGATCCAGGGCCGGCGGGCGCGAAACTGGAGCTTACGCCGCAATCATTCGACTGGGGTCGGCTGGCCACATTGAGTGATCCATTTGGCCATGGTCTATGCTTGTTGCAGTGGTCAGGCGGAGGCTATGATGAGGTCGCTTAGCTCTGCTCAAACGCGTTGTTCACGCGCGCTCGCAAACATCGGCGAAATGAGCGGCGACCGATCAATGACCGAAGAGGCACGCGAAGCTCAAAGCAGGACGTGGCTCCGGTCGACTATTCGCGAGATGGCGTTCAGTTATTTCTGCCGATCCTAAGTCCGTTGGAATCCAGAGCATGCCGAAACTCTATCTGATCCGGCACGCCCGTCCCGCGGCCAGCTGGGGCGAAGAGGCGGATCCGGGTCTCGACGCCACCGGCCAGCAGCAAGCCGAAGCAGCGGCCCGAACCCTCGCACAAAGGCTCGAGCGCGTGCCGATCTATACGAGTCCATTGCGCCGTTGCCGCGAAACGGCGCGCCCACTCGAGGCGCTCTGGCAGCGGTCTGCGGAAGTCCTCGACGCGGTCGCCGAGCTTCCCTCGCCACCGCTTGATCTTCCGGCGCGGCAGCAGTGGCTCCGGCAGGCCATGCTGGGAACGTGGCGCGAGTTGAACGATCTCGCCCCGGCTGGCTCGCCCGACTATCTTGCGTGGCGGCAAACCCTGCTGGATTCGCTCGCTCGCCTGCCCCAGGACAGCGTCGTCTTCTCTCACTTTATTGCGATCAACGTCGCCGTCGCGGCGGCGCACGCCCGCGAGGATGTCGTGTGCTTCCGGCCCGATCACGCCTCCATCACTTGCGTGGAAGTGGGGAACGGCAGCGTGCGGCTGGTCGAACTTGGTCGCCAGGCGGACACAACGGTTCTCACCCGCGCGTGACTCGGACGGAGGACGCTATGGAAGCGATGAAGGATGGAAGCCATCTCTACGCAGTCGAGCGCCGGGCAGAACACGCCGCTCGACCCGGGTTTCGCATTACCGAGCTCCAGATTTCTCCGTCCCAGAAGGTGCCCTGGCACTTTCACAGCAATATCCAGGACACGTTTTACGTGATCGACGGGCACCTCAGGCTCTTCCTTCGCGAGCCGAAAGAGGAAGTACGGCTCGGCCCTGGCGAGACGTACTCGGTCAAGCCTCGTCGCCCGCATCTGGTGACCAATGGCGGCGACGATTCGGCTACGTTCCTGGTGCTGCAGGGCATCGGCGAATACGACTTCGTCCCGCTTGTCTAGGATCGAGAAATCCGGTAGCCGCGCGGCCCGCTCCAGCGCGGCGCCTGCCGCCCATTGGGACTCAAGGATTTGGCGGATTTGCCGTACGAATAGGCGCTGAGACACCCGACGCCTACTCGCACTTCATCAAAATGTCACGCTGGAAAGCCTGTGCCATCCATCTGCTGTTGAGCGCCGCTATCACCGGCACGGTGGTCACATTCATGTTGACGGTTTGGTACCCGTGGCCGCTGTTCCAGGCCGCCGGGGGCAGTGATCTCATCTTCATCCTGTTCGGCGTCGACGTCGCGATCGGACCTCTGATCACGCTCATCATCTTCAAAACTGGCAAGAAAGGACTGAAGTTCGACCTGACGGCCATCGCATTGATGCAGCTTGCGGCGCTTGGCTACGGGATCCATACGCTGTACCTGGCGCGACCGGTTGACCTGGTCTTCACGCTCGACAGGTTCGAAGTGGTGACTGCGAAGGATCTCGATCCAAAGGATCTGGCGAAGGTGACGCGCAGCGAGTTCCAGCCGTCGCTCCTGGGACGCCCGCGCTATGTCGCCGCTGTATATCCCAGCGACCCGGCCCTGAAGGCCCGAGTGGTGGAGACCTCGGTCGTAGGGAAGGATTTACAGATGTATCCCCAATACTACGTCCCCTATTCAGAGCAAGCGCAGAATGCGCTGTTGAAAGCGAAAAGCCTCGACGTCATGCTCAAGCGCGACCCTGAGGCGATAAAACGCTATCTGGATTCGTCCGGCCGCGCCGAGGCTTCCGTCAAGTATTTGCCCCTGAGCGCACCGGAGAAGGATGGAATCGTGTTGCTCGACGCGGTGTCGGGTGTGCCCGTCGACATAGTGCTGGTCAACCCGTGGTAATGCAGCCTAGCAAGCTGAGTGACCGAGAGGACATCAAGGCATGTCGGACGTTCGAGAAGGTGGCTGCGTGTGCCGGACGGTGAGATACCGAGTCCGGGGACAACCCGAGCGAACGTCGATTTGCCACTGCACCTTTTGCCAGCGCTGCACCGGCAGTGGATTTGGCGTCTGGGTAACGTTTCGAAAAGAGAACGTAGAAATCTCCGGAGGGCCGCTCACCATCTACGAGCATCGATCGGACGAGAGCGGACGCTGGATCCGGTTAGAGTTCTGCCCACGGTGTGGCACGACGGTAGCATGCACGTTCGAGCGGGGGCCGGAAATGCGAGCCATGTTGGGGGGTACGTTCGACGATCCGGCCTGGATCAAGGTAGAGCGCCACGTCTGGACGCGTTCGGCGCGACGCTGGGCTCTCATTCCCCCCGATGTAACACGCTTTGAGAAGCACCTCGTGAAGTGACTCAGCACCACTTCTGATGCCCGCACGAAGGCATCGATCGGAAACGAACGTTCCTCGCGCGGGTTAGGCGTGTCCTTTAGAAGAACCCTTCCTTCTTGGCGCCATCGAGCACCGCTTTCGCCAGATCGGTGACCTGCATGTTGATGTCCTTCGACGGAGGCGTGGTCGCCTTCGCCGTCCACATCAGGCGGCCCGTCGCGACGTCCGTCAGCGTGGTGTTCGCGGCATAGCCAGTGGTGACTTGCCCGGCGCCTACCGGGACGGACATGCCTACGCCTCCGCCTCGATATGCGCCGCCCCCGCCGCCGAATCCCCCGATCCCGAAACCGATGGACGGCCCCGGGTTGACGACAGTGGCGTCGGGCGTGACGGCGGTGCTCAGGACGGCGTGTGCTCCCACCTCGCGCGCTGCAGGCAAATATGGATCAGCAACTGGCTGTGGCGCGGGCGTCGAGTTGTCGGTCTCCGTCCCCTTCACCGGCGTCGCACCGACCGCGCTCAACTGCGTGGCGACCTGGTCCTGGCAGACGTGCTTGATGGCGACGTCGGTAGCTTCGCAAACGACGAACACCTTCGTACCACGCAGTGAGCGTCCCTTGAATTGCGGGTCGACCCATTGCGCGTCGAGCCTGGTCGACGCGCAACCGGCGAGGCCGAGCGCGGTTGCCGCGAGTGCGACGGTGATGAAGCGGGTCACAAACGCCGTGAGCTTTGGACCGAACATGACCGTTACCTCCTGTCACACAGGATAGCTTACTCTTCGTAAGAAAACAGGATGCAGCAGCGCGACTCGTCCACAACCCGCTCCCACGGTCACAGCAAACTGACAGGTCGTTTCTCTGCACCCGCTGCGGGCTACGCCAACACTAGCTTGCTCAACACGAAGGGCTAGTGAACGTTTCTCGACCGCCCGTTAGGGTGCAAACTGCTTCGACTTGTCGCCCAAGACCGACGAGTCGCCGCCTCGTACCGCCGTTGGAGGCGACGTCGAAACCCGGCACAGAAGCATGCTCTCCGTACGCTACTACGCGATGACGTGCCCTCCTGCGCCGCGAGGTCATGAGGATTGATTTCTCGTAGCAGTGTAGTCATCATGAAGGCTCTCCTCTCCCGTTGGCGACATGGGACAAGTCGGGAAAGCAGTGGACTTCGGCATCTACGTCGCCGCGCTCATCGGGCTCGCAACCAGCGGTCTGCTGGCGTTGTGGGGGCTCGCGACCTTGCCCGTCCCCCTCAGCGGTGTAGCGGCTTCCCTTGCCAACGGGACCCTCGTGGCGCTCGGGCCTGTAGGCTTCGCTTTCGTGCTGCGGTATCTGCAGCTCACCTATGACGCTCCCCCGCGCGAGCTTGAAATCATGCGCTTCGGCGGATGCCCGGCGTGGATGCGATTTCTCTGTCACGCACTGATGCTGGTCGGGGTCGGACTGTTCGTCCTCAACGCTTCGCTCGAGATGCTCGGCTATCTGCCCCGGACGGAAGCGGCCGCCTGGCCGTCGAACACACCCGGCGCCTTCGGATTGGTCGCCTACAGCTTTATCTTTGCCCAGTTGTATTCGGTCAATGCGCTGACGAGCCGTGCGCTGCAGCGCACGCTCACCGGCGAGCGCCGCTGACCGTTTAGGGAAGCTCTGACCGGGAGGAAGCCGACATGCTGGATCACATCACGCTGCATGTAAGCGAGTATCGCAAGAGCAAGCAGTTCTACGCTCTCGCGCTCAAGCCGCTCGGCTACGAGCTGGTCATGGAGTTCGGTGAAAGCGGAGGATTCGGCAAGGACGGGAAACCTGACTTCTGGATCGCCCAGGGTTCAGCGACGAAACCGCCGCTGCACATCGCGTTCGCCAGCTCGGACCGGGCGACGGTTGATGCTTTCCATCGTGCAGCACTGGCGGCCGGCGCCAAGGACAACGGAGCGCCCGGGCTGCGGTCTCACTACCACCCCAACTACTATGGCGCCTTCGTCCTCGACCCGGATGGAAACAACATCGAGGCGGTGTGCCACCGGCCGTGACCAGGCGCTGAAGGCGTGCAGCGCTTTCTGATCGCGCTTGGCGTGGTGCTCGTCGTCGGTGGGTTGCTCTGGCCTTGGATCAGCAAGCTGGGGCTTGGCCGGTTACCCGGCGACATTCGTTTCGAACGGGATGGCTTTCGGTTCTATTTTCCGCTCACGACCGGTTTGCTCATCTCGGCCGTGGTGACACTGATACTGTGGATCTTCCGGAAATAGGTAACTAGGCGAGCCGCACCTTTCTGCGGTTCGCTTCTGCACCCAGGATCGCGGTGCATTCCTCGGGCGGCAGGGGTTTGCTGAACAGAAATCCTTGCGCCTCGTCGCACCCGTGCAGCTGCAGGAACTCGAGCTGCTCGCGCGTCTCCACTCCTTCGGCGATGGTGCGCAAGCCCAGGTTGCGGGTCAATCCGATGATGGCACTGGTGATCGCGGCGTCGTCCTTGTCGGAGGTGATATCGCGCACGAATGACTGATCGATCTTGAGCCTGTCGATTGGAAAGCGCTTCAGATAGGAGAGGCTGGAGTAGCCGATACCGAAGTCGTCGATCGCCAGCTCCAGGCCCAGAGCCTTGAGCTGCTCCAGTGAGTCGGTTACGCGCTCGACGTCTTGCATGATCACGCTCTCGGTGACCTCCAGCACCAGCCAGCGCGACTCCAGGCCCGCCTCCTTGAGCGCGTTGTGGACCGTGTGCGAGAGGGTCGTGTTGCGGAACTGAACGGCCGAGATGTTGACCGCAACCCGCACCGGTGGCAGTCCCTGAGTTTGCCACGCGCGATTCTGGCGGCAGGCCTCTCGCAGCACCCACTCCCCCATCGACAGGATCAGCCCGGTGTCCTCGGCGAAGCGGATGAAGCGGCCAGGCGGCAGCAGCCCCAGATCGGGATGCTCCCAGCGGATGAGCGCTTCGACGCCCACGATCTGACGCGTGCGCACGTCGTACTGGGGCTGATAGTGCAGGCGCAATTCTTCGCGGTCGATGGCGCGGCGCAGGCTGCGCTCGAGCGACAACCGCTCCAAGGCCCGCGTGTTCATGTCCGGGGTGAAGAACTGATAGTTGTTGCGCCCCGACTCCTTGGCGTGATACATGGCCGCGTCCGCGTTCTTGAGCAGGGTCTCGACATCGCGCCCGTCATTCGGATACACGCTGATGCCGATGCTGGGCGTGGTCGCCAGCTCGTGCCCGTCGATGGAATACGGGTGAGCTACGGCGTCGAGGACCTTCTGCGCAGCGCGCGCCACGTCGGCCGCATCCGCCATATCCGGAATCAGAATCACGAATTCATCCCCGCCCTGGCGGCTCACCGTGTCGCTCGAGCGCATGCTGCCGCGCAAGCGCCGCGCGACCTCCTGCAGCAGCTTGTCGCCGACGGTGTGGCCGAGCGAGTCGTTCACGGTCTTGAAGCGATCCAGATCCAGGAACATGACCGCGACCTGCGTGCGGTTGCGCTCGGCCAGAGCGATGGCCTGGGTGATGCGGTCGTTGAGCAGAACCCGGTTGGGCAGATCGGTCAGGAAGTCGTGATGCGCGAGGTGGCGCACGCGCTCCTCGCGTTCCTTGCGCTCCGAGATGTCGGAGAAGATCTCGATGTAGTTCACTGGCCGTCCGTTGGCGTCTCGCACTACGCTGACGGTCAACCACTTCGGGTAGACGTCGCCGTTGCGTCGCCGGTCCCACACCTCGCCCTGCCAGTAGCCCTCCTGCCATACCCGCGCCCAGATCTCCCGATCGCGCTCCTGACTGCGTATCCCGCGGCTGAGGCCGTAGGGTGTCTGGCCCAGCGCCTCGTCGGCGCTGTATCCGCTGACCGTAGTAAAGGCTGGGTTCACCGAGAGGATGCACATGTCGCCGTCGGTGATGACAATGGCTTCCCCGCTGCTCTGGAACACCTCGCCCGCGAGACGCAGCTGCTCTTCGGCCCGCTTGCGCGTCGTGATGTCGAACAAGAAGCCCTGCAGCGAGACCTGTCCGCCTTCGTCCTGCATCACGCTGAAGCTGTCGCGCAACCAGACCGTACGCCCGTCGGCGGTCAGCATGCGGTATTCCAGCTCGGTGTCGCGCGCCTGCGCGAGCGCGGACCGGGCTTTGCGCAGCGTCCAGTCGCGATCGTCGGGGTGCATGCGCGCGAGCCAGAAGCCGTCTTCATACCACTGCTCGAGTGCATAGCCCAGCAGCTTCACCGCCTGTGGCCCGACGTAGGTAAAACGCAGCGTATCCGGCTCGGCCGACCATGGGACCACATCCGTGCTCTCGACCAACTGGCGGAACCTGCGCTCGCTTCGGCGCAGGGCTTCTTCCGCCTGCTTGCGCTCCGTGATGTCTTGCATCGTGCCCACCAGCCGCAACGGGTTGCCCGCGGTATCGCGCACCACCTCGGCTCGCTGATGCACGTAGCGAGTCGAGCCGTCGGGAAGCTGTATGCGGTGATCCATCGTGTACGGCCGGCGCCCAGCGATCGCATCCTCGGCCAGTGCCAGGAGGCGTGGCCGATCGTCCGGGTGAACCAGCTCGAGCCAGCTGGCGCGGCCGAGCACGAAGCGCTGCGGATCCTGCTGCGTGATGCGATACATCTGCTCCGACCACGACAGCGTGTCGCCCACCAAGTCGCGCTCCCAGCTGCCGACATTGCCGACCTGCTGGGCAAGCCGTAACCCCTCCTCCCGGCTGCGCAACGCCTGATCCGCCTGTTTCTGCTGCGTGAGGTCGCGCATGATGGTGGAGACGTATTCGGCCTCCCCGGTCTTCGAGCGGTGTGCGATGAGCAGCATCGATACTGGGACCTCGACGCCATCGTGTCGCGCCAGCACGGACTCCCCGATCCAGAGTCCGGTGCGCAACGCCGTCGGGATGCCCGTGCCCAGCACGAGGTCCAGCGCGCCCCGCGGGTGAAACTCCGCGATATGACGCTGGCGCACATCCGCGTCCGCAGCGATGCCGAACAATCGCCGCGCGGCGGCGTTCAGATACAAGACGTCGCCTTGAGGCGTGGCCGAGGCGATGAAGTCGTTGGCCTCGTCCAGGATGGCCTGAACCCTGCGCCGCTCGCTCTCGGCCTGCAGACGCTCGAGCTCGGCCCCGGCACGGGCAGCGAAGATGCTGAGGATGGTCTGCCCAATCGCGGACTGCCGCATCGGCTGGTCGTGCATCACCGCCAGCACCCCGAGCGTACGGCCTGATGCGGCGGTCAGACGGACGCCCAGATAGCTTTGGACACCGAGCTCGGTCAGCATGTGGTCGGCCGCAAAGTGCTGCTGCGCCTCTTTGGCGACGAAGCACACCCCGGCCGCAATCGCGTCCGCAGACGGGCTCCCCTCGAGCAGTCGTTCGAAGTTGTCGACGATCTTGCCGTCAGCGGAGACGGCAACCGTCTTGACACGCTCGGGACTGCTTCCGGCCAATTCCCCCACCACGGCGTAGCGCGTGTTGAGCGCCGCCGCCAGTTCGACCACCAGAGAACGGAAGAACTGCTCCCCGAGCGCAGCGGAAGTGCCCTTCACGATCGCTTGCACGGTCTGTTCCGCGTGACGACGCATCGTCACGTCGCGGACGAAGACAGAAGCACCGACCACTTCGCCCCGGGTGTCCCGGATCGGGTTGTAGCGCTCGTCCAGGTAACGCACCTCGCCACCAGGAGAGCGGAACACGCTTTCCGCGCGCTGCCGCTCGCCCTTGAGCACCCGGGCCAGGATGCGGCGCACCTTCTCCTGCCGCTCGGGCCCCACCAGGCACACCGCCTCCATCCCGACGGCGGGCTCGAACCCGAGGTACCTCTGCACCGCCGCCCGCAGCGCTTCGTTCACCATCGTGATGCGCAAGTCGCAGTCGACCGCGGCGATACCGTCGTCGGTCGTGTTAACCGTGGCAGAAAACAGAGCCTGGTTGCGCCTTACGCTTTCCTCCGCGCGCCGCTGCTCGGTCACGTCGAGGTTGATGCCCGTGACGCGAGCTACGCGCCCCTCCGCGTCCTTTTGCGCCCGCCCGTAGGACTTGACGTGACGCACCTCGCCGTCCGGCCGCAGGATGCGAAACTCGGTGTCGTAGACCTTGCCGTTCTGCACGGTCTGTTGGATATCGGCGAGCGCCTGCGCCCGGTCTTCGGGATGCAGCACGGCCGCCCATGCATCGTAGCTGCACGAGCCGGACATCCCATAGATGCGGTACATGGTCTGATCCCACTCGAGCCGGTTGCGCTGCACATCCCAGTCCCAGATCCCGAGGTTGGCGGACTGGGTGGCGAGCAGCAGCCGCTCCGACATGCGCTCGACCTGGTCCTGGACCACCCGCCGCTCGGTGATGTCCTGGATCATGAGCAGCACGCGCTGATAGCCTTCGGTCTCGACCAATTGCGCCGAGAACAGGCCGACGCCCATATCGCCAGAGCGGCGACGGAACCCGGCCTCGTGTTGATGGAAGGTGCCCTTTTCTTTCAGTTCCCGCATACCTTCGGCGCGATCTTCAGCGCTGTTCCAGAATCCGAGCTCCACGGAAGTCTTGCCGACGGCGACCTCGCGCGTGCAGCCGATCAGGTCAAAGAAGGCCTGGTTGCCATCCAGGACCGCTCCCTCTGCCAATGTGAAGATCGCAGTCGGTACGGGACTGTTGCGAAAAATCGCCTGAAAGCGGTCTTCGCTACGCTCGATCCGCGCCAATTGTCGCAGCAGCATGGCAAACAGCAACGAGATGAACAGCAACGCCGTGATCGTAAATACGGCTTTCTTCGCCGACTCCGCGCGCCAGCCCGCCAGCACACTGTCGGTCGGGACGCCGACCGTTACCGTCGCCGGCAATGACGCCAGTCGGGTGTACGCGTACAGACGCTCGAGACCATCGACTGCACTGACAGCCTGCAGCGTACCATTGGTTCCGCTCTTGGCCTGATGCACCGGTGTGCTCGAAGTGTCAGCGCCGAAGGCGCGTTCCACGTAGGGGTGCCGGAATAGAATCCTCCCGTCGATGCGGGCGACGCAAAACACGGTCTGCGGGTCCAGCTCGAGGTGCTGGAACGCATCGCGCAGCTGCGTCGTGTCGATGGTCGCCACCAGCACGCCGTTAAAGCTCCCGTTGGCACCGGTCATTGGGCGCGCCACCGGGATGACCCAGATATTTCCCCGGTGCTCGGGGAGCCCGATGAAGCTCGGTAGCTCCGGATGGGTGCGCAGCGCCACAAAGAAATCGCGGCTGGCAACGGAGCTGGCCGCGCGGCTCGCGGCCTCGCTGGACGCCAGCAGATGGCCGCCGACGTCGTACAGCTCGAGCGAACGCAATTCAGGAACGACCAGGGGGCGTGGATTGAGCCACGCGGACAGGGCGCGCGCATCGGGGCCCTGGGGCAGGTCGCGCCTGAACAGATCCGTCTTGCTGCGCAATAGAACCTGGTCGGCCGCTTCGAAAGCATCCTCCACCCGTTCGCCTAGCGTCCACGCGAGGTTTAGTCCATCGCGACCGGCTTGCTGGAGGGTGTGCTCGCGCTGGCTGACGATCGACCAGGTCATCGCGGTGATCATTACCAGGGCGATCGTCGCGAACAGGACGCTGAGCCCAGAGGAAAGGGCCCGGCGCCTGAGGTTGCCAGGGCTGGGGCGTTGCCTGCTATCCTTTTTCATGAACGGCTTCTACCAAGATCTTCGGGGCCACTTCGCGAGGGAGTGCATGGAGAGGGGCCCGGTGTGGACAGCTGGCGCGATCGGGCGCGCTGACGCTGTGGTTATCGGACCGGGGACGGCAACATTTAGCGTATGACGCAACGCAGCCGGAGGGAAGCATGCCATCGCTCCATGGGGAAACGCAATCTTGACAAAGCGCTGCGCGTGGGCCGCGACTGGGCCCCTGGAAACCGCATACCACGACACCGAATGGGGCGTTCCGGTCCATGACGACCGCCTGCTGTTCGAATTTCTGATCCTGGAAGGCGCCCAGGCCGGCCTGAGCTGGTCCACTATTCTTCGGAAGCGCGACGCCTACCGGCGGGCCTTCGAGGGATTCGACCCAAGGAAGGTGTCCCGCTTCGACTCGCGGCGCCAACGCGCGTTGCTTGCAGACGAGGGCATCGTGCGCAACCGGCTCAAGATCGAGTCGGCCGTGCGCAATGCCCGGGCATTTCTGGGCGTGCAAGCGGAGTTCGGAAGTTTCGACACCTACATCTGGCAGTTCGTCGACGGTAGACCAGTGCGCAACGCCTGGAAATCGCCCGCCAAGGTGCCGGCTTCCACACCGGTGTCCGACGCGATGAGCAAAGATTTGAAGGCACGCGGCTTCAACTTCGTAGGCAGCACGATCTGCTATGCCTTCATGCAGGCCGTCGGCATGGTCAACGATCATGTCGTCGGTTGCTTTCGCTGGCAGCAGGTGAACCGGTCGAATCGAATGATCTGACGCTGTGGGTGGTGTTCTACCGGAAGGGGGAGAGAAGCCGTGATTCGTGAAGGGCCGTGGTTCGTGGCTCGTGGCTCGTGTTTCGTACCACCCTTACGCCTGATGGTCAGCGCAGTTACGTACCACGAATCACGAAGCACGAAACACGGCTTTTATGCAGGACAGCTCACTACCCGAATTCTGGGACACGCGCTACCGCGACGGCGTAACTCCGTGGGACGCGCACGGAGCGCCAGTCGATCTGCGCGCTTTCGCTGCGACGTTGGCGCCCGGGACGCGCATCCTGGTGCCGGGATGCGGGTCGGCGCACGAGTTGCGTTGCCTCTCGGAAGCCGGTGCTGAAGTCCTGGCCATCGACTTCAGCGCGGAGGCTGTAGAACGCGCGAAGGAGAACGCGGGACCCCTGGCGGACCGCATCCTGCTCGCGGACTTCTTCGAGTTCGATCCCGGCCCCAGGGCGTTCGACGTCATCTACGAGCGTGCGTTTTTGTGTGCACTGCCGAGAGAGCTGTGGGCACGCTACGCCGCACGGATCGCCGAGCTGCTGGATCCTGGCAAGCGACTGGTAGGGTTTTTCTTCTACAACGACAGCCCTCGGGGCCCGCCCTTCGGAACCAGCCCCGAGGAACTCCACGGGTTGCTGGATCCCAGCTTCGAGCTGGTGGAGGATCGGGTGGCCGCGCAATCGCTTGCGGTGTTTCAGAGCGGAGAACGCTGGCAGATCTGGCGCCGACGCTAGCGCGCTTGCACCTTCCGCTTTGCGACGCCGTCATTGGCTTGGATGGATGCGCGCAGCTGCTGGTCGTGGACGCCAGCTAGAGCGAGCTGCGCCACGATGGCGCCGCACAGCGCCATGAACATGTCCCATTGGGTGTCCCACACGTCCCCTTGAGTGGCGAGAAACGCGTCCGCCCCGGAGCCCGATGCCACCGCTACCCACCATTCGAAGAATTCGTAGCAGGCGCTGATCGCCAGGGCGATGCTGCAGACGATGAAGAACAGCCAGCGGCGCCCGTTGACCACCGCGTTGCGAATCAGGATCTCGCGCACGATGATGGCCGGCACGAAGCCCTGCGCGACATGGCCCAAGCGATCGTAGTAGTTGCGCGCCAGGTGGAAACTCGTCGCGCAACCAATTGAACAGCGGCATCTCCGCATAGGTGTAGTGCCCGCCGATCATCAGGATCGCGGCGTGGATCAGGATGAGGACGTACACCAGGCTGGTGAACCGGAAGCGCGGATAGAGCGCCGTCAGCACGACACCTGCGATGATCGCCGGGAACACCTCGAGGATCCATGTGAAGTAGTCGTGAGGCTTCCACGCGGACCAGGCGAGAATGGCGACGCCGATCAGCAGCAGGGCGAGGTGAAAGGGCTTGCCGCTCGGCTTGCTCATCGGGTCTCTTCCACCTTCAGCATGATGCTCCGCTCATCGCTACTGGAGTCTCGTCTCTGCGAGAGCAGCTCGCTCTGGGTTCGCTCGGCGCTTTCACTCGAACCGCCCAGCGCGATCCATTCGCCCAACCGCCCTGACACGACGGTGCTTGCTCGTTGGATGTTCATGGCGCCCGTGTTGGGGTTGCGAACCCGGTCGCGCGCCGTGCTGATCTCGAGGGTAACGCGGTCTCCGCTCACTCGCGGAGTGACGTAGAAACCGGTGTCCGCATTCACGAAGTCGGTGCTCTGAGTGACTTGAGTACCACCGGGAGTACGGTTGATCTGCGCGCTGGTCACCGGAACCGACTGGCCGGTGCGGATGAAGGCGCTGTTGCCCTCCAACACCTGCACCGTCTGCGTTACGCTGGAGTCCTGCGCCGAACGGCTGCTGAGGGCTCGCCCCTCGATGCGGCTGCGCTCGCTCTGAACGACAACCCGCGGATCGCGACGGGTGCCCGGCGGCGCGGGCACCGTAACCTGGGCGTTGCTACCCACGCCTACGGATCCGGAAATCGACGCGGCTCCCCTTGCTGCCTCCGCAACAGAGCCCTGGCGCACCGAAATCACGAGCTGCCTGGGCCTCGCGTCCATGACCGCCAGCACCTGCTTCAACTCCGCGAGGTTTGCGGCAGTGGTGCGGACGATCAATCGGTTGCTCGTCCCGGTGAGCGTTCCTCCGGGTGCGAGCAGCGGCCGCAACATCGGAATCACTTCGTCTGCCTGGCGGTACCCGAGGGTGATGACCTCCAGGACCTGCTGCTGAGCTTGCGCGGCCGATGCGAGCGCTAGAAAGCAGGCTCCCAACCAGAAGCTGAGACGCGTGGACCTGCTCATGCTCAACGCTCCGCGCCCAAGGCCCGCCGCTCGGTCGTCCGGCCGATTCGCGTGCGCGGATCCTGGCGGTAGAACTGCGAAAGTTGCGCGTAAACGCCCGCATACTCGGCGTGCACCACGTCCGGGAGCTCGAAGAACGCTTCGCTCATCACGGCGAAGAATTCCGCCGGGTTCTCGGAGGCATAGGGGTCGATGACGGTGTCCTCATCGCGATCCACGCGCACGCAGAAATCCTTGTACGCGGCTCCGAATGCTTCCGACCATACCTGGCGGCTCATGCCTCGGTGCAGTGGCGGATAGCCGTTCGCGCTGCCGTTGAGCATGTCGAGCTTGTGAGCAAACTCGTGGATCACGACATTGACGCCGTCCGGGTATTCGGTTTCCGCGACATCGGCCCAGGACAAAATCACCGGACCGTGCAGCCATGCTTCGCCGGCGTAAGCCTCGTCGCCTTGGTGCACGACGCCGATCTCGTCGGTGTACTGGTGGCGCGGGACGAACTCGGCGGGATAGATGATGATCTCACGCCAGCCGCGATAGAACTCGATTCCGAGGTTCAGGATCAGAATGCAGGCTTGAATGGCCACATGCAGGCGCATCGCTTCGTTGAGCTGCAGACCATGCGCACTGGAGAAGCGCTTGTCGTGCAGGAACAGAATGGTCAGCTCTTGCAGTCGTTTGCGCTCCTCCGCCGACAGCCCGTGCGCGAAAGGAAAACGCTGCAGCGCCAAGCGCCAAACGCGCTCGTCCAGCTTTGCTCGCGCGAGGATGCGATTGCGGCGCCACGCCCTGAACGCGCTCCACATGCCTCAGTGCGAACGCAAGGCAGTCCTTGCTAGCCGCTCTGGCTCGGCAGAGCCGGCGCGTCGGACTCCCTGAGCGCCTGCTCCATGCGCGTCACGCTTTCCAGATGTTCCAGCTCCACCCTCTCGATCTGCGAGAAGCGGCGGGAGATCTTGTCGCTCGTGACGCGCACCTCTTCGGCGTCCTGGTGCGCCTGCCGGATATGGTCGGCGAGCTTCTTCATGCGCTGATCGAAACGGCTGAACTCCCTGCCCAGCTTGGATAGTTCGTCCTTGATGATGTGCACCTGGCGGCGGGTCTCGACGTCTTTCAGCACCGCGCGCGCCGTGTTGAGCACGGCCATCATCGTGGTCGGCGACACGATCCACACCCGCCTCTGCATCGCGAAGTCCACCACTTCGCCGTGATGAGCGTGGATCTCGGCGAACACCGCTTCGGCCGGCACGAACATCACTGCACCGTCCGAGGTCTCGCCGGCGATGATGTACTTGGCGCTGATGTCCTCGACGTGCTTGCGCAGATCGCTCCGGAATTGCCGCTTCGCGACGAGCCGCTCGATGTCGGAGGTCCCGGTCTCGAACATCCGGTGGTAGTTCTCGAGCGGAAACTTGGAGTCCAGCGCCACCATGCCGGTCGGCTCGGGCAGCATCAGCACGCAATCGGCGCGGGTGCCGTTGGACAGCGTGTACTGGAAAACGTAGGCGGTGGGCGGCAGCAGGTTGGTGATCAGCGCCTCGAGCTGCACTTCACCGAAAGCGCCGCGCGAGCGCTTGTCGCCGAGCAGCTCCTGCAGGCTCACCACGTTGGTGGTCAACCCGTCGATCTTCTTCTGCGCCTCGTCGATGGTCGCGAGCCGGGCCATGACGTTCGCGAAGGTTTCGTTGGTCTTCTTGAAACCCTCGTCCAGCCGCTCGGTGACTTTGCCGCTGATGTGCTCGAGCCGCGCGTCGGTGGTCTTGTTGAGCGACTCGATGGCGGTGGCGAGATGTAGAGAGATGTTGTGCAGCGTGGTCTGGATCAGCTCCTGATCCGCGCGCGCGCGTTCACCCAGCCGTTCCAGCACCTTGCCCAGCAGCTCGGCGCGCAGCTCGTCGTGCTTCATCTGCAGGTCGGCCGGCGAGATTGCTCAGCCTCTGGCTCATCGTCTCGCGCGTCCCCGACAGCTCCTCGGTCTGCGACAGCTGCAGCACGAGCATCGCGTCGCGCGTCTGCTTGAGGTCCTGCGATACCGTGCCGCGCAGACGCTCGGATGCTTCGATCTGCGTCGCGCTCAAACGATCGGCCTGGCCGTTGAGGCCGCTGTTGAGATCTTTGACCATGGCCAGGTGCCTGTCCTCCAGCACCCGCTCCATCGTGGCCGGCAGATCAGCTTGGGAGCGCAGGAGAACGCCGAGCCGATAACCAACCCAGAGCATGGCGATGAGCGCCAAGGCGGCCACTCCCGGCCGTTCCCAGCGCCAAGTAGCTCAGTTCCATGGGCGGAGTATAAACCCAGCAAAGCTCCGCATGGCTACGGCGTCAACTAGGAAAGGTCTGATCAGACCTTTCCTACGCAGTGACCTCGGCGCGGGAAGCGCGCTTGCGCTCGTGCTCGGTCAGATAGCGCTTGCGGATGCGGATGGACTTCGGGGTGATCTCCACCAGCTCGTCCTCGGCGATGAACTCGATGGCCGATTCCAACGTGAGCTGAATGGGAGGCGTGAGGATGACGTTTTCGTCCTTGCCGGCGGCGCGGATGTTGGTGAGCTTCTTCGTCTTGATCGGATTGACCACGAGGTCGTTGTCGCGGCTGTGGATGCCGATGACCATGCCCTCGTACACCGGGTCGCCGGGGCTGACGAACATGCGGCCGCGCGGCTCCAGATTGAACAGCGCATAGGGCACCGCCGTACCCTCCTCCGCCGACACCAGCACGCCGTTGCGGCGCTCGGGCATGTCCGGCTTGAGTGGACCATAGTCGTCGAACACGTGGCTCAATACGCCGGTACCGCGCGTGAGATTCAGGAACTCGGTCTGGAATCCGATCAGGCCGCGCGCAGGGATCCGGTACTCCAGCCGCACACGCCCTTTGGCATCGGACTGCATGTCGGTGAACTCGCCGCGGCGTTGCCCCAGCGCCTCCATCACCGCGCCCTGGTGCTGCTCGTCGACGTCGATCGTCACCAGCTCATAAGGCTCGCGGCGTTCGCCGTCGATCTCGCGCATCAGCACGCGCGGCCGCGACACGGCCACCTCATAGCCTTCGCGCCGCATGTTCTCGAGCAGGATGGTGAGGTGCAGCTCGCCACGGCCCGACACCAGGAACACGTCCGCATCGGCGGTATCCTCCACGCGCAACGCGACATTTGCGAGCAACTCTCTGTGCAGCCGCTCGCGCAGCTGGCGGCTGGTCACGAACTTGCCTTCCCTGCCGGCGAAGGCGCGACGTGTTGACCTGAAAGTTCATCGCCAGAGTGGGCTCGTCGACCGCAAGCATGGGCAGCGGCTCCGGGTGCTCGGGGTCGGTGAGCGTGCAGCCGATGGTCAAGTTCTCGATCCCCCGCAGCAGCACGATGTCGCCGGCCTGCGCCTCTTCTTGCGGGACCCGCTCCAGGCCCTGGAACCCGTAGACATGAGCGACGCGCGCGGGCTCCGGCGTGCCGTCGGCACCGAAAATCAGCACCGCCTGCCCGGCCTTCAGCCGCCCGCGCCCGATGCGGCCGATGCCGATCTGGCCCACGTAGCTGGAGTAGTCCAACGCGCTGATCTGCAGCTGCAGCGGTTGGTCAGGATCGCCCGTGGGGGCAGGAACGTGCTTCAGGATCGTTTCGAACAGCGGGCGCATGTCGGTGCCCGGGCTGCGAAGGTCGAGAGTGGCGTAGCCGAGCAAGGCCGACGCGTACACGACCGGGAAGTCGAGCTGCTCTTCGGTGGCGCCGAGCTTGTCGAACAGATCGAAGGTGTGGCTCACAACCCAGTCCGGGCGCGCATTCGCGCGGTCGATCTTGTTGACCACGACGATCGGCCTCAGGCCGCGGGCCAGGGCTTTGCGCGTGACGAAGCGCGTCTGCGGCATCGGGCCCTCGACGGCGTCGACCAGGACCAGGACACCATCCACCATCGATAGGGCCCGCTCCACCTCCCCGCCGAAGTCGCGGTGCCCAGGAGTGTCTACGATGTTGATGTGCACGCCCGCGTAGTCCAGCGCGGCGTTCTTCGCAAGGATCGTTATACCTCGTTCGCGCTCGAGATCGTTGCTGTCCATCACGCGCTCCTGCAAGTGCTGGTGGGCCGCGAACACGCCAGCCTGACGCAGGAGTTTGTCGACCAGCGTGGTCTTTCCGTGGTCGACGTGAGCGATGATGGCGAGATTGCGAACGGGTCGGTGCATGGGGCGGTGAGCGTCAAAAAAAGCTGAGTATTGTAGCACGCAGCATGCCTGGCGCCCGTGGTTCGTGCCACGTGGTTCGTGGTCGTAAGCCAAGAGTAACCAGCGGCTTCGCGGGTCACCGGTTGCGAGACACGAACCACGACTCACGAACCACGGTTCTTCATCCTGCTTCTCGAAAGATCTGCATCGGCGGCGTGCGGATCACGCGGCGCGTGCCCGAGCAGTCCGGCCATGAGGACGCCCGCCGTGCCTCCGAGGAGACCCACCAGCCATACCCACGGACTTACGGTATAAGGCACGGTCAGCACCTGAGTCGCCAATACCCAACCGAGCAAGGACGCACCGATCGCGGCGAGCAACCCCGCCAGAGCGCCGATGGCGGCGAACTCCGCGGCGTGGGCGGACAGCATCTGTCGCCCGGTGGCGCCTACCGTGCGCATGATGGCGGCGTCGAACACGCGCTCGTCGTGGGTGGCGCTGATGGCCGCGAACAACACGACCAGCCCGGCCACCAGGCCGAACAAGAATACGAACTCAACCGCCTTCACCACCTGATCCATGATGCGCTGGACTTGACCGAGCACCGCCGCCACGTCGATCACCAGGAAGTTGGGGAAGCGCTTGACCAGTTGATCCATGAGCGCCGAACGATCGGCCGAGAGATGGAAGCTGGTGACGTAGCTCGCGGGATAGGCCTCGAGCACTCCGCGCGGCGCCACGACGAAGAAGTTGACGCGGAACGAATCCCACTCCACCTTCCGCAGCGAAGCCACTTCCCCATCGAGCCGGCTCCCGGCGATCTCGTAGGTGAGCTTGTCTCCCAGCTTGATCCCCAGCGTCTTGGCGATGCCCTCCTCCACCGACAGCAGCGGCCGGCCGCGATCCGCCTCGCTCCACCAGCGTCCGGCCACGATCGCATTGTCGGGCTGCATGCGCTCGGCCCACGACAGGTTGAACTCGCGATCGATGAGCCGTTTAGCGCGGTCGTCCGCGTAGTCGACCGACGATACGGGGCGCCCGTTGCGCGCGACAAGACGCCCGCGAATCATCGGGAAGAGCTCGGGCGCTTGCAGACCATGGTCGCGGAAGAACGCGCGCAGCGGCTCGAGCTGGTCGGGCTGGATGTTGACCAGAAAGCGATTCGGCGCATCGGGAGGCAAAGTGTTCTTCCAGCTCGCCAGCAGATCGCCGCGCACCAGCGTGAGCAGCACGAGCGCCATGATGCCCACGCCGAGCGCGACGACCTGAGTGATGGTGGCGAGTGGCCGGCGGCGCAAGTTCGCGAGGCCAAAGCGCCAGGCGAAGCCGCCGTGCGCTCCGGTCCACCCGAAAGCACGCATCAACCCCCACGTCACCAGCGCGCAGCCCGCCATCGTGCCGATGCCACCGCCGAGCACGTAGACGCCGACTTTCGGGTCTTGCGCTTCCCACAGGATGAGCGTGGCCAGCGCCACCACACCTACGGCGTAGCCGGCCATGCCAGCGGTATCGGGCAGCCCCAGGTCACGCCGCAGCACGCGCAGTGGAGGCACCTTGCGCAACGCGACCAGCGGCGGAATGGCAAACCCCAGGAGCAGCACGAAACCCGCGACAAACCCCTGCAGCACCGGGACGAAGCCAGGCAACGGCAGCTCGAAGCCCACCAGCGGCTTCAGCAGGGCCGACAGGACCGCCTGCCCCGCGAAACCCACGACGCAACCCGCCACGCTCGCCGCGAACCCGAGCGCGACGAATTGCTGCACATGCAGGCGCACGATGAGTCCCTGGCTCGCGCCCAGGCAACGCATGACGGCGCAGCCGTCCAGGTGGCGCTTGAGATAGCGACGGGCGGCCAGCGCCACCGCAACCGCAGCCAGGAGCACGGACAACAGGGCAGACAGTCCGAGAAACTTTTCAGCCCGCTCCAACGCCGAGCGGATCTCGGGCCGCGCATCGCGCACGTCTTCGACCCTCTGTCCCGGACCGACGCGCGCCTGCGCGAACGCGCGAAACTCCCGAATCGCTTCAGCCGGCCCGGCCAGCCCCAGACGATAGGTGACGCGGCTGCCGACCTGGATCAACCCGGTGGAGGGCAGATCGGCGAGATTCATGATCAGCCGCGGCCCCAGATTCAAGAATCCCACGCTCGTTTCCGGCTCCTCGCTGAGCCGCGCGGCGATGCGAAACCTGCGAACACCCAGCGCGATGCTGTCGCCGACGCGCATGTCGAGGCGTGCAAGCAGGCGCTCGTCTGCCCAGATCGTGCCGGGAAGCGGAATCGCTTCCGCCGGCTTGTCCGTCGGCTGCTTCGGCCATCGTCGACGGTCAACCGACCCTTCAGCGGATAGCCCGGCGCCACCGCTTTGATCTCGCTCAGCTGCGATCTGCCCTCGTGCAGCGCCATGCTGGGAAAGCGCACTGTCTGCACCGTGCGCAGTCCGCGACGTTGTGCTTCCGCCGTGAACACGGCGTCGATGGGACGATCGGACACGAGCACCAGGTCCGCACCGAGCAGCTGGCTCGCTTCCAGACTCAACGCCTGACGCACACGGTCGGCGAAAAACGCGACGGTGGTCAAGCTGCTGACGGCGATGAGCAGACCGACCACCAGCACGCGCAGCTCGCCGGCGCGCCAGTCGCGCGCCAGCATGCGCACCGAAAGCGCCAGCCCCGCGCACCAGGACAGCTCGTGCGGATCCCCCTCTCCGCGGACAGGTTGCGGCGAGGGTGATGCACTGGGCTCACGACGGCAGCCAGGTCGATTAGGCACGCTCGCCATCGAGCAGCCTTCCCGCCGCGAGCCGCAGGCGGCGACCGCAGCGCGCGGCGAGGCGCTCATCGTGGGTGACCAGCAGCAGCGTCGTGTCGCGCTCGCGGTTCAGGTCGAACATCAGGTTCACGATTTCCTCGCCCGTGGCCGAGTCGAGATTGCCGGTGGGCTCGTCGGCGAACAGCAGCCTGGGCGGTCCCGCGAACGCGCGCGCGATGGCCACGCGCTGCTGCTCGCCGCCCGAGAGCTGACGCGGGTAGTGATGCAGCCGCTCGGCGAGTCCGACGCGGGTCAGCAGCGCCGAGCGCCGACTTCGCGCGCGCTGGAGGAGCCGGCCAGCTCCATCGGCAGCATCACGTTCTCCAGCGCGGTCAACGCCGGCAGGAGCTGAAACGACTGGAACACGAAGCCCACCAGTGCGCCGGCGCAGCGCCGCGCGCCCGTCTTCGTCGAGCGCGCGCGAGATCGACCCCGTCGATGAGCACCTGGCCCGCTGGTGGGCAAGTCGAGGCCGGCGAGCAGCCCGAGCAGAGTGGTCTTGCCCGATCCCGAAGCGCCCAGGATGGCGACGGCCTCGCCGGCCGCGATCTCGAAGCTCACGTCGTCGAGGATGGTCAGACGGCTGCGCCCGGTCTCGACTTGCTTGCCGAGCGCCACGGCCTTCACAATAGGTTGCATGTACCGATCACTGCTCCGTTTGATGTTGCTTCTCCCGCTCTGGCTCGCGCCCGCGTGCCTGAGCGCGCAATCGCCGGCGATCATGGTATTCGGCGACAGCCTCTCGGCCGGCTATGGCCTGCCGCAAGGGCAAGGGCTGGGTCGACCTGCTGCAACAACGGCTGCAGCGCGAGAACTACGCCTATCGCGTGGTCAACGCCAGCATCAGCGGCGAGACCACGTTGGGCGGCCGCAACCGCCTGGCCGACGCGCTCGCGCAGCACCATCCGCGCATCGTGATCCTCGAGCTTGGCGCCAACGACGGGCTGCGCGGGCAAGCGCCCGAGGCCACGCGCGACAATCTACTCGCGATGGTGCGGGCGGCTCAGGCCGCCAAGGCCAAGGTGCTGCTGGTCGGTATGCGCATTCCGCCCAATTACGGCCCGGATTACACCGAAAAGTTCCATGCCAGCTTCGTCGCTGTCGCCAAGCAGACGCGCACGCCTCTCGTACCGTTCCTGCTCGAGGGATTCGCGGACAGGCGCGACCTGTTTCAGGCCGATGGCATACACCCCGACGTTCGAGGCTCAGAGCATCATGCTCGACAACGTCTGGGGAAAACTGCGGCCGATGTTGACTCGGCCGGCGCAAAATCAATGACGCACAGGTGCGACATGCTGGCACGTGGAAGATGGCGAACGTAGCACAACTCGCCGAGTTTGACGAGATCATCGACGTGCGCACGCCCTCGGAGTTCGCCGAGGATCACGTGCCCGGCGCGGTCAATCGGCCCGTGCTCACCGATGCAGGAGCGCGCGCGGGTCGGCACGCTGTACAAGCAGGTGTCGGCCTTTACGGGCCGCAAGGCGGGCGCGGCGCTGGTCTCGCGCAACATCGCGCAGCACATCGAGACGAGCTTCATCGACAAGCCGAAGGCGTGGCGGCCGCTGGTCTACTGCTGGCGCGGCGGGAAGCGCAGCGACGCCATGGTTCACATCCTGCGCGAGATCGGCTGGGACGCGGACCGGCTCGAGGGTGGCTACAGGGCGCTATCGGCGTGCCGTGATCGCAGAGCTGCCGCAGCTCGCTCGCCGCTACACCTTGCGCGTCGTGTGCGGGTTGACCGGATCGGGCAAGAGCCGTCTGCTGCAGACGCTGAGCAGCCTCGGCGCGCAGGTCCTCGATCTCGAGAGGCTCGCGGCCCATCGCGGGTCGGTGCTGGGCAATCTCCCGGACGAGCCGCAGCCAGGCCAGAAGATGTTCGAGAGCCGCATCTGGTGGCGGCTGCGGAGCTTCAAGACGAAGTTGCCCGTCTTCGTGGAGTCGGAAAGCAAGCGCATCGGCACCTTGCAGGTGCCCGATGACCTCATGGCCGCGATGTGGGAGAGCGAGTGCGTGCGAGTCGACACCGGCATTGCAGCGCGAGTGCGGCTGCTCATGGAGCAATATCCGCATTTTGTCGCGGACCCCGCCGAGCTCGGACGGCAGCTCGACCGCCTGGTCCAGCTGCACGGACGCGTCGCAATCGAGCGCTGGAAGGCGCTCGCGCAACAGAGCCACTGGCCGGTGCTGGTGCACGAGCTGCTCGAGCACCACTACGATCCCGCCTACACGCGCTCGATCGCCGCGCACTACCCCCGCCTGGCACGCGCGCGCTCGGTCGAGATCGCAAGTTGCGACGAAGCCGGCTTCGGTGCAGCCGCAAGAGCCTTGATCGAGGACGCTCCTCAGGCGATAGCGTAGCGAACTGTTTGCGAGGTCGCGGCTGCTATACTTCGGCCCGCCTTTCCGTCCGCCCCAATGACTGCGCCGTTCCGCACTCAACACCCGCAAGCTGCTTGCTACTCGACACTGGCGGTGCTGGTCGTCTGGTTCGTCAACCTCGACTACCGCAAGCTGATCAAGCCCGACGAGGGCCGCTACGCCGAGATCTCGCGCGAGATGGCCGTCGAGCGGCGACTGGGTCACGCCGCGGTTGAACGGCATCAAGTACTTCGAGAAGCCGCCGCTGCACTACTGGGCTGGCGCCGCCGCTTTCACTCTCTTCGGCAGCACGAATGGGCCGCGCGATTGTGGAGCGCCCTGACCGGGGTGCTCGGCATCGCTCTGGCATGGTACGCCGGGACGGCGCTTGTTCGGCGCAACCAGCCGGTCTGTATGCCGCGGTGGTGCTCGGCAGCTGCTTGATGTACGTCGTCGTCGGACACCTCAATACGCTCGACATGGGGCTGACGCTGTTCCTGTTCGTCTCCCTGTGCGCCTTCCTGCTCGCGCAGCGCGATGAGGCCAGCGCGCGCGAGAACTCGGTCTGGATGCACGTGGCGTGGGCGGCCATGGCCGGGGCGGTTTTGACCAAGGGGTTGGTGGGCCTCGTCATTCCCGGCGCTACACTGGTGATCTACACGCTGATACAACGCGATTGGCGCCTGTGGCAACGGCTGCACCCGATCACGGGTCTGTTGCTGTTCCTGGTCATCACCGCACCCTGGTTCCTCATCGTGTCGATGCGCAACCCGGAGTTCGCGTGGTTCTTCTTCGTGCACGAACACTTCTGCGCTATACGACCACCATTCATCAGCGCGTCGAGCCCTGGTACTACTTTCTCCCGCTGCTCATCGTGGGCTGGCTGCCCTGGACCGCGGTCGTAGCGAGCGCCATGTGGCGCGCCTGGAAGCTGGAGCCTGGAGCGAAGTTCCAGGCGCGCCGCTTGCTGCTGATCTGGTGCGGATTCGTGCTGCTGTTCTTCAGCGCTTCGGGTTCCAAGCTGCCCTCCTATATCCTGCCGCTGTTTCCAGCGGGGGCGTTGCTCACGGGTTGGCGACTCGCCTCCGTCCCGGGCACCAGGCTCGCATGGGCGATCGCACCGATGAGCTTGCTTGGGCTGGCCGGCCTGCTCGCCTTGCCGTTCATCAGAACGTCCGGCGATACGCCGGTGGAGCTGATCCAGGCGTTCAAACCGTGGATCGCCGCCGCCGCATCTGTCACGCTGGTGGGCGCGGCGCTACGCCGCATGGGTTGCGCGCCGAGGCGACGTGCCGCGCGCCGTGCTCGGTCACGGGACTGGCGGGTCTCGTCGCCACGCAGCTCGTCGTGACTGGGCACGAGTCGCTGTCGCCGTCGATGTCGGCCTACCGCATGGCCCAACAGGTCAAGCCCTACCTCAAGCCTGGCATCCCGTTCTACAGCGTAGGCACCTATGACCAGACGCTGGACTTCTACCTCGGCCGCACGGTGACTCTGGTACAGTTTCGCGACGAGATGGACTACGGCCTGCAGCAGGAGCCGCAGCTTGCGATCCCAACCGTCGAGGAATGGATGGACGACTCTGGAAGCAACAGCCTTACGCGCTGGCGCAAGTCGAAAAGGGTGTCTACGAGCAGCTCAGGGCGAATGGTTTCCCGATGCAGCTGATCGCGAACGACCATCGCCGGTATTTCATCAAGACGCCTTGAGCATCCTCGACCCGGACAGCTCAGACCGATGAACGCGCTCAGCTTCTCTCTCGTGCTGCTGGGCGTGCTGCTCAACGCCGCGGCGCAGCTTCTGCTCAAGGCCGGGACCAACGCGATCGGTCAGTTTCAGTTCAGCGCCGCCAACCTGGTGCCGATCGGGTGGAAGGTGGCGACCCAGCCCTTCATCCTGGGCGGGCTCGCCTGCTACGTCGTCAGCGTAGTGGTATGGATCCTGGCGTTGTCGCGAGTGGAAGTCAGCGTGGCCTATCCCATGTTGTCCATCGGCTATGTCGTCAACGCGGTAGCCGCCTATTTCCTGTTCGGCGAAGCAGTCGGCGTGCAGCGGATCGTGGGCATCGGCGTCATTATCGTGGGGGTGTATTTGGTTGCGAGAAGTTAGAAGCCGTGGTTACGTGGTTCGTGTTTCGGAAATGCTGGTATGTTGATAAGTTTCGCTAAAAGGCCGGAGCCACGAGCCACGAACCACGAGCCACGAGCTCTACGAGCACTTACGAATCACGAGCCACGAGTCACGGCCACGTAACACGAACCACGTATGGAATATCTGCCATTCGCCCGACCCACCATCGACGAAGAGACCATCGCCGGCGTGGCTGAGGTCCTGCGCTCGGGCTGGATCACGACGGGTCCGAAGGTGCAGGAGTTCGAACGCGCGCTGTCGGAGTACCTGGGTGGCCGCATCGTGCGCACGTTCACCTCCGCCACCGGCGCGCTCGAGGTGGCACTGCAGGCGTGCGGTATCGGGCCGGGAGACGAGGTGATCGTGCCGGCCATGACGTTTGCCGCGAGCGCCAACGTCGTGGCCCGCGTTGGCGCGCGGCCGGTCTTCGTGGATGTCGAGTTGAACACCCGCAACCTCGATCCGGCCCTGCTCGAGGCAGCGATCACCCCCCGTACTCGCGCCATCATGCCGGTGCACTTCGCCGGGCTTGCGGTCGATATGGAGCGCGTCTATGCGATCGCCACACGCCACAGGCTGCGCGTGATCGAGGATGCGGCGCACGCGATCGGAACGCGCTGGAAAGATCGCAGGATCGGGAGCTTCGGTGACCTGGTCTCGTTCAGCTTCCATCCGAACAAGAACATGACCACGATCGAGGGCGGAGCACTGAGTCTGCCCTCCGATGCCGAGCTGAAGGCAGTCGAGCTCCAGCGCTTCCACGGCTTGGAACGCGACGCCGAAGGCAACGCCGACGTGCTGCTGCCGGGCGGCAAATACAATCTGAGCGACGTCTCCGCGCGCATCGGGCTGTCTCAGCTCGAGCAGCTCGAGGGCTTCAACCAGAAACGCCGGCAATTGGTGGCGCGTTATTTCGAACGGTTGACCACAGAGCCTCCCTGCCTGCTCCCGGCCGGCAGCGATGAGGGACACAGCTGGCATATCTTCGCGCCCTTGCTGCCGCTTGCAACGAGTGGAGCTGACCCGCAGCCAGTTCATCAAGGCAATGCACGAACGCGGTATCGGCGTGGGCGTGCACTACCCGGCCCTGCATCTCTTCTCCGCCTACCGCAAGCTCGGCTACAAGGAAGGAGACTTTCCGAACGCGGAGCGGATAGGACGCGAGACCGTGACCCTGCCGCTGTTTCCGTCCATGCAGCTTTCGGATGTGGACCGGGTGTGCGATGCAGTCTCCGATATCCTGCGCTCGGCGAACAAGGCCCACCGCTAGGCCGGCCCGGATATTTCATGAAGACGCCCCCGAATTCCGTGAACGTCTTGATGCCCGGGTAGAATACCCCATGCAGACGCCGGACCTGTCGGTCATCATTCCGGTCTACAACGAAGAAGAGGGGCTGCCGGCGCTCTTCGCCCGCCTGTACGCGTCGCTGGACGCGCTGCATACGGCCTACGAGATCGTGTTCATCAACGACGGCAGCCGCGACCGCTCCGCGGCGCTGCTGCGCGAGCAGTTCCAAAAGCGCCCCGACGTCACGCGGGTAATTCTGTTCAACGGCAACTTCGGCCAGCACATGGCCATCATGGCCGGCTTCTCGCACGCTCGCGGCCGCCGGGTGGTGACGCTGGACGCCGACCTGCAGAACCCGCCTGAGGAAATCGGCAACCTGATGGCCGCAATGGACGATGGCCACGATTACGTGGGCACGATACGGCGCGACCGCCAGGACAGCGCGTTCCGGCGCTATGCGTCCCGCGTCATGAACCGGCTGCGCGAGCGCATCACGCGGGTCAAGATGACCGACCAGGGCTGCATGCTGCGCGCTTACAGCCGCGACATCGTGGATGCCATGGCAAATTCACGCGAGGTCAACACCTACATCCCGGCGCTGGCCTACACCTACGCCGCGAATCCGATCGAGATCGAAGTCGCTCATGAAGAGCGCGCCGCCGGGGAGTCGAAGTATTCCTACTACCAGCTGCTGCGGCTCAACTTCGACCTGATCACCGGGTTCTCGGTCGTGCCGCTGCAGATGTACTCCATCCTCGGCTTCCTGGTGTCGCTTCTCGCGCTTGCGTTTTTCGGAATCATCCTGTATCGGCGGTTCATGTACGGGTCCGAAGCCGAAGGTCTGTTCACGCTGTTCGCCATCGTCTTCCTCCTGCTCGGCGTCGCTCTGTTCGGGATCGGGATGCTGGGCGAGTACGTCGGGCGCATCTACCAGCAGGTCCGCGAACGGCCCCGCTATCTGATCCAGGCGATCCTGGAGGCCGGCGACGAACCAGGGGTGAAGAGCGAAAGACAATGGCAGGGGACGGAGCCCGCTTCTCGCTCTTCGCTGCTGACGCCCGATTCTCGGTGATGCGGGCAGTCGTTTTTGCCTACCACAACGTTGGCGTCCGCTGTCTTTCGGTCTTGCTCGCCCACGATGTCGACGTCCCCCTGGTCGTGACCCACGACGACGACCCGGGCGAGAACGTCTGGTTCGAGAGCGTCGAGCGATCTCGCCCTGCTGCATGGCCTGACCGTGGTCAAGCCAGCGGACCCCAACACGCCCGAGCTGCTGCGGCGGATCGCGGCCCTGCGACCGGATTTCCTGTTCTCGTTCTACTATCGGAAGATGCTTGCGCCCGGCCTGCTCGATGCAGCCGGCGCACGGCGCCCTGAACATGCACGGCTCGCTGCTGCCGCGCTACCGCGGGCGCGCGCCGGTCAACTGGGCGGTGATCAAGGGTGAGCGCGAGACAGGTGCGACACTGCACTACATGGTGACCAAACCCGACGCGGGCGATATCGTTGCACAGCAGGCGGTCCCGATTCTGCCGAACGACACCGCATTCGATGTCTTCGGCAAGGTCACGCTGGCCGCGGAGATGGTGCTGGATCAAGTGCTGCCCGACCTCCTCGCCGGCACCGCTCCCCGAATCCCGCAAGACCTCGCGCGCGGCTCCTACTTCGGAGGACGCAGACCGGAGGATGGGCGCATCGACTGGGACGCAGGCGCAGCCGAGATCCACAATCTGGTTCGCGGGGTGGCACCGCCCTACCCCGGCGCCTTCTGCCAGGTGGGAAAGAGAGCGCGTGCGCGTGCTGCGCACGCTCCTGCCGCGCGAGCCGCCGCCCAGGCTCGGGTTCCCCGCCTTGTTCTGCCACGCCGGGCGTTGCTACGCGGAATGCGGCGATGGCAAGGCTCTGCGCATCCTGTCCATGGAAGTGGACGGTAGAATGCTCGATGAGCGCAGCTTCCAGCGCGCCGGTACCACTCCGCCCGTGCGGCTTCTCACCCAGACCCTCGCCCAGCCATGAAACGGATCTGCATCCTCGGCGTCAACGGCTTCATCGGTCACCATCTGTCCAAGCGCATCATCGACACCACCGACTGGGAGGTGTACGGCATGGACATGCAGACCGAGCGCGTCGCGGATCTGCATGGGTCACCCGCGCTTCCATTTCTTCGAAGGCGACATCACCATCAACAAGGAATGGATCGAGTATCACATCCGGAAGTGCGACACGGTGCTCCCGCTGGTGGCTATCGCGACGCCGGCCACCTATGTGAAGGAGCCGCTGCGGGTGTTCGAGCTCGACTTCGAGGCGAATCTCCCGATCGTGCGGTCGTGCGTGAAGTACGGGAAACGCATTCTGTTCCCCTCCACGTCGGAGGTATACGGGATGTGCCGGGACGCGGAGTTCGATTCCGAGGCCTCGGAGCTGGTGCTCGGCCCGATCAGCAAGCAGCGCTGGATCTACTCGTGCTCCAAGCAGCTCATGGACCGCGTCATCTGGGCCTACGGCTCGGAGGGACGGCTCGACTTCACCCTGTTCCGGCCGTTCAACTGGATCGGCGCGGGACTGGACAACATCCACACGCCCAAGGAAGGCAGCTCCCGGGTCATCACGCAGTTCTTCGGCCACATCGTGCGCGGCGAAGAGATCAAGCTGGTGGACGGCGGCACCCAGAAGCGCGCCTTCACCTACGTCGACGACGGCATCGACGCGCTGATGAAGATCATCGAGAACCGTAACGGAATCGCAACCGGAAAGATCTATAACGTCGGCAATCCGCGCAACAATTACTCGGTGCGCGAGCTGGCGCAGATGATGCTCGACCTGGCGCTCGAATATCCGGAGTACCAGGCACAGGCGAAGCAGGTGAAGATGGTGCAGATCAGCTCGGGCGCCTACTACGGCGCCGGCTACCAGGACGTGCAGAACCGCGTGCCCAAGATCGAAAACACCTGCCGCGAATTGGGCTGGGAGCCCAAGGTCGCCATGCCGCAAGCCCTGCGCAACATCTTCGACGCCTATCGGGGCCTGGTCGCAGAAGCCCGTGGCCTGGTGGACTGAGCCTGCCCCAAGCGAATTTCATGAATCTCGCCCTCAAGATCGACGTAGACACCTACCGCGGGACGCGCAACGGGGTGCCACGGCTGGTCGAGCTGCTGAAGAAGTACGACGCCGGCGCGACATTCCTGTTCAGCCTGGGCCCCGACCACACCGGCCGCGCCATCAAGCGCGTGTTCCGGCGCGGATTCATGAGCAAAGTCCGGCGCACCTCGGTCGTGTCGCACTACGGTGTGACCACGTTGCTGTATGGCACCGTCCTGCCCGGTCCTGACATCGGCCGCCGCTGCGCCGCCATCATGCGAAAAGTGCGGGACGAAGGGTTCGAGGTCGGCATCCACACCTTCGACCACGTGCAATGGCAAGACAACGTGAGCAACGAAGGCGCGGCATGGACGCGACGCCAGATGGAGCTGGCCTGCAACCGCTTTCGCGACATTTTCGGAGCCGATCCCAAGGTCCACGGCGCCGCCGGGTGGCAGATGAATCGTCACGCCTACCGCCTGACCCAGCTGCTCGGCTTCGGCTATTGCTCGGACACGCGCGGGGCACGACCTTTCGTGCCGGTCTACGACGCCGAGCTCATCGCCTGCCCGCAACTGCCCACTACGCTGCCTACCCTCGACGAGCTGATCGGCGTGAACGGCGTGACGGTCGACAACGTCGCGCAGCACGTGCTCGAGCTCAGCCGGGATCCTCTACCCAGCGGCCACGTCTTCACCTTGCACGCCGAGCTCGAAGGGCTGAAGCTCGCGCCCGGTGCTGGAGCGCCTGCTCGAGGGCTGGCACGCGCATGGGTTACGACCTGATGTCGCTCGGGAGAATACTTCGATTCGCAGCCCAACAAGAACTTCCCACGCCATGAAACCGCCGTCGGCGAAGTCGCTGGACGCACTGGAACCCTGGCGGTGCAGGGCCCGGAGTTCCTGGTCTGAACGAATCCTCCAACACAAACCCCAAAACTCAACGCAGGAGACCATAGTCATGCTCGAGAACCTGGCGGTCCCCGACTTCGAGGCGCCCTCCACTGACGGCAAGACGTTCCGGCTGCACGACGTGCGCGGGAAACCCGTCGTCGCTGTACTTCTATCCGAAGGACAACACGCCCGGATGCACGGACGAGGGGATGCAGTTCCGCGATCTGTACCCCGAGTTCGAGAAGCTCGGCTGCGCGGTGTACGGCATCTCGCGGGACAGCCTCAAATCGCACGAGAACTTCAAGGCCAAAATGAGCTTCCCGTTCGAACTGCTCTCCGATCCCGACGAGCGCGTGTGCGAGATGTTCGGCGTGATGAAGATGAAGAACATGTACGGCAAGCAGGTGCGAGGCATCGAGCGCAGCACCTTCGTCATCGACAAGGATGGCTATCTAAGAAAGGAATGGCGCGGAGTCAGAGTCCCCGAGCATGCGCAAGCCGTGCTCGACTTCGTCAAGACTCTGAATGGCCGCGAAAGGCCGTGACTCGTGGAAGGCCGTGATTCGTAACTCGTGACTTGTGGCTGTTCCTGACTCCTGACTCCTGACTCCTGACAACTGACTCCTGATGGCACAGCGCAAACCCGCCTCCGTCACTCGCCTGCATCCGGGCACCAAGCTGTTCGTGCTCGATACCAACGTCCTGATGCACGACCCCACCAGTCTGTTCCGCTTCCAGGAGCACGACATCTACCTGCCCATGGCCACCCTGGAGGAGCTGGACGCCAACAAGAAGGGCATGTCCGAGGTGGCGCGCAATGCGCGTCAAGTGAGCCGCTTTCTCGACGAGTTGCTCAATCATGCCGGACACGACATCGATCATGGGATCGCGCTCGAATTGCATGGAGCGAAGGACGCGACAGGCCGCCTGTTCCTGCAGACCAGCGCGATCAACGGCGAGCTGCCATCGAGCCTCGCCACAAGCAAAGCCGACAATCAAATCCTGGGCGTGGTCCGGCATCTCGCCGAAACCCACCCCAAGCGGCAGGTGATTCTGGTCAGCAAGGACATCAACATGCGCATCAAGGCCCGTGCGCTCGCCCTTGCCGCCGAGGACTACTTCAACGACAAGGTTCTCGAGGACACCGACCTGCTCTATACCGGCGTCAGCGAGCTGCCGGCGGATTTCTGGGACAGCCACGGCAAGGAGATGGAATCGTGGCAGCAGGCCGGACGGACTTTTTACCGGGTGCACGGCCCGTTGTGCTCCAGCTGGCTCGTCAACGAGTTCGTCTACCAGGAAGCCGAGCGCCCATTCTACGCGCAGGTCAAAGAGCAGTCCGGCAAGACCGCCGTCCTGCAGACGCTGGTCGATCATGCGCACCAGCGCAACAGCGTCTGGGGTATCGTCGCGCGCAACCGCGAGCAGAACTTCGCATTGAACCTGCTGATGAATTCGGACGTCGACTTCGTAACGGTTCTGGGCCAGGCCGGCACCGGCAAGACGCTGCTTACGCTGGCCGCCGGCTTGATGCAGACGCTGGAGGACAAGACTTATTCGGAAATAATCATGACCCGGGTCACGGTGCCGGTCGGCGAAGACATCGGCTTTCTGCCCGGTACCGAGGAAGAGAAGATGACACCCTGGATGGGCGCCTTGGAGGATAACCTGGACGTGCTCAACAAGACCGACGAGGATGCCGGTGAATGGGGGCGCGCCGCCACGCGCGATCTGATCCGTTCCCGCATCAAGGTGAAGTCGCTGAACTTCATGCGCGGACGCACTTTCATCAACAAGTTCCTCATCATCGACGAGGCGCAGAACCTGACGCCCAAGCAGATGAAGACGCTGATCACCCGCGCTGGCCCCGGCACTAAAGTGGTCTGTCTGGGCAATATCTCGCAGATCGACACGCCCTACCTGACCGAAGGGAGCTCCGGCCTCACCTACGTGGTAGATCGCTTCAAGGGCTGGGCGCACGGCGGCCACGTGACGCTGATGCGCGGCGAGCGCTCGCGACTCGCCGATCGCGCGGCGGAGATTCTTTAGACTCGCGGCGCCCGCTGGTGCCACCAGTGCACGAGCGGGTCGGAATACAGAATCCGGTCGATGGTTTCCCGCGATACCTGCGGCAGGCCACTGTTCGCGACGACCTGGTTGACGTTGCGCAATCCCTCGATCGACTCGCCTGACCTCCGAGAACGGGAAGTCGGTTCCCCAGAAAATCTTGTCACGGTCCGCGATTCGATATTCTTCCGCGCAGCGCAGCACGTTGTAGAACTGCCAGGGCCGGTAGAAGATCGCCGAGACTTCGCAATAGACGTTGGGCTGTTTGCGCGCGACGATGACGCACTCCTCGTACCACGGGTGGCCCATGTGCGCCATGACCATCTTCAGGTCGGGATGCCGCCGCGCCACGTCGTCGACGTAGATCGGCCGCCCTAGCTCGGCGGGCGCGTTGCGAGCGAACGTCGTCCCCATGTGCATGGTCAGCGGCAGATCGTGCGCGACGCAATACTCGTAGATCGGCTCCATGCGCGGGTCGTTCAGGTGCACGCCGTTGTAGATGGGCCCGTACTTGACGCCCTTAAGGCCGAGATCCTCGATTGCGTGTCGCAGCAGGTCCATGCAGTCGGGCCGGCGCGGATCCACGCAGGCAAAGCCGACGAACTTGTCCGGATACTTTCGTACGGCCGCGCCGGTGACTTCGTCGTCTCCGTCGATGCCGGCGGAATCACCGTAGCGCAGCGAGAAGATGATGGCCTTGTCCACCGCTGCTCATCGCACGGTAGAGCGTGTCTGCATCGGCCTTCAAACCGACTGAGCCCGGACGAGCGGATGCTGTCTGCTCCGCGAACGCTGGCAGCAGGTGCTTGTCCTCCCAGATGTTGACGTGACAGTCGGTGATCTTGGCGTTTTCCATAGTTGTTACAACAGACTCGTCGGCTGACGCTATGCCGTTCCGCGGGGCTTCTTCGTCCGCCGCGACTCGATCGCAGCGACATACGGAGCTATCTCTTCGCGGACCACCTGCCGGATCGTCTCTGCCAAGAGGTCCTCGCTTCGGGTGATGTACTCCCGCAGAGCAGCATTGATCTCTGTCTGATAGCTGCCACCGCCCTGCTTGTGGACACGCGCTCGAAACCAATCCAGGATGTCGTCGTCGATGCGGATCGTGATCCTGGTTTTGCCTTTGCCTGCGGGAACGATCGGGCCACGCTTAGCGTTGGAAAAGTCGTACTCTCGCTTCATGGCAGACCTGCTTCGTATGCCCTGCGTTCGGAGGCCGTTGCGCGGCGCGCGGAGATGATGCGTATCCGTTCGGCGCGGTGGGTGTAAATCACGACGAGAACACGGCCGAGCATGTCCGATCCGATACCGACGTACCGGGCTTGGCCTTCGTCTGGCTCTGCCTTCGAGAGGGCAAAGGGGTCATCAAATACTCCAACGGCATCTGCGAAATCGATCCCGTGCTTTCGGATGTTGGCGGCGGCTTTCGCGGAATCCCACTCGAAGTCGCGGGAACAGTGTATGCACACCCGTGCATACCGTCAATGGCGAAGGTCAAGACTCCTCCCGCCTTGCCCCTTCAGCACCGCGGCAAGACGTGTCCTGTGGCCCCGGCGACTCTTGCAGGCCGCTCTCTCAGCCCGCAGCGCGCAGCTCATACGCGCTTACCGCCCGGCGTTGCGTGTGGTAGGGTTGGGTTCCTCAGCGTTACTTTCTTATCTTTCGTGCACGCCGACGAGGTGTTCTGGTTAACTGCTGCGCTTCCCGTCGTGGTGATTCGATGAGCGCAGCGTCAACAACCCTGCGTGGCCTGATTCTCGGTGTCGTGTTGGCGATCGGCCTCGTGGCTTCTGTGCCGGGCGCATCAGCCGCAGATCCCGTAGGCACGATGGCCCGAGTGGGCCGTGTCTATACGGGGTCGCCTTCGACCGTCCCGCGTGGGTTCTCGACGTTCTCGGAGCGCCTACAGGAGTTGGGCTGGACGGAAGGGCGCAACCTCGTAATTGAAGACCGCTGGGCGGAAGGCCGGGTCGAGCGATATCCAGCGCTGATGCGCGATCTTGTCGACGCGCGGGTAGACCTCATCATGGTCACCGGCACTTCCGCTGCGATCGCTGCAAGGCAAGCCACTACGTCGATTCCGATCGTCGTTGCAGGAATGGGCGACCCTGTCGAAGCTGGCCTGGTGGAGAGCCTTGCACGGCCAGGGGGTAATCTAACGGGGTTGTCTTTGCAGAATACCGAAGGCATGCCCGGGAAGTGGCTGGAACTGCTCAAGGAAGCGGTGCCGCGCCTGGTCACCGTTGCCATCATCTTCAACTCCAGCAATCCACTGGCCGGCGTGTACGAGAAGCGATTCGAAGCGGCCGCACGAGCGCAGACGCCTGAAGCTGCGCTTCCTGCCAGTGAACCGGGAAGACGCGCTCGAGGATGTCTTCTCCCGCGCTGGGAGACACGCACAGGCGGCGTTCCTAGTGCCCGACATATTCACTATGTACCACCGGAAACAGATCACGGCGTTGGCGGCGACGCGTCGCCTTCCGACGATGTACGGGCTTCTGGACTTCGTAGACGTCGGCGGGCTAATGGCCTATGGCGTCGATCAGACGGGGGTGTATCAGAGTGCAGCGGTCTACGTGGACAAGATCCTGCGCGGCGCGCATCCGGCCGATCTGCCGATCGAGCAGCCGACAAAGTTCACGCTCGTAGTCAATCTCAAGACCGCCAAGGCGCTCGGCATCGCCATCCCCGAGTCGATCCTGCTGCGCGCCGACGAGGTGATTCGGTGAGCGCGGCATAAGCAGGTTCGTCCAAGAATCCTGCAAATCGCGTCAATACCGGTTTGGATCCGCCAGGTTCTCGAATCTTGTGTACTCACCCAGGAACGCGAGCTTCACCGTCCCGATCGGACCGTTGCGCTGCTTGCCGATGATGATTTCTGCCACGCCCTTGTCCGCGGTTTCCGGGTTGTACACTTCGTCGCGATAGATGAACAAGATGAGGTCGCTATCCTGTTCGAGAGCTCCTGACTCGCGCAGGTCCGACATCACAGGCCGTTTGTTGGGCCGCTGCTCGAGGCTGCGGTTGAGCTGGGACAGCGCCACGACCGGACAGTCCAGCTCCTTTGCCAGAGACTTCATAGAGCGCGAAATTTCCGACAACTCCGTCGCTCGGTTCTCACCGCTCGTCGACGCGGACATCAGCTGCAGGTAGTCGACCACGATCAACCCAAGCTTCTTGTACTGTCGATGCAGGCGCCGCGCCCGCGCGCGCAGCTCCAGCGGATTGAGCGCCGCCGTTTCGTCAATGTGCATGGGCGCCTCGTTGAGCTTGCCCACGGCGTGCGTCAAGCGCTGCCAGTCGTCGTCGTGCAACCGACCGGTGCGCAGCTTGTGCTGATCGAGCTTCCCGACCGAGCCGATCATGCGCATGACGAGCTGGGTGGCCGCCATTTCCATGCTGAACACACCGACCGGCAAACCAGAGGTCAGCGCAGCGTGCTCGGCGATGTTCAGCGCGAGCGACGTGTTGTGAGTGACGATGAAGTCGTCCGTGATATACAAGCGGCTAGGGTGCGTGACCGTGATGCATTGTGTCTCGGCCACTCTTACCGGTTCTATCGAAGCGAAGACCGGCCGCCAGCTTCTTTCCGGCTTCGACAGTGCGCGTTCTCGCTTGTGAGTCAGAAGGAGCAAGGATTTCGGATCGCCGTGATGAATGTTGCACACGAAGGCTCGCCGCCCTTGTCGCTTCTCCCCGAGATAGGTGTAGCTGGTAGGCTTCGAGCGCACCGTGCACCAGCCACCCAGTGAGCGCACGAGCTCGACGACATCGCGAGCCAGCGGTTCGCTGCTGGAGCAGAACCGCACGCTACCCCATCGTTCTACCCAACCGTCCGTGTCCAGCAGGCCGCGCAGAAGTTCCAGCCTTACTTCGCGGGACGCGGTTAAATAAGGCGCCGGAATGAACTTCTGTTCACTCTTGAGACCCCAGACTCCCAGGCTCTTCAATGCCTCCTTGATGGCGTTGGGATGTACTCCGTAGAGACCTTTGCGGCGCGACCCGCGGGCCTGGACTACCCGCCAGTCGTATCCGCCTGCCGCGCGCAGAACGAACTCCTCACCCACACGCTCCTGCAGCCGCGACAACATCTCCTCATCGGCCGTCGAGAAGACGAGCTGGCCGGACAGTTTTCCGTCACCGAGGAGCGCCCCCAGGAGCCAGGGATCCAACGGCAGCTCCTCCCGATGACCAAAGTCTCCGCTCACCGTATCGACCCAGAGCCGATGCTGATAGCGCTGGGCCTTCAGCATGGCAATCACACGCTCCGTGGATAGCACACGTCCTTCTGGCCACTCACGGTAGTACACCTTCCATAGATGCTCACCGCAGCACTCCGTGGAGCGACCGTCGGAGAAGGTGACGCGATAAACCTGTCGGCGCCCTTGGGGAAAGACGCCACTGACGCGCGACTGGCGGCCGTCGATCGAAGCCAGCTCGTCTCCGAACCGCACCTCTCCCATCCGCTTCCAGCCGTTGACGGTCTTGATCTTCGCATCCAGGGGCTGAGCCTTGCCCATACTTGGGCGACCGGCCACGATCACCAGGTCGCCCGGCTGCAATCCCGACGTCATGCGGTCGAGGTCTACGAAGCCAGTCGCTACGCCGGTGACATCGCTGTCCCCTTGGCGGTTGTACAGCAGATCGATGCGCTCCACCACGCGGGTGAGCAGAGGCGGCATCTCCTGGAAGCCCTGTTTGCCGCGGGCGCCCTGCTCCGCGATTTCGAACACCTTGGACTCCGCCTCGTCCAGAATCTGCGTGGCGTCGCGGCCCATGGTGTTGTACGCCGTGTCGGCGATCTGGGTCCCGACCTCGGCCAGACGCCGCAGGATGGCGCGCTCCCGCACGATCTCCGCGTAGCGGCGAATATTGGCAGCGGAGGGCGTATTCCCGGCCAGCGCGCTGATGTAGGGAAGCCCGCCCACCGTGGGCAAGTCCTTGGTGGCCTCGAGGCTTTCCGCCACCGTCACGACGTCGGCCGGCCTGCTGTGCTCGATCAGGATGGAGATGTGGCGATAGATCAGCCGATGGTCGGCACGGTAGAAGTCGCTCTCGGTCATCAGGTCGGCGACGCGATCCCATGCCGTGTTGTCGAGCATCAACCCGCCCAGGACCGACTGCTCGGCCTCGAGCGAATGCGGCGGCAGCTTCAGGATGTCGACCTGCGCGTCCTGGATGATCTGGGAGACGGATTGGGCCACGAGGAGTCAGGTGTCAGGAGTCAGGGGTCAGGAGATCAGCAGGTCAGACGGCGCGCTCGGTGCGACGTCGATGCATTGTACTGCGCGCGACTGCGAGCATCGCACAAACAAAAAGGGCCGGCATGCGCCGGCCCTCTGCTATTCGTTGCTGCGCAGCGACTTACTGCTCGCCCAACACCGATACTTTGATATGCGCCTTCGCGTCGGTATGCAGGTCCAGCGTGATCTCGTATTCGCCCACCTGTTTGAGCGGGCCATGCGGCAGCCGCACTGCAGCCCTTCGGGACTTCGAAGCCCTGCGCCTTCAGCGCTTCGGAGATATCGTAGTTGGTGACCGAACCGAACAACCGGCCGTCGACGCCGGCTTTCTGTGTGACCTGGATCAGCAGCCCCTCCAGCTTTGCCGCGTGCGCCTGCGCAGCGGTCAGAATCTCGCCCTGCGCTTTCTCCAGCTCCGCGCGCCGCTGCTGGAACTCGGCGACGTTGGCTTCCGTGGCGCGCTTGGCTTTGCCCTGCGGGATGAGGTAGTTGCGGGCGTATCCGGGCTTCACCTTGACGATGTCGCCGAGCTGCCCCAGGTTGGGGAGCTTCTCCATCAGAATCACTTGCATCGCCGCCTCCTCAGTGCAGATCGGTATATGGCATCAGCGCCAGGAAGCGTGCGCGCTTGATGGCAACCGAGAGCTGGCGCTGATAGTGCGACTTGGTGCCGGTAATGCGCGCCGGGATGATCCTGCCGTTCTCGTTGACGAAGTCCTTCAGCAGCTCGACGTCCTTGTAGTCGATCTGCTTGATGCCTTCCGCCGTGAAGCGGCAGAACTTGCGGCGCTTGAACAGCGGGCCGGAAGCTGCGATCGTTTTCCTTGCGCTTGTCCTTGGATTTGCTTCCGAATCTGCTACCACCGAATGCCATGATCGTTTCCTTTACTCGAACTCGAATTGGTTCACGTGCAGCACGATCCGCGCGCTGAGTCGGCTGCGGCTGGCCAGGAAGCCTTGCAGGCGTACCCTGCGTCCCGCCTGGACCGCGTCCATCCGCTGTGCTATCTCTCCCACTGCCATCGCATCAACCTCGAAGCCCACCTGCCTGGACACGCCACCTTCCACTTGCGTCGACTCGTGCTTGACGATGAAGGCGAGGATCGGGACGCCGGCCGGCGTGTGCCTCAGCGCTTCGCGCCCAACCACCTGACCGCTCAGCCGAACCTCGTTGTCATGCACTAGGCTGCGCGCTGTCCTGAACAGCAGGCTGAGATTCCGAGGCCTGGCGGGGCTGGTCGCGGTCGCCGAACGCCGGTCGCGCCTTCTCCTGCCGCATCATGGGCGAGGGTTCCGTCACCGCGGCGCTCATGTTGACCGTCAGATGCCGCAGAACAGCATCGTTGAAGCGGAATGCATGCTCCAGCTCGTCGAGGGTCTCCTGGTCGCATTCCACGTTCATCAGAACGTAGTGGGCCTTGTGCATCTTCTGAATGGGGTAGGCCATCTGGCGCCGCCCCCAGTCTTCCAGCCGGTGCATCCGGCCGTTGCGGGTGGCGACCATCCCCTTGTAGCGCTCGATCATCGCGGGCACCTGCTCGCTCTGATCGGGATGGACGATAAAGACGATCTCGTAATGTCGCATCGCATCTCCTTGTGGGTAAGCCCCCCGCGTGCGAAACGGTGGAGCAAGGTTTTTGAGCCGCATGCCAGGGCCATCGATCTCGAAGCCCCAGAAAAGGCGCGGATTTAAGGGCTTTCCCGGTAGGCAACCGCCGCGTCGCGACCATACAGGACTTTCCGCGTTCCGGGAAATCCGGTGCGCATCCGCTGCCGGACCAAATCCCGGGATCGCTGGCACCGTAGTCGGAAGATGGAGCTCGCGGCAAGCGCATACGTCGTGTGCAAGATCAAGAGCTTGGTGAAGGGTGACGGGTGAAGAGCAAGGCATGAAGCCCCGAGCCCCAACCCTGCGCGCACCGCTCCGCTGGTTTCGGAAATCTGCATATGGCGCATAATTAGCCGAGACCGAAAAGCGATCATTCCTCCTCGTGGCCGAGTTCACGTTGTACTGCTTTGCGCAATCAGGCAATACCTACAAGGCAGCCCTGATGTTGAGCTTGTGCGGCGCCGACTGGACCCCACGGTTCGTCGATTTCTTCCACGGTGAGACGCGAACTCCGGAGTATCGAGCCATCAATGAAATGGGCGAGGTACCGGTGCTGGAGCACAAGGGAAAACGTTTGAGCCAGTCCGGCGTGATTCTGGACTATCTGGCCCACACCTTCGGCCGCTTTGGCGGCGGGAACGACGATCTCAAGCGAGAGATCCTGCGCTGGCTTCTCTTCGACAACCACAAGCTGACGAGCTACATCGCCACGCTGCGCTATCTCTTGCTCTTTGCGAAGACCGGCGAGACACCGGTGACCGAGTTTCTCCGCGGACGCGTCAAGAGTGCGCTGACGATCGTGAATCAGCACCTTGCGTCCAGGGCGTTCGTGCTCGGCGAAGCTCCCACCATCGCCGACATCTCGATGTGCGGCTATCTCTTCTGGCCGGATGAGTTCGGCGTCAGGTGGACGGACTACCCCGGCATCGGTCGTTGGCTGGAGCGGATGGCGGCACTTCCGGGCTGGGAGCACCCGTACAAGCTGATGCCCGGATATCCGCTCAGCGAGGAGACCTAAGGGAAGCTCTGATCTATTCTTGGCGATGCGCGTTGCGTCAGGTGCGGATGACTGCAAGGCGTCGCGACGAAGCCAAGGTAGGTACCCTGGCGAGGAGCGCAACGATGCAGGCGCCGCACCTGCCGCAACCCGATAGACATGTCGTCTCTTTCGAGGGACCGTGGCGATTCGGGCCGATGTCTGCGTCGGCTCCTCCTTGTGTAGGCCAGCTACACGGCGTCCTCGCCGTCTTGCCCTTGGCCCGAATCGCCGCGGTCGCGCACGTGAGAATAGATCAGAGCTTCCCTAGCAAGTGTTCTCGCTCGCAGCGGCGCGCTCCAGGCCACCGACTTCCGCGCACATAGTCAGATGCGGGCAGCACCCGAAGGGTTGCTCGAGTGCGCATGGCACACCGGCGCGACACACGGTCGTGTTTGAGCCTCAGAGCGTCGAGGGAACAAACGGTGACAATCACCGAGGGAGACAAAATGAACATACGTTCGGCGATCTCGACCGTTACTCTCCTGCTGGCGCCCGTGATCGCGTGTGCCGATGTCGTCACACAATGGAACGAGAAAGCGATAGCCAGCGCTACGGCCGGGGGCCAGAACCCGCTGATCGTCAGCCGAACGGTGGCGATCGTGCACACGGCCATGTTCGACGCGGTCAACTCGATCGAGAACCGTTATACCCCCTACGCGGTACGCGTATCTGCCAGACCCGGAAGCTCTGCCCCGGCAGCGGCCGCGACTGCAGCGTATGCCGCGCTCGCGGCCCTGTTGCCGAGCCAGGAACCCGAGCTCGACGCCGCGTATTCGGACGAGCTTGGCGCAAATCGAGGATGGCCCTGGTAGGGAGGCAGGCATCGCAGTTGGAAAGCAGGTGGCTGCCGAGATACTCGCTCGTCGGGCCGGGGATCGCGCGAACATGTCGAAACCATACCGCCCCTTCACCTCGCCTGGCGTATACGTGCCGACGACGCTTGCGCTGGCGCCACACTGGGGAGACGTGGCCCCGTGGACAATGCAGCGCGGGTCGCAGTTCCGCCCCGTGCCTCCGCCGCCATTGACGAGCGAGCAATGGGCCAGGGACTACAACGAGGTCAAGACGTTCGGCGGGAAGAACAGTTCGGCACGCAGCCCCGAGCAAACCGAGAGCGGACGTTTCTGGATCGTGGTGGGGCCGGCGAGCTGGTTCCCGATCGTCCGGCAGATAGCTGATGCGGCGAGCCGAAGCTTGGTCGACAATGCCCGCCTGCACGCATTGGTGGCGATCGCGACTGCTGACGCCTACATCGCGGTGTTCGATGCTAAGTACGCATTCAATTTCTGGCGACCGATCACGGCGATCCGAAACGGCGATATCGACGGCAACGAGGCCACGAGCCTGGATGCGGCTTGGGAACCATTGATCGATACGCCGCCCCATCCCGAGTATCCATGTGCACACTGCATCACGTCTGCCGCCGTCGCCACGATCCTGAATGCGGAGTTTGGCGCTGAAGCCATCTCGAAAGTGACGATGACGAGCCCAACCGCGCCCGGCGTGGTTCGCAAGTGGACCAGCACCAGGGAATACGTCGACGAAGTCTCCGCCGCCAGGATCTACGGCGGCGTGCACTACCGTACGTCGGCGACGGTCGCTCAGGACATGGGCAGAAAAATCGCAGAACTGACGCTGCGTGAGCGCATGCAGCCGTTGCGGTAGTGGCTTTGACCTCGCCCCGCACGCTCGCCGCTGGCGGCGCGCCTTTCCCCGGCGCCCGGGCGGCGCTGGTGCTGTTGGTTCTCATCAACCTGTTCAACTACATCGACCGCCAGGTGCTGGCCGCCGTGGTCGGCCCGATCAAGGCCACGTTCTTCGGGGCAAGCGGTGCGGGTGCGGGCGAGACGCTCACCGCCGTGATGAACTGGTTTCAGCATCGGCTCGGCTTCAAACCCGAGGACGCGCTCATCGGTTTGCTCGGAACAGCGTTCATGGTGGTCTACATGATCGGCGCTCCGGTGTTCGGACGACTGGCGGAGCGAACTTCGCGCTGGACTTCTCGTGGGCGTCGGCGTGATCCTGTGGAGCCTGGCGAGCGGTGCATCTGGACTGGCGATGACGTTCGTCGCGCTGCTGCTGACGCGCTGCCTGGTTGGCATCGGCGAAGCGGCCTACGGGCCGGTCGCGCCCGCCATCATCTCCGATCTGTACCCGGTGAAGATCCGCGGTCGCGTGCTGGCGCGCTTCTACGTGGCCATTCCGGTGGGCAGTGCGCTGGGGTACGTGCTGGGCGGATGGGTCGCCAACTCCGGCATCGGCGACTGGGGCGCTGCCAGTGTTCGGCGCAAAGGCCGAGAGCTGGCGCTGGGCGTTCTACCTCGTCGTGCCGCCAGGGATCCTGCTGGGCTCTGGAGCTTTTTCATGCGCGACCCGGCGCGCGGGCAAGCGGACCATGCTCACGCAACACGCCAGCGCGGTGCGGTGGCGAGACTATCTGATTTTTCTGCGCACGCCGTCCTACGTGTTCTGCACGCTTGGCATGACCGCCATGACCTTCGCCATCGGCGGCATCGCGTTCTGGATGCCCTACTATCTCGAGACGCGCCCCGGCGCACCCGCTGCCTCGACCTTCATCTTCGGCGTGGTCACCGTCGTCGCCGGCCTGACCGCCACTCTGCTCGGCGGATACCTCGGTGACCGGCTCCGCGGCCGCTTCCCCGGCTCCTACTTTCTCGTGTCCGGCGTTGCGATGCTGTTAGGCTTTCCCGTGTTTCTCGGCGTCTTGGCGACACCGTTCCCGTGGATCTGGGTCTTGATCTTCCTGACGGTCTTCTGCCTGTTCTTCAGCACCGGTCCAACGAACACGATCCTCGCCAACGTCACGCACCCGTCGATGCGCGCGGCGGCATTTGCGCTCAACATTCTCGTCATCCACGCGTTCGGCGATGTGATCTCGCCCGTCATCATCGGCCTGCTCAGCGACTGGTTCCAGGACATGAACAAGGCATTCGTCGTGGTCGGCGTGATGTTCCTGGTCGCCGGCGTGCTGTGGCTGCTCGGCGCGCGCTTTCTGCAGCGCGACACGGAACGTAGCGCCCACCTCTGAATCGCCTTCGAAGCCCGTCGGTCGAAGGACCAGTCGTGCGCATGCCTCGGGTTACGCTGCGCGCCACCGAGGCTACGTTGCCGACCTGCATCAACGGCAATGGGGCGGACTGCGCAGTCCGCCCCACCTACTACCTGACGAAACAGGACAGCCAGCGTCAGCGCTGCCGGTGCCGGCGCGGGAGCTGCGGCAGACCTTCTGCTGTGTTTTCGGCAGAAAGAGAATGATCAATGCGCCCAACAACGCGATTGCCGCCAGAGCGTAGAACGCGGATTCAGAGGAGTTGGTGGCGGTTCGAATCCGACCGATCATATCCGGGCCGAAATGGCCCCCGAGGTTCCCGATCGAATTGATCCACGCGATTCCGGCAGCCGCGGCCGTGCCGGACAGGAATGCCGTGGGCAGAGACCAGAATGTGACGACCCATGACAGGATTCCGGAGGTCACCAGGGTCAGCGCAATGATCGAGGGCACCGGCGCCTTGCCGATCATCGCCAATGCCAAGAGGCCGACCATCGCAACCAGCAATCCACCGGCTGCATGCCAACGTCGTTCGCCCGTGCGGTCGGAATGGCCTCCCCAGACCACCATCGAGACGGCGGCCACGCCCCAGGGGATCATGCTGAGCAGCCCGACCTTCAGGAAGTCCTTCTTGTCGATACCCAATTCTTGAATGATCGTCGGCATCCAGAAGTTCACTGCATAGAAGCCGACGACTCCGCAGAAGTAAACGGCGGCCAACACCCAAACGCGTCCGTCCTTGAAGGCATCGAGGAAGCTGTGGCGTTTGCCGAGTTGCGTTTTGGATACGTCGTCTTCGGCCAGGCGCCGCAGCACCAGATCGCGCTCCGGCTGCGTCAGCCATTTACTTTGTTTCGGCCCGTTGTCGAGCAGCACGAATACCAGCGCTCCGATGATGACCGATGGTATGCCCTCCAGCAGGAACAGCCACTGCCAGCCGCGCCACCCATTCGCGCCATCCATGAATTGCATGATGGCGCCGGAGACCGGCGACCCGATCACGTTGGAGATCGCGATAGCGGTCATGAACAACGCCGTCATCTTGGCTCGCCGTGAGGCAGGGAACCAGTAGGTCAGATACAGGATGATGCCGGGGAAGAAACCCGCCTCGGCCGCGCCCAGCCAAAAGCGCAGGAAGTAGAAGGTGAATTGGGCGTCCGTGCAATTGAACCACTCGGCAACCGGTCCCCAGTGGATCATCGCCGGTGAACAGGAACGCCGAGGAGATCACGCCCCAGGTGATCATGATGCGAGCGATCCATACGCGCGCGCCGACTTTCTCGAGTATGACGTTGCTCGGCACCTCGAAGATGAAGTAACCGATGAAGAAGATGCCCGCGCCGAAACCATAGACGGCATCGCTGAACTTCAGGTCTCCGGCCATCTGCAGCTTGGCGAAACCAACGTTGACGCGGTCCAGGAATGCAACGATGTAACAGAGGAACAGGAACGGGATCAGGCGCCACGCGATCTTGCGTAGGTCGCCTTCTCGAACTCGGGGGAATGGGTTGCGGCGCTCAATTCAGTCTCCTCCCATGTAGTTTTGATTGTGCGCAACGGGTAAGCGAGAAGCCCGGCTGCAGCCCGCGGCGCCCGTATTGTAGGGGGCGGAAGGATGGTTGGCTAGCCGGGCGTAGCTGGTGCATGACTCGCGTTACTGGCCGATCAGGTCACCGAAGGGGCTCCCTTCTCTCAGTCGGCGCTGCCCCGAACCTCGAACCTGATTGCGTCCAACTGCGCCCCGTTCGCGTCGTGCAGAGTCAGCAGCCATTTGCCGGGCTGCGGGCGCCACAGATCGCCATTGATCACCGGTTCGCCGTTGAGCCGCCACTGCAGGTCGGTGACCGGTCCCGGTCGCCTCGAATCGCACGCGCTGGTGATCGAATGGGATGTCCGGATCCACCGCGATGATCTGACCCTGTCCGGGGTAGACGATCGTGGGATGGATCTGCTCCGGAGCTTTGGCCGCGACCCGCTCGACTGCGGTTCCGGCGAGGAACAATTCGTCGCGCGGCCGCTTCCACCGCTGGATCGAAGCTCACCTGCACCGGCTTCGACACCCGGTGGCGGAGCGGGAACGCCAGCGTCCGCGGGATGCAGAGCGTTCATGATCTCGAGCCAAAGCGGCGCCGCACCGCTCACACCGGACACGTCCCACATCGGGCTGCCGTCGAAGTTGCCGACCCACACGCCGACGGTGTAACGCCGCGAGGAGCCGATGCACCAGTTGTCGCGCATGCCCTTGCTGGTGCCGGTCTTGACGGCCGCCCAGAACCGGCCGGCGAGCGGGCTGGCCAGCCCGAACGTGATGCTGCGCGCCGCGCGGTCGGAAAGAATATCGGCGACGATATAGCTCGCCGCGCGGTCCATCACGCTCTGCCCCGGGGCTTTCGCCGCCGGAGTGAGCGTGAGCGGCGCGAGCACTGCCGCCGTTGGCCAGCGCACGATAGGCGTTCGTCAACTCCCACAGGCTGACCTCGGCTGAGCCGAGCGCCAGCGAGTAGCCGTAGTAGTCGCCGTCGTGCGCGACGTGCTCGAAGCCGAGCGCCCGCAGCCGGTCGACGAACAGCTCGGGCCCGACGAGCGCGAGCGTGCGCACCGCCGGCACGTTGAGCGACCCGGACAGCGCGGTGCGCAGGCTGACCAGCCCCTTGAACTCCCGGTCGTAGTCCTGCGGCACGTACAATCCGCCCGGCGTCACGATGTTGAGCGGCGAATCTTCGAGCAGGGAGGCGGCGGTGAGCAGGCGCTGCTCGATCGCCAGTTCGTAGAGGAAAGGCTTGAGCGTGGAGCCAGCCTGACGCGCAGCCTTCACGCCATCTACATAACGTGCGGAGGACGACTCGCCCGAGTTGCCGACGTAGACGAGGACCTCGCCGCTGGCGTTGTCCACGACCAGCACCGCCGCATCGCTCACATGCTGATCTTCAAGGAGCGCGAGCTGGCGGTTCACGGCCTCCAGCACGAACGCCTGAAGTCCGCCGTCCAGCGTGGACTGCACCCGCCGCTGCTCGGCCGTGACCAGCATGCGCGCCACGTGCGGCGCCAATGCCACCGCAGGGCGCGGGTTGGACGCGCCCTCGAGCGCCTCGTGCGCGAGCGCTGTCGAGGCCCTCGCAAGGCTGCGGCGGCTGCATCGCACTGCCTAGAGCGCATGCGCGCTTGGCCACGGCTTCTCCGCGTTGCGTTAGGGCCCACGCAGCAGCACCGCCAGCAACAGCGATTCGCGTTCGTTGAGGCCGCTGGGCTGCTTGCCGAACAGCGCTCGCGACGCAGCACCAACGCCCTTGCAGCTCGCCGCGGAAGGTGGACAGGTTGAGATAGGCCTCCAAGATCTGCCGCTTGGTCCAGGCCTTTTCGAGCGCGTGCGCCGCGTTGATCTGGTCCCACTTCTGGCCCAGCGTGCGGTGCTCCTTGCCGCGCTTGAGCCTGCCCTCGAGCATCGCCGCCACCTGCATGGACAGCGTGCTCGCCCCGCGCGCCTTGGACGAGAACAGGCTGCTCCACGCCGCATCGGAAAGCGCCAGCCAGTCCACGCCGCCGTGATGGAAGAAGCGCTTGTCCTCGGCGCGGATCACCGCGTCGATCAGGGCCGGGGACACCTCGGTCAGCGGCACCCAGGCCAGCCGCCGTCCATGCTGGTCCACGCGCAGCTCGTGGATCGGCTCACCGTTGCGGTCGAGCAGGACGCCCTCGGTGGAGATGTATTCGCGTTTGACCGTCTCGTAGGTGGGGACCGGCGCAGGCGAGCGCGGGTGCCAGCAACGCCAGAACCAGGAAGAAACCCGTGACTCGTGAAGCCGTGGCTCGTGAAAAGCTCGTGATTCGTGATTCGTGACATCGTGACGTGCGACACCGCGCAGTGCCAAGGTCGGAATTCGCGCTATCCTTCCGCGTTTTGCACGTCTGCGCGTCGGCCACTTAAAGCGCGAGTCGACCAGCACGAACCACAGACACGAGCCACGAATCACGGCTTTTCACGGCCCTACACTCACTCTGCGCATTCGGCAGCCTCCCCGAACATCTCCGGAGAATACAACGCCTCCACCCGCGTCTCTGGCAGCAGGAATTCGCCCGGGATTGTTCAGGCGCAACGTGTATTCCAGCGTCCACTTTCCCTTGGGCACGAAGCGGTAGTAGGCACGAAAGGAGTCGAACTTGCGCTCCTCGTAAGCCGGCCAGACCCAACCCTGCTTCTTTTCTCCGCTCGCGAGAATCTGCGAGTCGCGGCCCAGACCAGTACCGAGGATCGCTGCGCCGGCGGGCACCGGGTCGTTCACCACTACCCAGCTCATGTCGGATTGAGCTTCCAGGTCCAACCGCACGCGCATCACATCGCCTCGCGTCCACTGACCTTTCGTCTTCTGCTCGACCGCGGACACCGTGCGCATGATCCGATACCCGGACGAAAACGGCTCTTTGAGCGGGATCGCCGCGAGGCTCTGGATCGTCGCCCAGGGCTTCCCGCTGCCCTCCTGACCCAGGCTCAGGTTGGCTTGCCCCGTCGGCCAGGAGAACATCAGGTTGCCGCCGTCCGGCTCACGGCTCCAGTCCAGCGAGCGCTTTTGCTTGGCCAGCTCCGCTGCCGTCACGCCGGTCACCGGTTCGGCTTCGAACTTCGCGCTGAACCGCTCCAGCGCCAGAACGCCCCAGGCGTTGGCCACCGTCGTGTTCCAATGCCCGCGCTGCTGTCGTCCCAGGCTGCCTCGCACCAGCCGCGGCATATCCTCGCGCCAGGTGTCCTGATCGAGCATGGACAGCAGCACCCGGTTGGCATTCACGTCGCCGGAGATCATCAGCCACCAGAGATAATCGGTGCGCTCGGTGGAGAATCCCATCGTGGTGCCCTGGAAGTTGAGGCGCGAGCGCAGGATCTGTTCGGCTTGCGTCGCCTCCTCGTCGCTTCTGGATAGGTCCGGCGCGCGCTTGAGCAGGTCGAACCAGTCGATCACCGCCGAGGTGGGCCACAGGTTCGGCTCGATCGCGATAGACGCCAGATCGCTGTCGCCGACCTTGCGGCCCCAGCGCGCGAGCGCTTGCAACGCGGCCACTTTGCGCACCGAGAGATCCGCCGCTCGCCACTCGGGATCGCGCTGAACTTGCCCCTGCACGAAGCGCTCCAGCGCCGAGATCATCCGGCTGCGCACGGATGCCGGCACGTCCCATTGCGCTTCGCTGGCAACGCTCAGAATATACGTGGTGAGCACATCGCTGCCGTACGGCAGGATCGGGAAGTACTTCGCGAACCCGTCGCGATCCAGATACGACGGCAGCGCAGCCATCACCCCCGCCCAGCGCGCACTGTCGCGCAGCGCGACGGCTTGAGACACCAGCTGCTCGAGGCACGTGTAGGGATACCGGCTCATGTACTCCTGCACTCCGCCGAGCTCTCCCGCGAGGCTCTTGAGCAAGCTCACGCGCACCCCGCCGCGCCCGGGGATTGCATCGGACGGAATGGCCACCGGCAGCTCGAACGAGCGTTCCAGCTGCAGGATGGTGGCCTGGAACGTCCGCACCGGAACGGCCGCGATGACCTTCTGCGACACTTTCATGTTGTCGCTCGATGCCGCGCCGTCAGCGCCCTTGACCCGTGCGTTGACTTCCCAGCGCAGCGTGTCCGCGTTGACCGGCGTCTTCACGTCCCAGCCCACATCTTGCGACACGCCAGGCGCAAGCGTAAGCGTGATGGGCTTCAGCTCGTCTGCACCACCACGCTTCCCACCCGCCTCGGGCGTGACCCTCGCCTGCACTTCGATCTCAAGCGGCAGCTCCGCCGCGTTGCGCACGGTGAAGCCGGCGCGGAATGCATCCTGCTCGCGCACCAGCGGCGGCAACCCCGAGAACAGCATCAGATCCTGGGTAGAGCGGATCGAGCTCTCGCCGGTCCCGAACAGGCCAGCCTCGCCGTTGGCCACCGCCACGATGCGGAACGAGGTGAGCGAGTCGTTCAGCGGCACCTCGACGCTGGCCCGGCCCTGTTCGTCGAGCTTCACGCGCGCTTTCCAGAACAGCAATGTATCGAACAGCTCGCGCGCGGTGTGTCTCCCGCCGCCGCCACCCGCCGCGCGCGCCTTGCGGCCGTAGTGGCGTTTGCCCACCACCTGCATGGAAGCGGTAGCCGTGTCTACCTCGATCCCGCGCCGCTGCATCATCGTGCTGAGCAGCTTCCAGCTCTCGTTCGGCGCCAGCTCCAGCAACCCCTCGTCCACCGCGACCAGCGCGACCTCCGAATCCTTCGGCGCCGGTGTACCGTCGACCGCCCGTTTGACTTCCACCGTCACCTGGGCTTTGTCGCGGACGCGGTAGACGGCCCGATCCGTGCTCACCCTCACGTCCAGCTCATGTGCGCGCCAGCCCACATTGATTTCCGACACGCCCATCTTGAACGCGGGCTTGCCCAGATCCACCAACGCCGTCGGCTGCACGTCGGCCACCCGCCCCCGAACGGCGAGCACCGATACGAAGATGTTCGGCGCATAGTTGCCGCGGACCGGTACCTCCACCACCGGCGCAGTACCCGACAGCTCGGCGACGAACGCATCCATCACACCCTCGCGCTCGACGGTGACCAGTGCGGTGGCCTTGCGAAACGGCATGCGCACCTGGAACACGGCCTGGTCGCCCGGCTCGTAGCGCTTTTTTTCCGGGAGGACGTCCATGCGGTCGTCATTGGATGCTTCGAACCACCACTCGCCTCCGCCTGCCACCCAAACCGAGCTGTTGGCGAACGCCGTGTTCCCCGCCGCATCCACGGCGCTGGCCTGAACCGAAATCTCGCCCGACACCGGCGAGGCGAACTCGCAGAACACGCGCCCCTTGTCGTCGCTCTCGCCCTCGCACGCGCGCGCAAGGCGCTTGACCTCGGTTCCGCTCTGATAGGCGTAGAAGCCTCCCAGCAGCCGCTTGCGGTGCGAGAACGTCCTGCGCTCGAACAGGTCGAGCTTGACGCTTACGCCCGGCTTTGGTTTGCCGGCCAAGTCGAGAACCAGCGCCTGATACTTGATCTTGTCCTTGGACAGCGCCCAGGAATCGGGCTTGAGGCCCAACACGATCTGCGATGGCCACACCGGAATACGGGTCGAGGAGGTCAGCACTTCGCCGTTGGGGTCGCTGTATTCCAGCTCCGCGACGATCTCCTGCGGCGCGTCCTGCTTCGGAATACCGGTGATGCCGGCCCGACCGCCGCCGGCATCATCGAGAGTGAGCGAGACGCTCTTGAGCGGCCGCGTCTGGCCGCTGGCCGCGCCGGCATCGAGCGGCACCTCCTCGTCCTCGTCCGCGAGCGAGTAGTCGCCGCGGCGCCAGCGATACCGTCGATCGTCCTGGAGCCCTTCTTTCACCGCGCCATTGGCGAAAGCGAACTCTTCGTAGCCCGGGAATCTCACCGCGCGCGGCTGTACCACGCTGCGCAACTTCACGGGCAGGAAGCTCGCTCCCCCGCCCGCGAGGTAGCTGACCTGCACACCCACTTCCACGCTGTCGGCGTTGACCAGCGGCTGCGCGGGGGGGTCGATCGCAGCGCGCATGAGCGGGATGCGGAACTCCTCGACGCGAAAGCTGCCCGCGACACGCCGCCGCTTGCCGCCTTCGGCGGCGCCGAGGTTGTCTTCCACGACCACGTGGTAAGTCCCTGTCTTGGCTTCCTTGGGCACCTCCCAAGTGGACTCGGCACTGTCCCTCGCATCCCATTTCACCGGGACCTCGTACTTCTGCTCGCTGCCGGCGTGCTCGATCACGATCCGCGCGGGTAGCGCGTCCCAGGGTACCAGCCGGAAGCCCGCGCGTACGTGCTGCCGGTAAAAGTGTTTCATGTGCACACTTTCGCCCGCGCGCACCAGCGTGCGGTCGAACACCGTAGTCGCGATGTACGGTCCGTCGTAGCTCGGTTGCGGCAGGTTGAAGCGCCAGCGCGAGATGCCTTCGTTCCAGTCGGAGAGGACGAAGCTCGCATCGCCGGCGCGCCGCGCGAACACCATGTATTGCTTGTCGTAGTTGGCAAAGCAGCCGGGCAACTGGCTGCGTTCCGGGAGCTCCTTGTTGATGCGGGCGATGCCGTGCGCATCGGTAGTGCCCTTCCAGTACTCCTTGGCGTTGCAGTCTTGCACCGAGACCTGCGCCTTCGCCACCGGCGTGCCGGTGTCCAGCGTGGTGACCCACACCAGCGAGGATTCACGGCCTTGCTTGAAGTGCACGGACAGATTCGTCACCAACGCCGTGGCCGAGACGTGATAGACGGGTTTGCTCTTGTCGCGCGAGTTGGCGCCGGTGAGCAGAGCCTCGCCCAGTTTCGGACTGGCGAGCTCCACGACGTAGAACCCCGCCTGCTTGAGCGGGATCCCGACAACCTCGAATGCCCGCGGCCCGTTGGGCTTAGGAACCTTGATCGACCGGGTCTGGTCCGACTCGCCGAAGATCGATCGCGCGGCTGCGTAGCTCACTGAAGGGCGCTCGTCGCCCTCGGACTCCCACTCGACCTGCTGCGAATCGTTGACGCGCTTCATCCAATCGATGACCGTGCGAGCGTTCGCGTCGCCGACGCGCAGCACGGTTCCGGGCACGCTCTTGACCGAACTCCACTGCCGGCCCCCCACTTCCGCCTCGAGATTGCGCAGTGTTACTGGAAGCGCCGGTTCGGCATTGAGCTCGATGATGCCGAACCTGCGCCGGGAATTTCGCCAGTGGCGGCGCTACGTCGGTCTTGACGGTGAGCGGGAAGCGCTTCTGGTTGGTCAGCCGCCGGCCCGCGTCGTCGCGCAAGTCGCCAGGGATCTCGAGCTTGAACTGCGTCTGCTCTGGAAACGGTCCTGCGAATGAGACTTCGTCCAGCCATTCGCCGCCCTGCTTGAGATCGGGCAAAGTGGGTTTGTACACCGTGCCCTCGTCCGCTCGAAGCCGCATCTTCGCGGCGCTGGCGCGTGCGATCGGTGTGGAGAAGCCCAGGCGCATGGCCAGGAACGGCAAACAGTCGGCGTCGCGATTCACGCGCTCGCAGGAGAACTTGGCCGTGAACGCCGGGCGCACCTTGAACTCCAGTACCTGCTCCTGGCTGGTGGGGACACCGCTGTTCGACTCGATGCCCTGCCCCCAGATCAGCCGCAGGTCGGCGTCATTGGGCAACCGCCGCGCACAGCGCAGAGCAATCACCGCGAACTTCGTCTCGTCGGCCGACTTGAGCTGCTCCGCGCGCGTTCCGCGCAACAGGTCGCGCTCCGCGATCGCGGCGAGCCGGCCGTTCTTGAACAGCGCGCCCAGATAGCGGTCGACGAAATCCTTGCGCCCCTCGAGCACCTGCAACCGCTCTTCGCCTGTGACCAGCTTGACCGGGATCTTCTCGGGGACGCTCTTGAGGTCGCAGTAAGCGTGCTGAACCACGGACTCGAGGCGGGCCGGCGCATCCAGCCCCAGGATAAAGATCTGCTCTTCGTCCGCCGTCTCGTAGCGGTAAGGCAGGTACTCGATGACGGCGGGGCCGCCGGTGGAGAAGGAAAACGCCGCCGGCTCTACGGGCTGCCCGCCGCTGGTCTCGAGCGCGGCCTTGACCTTGAAGCTGCAGCGCACGCCGGCCGGGAGATCTCGCTCGAAGTCGAACACCCAGTTCTTCTGGTCGGCCCAGCGCGCGCTACCTTTTTCCGGACAGTCGATGTCGAAGGGCTCGGCCAGGCGAGGATCACCGAAAGCGACCATCGCCTCGGAGAAGCGCACGCTGACCTGACGCACGCCCTTCACTTCGCCCTGGGGTGAGAAGACCTCCACCTTGGCAGCGAACACGTGCGCGGAAAGGAAGAGCAGCGCAATGGCAAGGCTGCGCAGCGTGACTGTCATCTGGATCCTCATCGCTTCGGAGGGCAGCGTATCCCGGGCTTACACCTGATTGATGCGCCGACGATGCCAGTCCAGGATGTCCTCGCCCTTCCAGAACAGGACGCCAGGCTTTTCCTTCATGTATGCGTAGATGGCCTCGAAGTACTTGATCCGGTGCGGCACCCCGCTGATGTAAGGGTGGACCGCGATCGCCATGATCCGGGCTGACTCCCGTCCCTCCTCGTACAGCCGGTCGAACTGATCCCGCGCACGGTTGAACAGCTCCGACGCCTCATGATGCTGGATCAGCATCATAGGGATATCGTTTATCTCGAGCGTGTACGGCACGAGCACCAGCGGACGCGTCGTTGTCTTGATTTCATAGGGCTGATCGTCGTTGACCCAGTCGGAGACGTACTCGATGCCTTCCTCCGCCAGAATGTCGAGCGTCTCCCAAGTCTCGGACAGACCTGGCCCGAGCCAGCCTCTCGGCGGTTTCCCCGTAAAACGCTGGATCGTCTCGATCGACTTTCGGATCGCTGCACGCTGATCAGCTTCCTGGTGCAACGCCCTCTGGATGTAACCGTGGCCCATGAACTCCCAGCTCGCGAGCAGCGGCTGCTTTGGCGAGCCGCGGGTAAGACAGGCAGACCGACGCGTTCACCGCCATCGTGGCCTTGATGTTGTGCTGGTCCAGTGCAGCCTTGAGCCGCCAGAACCCGACGCGCATCCCGTACTCGTGCCAGGACCAGTTGGGAACATCGGGGATAACGCTTACGCCGGCGGGCGTCGTAAGCACCGTGCGAGGCATGGCTGCCTCGATGTTCCACTCCTCGACATTGACAATGGTCCATACCGCGATTCGCGCCCCGTCGGGCAGCTTGAGTGGTTCTCGGTCCACGATCGCGGAGTAGTCGAAGCGTTCTCGCGGCAACCTCATTGCATCCTCCGTGGCTCGCGCCTCACTTCCAAATGGCGCCCCGCCCTGCTCTGAGACCGGCACGGGACCATTCGCGTTCGGCTCGCCTTCGTCAAAAAAGACCTCTTTCCCCCTATCCTGCAGCGTCCGCCGGTGCTCTACGGGACGGCCGACCGCGCGGTCAGGCCCCGAGGTAGAGGCTCTTCACGAGCTCGTTGTCGCGGAGCGCCTCGGCCTTGCCTTCGAACACGATCTCACCGTGGACGATGACGTAGCCGCGGTCCGCGATGCGGATCGCCTGCTGAAAGTTTTGTTCCGCCATCAGCACCGTGAGATTGAAACCGTCCTTGAGCTGCTTGATCATGCTCACAGTCTGATGAATCAGCAGCGGTGAAAGCCCGACCGACGGCTCGTCCACCAACAGGACCCTCGGTGCGGACATGAGCGCCCGAGCGATCGCGAGCATCTGCTGCTGGCCCCCGCTCAGGTTCCCGGCAAGCTGCCGCCGGCCCTCCTTCAGCGCCGCGAACGACGCATAGCAAAACGCCAGATTCTTCTCGATCGCGCCGCGCGCCAACGGGCGAAACGCGCCGAGTAGGAGATTCTCCTCCACGGTGAGCTTCGGGAACAGCCGGCGACCCTCGGGCACCAAGGCGAATCCCAGGCTGACGATCTCCTCCGTGGGCATCCCGACAAGGTTCAGTGACTGGCCGTCGAGCTCGAGCGTGATGTCGCCACGCGTCGGGCGCACCAGGCCCATCAGACACTTCAGGAGCGTGCTCTTACCATTGCCGTTCGTGCCGAGCAGCACCACGGTCTCACCCTGGCTTAGTTCGAGCGAAACGCCGTGCAAAGCGCGCACGGCGCCGTAGCCGGCCTCGACCCCTCGGACGCTCAGGCTAAGCGCCAAGGTAGGCCCTCTGCACATCGGGATTGGCCATGACGTCCGCAGGCGTCCCCGCGCAGACGATCCTTCCGACGTCAAGACACATCACGCGCTGCGAAAAGCGCATCACCGCGCGCATGATGTGCTCGATCATGATGATCGTGATGCCGGAGTCGTTGAGCTCGCGCAGGATCGCGAGGATTTCATCGACCTCGGAGGACGAGAGCCCCGCCATCGCCTCGTCCGAGATCAGCAGCCGCGGCCGTGCCGCCATCGCCCGCGCTAGCTCGAGCTTTCTGAGCTCGACCTGCGTGAGCCGGTTGGAGGGCATCCCGGCCTTCTCAGCGAGGCCCATCCGGCGCAGGATCTCCATCGCTTCGCCCTGCGTATCAGCGGCCCGCGACGACCTGCGATGGACGACATAGTCGAGTGGCACGATGAGGTTTTCGAGCACCGACATGCTCGAGAATGGCCGTGGGATCTGAAAGCTGCGCGCAATACCGAGGCGCGTGCGTTGGTAGGCAGGCAGGCCTGAGATGTCGCGGCCCTCGAACCGTATGGTGCCAGCGTCGCTCCGGAGCGCGCCGGAGATGCAGTTGATCAGCGTCGTCTTGCCCGACCCGTTCGGCCCGATGAGACCGAAGCGCTCCCCGCGCCGAATGTCGACGCTTACCTCCGACAGTGCGGCGAACCCGCCGAAGCGCTTCGAGACACCGGCGACGCGCAGCAGCGTGTCGCTCATGCCGGCGCCCCAGCCGGAGGACGCGCGCGCCGCAGCTTCATTGCGAGACCAACGATCCCGTCGGGAGCGGCAACCACGAACAGAACCAGAAGCACGCCGACCACCATCACGTTGAGCTCGGACGAGATTGTGACCGTGACGAGCTGTTGTACGGTGCCAAGCAGGATCGCGCCGATCACCGGCCCCAGCCAGTGGGAGGTGCCGCCGATGATCGGCATGGCCAGCGCCAACACGGAGTAGCTGAGGTTGAAGGTAGATGCGGGCTCGACGAAGCTCATGTACATCGGCAGCGGCGCGCCTGCGGCGCCCATCAGCGCTCCCGAGACGGTGCAGGCGAACAGCTTCAGCTTGAGCGTGGGAACGCCGGTGGATTCGGCCGCCACCTCGCTGTCGCGAATGGCGCGCAGACCGCGGCCGATCCACGACGTCTCGATGTAGCGTGCCACTGCGACCGCGACGACAGCCAGCAAGGCCATGACGACAAAGAGCATCCGAGTGTAGGAGTCGAAGGGCCTCATCACCGGGGGATGAAGCAACTGCACGCCGGTCGCACCGCCGACGTAGCGCCAATTGATGATCAGCGTCTCGAAGATGATCGCAACCGCCACGGTGGCGATGGAAAAAAAGATCCCGCGCAACCGCAACGTCAGCAGCCCGGTGCCGAAGCCGAGCACGCCGCTCACCGCGGCGGCCGCCAGAATCTGCACCAGGAGTGGCGCCCCAACGGCCTGGAACAGCACTACTGCGGTATATGCACCGATGCCGAAAAAAGCGCCGGTGCCAAAATTGACGTACCCGGCATAGCCACCGAGGATATTCCAGGCGGTAGCGAGCACGACAAACTGCAGTACGACGTAGCCGGCGAAGAAGACGTACTCGTTCGCCGCGCTGAGCGACGCAGTCACGGCGATCACGACGACAGCGGCCGCGACCACCCAGAACCGTGCGCTGCGAACACTCATCGCCCGAACAATCCCTGCGGCCGTATGCCGAGGACGACGAGCAGCAGTCCGAACGCGACCGCCGGTGCCCACGATGCGCCGAACAGCGTGAGAACGATCGATTCGGAGATGCCGAGGATCAGCCCGGCGGCCAGCGTGCCGGTCATGCTCCCAAGGCCCGCAAGCACGACGACACAGAACGTCCGCCCGATGTAGACACGGCCCAGGCTCGGTTCGACCGGGCCCACGACGATGAGAAGGGCTCCAGCGATCGCGGTGACGGCGGTCGCGATGCCGAAAGCCCACTGCTTGATACGCACCGGGTTGGCGCCCATGAGCCTGAGCGCGGGCTCATCCTGGGCGACTGCCCTGATCGCACGCCCGGTGAACGTCTTGGACAGATACAACGTGAGCCCCAGAGTCAGCGCGAGCGCCATTCCGGCGGCGACCAACATGCGCAACGGCAGCCGCATGTCTACGAGCGAAAAGCTCTTGCCGATGTAGTCCGCCTCCACCATGCGCTGGTCCGCACCGAACGCGAGGCTGAGGCCCGCTTCGATGATGAATGCGACGCCGAAGAAAAACGCGAGGCCGCGCACGCCGGCTTCGCTCCCGCGCTGCTCGAACGTTTGATGGTAGAAGCGGTAGACAGCGACTCCGAGGACGAAGAACAGTGGCATCAGGGCCACGCCGGCGAGCAGCGGATCCCAGCCCTGCCGGCCGAGCAGGTAGGTGCCGTAGGAGCCGAGAATCAGGAACGCCGGATGAGCGATGTGCGGCACGTCGAGCAGCCCGAACGCCACCGACAGTCCGATGGCGACCGCGGCGTAGAAGCACCCGACCAGAGCGCCCAGCACGACCGCATCGAGAAGCAGCTCAAATGAGAACAAGGGAACCCTTTCCGACCGCCGGCGCGAAATGGACCTGCGAACCGGCGCGGCTCGTGTCGCGCCGTCTGGCTCCGCGTCAGTTACTTGCGTGCTTTCTCGAACGGCTCCACCAGGTCGCCCGTCTTCAACTGGCGCCGGCTCCAGGATGACCTGCTTGCCGGCCTGGCGGAACTGCTCGACGTTCTTGTCGGCGATACCCCGGAACTGGATCATCACGATGCGGGGTGTCGCCCACTCCCCGTCCTTCCCGTAGCGGATCGTCCCGACGATGGTCTTCATCTCGTGCGTACGCAGATAGTCTGCGAGCATCTTGTGGTCGAGGCTCTTGGTCGCCGTGACCGCCTGCTCGAGCATCTGTCCGATGGCGTAGTTGAACGGCGGGAGGTAGTAGCCGAGCGGGTCGACCTTGGCCGCGGCCGCCTTGGCTGCGTAGCGCGACAGGAAATCCTTCACGCCGGGGAACTCCATCGTCTTCTCCGGCACGTAAGTGTGGTAGTTCACGATCCCGTTCAGCGTCGAGCCAAGCGATTCCATGATCGAGGCGAACTGCAGGCCAACCATGCCGCCGCCGAACAACTTCACCGACTCGCCCACACCGATCTCGTTCACCGCGCGCACGATGGCGACGGAGTCGTTCGGGTAGGACATCACGAACACCATATCGGGCTTGGCTGCCCGGATCGCGCGAATCATCGCGGAAAAATCCACCGTGGTCGGTGGATAGTTCTGCTCGTAGACGGTCTTGAGGCCCAACCCGTTGGCGATTTCCTTCGCGCCCCTCGCCAGGTTCTGGGCGAACTCCTGATCGGCGGCGAGGAACGCCACGGTCTTTGCGCCCGCGGACTGCCCCAGTTTGAAGAACCCGTCGGACCAGCTCCCCGCGTCGTTCCACGGCGCGTTGTTGAAATACATGTCGTGCTGGATCTTGTGGTTCACCTGAAACGAGAAGTTGCCCATGAGCAGCAGGCCGCGCTGCTTGACCAGCGGCATGAGCGGCGCAGTGGGCACGGTGCCGTACGGCGCGATGATCAGGTCGACCTTGTCGATGTCGAGCAGCTTCGCGTAGATGCCGGGTGTGGTGGCAGGACTCGACTGGTCGTCGTAGGCGATGAGCTCCACCTTTCGACCCAGCAGCCCACCTCGCGCATTGGTGTCCTCAACCCACATCTGAAGCGCGAGCAGCGCTGCCTTCCCGCCACCGCCCAGCGCCCCCGTCTGGGCAATACCGATCCCGATCTTGATCGGCTGCTGCGCCTGTGCGCGCGGGACCAATCCGCTGACTCCAGCGGCCAAGGCAAGGGCGAGCATTGCCGCCAATGACAAAGACCTGCGTTTCGAAACCTCCATAAACCCTCCCTCCCGGTTTGAAGGATTCCGCCGCCGGCTCCCCGCCGGTCTTGTCTTGTGCGTGCCTTCGCCGCTCCATCCGGGGATCGCTTCGCGGGGCGACCCCGGCGGGCCCGCGGCGGGCTCAGAGTAACAGCCGGCGACGGATTCCTCAATCTGCCGCTACGTCGCGCCGCATCGCGAGCAGTGGGGCGCCAACGTCTTGACGGGGCGGTTGCCCGGGGCGTACAACGGAAGCCGGCATGATGATCTGGAGCGGGAGGGGGACATGAGCGACTGGCGAACGGTGCGCGCGTGGACGCGGGAGGAGGTGTTGAAACGTGTCGCACGCTTCAAGGACCTGAGAGGTTCGGATGGCGGGTTGCCGGATAGCGATGTGCCGGAATGCCGCCGTACCCTGTACAACGTCATCGGGTTCCAGCCACCCAAGGACAGGCAGAACGAGGCGATCGGCTCCCCCGTGGGAGAGGATGCTTCGAGCATGGCGGCGATCGCGATCGCTGAGGGTTTTAACCTCGGCTACTGCCGCGCAAGACCGGGCAAGGGACCGCTCATGCACAACCACGACACGAACGAGACCTTCATTGCGATGACCGGGCGGTGGCGATGCGAGTGGAACGAAGGACCGGCAAAGGAGCACGTCGACCTCGAGCCGCTCGATGTCATCTCGTTTCCGGTCGGAGTTGCGCGGCGCTTCATGAACGTGACATACGACGAGCCCGACAAGGAACACATCCTGATGTTCGTGATCGGCGGCAACGAGCCGCAAGCCGAGTTCACTCCCGAAGCGATGAAGCGCTGCGAGCAGTGGCAGGCAGAGAAACCCGCGCGGGATAGCTGACGATCGGCCACAAAACGCACGCATCGCGAGCTGCGCGCCGTCGCTAAGGCTTCCCCAGCTTGCCGCACACGAAATCGAGCGTGGCCTCGCCGTGCGTGTTGGGGCGAACATCCTCCCACATGCGCCGTTTCATGCGCCCTGAAGACCAGACCACTTCCTCGTCGGGTCCGATCATGTCGATCTGAACGACGCGATTGATGCGCCTGGCGCAATCCAGCTCTACCACCCCCAGCGTTTGCTTGAAGACTCTGCGCGCGCCACCCAGGTCCTCCGTCAGCGTCTGCGTATAGACGCCCTTCTTGACCACACGGACGGTGTCGGCCTCGACTTCGATTGAGGACACGTCGACGTAGTAGGTGGCCTCGGTATCGGTGCCGATCTCGACCCACTCCGCTGCGCCGGCACTGGTTGCGAGCAGGAGCAAAGCTATAGCGAGTGCTGTTTTTGTTTTCATGCTTCAACATGCCCCGGGTCGAGCTCGGTTTGCTTGTACCCCTCACCCTATCCCTCTCCCACAAGGGGGAGAGGGAATTTACTGCTGTTGTTCGCCGGCTTGCGGACTGCCCGGAGACAGAACACCTTCGCGATCGGGGGCGCGGCGCAGATCGAGCGTGAACGGGAACTCGGGGCTGGGGCGCTCCGCGACGTACTGCATGACCCCGGGGGTGTGACCGTGTGGCGTGAAGCGCGCCATGCGGCGGGCTTCGGCCTCGTTGGCGTTGACGGGAAAACGCTCGTAGCTGCGTCCTCCCGGATGGACCACGTGGTACGTGCAGCCGCCGATGGAGCGGCCGCTCCACCGGTCGAGGACATCGAACACCAGCGGCGAATGGACGGGAATGGTGGGGTGCAGGGCGGATGGCGGCTGCCAGGCGCGATAGCGCACGCCAGCTACGTGTTCCCCATGCGTGCCGGTCGGCGACAGTGGAACGAGCCGTCCGTTGCAGGTAACCGCATAACGGTCACCGGTCATGTGCCTGACTTTGACCTGCAGGCGCTCCACCGAGGAGTCCACGTAGCGTGAAGTGGCGCCCGCCTGCACCTCCTCGCCCAGTACGTGCCAGGGTTCGAGCGCCTGGCGCAACTCCAGCTCGACGCTTTGGTACACAACGGTGCCGTAACGAGGAAAGCGGAATTCGAAGAACGCCGCCAGCCACTCGAAGCGAAACGCGTAGCCCGCGCCCTGCAGATCGAGCACGACGTCGCGCATGTCCTGGGCGACGAAGTGCGGGAGCATGAAGCGGTCATGCAGGCTGGTGCCCCAGGGGACAAGTCGGCCGGCATAGGGCCGTGTCCAGAAGCGCGCGATCAACGCGCGCAGCAGCAGCATCTGCACGCAACTCATCTGGTAGTGCGGCGGCATCTCGAAGGCACGGAACTCGAGCAGCCCCAGCCGCCCTGTGGCCGTATCCGGAGAGTACAGCTTGTCGATGGAGAACTCGGCTCGGTGCGTATTGCCGGTGAGGTCCACCAACAGGTTGCGCAGCAGGCGGTCGACCAACCAGGGCGTCAGCGTTTCTTCGCCAGTCTTGTTGCGGCGATCCATCTCCTGGAACGCGATCTCCAGCTCGTACAGGCTGTCGTCGCGCGCCTCGTCCACGCGCGGAGCCTGACTGGTCGGGCCGATAAACATGCCGGAGAACAGATAGGAGAGCGCCGGGTGGTTCTGCCAATAGGCAATCAGGCTGCGCAGCAGATCCGGCCTGCGCAGGAGCGGGCTGTCGGCCGGGGGTAGGTCCGCCGACGGTCACGTGGTTGCCGCCGCCGGTGCCGGTGTGGCGGCCGTCGAGCATGAACTTCTCGGTGCCGAGCCGGGCGAGACGCGCCTCTTCATACAAGATGCGCGTGTTCCCAACCAGCTCCTCCCAGGTGCGTGCGGGATGGATATTGACCTCGATTACGCCCGGGTCCGGCGTGACGCCGAAGCGTTTCAACCGCGGGTCCGGCGGCGGCAGATAGCCCTCCAGGATCAGCGGCATGAACGTCTCGCGCGCCGTCTCCTCCACGACGTAGATCAAGGATAGAAATTCCTCCACCGACGGCACCGGCGGCAGGAAAACGTGCAGCACACCACCGCGCACCTGGACGCAGAGCGCGGTACGGACGATGCGGCGCGCGGGCACGCCGGCTCGGGGTGGCGCCGCGACGGGAGCCTCCGGCTCGGCAGTCGCAATCGCGTCTACCGCGGTCAGATCGAGCGGTGCGCGCTCCTCGAAGGGATCTGGCGGCAGGGGGCTATCTTCCTCGGCTGCCGCCACCACCGGCAGCGAGTCGAGCGGCAGCCGAAAGCCCATCGCCGAGTCTCCGGGAATCAGATACAAGTGCTCGCGACGCAACGGCCACAGGCTGCTGCGCCATCGGCGTCCGGTCGCCGTGGCGCCGGCGGGTTCGAGGGGTAGCACAAAGCCGATGGGCAATGTCATCTCGCCTTGCAGCAGGTGCGCCAGTCGAGAACGCTCGGCCGGATCGGCCAGATTCCGTTGCAGCGGATCGAAGTTCACCGGGACGTCCTGCTCCTTTCGCAGCACATCCCAGACGTCCTCGTAGGCCGCAATGACGTAGTCGCGGTGCAAGCCGAGCCGCGCAGCCAGCACCCGCGTGAAGGCGTGGGCGTCGGTGTGTTTGTGTCCGTAGTTTCTGCCGTCTTCGGCCAGCAGCTTGGCGTCGCGCCACAGCGGGAAGCCGTCCGTGCGCCACAGGCAAGTCAAGGCCCAGCGCGGCAGCGGCTCGCCTGGATACCACTTGCCCTGTCCATAGTGCAGCAGACCACCCGGACCGAATCTCTGCTTGAGTTGAGTCAAGAGTTGGCCAGCGAGCTTGCGCTTGTCCTCGCCCAGTGCGGCATAGTTCCATTCCAATCCGTCCATGTCGTCAACGGAGACGAAGGTCGGTTCCCCGCCCATGGTGAGGCGCACGTCGCCGCGTACGAGCTCCGCCTCCACTTCGCGGCCCAGCGCTTCGATTTCGTTCCACTGGAGCGCCGTGTAAGGCTTGGTCACGCGCGGGTCTTCGTGGATGCGCATGACTTTCATCTCGAAACCGAAGGTGGTCTGGCAGACATCCGTGAAGCCGAAGATCGGCGCGGCGCTGGCGGGCACGGCGGTGCACGCCAGCGGGATGTGACCTTCGCCCGCCATCAATCCCGATGTCGCGTCCATGCCTACCCATCCGGCCCCCGGAAGATAGGCTTCTGCCCAGGCGTGCAGATCGGTGAAGTCCTGGGCCGGACCGGCCGGACCCTCCAGTGGCTTCACATCGGCGGTAAGCTGGATCAGATAGCCCGACACGAAGCGCGCCGCGAACCCGAGGTGGCGCAGGATGTGCACCAGGAGCCAGCCGCTGTCGCGGCACGACCCCTTGCGCAGTCCGAGCGTGTCCTCGGGTTGGTAGACGCCCGGCTCCAGGCGCACGATGTACTGAATGTCCCGCGCCAGCCTCTGGTTCAAGGCGACCAGCAGGTTCACGGTATTGGTGGGCCCGGCGCTCATCAAGTCGGCCTTGGCGCGTTCGATCCACTGCATCAACAGCGGCCCCGCCGGTTCCGCCTCGCGAAACGGGGCGAGCTCTCGCGCCAACGCCTCCGAATAGACGAACGGGTAGTCCTTGGCGTAGTCCTCGACGAAGAAGTCGAACGGGTCGATCACCGTCATGTCGGCCACGAGGTCGACCTCGACGACCAGCTCGCGCGCCTTTTCCGGGAACACGAAGCGGGCAAGCCAGTTACCGTAACCGTCCTGCTGCCAATTCAAGAAGTGCTTGGCCGGCTGCACCTTCAGCGAATAGGACAGGATCGGCGTGCGGCAATGGGACGCCGGCCGCAGCCGGACCTCGTGCGGGCTCAAGGCGACCGCGCGGTCGAAGGTATACGTCGTCTTGTGATGCAGCGCTACCTGGATGGTCATCGGTTCAGTGGGGACTCAACGACGGGACCGAAAGCACGAACGCGACGCTTCAATTCCGCGGTCTCTGGTTCGACCGAAGTTCAAAGCCTGCCCTGGAGTCGAACCAGGGGCGTGCTTGCGGGCTCCGTCATCCCATCCAGTCCGGGTTAGGCAGCTCGCCGAACACCCGGCGCAGACCCGAGCCCCAGCCTTGACGCAGCATGTTGAAGTAAGGGTTGCCGTCCTCGATGCGCTTCTGCAGCCCGACGCGCAACGCGTCGCGCGGATACCAGAGCATGTCGATCGGCAGCCCGACCGAAATGTTGCTGCGGATCGTCGAATCGAAGGAGACGAGCACGCATTTGGCGGCATCAGCGGGGTGGGTGGCGGTGGTGATGACGCGGTCCAGCACCGGTTTGCCATATTTGCTTTCGCCCAGCTGGAAGTAGATCGTGTCGTAAGTCGCCTCGATGAAGTTGCCTTGCGGGATAGATATGGAACAGGCGCTGATCCTCGCCCCGGATCTGCCCGCCGAGAATCATGGAGGCGCTGGCCTCGACGCTGCCTTGCGCGAGGAACGGACCGTCGCGCCGCTGCACCTCGCGCAGCGCGTCGCCCACCATGCAGGCCACGTCGTAGAGGCTGTCCGCGCTCCAGATCGTGGCCACGCCCGGATCGGCGCTGCGGTGCTTGTCCAGCATGTTGATGACGCTCTGGGTGACCGAGAGATTGCCCGAGCTCAGCAGCACCATCACGCGGTCGTCTCTTTGCTCGAACACCTTCATCTTGCAGAAGGTGGCAATGTGGTCGACTCCGGCGTTGGTACGCGAGTCGGAACAAAACAGCATGCCCGAGTCGAGCCGGAAGGCTACGCAATAAGTCATGAGTGGTGGAACTCTGAAAGGTCGATGGTTTCATCATAGCGGCCCGCCGCAAAGCCTGCAGAGGCTAATCACGACGCGACCGCGCGCGAGGTGTTTCCACGGCAGTCCCGCGTATGGCGGAGGGGGCTCCTTTCGGCTCCCTGCTCAAAACTCCGGCGCACACAAAGACGCCTGCTGTTGCCTATCGGCCGACAGAGCTGCTTTCTTCAACATCAATCTCACCCCAGAGTGAAATAGCTGCGGTTGATCTCGTCCCCAAGAGCGTCGGTCTGGGTCAGGAAGTCGGTCAGGTATTCGTGCAGGCCCTGGTTGAAGATCACATCGATGCGCCCGAAGTGCAGCTCGGACCACAGCGCCCCGGCCAGGCGCAGCGCCTCGGTCGTCTGCGGCCTGCGCAGCAGCTGCATGATGTCGTAGGTCTCGCGCATGCAGGCATGCAGCGATCGCGGCATGTCGTCGCGCAGGATCAACAGCTCTGCCACCCGCAGCGGTGTGATGACGTCGCGGTAGACCTTGCGGTACGACTCGAACGCGCTCACCGAGCGCAGCACGGCGGCCCACTGGTAGTAGTCCACCGCCCCGCCCACGTCCTCGACGCTGGGCAGCAGGACGTGGTATTTCACGTCCAGGATGCGCGCGGTGTTGTCGGAGCGCTCCAGAAAGATGCCCAGCCGGTTGAAGTGGAAAGCCTCGTCCTTCAGCGCCGTCCCCACTGTCACGCCGCGGAACAAGTGGGCGCGTTCCTTCACCCAGTCGAAGAACTGGCTCACGCCGCCCGAGTCCAGGCGCGACTCGTTGAAGTGCTGCAGCTCCAGCCAGGTGGAATTGAGGACTTCCCACATCTCGGAGGTGATCGCGCCTCGCACTGCGCGCGCATTCTCCCGGGCCGCTTTGGCGCAGGACAGGATGCTGGAAGGGTTGTCCAGATCCAGCACCATGTAGCGCAGCACGTCGTGGGAACCGACCGTGCTGTAGCGCCCGCTGAAGGGGAACAGGATGCCGGTGATGTTGAGCGGGGCGAACCACTCCTTTTGCGCCACGGACGGATCCTGCGGCATCAGCGACATGCGGTAGGTCACGTCCAGAATGCGCGCCGTGTTCTCGCCGCGTTCGACGTAGCGGGCCATCCAGAACAGATTGTTTGCGGCGCGGCTCAGCATCGTTGTGCGTGATTCGTGGCTCGTGTTTCGTGGTTCGTGAGACTGCTCTCTCCGCTGGGCTTGTGTAGATTACGAGCCACGTGCCACGAACCACGTACCACGGCCGTTACGAGCCACGATGACCACGAATCACGGTACTCACCCCACCACCCACGTATCCTTCGTGCCCCCGCCCTGCGAGGAATTCACCACCAGCGAGCCCTCTTTCAGGGCCACTCGGGTGAGGCCGCCGGGCACCATCACCACGTCTTTTCCCGACAACACAAAGGGGCGCAGATCGATGTGCCGCGGCGCCACACCTTGCTCCACGAAAGTCGGACAGGTGGACAAGCTCAGCGTCGGCTGGGCGATGAACTTGTAGGGCGCATCCAGCACCCGCTGCTTGTACGCCTCGCGCTCGCGCGCGGTGGACGTAGGGCCGATCAGCATGCCGTAGCCGCCGGAGCCCTGCGTCTCCTTGACTACCAGTTCCTGCAAATGCTCTAACACGTACGCCAGGTCGTCGCGATTCTCGAGGCGCCAGGTGGGGACGTTGGAGATGATAGGGTCCTCGCCGAGATAAAAGCGGATCATCTCCGGCACGTAGGGGTACACCGATTTGTCGTCCGCGACGCCGGTGCCCACCGCGTTGGCCAGGGTCACGTGTCCCGCACGGTAGGCCGCCACCAGCCCTGGGACGCCCAGCATGGAGTCGGAGCGAAACGCGGATGGGTCCAGAAAATCATCGTCGATGCGCCGGTAGATCACGTCCACCGCTTGCGGGCCGCTGGTCGTGCGCATGTACACGACGTCGTCCTTGACGAACAAGTCTGCACCTTCGACGAGCTCGATTCCCATCTGCTGGGCGAGAAAGGCGTGCTCGAAGTACGCGGAGTTGAACTGACCCGGGGTGAGCAGCACGACGACGGGATTGTGCACGCCGTGCGGCGCCACGCTCCGGAGCATGTCTAGCAGCAGGTCGGGGTAATGCTCGACCGGGGCGATGGACTGCTCCGCGAACAGCTCGGGCACCAGCCGCATCATCATCTTGCGGTTCTCGAGCATGTAGGAGACGCCGGAAGGAGTGCGCAGGTTGTCTTCCAGCACGTAGTACTCGCCCTGCCCGGCGCGCACCAGGTCGACGCCGGCGATGTGCGCGTAGATGCCACCCGGCACATCGATACCCTGCATCTCGCCGCGGTACTGCGCGTTGTTGACCACCTTGTCCTCGGGGATCTTGCCCGCCTTCACGATCTCGCGGTCGTGATAGACATCGTGCAGGAACATGTTCAGCGCCCGCACCCGCTGGCGCAACCCGGCATGCAGCTCGCGCCACTCGGCCACCGGGATGATGTGGGGCAGGATGTCGAATGGGATCAGCCGCTCCGCACCGCTGTCCTCGCCGTACACCGCGAAGGTGATCCCGACGCGGTGAAACAGCATCTGGGCCGCTTTGCGCATGTGCGCCAGGCGCTCCGGCGCCGTGCTCGCCAACCACAGCGACAGCCGGGCGTAGTGCGGACGCACGCTGCCGTCGGGCGCGTACATCTCGTTGAAGCAGGTGTCCGAGAACATGGCGGATTGAACAGGGGGGCTTGTTTCGCCGATGAGGTTTTGCATTTGATGTGCCCACACCCCGGTCCGAACCGGGAAAGGTCCGCAATTCCAAACAGATGAGGTAGTTAGATCATCAGAGTGGCCCGGCGCTGCCGCCACCGGTAGCCATGACGCACCAAGATCGCTTCAGACATCGCCGCTATCGCCCTCGATTGGTGCGGGCTCAATGCTACTCCACGTTCAGGCGTGCGGTAACAGCCAGAACTTCCGCGACAACTCCGGCGACCGCTGCGCGGTGGCCATCCTCCTTCAACGAGCCGTCCTCGTGGAACGCGCTCGCGGCATGGGCAAGCGCGAACTGAGTCGGCAGCACAAGGACACCTACAGTGGTCAGCACCTGCCGGACTGTCAGCAATCCGCGCACACCACCCAGGTTGCCGGGCGAGGCCGACAAGAGCCCGGCGACCTTGCCTTTGAAGGCGAGATAACGCGTCTCGTCGGGTCGGGGCCGCGAGATCCAGTCGATGGTGTTCTTGAGCACACCTGAGATGGAGCTGTTGTACTCGGGGCAGGACAACAGGAAGGCGTCAGTCGCCACCATCAGCGCCTTGAGCTCCCGCGCCTTGTGCGGCAGCCCTTCGGTTCGCTCCAGATCCCCGTCGTACAACGGCATCGGGTAGTCGCGCAGATCGATCAGCGTCACCTCGCCGCCGGCTTGCTCGGCGGCGCGAACCGCGACGCGGATCAGCTTCTTGTTCCAGGACTCGGTGCGAGTAGCGCCGGCGAAGGCCAGCACCTTGGGCAGCTTCACCGCTTCCGCGCAGCGTAGAGCTGGTGCAGGCTGATCTTTCTGACCTCGGCCTTGCTGGTCTCGATATGGGCGCGCAGCAGCAGGATCGACTGGTCGGCCCGACGGCGCAGGACCGCGCGCAGGATCTGTCCGTGCTCCTGGTAGGTTGCGGTGACGCGATCGGGCTCGGTGAAGTCAAGCCGGCGCAGGATGCGGATGCGCTCGGTGACGTCGCGATGGCAGCGCAGGACCTCTGGGTTGCCGGCTGCCGCCACCAGCGACGAGTGGAAATCTTCGTCGAGCCGCGCCACCTCGTCACCGTTGCTGAGTCTGTCGTCGACCGCCACCAGCCAGATCGCCTCCAGCTGCTCAAGGCGTGGACGCTCGGCGCGGTCGCACAGCTGGCGTACGGCCGCGACCTCGAGAATGATGCGCAGATCGTAGAGATCGTCGAACTGACGGAAATCCAGGTCACGCACGCTCCAGCCGGCCCGGAAGTGAACCCGCAGGTAGCCCTCCTTCTCCAGCCGCTGCAGACCTTCTCGCACAGGCGTCCGGCTGACGCTCAGACGCGCCGCGACCTCTCCCTCGGTGAAGCGATCACCGGGCAGCAGGCGAAAGTCGAAGATGTCCTGCTTGATCCGCACGTACACCGCCTCGGCCAGGGACGGCTTGCGCGTTTCCTCCGCTGGCTTCGGTTTGCGCACTGCGCCCCTTACCTGTAGCACATCTGCCTCATGGAAACCGCACACACGCGGCTGCCCCGCATGGCTCTAGCGACACTCGCAAGGTCAAACGCACTCTATCATCCGATGCTTGCGGCGAATTGACAACCGGTAGTCAGGTCGCGACCTCATCCCCGCCGCACCGAGCTCGTCATTTCGGGAGCCGCGACTGACGGTTCCGGAATGACTCAGTCACGGTCGTTGACGGCCTCCTTCACCGCTTCGAGAAACGCCTTCGACGTCGACACGGCGCCGAACACTCCGCCCTGCATCTTCACCATCTTGATCGCCGCGAGGTGAGTTGCCGTAGTCGGTGGCGCCGGTGCAGTCCTCCAGCAGCAGGCATTCGATAGCCGCGGTCGTTTCCCTCACGCATGGTGGTGTGCACACAGACATCGGTGGTGATGCCGGTGAGGACCAGATTCTCGATGCCGCGTGTGCGCAAGGATGAGCTCGAGATCGGTGGCACAGAAAGAGCCTTTGCCTGGTTTATCGAGGATGATCTTCGCCTGGCGACAGGCGCCAATTCGGGAATGATCTCCCAGCCCGGCTCGCCGCGTACCAGGATCCGGCCGCAGGGACCGTGGTCGCCGATACCTGCGCCGATCCGTCGTGAGCGCCAGCGCTTGTTCTCCGGCAGATCGGACAGAGTCCGTCCGATGGCCCTCACGGGTGTGGATGATGTGGAAACCGCTTGCCGCATGGCGCTGAGGACACTGCGTATCGGCTCGATCGGCGCACGCGTGAGCGAAAGGTCGTAGCCCATCTTGTCGACGTAGCCGCCTTTGCCGCAGAAGTCGATCTGCATGTCGATGACGATCAGCGCGGTGTTACGCGGGCGCAGAGTCGCCGTTGTAGGGCCAGGGGTACGGATCCGCGGTTACATAGCGCCCGGTTGCGGCGCGCTTCTCGTCAGGCATGCTTGCGCTTCTCTAATGGCTCGGGTTGATAGTCACCGGTTGGCGCGGCGAAACCGCAACCGGTGGCGTCGGTCACCAGGACTTCGCCTTCCAGGGCGGCCGATGGGGTCCAGCAACCGTCCTGCATGTGTAGGGGCAGTCGCGCGCCGTACCTTTCACTGCCACATAGCGCGGTGGCCGAACTGGCAAATGCGGGTTCAGGCGGCATGGAGGATCGCCGAACGATCCAGCACAGCATCTTGCATGCAGCCAGGTGTGCAAGCGACGTACCATCGTGACGCGCGCCGCCCGTCCACGCTCAAGTCCACGCCGGAGCGGAGATTTTCGCGACACGGGACGTAGGCAGGCGGGACCTCGGGTGCGTTGCGCCGGTGCGCGCAGCCGATGAGTCGCTCCATGACGGTGCAGCCGGGGCCCGCTTGAGAATCCTCAGCGCCGGCCGCACTTTCCTTCGGTGCTCAGGAGACCGACGCGAACAGCAGTCCGACAGCCAGACCACACCTGTTCCTGGTAGAAGATCCGGACCCGAAGGCAGGCGCGCCCGACAGCCGGCGGCCCCGCGAGCCGAACGATGAAACGCTGCTGGACGCTTACTCGCGGGCGGTAGTCAGTGCCGCCGAGCTGATCAGCCCGGCGGTGGTCAAGATCGATGTCACCAAACGGGTGGCAGCCGCGGCTGCGACACAACCGCACTCGGAACGACGCGAGCCGCGGGGGAGCGGTTCAGGTTTCGCTTCACTCCGGACGGGCTGATTCTGACCAACAGCCACGTGGCCGGCGGCGCCTCGCGCATCGACGTCACCCTCTCCGATGGCCAAAGCTTCGACGCTCAGCTGATCGGCGACGATCCGCATACCGACCTGGCACTGATCAAAATCTCGGGCCCGAAGCTGGCGACCGCCGGGCTCGGCAACTCCCGCGGCGTGCGGGTCGGCCAGCTGGTCATCGCCATCGGCAACCCCTACGGTTTCGAGTGCACCGTGACCGCCGGCGTCGTCAGCGCGCTGGGCCGCAGCTTGCGAGCACAGTCGGGGCGTCGGATCGACGACGTCATCCAGACCGATGCCGCCCTCAATCCGGGTAACTCCGGCGGGCCATTGGTGAACTCGAGCGGCGAGGTGATCGGCGTGAACACCGCGATCATCATGCCGGCCCAGGGGATCTGCTTTGCGACCGCGATCGATACCGCCAAGGTAGTGGTGGGCCAGCTGCTGCGTCACGGTCGCGTGCGCCGCGGCCATATCGGGGTTGCAGGACAGAACGCGCCGCTGGCGCGGCGGATCGTGCGTTACTTCGATCTGCCCGTGGAAAGCGGCGTGCGGGTGATATCGGTCGAGGCAGGCAGCCCGGCGCGCGAGGCCGGCGTGGAGGACGGCGACGTCATCGTCGCATGGGACGAGAACCCAGTGCCGAGCATCGACGCGCTGCACCGCTTGCTCACCGAGCAGTACGTGGGCACCAGCGCACAGGTGACTCTTCTGCGCAGAGCACAGAAGCTGACGCGCACGATCCGGCCGACGGAACTGCAGGCGCGATAGAACACCGTGAGCGCGGCCCCGGAATCGCGGCCGGTTCAGGTCTGGTTGACGACGCCTTGCTTCCTGACCAGCTCCACGAACGCTTCGGGCACCAACGGTCTGCCGAACAGGAAGCCCTGGCCGTAGTTGCACCCGTAGTTGTTCAGGAACGAGAGCTGGGTGTCGTCCTCCACACCCTCGGCGAGAACTTTGATCCCGAGACTGCGAGCGAGCCCGATGATGGCGCGGACGATAGCCGCGTCGTTGGTGTCCGTAGCGATGTCCCGAACGAAGGACTGATCGATCTTGAGTGTGTCCAACGGCAAGCGCTTGAGGTAGCTCAGGCTCGAGTAACCGGTGCCGAAGTCGTCGATCGAGATCGAAACGCCGCGCGACTTCAAGCGCTCCAGGGTCGAAATCGAGGCCCGCGCATCCTGCATGATCGCGGTCTCGGTCAGCTCGATCTCGACCAGTCGGGGATCGACGTGCGAGTCCGCCATCACCGCTACCACCAGGTCGGCAAGCTTCGGGTCGCGAAACTGACGCGCCGACACGTTGACGGCCACCTGCAGCGCGAAGCCTTCCTGCTGCCACGCGCGGAGCTGCTTGCACGCCGCTCTCAGCACCCACTCCCCGAGGCGGAAGATCAGGTCGGATTCCTCCGCCACCGGGATGAACTTGGCGGGAGATATCAGACCCAGGGTGGGATGCTGCCAGCGCACCAGCGCCTCGGCGCCGATCACCTGCTTGGTATGGAGGTCGATGGTGGGCTGGTAGAACAGCCGCAGCTCGCCGCGGTCGATCGCGCGCCGCAGCCCGCTCTCCAGCATGACCTTCTCGCGCACCTCGTGGTTGAGGTCCTCGGTGAAGTAGCGATACATGTTGCGGCCGGAGTCCTTCGCGCTGTACATGGCCCGGTCGGCATGCTTGACCAGCTCGTCGGGGTCGGAACCGTCGCGCGGGAACAGGCTGATGCCGATGCTCGCCGAGACATACATCTCCTGCTCGCCGTCGCTGAACGGCTGGGAGAACTCGCTCAAGACGCGTTGCGCGACCTCGCCCACCACCTGGGCGGTGGCGGCGTCGGGAATCATGATGATGAATTCATCGCCGCCCAGGCGCGCCACCGTGTCGGTGTCGCGCAGGCACTTCCTCAAGCGCTCCGCGACCTGCTTCAGCAACGCGTCTCCGATGACGCGCCCGAACGAATCGTTCACCGTTTTGAAGCGGTCGAGATCGATGAACATCAGCGCGACAACGCTCGCCGCCGCGCCGCGCCTGGATGATGGCCTGGTGCAGCCGATCCTGCATGAGGAGCCGGTTGGGCAGCCCCGTCAGCACATCGTGCTGCGAGAGGTACTGGGCCTGCTTCTCGGCTTTCTTGCGTTCCGAGACGTCGCGCGAGGTGATGACGACGCCGCGAATGCCGGGGTGATCGAGCAGGTTGTTGCCCAAGGCTTCCAGGCAGATCCAGTGGCCCTTCGCATGCCGGAAGCGGAACTCGACAGGGGTCTTCGGGGGTTCCCCCTTCAACAGTTTGCCGAAGGCCTCGCGCGCCCGCGCTAGATCCTTGGGGTGAATCGAATCGAAGGGGATGCGCCCGACCAGCGCCCCGGGTGGGTAGCCGAGCAGACGCGACGTCGAGGGAGACTCGTAGAGGGTGACGCCTTGGGTGTCGTGAACGGTGATGATGTCCTGCAGATGCTGGACGAGGGCCCGGAAGGCTTCATCGTTCGCGTGCAGCACGTCGTACCGCCGCCGAGACTGGGCCCGGCGCTCGGAACGCGGGGCGCGCCGATCCGGTTTCGATAGAGGTTGCTTATTCGGAATCACTGGCGAGTATCGCCGGATCTCCCCCGGCGAAACGCAAATGGCATTTTTAGTTAAGTTTATCTGTTAGCGTAGTTTCACAACATTCTATGAAAAGTCAATGAAATTGTGTAGGAGTGCCCCGTCGCTGCGCAATGACAAAATGTTAAATCGGCCTCGCGACCTGATCGCCGACGATGAACCAGCCTTCCGCGTCCAGGCCCAGACCGATAGGCGTCAGCCGAGCGCCCGAGCACGGGCCATCGAAGCACTCGCCGTCCTCGATGTAAAACATGGCGGTGTGATGCGCGCACATCAGCACTCCGCCATCGAGGATGTGGAACAACTCGGGCTCGTAGTTGAGCGGGAGAGAGAAGTGCGGGCAGCAATTGTGGTAAGCCAACACACGCCCGCCGACGCGGAACAAGACGATCCGGAACGCGTCCTTGCCTTCGCCGAAGACGATTTCCTTACCCTGCCCCTCGAGGACCTCGCCGACTGCGACATAGCCGCGTGCCCGACGCCGGCGCGAAGGGCAGTGCGCGCCAATCGGTCATGCCGCCTGCGCGCCTCGCCTCGTCAGGTGAAATACATCACGCGAGCGGTCGGCGCGGTGTGGCGGCTCGACAACGATAGGGGAGGCCACGAGACCCGATATCACGCCGGCTTCAGTCCAAAGTCGTACCCGACCGTGTAGTACGGCACGCCCATGCGTTTCCCGTCGGGGGCGACTCCGGGCTCGTGGCGGGCAAAATTCGCGACCAGCGAATTCTTCACACCGAACACGGCGTCCGATTCGAGATACGGATCGCTCTCGACAAACACGTGCGTCGTTACCGGTTCGTACCCGGGCGCCGACACGATCATGTGCGTGTGCGCCGGCCGGTACGGATGACGCCCCATCTTCAGCAGCATCTTCCCCACCGGACCGTCGGTCGGGATCGGGTAGCTCACCGGCTTGATGGTCCAGAACCGGTAACGTCCGTCGGCGTCGGTTTTGATCTTGCCGCGGGCACGCATGCCCTCGCTCTGCTTCAGTTGCACGTCGTACCACCCTTCCCCGTCGGTCGACCACAGATCGAGCGTAGCACCGGCGATCGGCTTTCCATCCGACGCCCGGACACGCCCCGAGAAATAAGTCGGCTCGCCCTGTTACGCCCTCCGCGATGTTGGCGCCCAGCGGCATCTCCGGGGCCCCTCGACACGTAGAACGGCCCCAGCACAGTCGACTCGGTTGCACCGGACGGCTTGCGATGATTGATCGCATCGACCAGCATCGACACGCCGAGCGTGTCCGAGAGCAGGATGTACTCCTGACGCTTGTCGTCGCACTTCTGCCCTGTCGCGGTGAGAAACTGGATGCCGGTAAACCACTCCTCCTCGGTCAACTCCACCTCGCGCACGAAAGCGTGCAGATGCTTGATGAGGCTGGTCATGATCTGCTTGAAGCGCGGGTCGGTTGCGCCTTCGAGCTTGCCCAGCACGGCTTCGGTCAGATTCGCTTCAGTCAGATTTCGCATGGTTTCTCTCCGGAATCTAAATGCGCTCGACGACCAGTGCGATGCCCTGCCCGACGCCGATGCACATGGTGCACAACGCGTAGCGTCCGCCGATGCGTTGCAGCTGGTACAGCGCCGTCGTCACCAGGCGCGCCCCGCTTGCGCCCAGCGGGTGGCCGATGGCGATGGCACCGCCGTTGGGGTTGACCTGCGGGGCATCGTCCGGCAGGCCGAGTTGGCGTGTGACCGCCAGCGCCTGCGCCGCAAAAGCTTCGTTCAGCTCGATGACATCCATCTGCGCCACCTTCAGGCCCAGTCGCTCCAGCAGCTTGCGCGTGGCTGGCGCCGGCCCGATGCCCATGATGCGCGGCGGCACCCCAGCGGCGGCGGCGCCAAGAATGCGCGCGCGAGGCGTCAACCCATGCGTCTTCGCTGCTTTCTCCGAAGCAATCAAGAGCGCACAAGCGCCGTCGTTTACACCCGATGCGTTGCCGGCCGTCACCGTGCCGTCCTCGCGCACCACGCCCTTGAGCTTGGCGAGCGCTTCGAGCGAAGTTTCGCGCGGATGCTCATCGCCGCGCATCAGCACCGGGTCGCCCTTCTTCTGCGGAATCGGCACCGGCACGAGCTCGGAGTCGAAAAAGTTGACCGCGTTGGCGGCAGCGTATCGTTGCTGGCTGCGCAGTGCGAAGGCGTCCTGGTCGGCGCGCGCCACTTTGAACTCGGCTGCGACGTTCTCGGCCGTTTCCGGCATGCTGTCGATGCCGTGCAGCTTCTTCATCAGCGGGTTCACCAGGCGCCAGCCTATGGTGGTGTCCTCCAGCTTCATGCTGCGCGAGAAGGCGCTGTCCGACTTGGCCATCACGAACGGGCTGCGCGACATGCTCTCGACCCCGCCCGCAATCATCAGCTCCGCCTCTCCGGTCTTGATCGCGCGTGCGGCCATGGCGGTGGCCTCCAGGCTGGAGCCGCACAGCCGGTTCACCGTGCTGCCCGGCACCTCCACCGGCAAGCCCGCCAGCAGCGCCGCCATGCGCGCCACGTTGCGGTTGTCTTCGCCGGCCTGGTTGACGCAACCGTAGACGACGTCATCGACTCGACCCCAGTCCACGCGCGGGTTGCGCTCGACGAGCGCCTTGATGGGAACCACGGCCAGATCGTCGGTGCGCACCGAAGACAATGCGCCGCCGTAACGGCCAATGGGGGTGCGAATCGCGTCGCAGATGAAGGCGTCCTGCATGATGTGCCTCTCGGTTGCCGATGAATGTCGCGCAGCAGCGCGCGCAAGGACAATAACGTCGTTCTAGAAGTTGAGCTTGTCCAAATACTCGCATGATCCAGGTCTTCTTGTCGGCGAACACGGGCGGCACCTGGAACGTCTTGCCCAGGCTCTCGTACGGCTCGTCGATGGTAAATCCTTCTTTCTTCGACACGGTCGCCTCGAACAAAGCGCCGCCCGGCGTGCGCACGTATACGGACTCGAAATAGCCGCGATCCTTGCGGTCGGAGACATCCGTATACCCGAGACCCTCGAGGTGCGCCTTCACGTCGGTCTGCGCCGGCACATCGTCGACCTGGAACGCGCAGTGGTGCACCGTCCCTTCACCGAACGTCCAGCTCCCCTGCGGCAACGTCGGCTCCACCACGAAGTCGATGATCCTGCCGCTGCCGCCTCTGTCCAGCTCGTAGCGCAGGTGAGCGCCATCCTTCTTGGTCGGCTTCCCGGTCCAGCCCTTCTCCATGAACTCCGCGGATTGCTCCATCTCACGCACTGAGACCGTGATGCCGTGTACGCCGCGGATCGCGAGCTCGGACGGCACTGCGCCGTTCGAATAGGGCTTGCGCGCGTCGTCGGGGACGCCCACCAGCTCGTATTCGATGCCGCACGGATGCGCAAAGCGCAGCAAGCGTTCGCCAAACCGCTCCGCCTGTTTCACTTCGAACCCGGCTTTACGCAGGCGCTCCTGCCAGAACGCGAGGGAGGACACCGGCACCGACAGCGACAGGATCTTGATCTGCCCAGAGCCCTTGCGGCCCATGCGGCCGGACTGGCGCATCGGAAAGGCGGTGACGAGCGTGCTTTCCTCGCCAGCGTCGTTGCCGTAGTAGAGGTGATAGATCGGCACGGTGCCATCGTAGAGAGCGGTTTTCTTGACGCTCTTCAGGCTCAGCACCTTGGTGTGGAAATCATAATCCTCCTGCGCGTCACCGGTGCACAGGGTGATGTGATGATGGCGGCGGATAACCGGAGTCGTTTCCATGTTCTGTCTCCTCATTGCGTTGGAGGTTCGTGCAACACCAGTCGGCGTTGCACCGGGAAGAAATGCAGATCGAAGCGCTGGGCCATGTAGCCCCACAGGCCGCGCGGAAACTTGATCGTCACGACGATTGCCAGCAGTCCGAGGCCAACCAGATACCAGGTGCCGTAGTCCGAGAAAAACCGGTTCAGCAGATAGAACAGTACCACGCCGACGATCGGCCCCTCGATGGTGCCGATGCCGCCGATCATGACGATGAAGATGGTGAACGCCGTCCAGTTAACGCTGAACGCGGCGTCCGGCGAGATGCGCAGGTTGCCGAGGAAGTAGAGCGCACCCGCGAGTCCCGCGCCGAAGGCCGCGACCAGGTAAACGCCAAGCTTGGTCGCGCGCACGTTGACGCCCTGGCTCTCCGAGGCGACCTCGCTGTCGCGGATAGCGAGCAACGCGAGCCCCTGGCGCGAGCGCAGAAACCAATAGACCAGCGCCACTGACGCCACTGCGCCGCCCAGGCAGAACCAGAACGTAGCCGCTTGTCGGGTCGCCTTCGGGATCCCCTGCAACGCGATCAGGCTGGTGCCGGATCCGCCACCAACCTCGGACCAGTTGGCGAAGGACAGCCGGAATACCTCGGCGATGACCCAGGTGCCGATGGCGAAGTAGCCACCCTGCAGGCGAAACGCCACCCTCGAGACGGGGAGTGCCACGACCATCGCAAACAGCGCGGCGATGGGCACGGCGACGAACGGATTGAATCCCCATAGATTCCCCATCACCAGCAGCGCATAGCCGCCCAACCCGAGGTAGGCCTGCTGTCCGATCGACACCATGCCGCCATAGCCGGCGAGCAGATTCCACATCATCGCGAACATGAGATAACACGCGATCTCGTCGAAGTCGCGCATCCAGCCCGAATCGGCCCAAAATGGGAACGAGGTCAGCAGCAGGATCAGCGCGACGGCGACGGCACTGCCGGCCCGGCTGGCGCGGGTGGCGCGGCTGACGCTGTAGGTGAGCTGACCTGCGGTGTTCACGGCGAGTGCCTCAGCGGGTTCGGGGAAACAGGCCGCTGGGCCGGAACACCAGCATGGTGAGGAACACGATGTGGCCGAACCAGATCCCCCAGCCGGGATCGAAGCGAAAGCCGACAGCTTGGGTCACACCGAGGACAATGCCTCCGGCTAGCGTGCCGTAGAACGAGCCCATGCCGCCGATGATCACCGCCTCGAACGCGAACAGCAGCAAGGCGGGGCCATCGGTAGGTGCCACCGTCGTCTTCATTCCGTAGAGCGTACCGGCGATCGCGACCAACAGGAACGCGATCCCGGTCGCCAACGCATAAACATGGCGGTGGTCGAGGCCCATCAGTTCGGCCGCGTCCTTGTCGTCGCTTACCGCGCGGAACGCGCGGCCAATCGGCGTGTGGTCGAACAGCCACTGCATGCCCACCGCCATGGCCACGGCGATACCGAAGATCAGCAGCGGCAGCGTGCCGACGGCAAGCCGGTCGGACAGCGCAATGCTCGCCGTGTTGAAGCCGCCCGACTCGATCGAGCGCGGGTCGGCGCTATACACCTCCTGCAGCACGTTCTGGATCACGATCGCGAGGCCGAAGGTCACGACCAGAGAGGGCAGCGGATCGCGGCCCAGGGTGTCGTTGAGGACGAAACGCTGCAGGCCGTACCCCGCCGCGAAGGCGATCGGCAACAGGAGCGCCATCGCGACCCACGGCGCAGCTCGCGGCCGTCAGCCCAGTCGACAGCGCCAGCGAGAACCCGGCGAAGGCGGCCAGAATGATGAAGTCGCCGTGCGCGGTGTTGGTGAGCCGCATCACGCCGAAGATCAGCGCCTGACCCATGGCGAACAGTGCGTACAGCCCGCCCAGCAGCACACCCTGAAGAATCGTGTCGACCCACGAAAGCATAGCGCGCCCCTACACGCCGAAATACGCCTTCGACACCTGCTCGCGCGTGAGCTCGAGCGGAGCGACCGCTGAGCGACACGCGCCCCTCTTGAAAGCAGTAGAGCCGGGTCGACACGCGTTGCGCAACGCCGACGTCCTGCTCCACTACGATCACCGTCATGCCGTCTGCGCAGATTGCCGGCAGCGCGTCGTAAATCTCCTTCACCACGATCGGCGCGAGCCCGAGCGAGATCTCGTCGCAGATGAGCAGCTTCGGGTTGCTCATCAGGGCCCTGCCGATGGCGACCATCTGCTGCTGGCCACCGGACAGCGCCGGGCTGGGCACGTGCCGCTTCTGCTCGAGAATCGGGAACAGCTTGTAGACCGCAGGCAAGGTTCCACGGCCCCGGGCGGCGCGCGTAAGCGCCCATCAGGAGGTTCTCCTCCACCGACAGGCTGGCGAACAGCCGCCGCCCTTCGGGCACCATCGCAATGCCGCGCCGAACGATCTTCCCGGGCGCAAGACCACCGATCGGCTCGTCCTCGAATCTGACGGCTCGCGCGGCGCCTTCAGCAGGCCACACACGGTCCTGAGGAAAGTCGACTTGCCGGCGCCGTTGGCGCCGATCACCGCGACCACCTCACCGTGAGACACCTCAAAGTCGATGCCGAACAGCGCTTGAAAGTCGCCGTAGAACGCTGTGAGGTTGTGGACGGTCAGCATCGCGCCCCCAACTTCGCCCTGGCTCATACTTCGAGTACCCATGTACACCCGCTTCACTTCGGTGTCGTTCATGACCGCATCCGGCGCCCCTTCCGCGAGCTTCTGTCCGAAATTGATCACGAACAGGCGGTCGGCCACCGCCAGCAGGGCATGCACCACATGCTCGATCCAGATCATGGTCACGCCCTGGGCCTTGATGCGCCGGATCTCCTCGACCAGTTCCCGCGCCTCGTGTTCGGTCAGTCCGCCGGCGATCTCGTCGAGCAAGCAGCACCTTGGGGCCCGTGGCGAGCGCGCGCGCAAGTTCCAGGCGCTTGCGATCCAAGCAACGTCAGGCTGCCGGCAAGACGGTTGGCCTTGCCCAGCAGACCGGTGACGCGCAGGATCGTCGACCGCGCTGGGGTAGGTGTCGGACTCCGCGTTGGCCGCGACCGAAGGAGGCCGCCGCGACGAGGTTCTCGAACACCGTCATCGCGCCGAACGGCTGCGGAATTTGATAGGAGCGACCGATGCCGAGGCGGCAGCGGCGATGCGGAGGCTCCTGGGTGATGTCTTTGCCGCCGAAGGACACGCGGCCCGCGTCGGCGCGCAGGTCCCCGCTGATCAGGTTGAACAGCGTGGTCTTGCCAGCGCCATTCGGTCCCAGGATACCGAGCGTTTCGCCCTCGGCGACCGACAGCGAGATGCTGTCGGCCACCTTGAGTGCGCCAAAGCTCTTGCAGACGCCTTCGAGGGCGAGGATCGACATGACGCTGGAGCGGCCCGGCCGAACATGGCTGGCGTCAGGGCATCGGCTTGAGCTGTGCCTCCGGTCGGGATATTGGGTGCGGTCTGGTTGTTGACGATCACCAGCTCGTACTTGTATTTCTTGCCCTTCACCCACTGGCCGCCCACCAGCGGCGTCTTGCACACGTTCTTCACCGGTCCCTTGCCCCAGGCGATCGGTCCGACCACGGTGTTCAGGTTGGTGGCTGACGATCGCGTCGCGGATAGCGGCGGGCGAGCCCACGTCCTTGCTGCGCTTCAGCGCGTCGATGCCCGACCTCGAACAGCGCATGGCCGAAGCCGATCGGCTGCGTCCATTGCTTCTTGGTCGTGGCCTCGTATGCGTCGCCCAACTGCTTCGCGCTTTGCTTGGTGAGCGACGACGTAAAGGGATAGGTCGGCGTCCACCACACCTCGGTCGAGAAACCTTCACCCAGATCGCCCATGGCTTCCACCGCGCCAGGGAACAGGAGCGCCTTGCCGACCGAGACGATCTTCGGCTTGAGGCCTTGCTGCTTGGCCTGCGTCCAGAACGTCTTCATGTCCGGCGGCAGCACGACTCCGGTGATGATGTCGACGTTGTCTTTCTTGAATGCGGCGATCTGGGCGGAGAAGTCCTGAGTGAGGTTCTGATAGCGGCCCGGATCGAACAGCGTGAAACCCTCCGCGGCAAGCGGCTTCGGGAAGCCGCGTTCCTTGTCGCCCCAGGCGTTGCCGTCGCCGTCGTTGGGGAACAGCCCGCCGACTTTCTTGTTGGTCGGCAGCGTCTTCCACATGTTGGTGAACACCGCGATGACGTCCTCGAGCCCCCAGAAGAAGTGATAGGTCCAGTTGAAGCCCTTGGCGGGGTCGCCTTTGCGTCCGAAGAACCAGGGTTGCCAGGGCACGAGGCTGGACACGCAGGGCACCTCGTTCAGCTCGCACTGGTCGCTGACCGGATTCGCCGTCTCGGGCGTGTTGCCGACCAGCATCAGGTTGATCTTTTCTTTCAGGATCAGATCGGCGGCCACTTCACCGGCGCGGTTCGGGTTGGACTGCGAGTCCTTGACCAGGATCTCGACGGCGTACTTGGTGCCACCGATCATCAACCCGTCCTTGAGCTGCGCGCGGATCTGGCTCAGCGTGAAGTTGTCCGCCTCGCCGAACGGGGCCAGCGGGCCGGTCTGCGGCGAAACGTAGCCGATGCGAATGGTCTTCTGCTGCGCCAGCGCCAGATACGGAAAGCCAAGCGCGCTCGCCCCTGCGAGCGCACCGCCGGCTTGAATCAGCTGCCGGCGACGGTTCGTGTATGTCGGGTTGTCCATGTTTTTCTCCTCCAGTTGTTAGGGTCCTGCCTCGGTGAATCGGAATGCACTCTCTGAGTCTTCAGTCCGGACGTCTGCCCTCCCATGCTTGCTGCAGCAGCTTGCGGATTGCACTGCGTTCCAAGGGTCGCGGGTTCCAGTAGGCGTTGGTCGTGGCCAGCTCCGCCGCACGGTCCAACCCCGACTCCGGCATGCCGATGTCCCGCAAGGCGGTGGGCGCACCAAGCGTCTTCGCCAGATCGTAGGCGCCGGTCGGGGCTGCGTCGGCACCGAGCGCCCGGGCAATGCGCGCCATAGCCTGCGGCGCCGCCGCGCTGTTATAAGACAGCGCGTGCGGCAGCACAATCGTGTGCGTCTCGGCGTGCGGCAGGTTGAAGCTGCCGCCCAGGGTATGACAGAGCTTGTGGTGCAGCGACATGCCGACCGCACCGAGGACGGCGCCGCACAGCCAGGCGCCGTACAGGCAGTCGCTGCGCGCGTCGAGATCAGCCGGGTTGGCTATCACTCTCGGCAGCCCGGCCGCGATGGCGCGAATGCCCTCTTCGGCCAGCAGCGAATGGATCGGGTTGGCGTCCTGCGCGTACAGCCCCTCGGCGGCATGCGCGATGGCGTTGATCGCGCTGGTAACGGAGAGCCCGGCCGGCAGCGACGAGGTCAGGTCCGGGTCGTAGATCACCGTGCGCGGCAGAACACGCGCGTCGCGGCCGGTGCGCTTCACACCGCCCTCGGTGATACCCCAGATCGGCGTCATCTCCGAGCCCGCATAGGTGGTCGGGATGGCCAGGATCGGCAGGCTGGACTCGAGCGCGATGGCCTTTCCCAAGCCCGGTCGTCGAGCCCCCGCCGACCGCAACGGCACAGTCGGCGTCCAAACGCGCCGCCGTCTCGCGCGCCGCGCGGGCGGTTTCGATCGGTACATGCATCACGGCGCCGGTCGAAGATGCCGGCGCATCGTTTGCCGAGACGCCGCGCGATGTCGTCGGCAGTGGCGACGCTGCTCCGGCGTGGACAGGACCAGTGCACGTCTGGCCCCGAGCAGGTCGAGCTCGCGCTCGAGTTGTGCCAGGCTCCCCGTGCCGAACACCGTGCGCGGAATGTTGCTCTGAAAGACGAAGGGCGTCACGCGTCGACTCAGGCCAGCACGGGCTCGATCGGCGGCGATGAGCCGCACGCCGGTGATCCGGCCGAGCTCGTCGAATGACAGCCCGGGAATCAGCTCCACCACCTTCAGCCCGCGCGGCGTGACGTCCAGCACCGCCAGATCGGTGTAGATCCGGCTCACGCAGCGGACTCCCGTCAACGGATAGGTGCAGCGCTCGACGATCTTGCTCTCACCCTTCTTGGTCAGGTGCTCCATCATCACGAACACGTGCTTGGCGCCGATGGCGAGGTCCATCGCGCCGCCGACGGCCGGGATCGCGTCCGCCTCGCCGGTGTGCCAGTTGGCCAGATCGCCCTGCGCCGACACCTGGAAAGCGCCGAGCACGCAGAAGTCGAGGTGGCCGCCGCGCATCATCCCGAACGAGTCGGCCTGGTGGAAATAGGAGCCGCCGGGCAGCAGCGTGACCGGTTGCTTGCCCGCGTTGATCAGGTCGTAGTCTTCCTCGCCCGCAGCCGGCGCCGGGCCCATGCCGAGCAATCCGTTCTCGCTGTGCAGCAGGATTTCACGGCCCTTCGGCAGGTGGTTGGCCACCAGCGTCGGCAGACCGATCCCGAGGTTCACGTAGGCGCCCTCGGGGATGTCGCGCGCGACGCGCGCAGCCATCTGATCACGGTTGAGCTTGTTCATCCGCTTTCTCCTCGCTGCACTCGGCATCTAGGCCGCCGCTTCGGCACGCTGCCGCGGGATGGACGAGCGCCGAACCTGGACCACGCGCCGGACGTGGATCCCGGGCGTGACGATCGCCTCGGGGTCGAGTGCGCCCAGCTCGACCACCTCGTTCACCTGCACGATGGTGCATTTCGCGGCGCTGGCCATGACCGGGACTGAAGTTGCGCGCGGTCTTGCGGTACACCAGATTACCCCAGCGGTCGGCGCGCTCGGCCTTGATCAGCGCGTAGTCGGCGCGGATCGGGTATTCGAGAACGTAGCCGCGGCCGTCGATCGAGCGCGTTTCCTTGCCCTCGGCCAGTTGCGTTCCGTACCCGGTCGGCGTGAAGAAAGCGCCGATTCCTGCGCCGCCTGCGCGGATGCGCTCGGCCAGGTTACCCTGCGGCACCAGCTCGAGCTCGATTTCGCCGGCGCGATACAGGGCATCGAACACGTGCGAATCGACCTGGCGCGGAAACGAGCACAGGATCTTGCGCACGCGCCGCGCCTTGAGCAGCGCGGCCAGCCCGGTCTCGCCGTTGCCGGCGTTGTTGTTGACGATAGTCAGATCCTTGGCGCCCTGAGCGATGAGCGCGTCGATCAGCTCGGCCGGCATTCCGGCGGTGCCGAAACCGCCGATCATGACCGTCGCCCCGTCGTGGATATCGGCAACCGCATCTGTCACCGACGGAAGAATCTTGTTGATCATGGGACTGCGTCAGCGCGGGTAGTAGGGCGGGATCTGGGCGTCGACGTTGACCCATACCGACTTGGCTTCGGTGTAATCGTGCATCGCCTCGAAGCCCATCTCGCGCCCGTAGCCCGACCTCGCCCACCCCGCCGAACGGAGACCCGGGGTTGACGCGCTTGTAGCAGTTGATCCAGACCATGCCTGCACGCATCGCCGCCGCGACGCGATGCGCGCGCGACAGATTGGTGGTCCACAGTCCGCCGCCCAGGCCGTACTCGGTGCCGTTGGCGATGGCGATGACCTCTTCGTCGTCGCGGAAGGTGGTCACGGTGACGAATGGGCCGAACACTTCCTCCTGCGACACGCGTGCGCGTGGACCGGCGCGAACGATCGTCGGCTCGACGTAGCAGCCCTTGGCCAGCTCCTGACGCTCGGGCGCCTTGCCGCCCAGCAGTACCTCGCCGCCTTCTTCACGCGCCACCTTTACGTAGGTGAGGACCCGATCGCGATGCTGCGTCGACGTGAGCGGCCCCATCTCGGTCGCCGGCTCCAGCGGGTTACCCAAGCGAATCGAGCGCGCCAGCGCCAGGAACTTGTCGAGGAACGCGTCGGCGATCTTCTCATGCAGAATAAGCCGCGAGCCGGCGATGCAAGCCTGCCCCTGATTGTGGAAGATGGCGAAGGCTGAACCGTTCACAGCAGCGAGCAGGTTCGCATCGTCGAACACGATGTTGGCGCCCTTGCCGCCGAGCTCGAGCTGCACGCGCTTCAGATTGCCCGCCGAGGCCTGCACGATCTTGCGGCCGGTCGCAGTCGAGCCGGTGAACGCGATCTTGTCCACGCCCGGATGCTCGGCGAGAGCCTGTCCGGCCACGTTGCCGTAGCCCGGCACGACGTTCATGACGCCCTTCGGGAATCCGACTTCGCGCGCCAGCTCGGCGACGCGCAGGCTCGACAGCGGCGTCAACTCTGCCGGCTTGAGCACGACGGTGTTGCCGGCAGCCAGCGCCGGGCCCATCTTCCAGCTCGTGAACATGAGCGGGAAATTCCAGGGCACGATCTGGCCGACGACGCCGAGCGGCTCGCGCAAGACATAGTTGAGGAACCCCTGCTCCACCGGCACCACGCTGCCCTGATACTTGTCGGCCATGCCACCGAAGTAGCGGAACGTGAACGCGGTGCGCACCACGTCCAGCCCCTTCGTGTCGCGCAACGGGTGGCCGGTGTCCAGTGTCTCGAGCTTCGCCAGTTCCTCGGCGCGCGCATCGATCGCGTCCGCAAGCTTGAGCAGCAGCCGCCCGCGGTCGGCAGCCGCCAGCTTCGCCCACGCCGGGAAGGCCTTGCGAGCCGCGTCCACCGCGCGATCGATGTCGGCCTTCTGTGCCTCCGCGACCTCGGTGATGAGCGAGTTGTCGTGCGGGTTCAGGACCGGGATGCGCGAGCGCGCATCCGAGTCGACGAACTCGCCGTCGATGAACAGCTTGTTTTGCACAGCGTCCAACGCACCTCCGCAGCCGCTAGAGCAGACAGACACCCCTCTCCCTTGATGGGGAGGGCTGAGGTGGAGGCGACCCTCACCCTGCCCTCTCCCGCGAAGGGAGAGGGCCTCAGAACTCGACCGGGTACGGCGGCAGCTCGCCGCGCTCGTAACGCTTGGGCAGATCCGGGTTGGCGTTCTCCCATACCAGCAGCATCGAGCGCTTCTTCGAGAAGCCCTGATGACGGATGTCCGCCGGCATCGCCGCGACGTCGCCCGCCTTCATGGTGAGGCGCGCGCGCGGACGTCCGGTCTCGCGATCTCCCACCTCCCAGGTGATCTCGTCGGACAGCTGCACGAACCACTCGACGCGGTCGTTGCCGTGGATGATGGGCAGGATGTACTCCTCGGTCGTGGGACAGAACAGGCTCTGCTTGCAGACCGAAGTGACCGAAGGATTCCAGGTCACATCCGAGCGCGACAGGTACTTGAACAGATTGAACGCGTGCAGCTCCTTCTCGAAGCCTGGCTCGGCTTTGATCTCGGGCTCATCCTGCGCGACATCCGCGAACGCGCGGTTGACGGCAAGATCGTCGCGCAACGGCGAATCGCCTTCGAGGCCGGGCATGCGCTTGGTGGCTACGCGGAAGCGTTCGATCGCCTTGAGGTTGCTGCCGTGCTTTTCACCGAACGCGGCGGCGGCCCCGGTCTCGGCCGGGGCAGCGAACGGATCGAAGCCCTCATTGACCCAGTCGCTCAGGATTTCTTTGAACTTGGCCATCGCCAGCCGGCGTATCGAAGACCTCCACATACGACAGCCCGGCCTTGTGGATCGCTTCGTTGTAGCGGCCGGCGAACAGCTCCACGCGGCCATACAAATTGCGCGAGCCGAACACGGCATCGAAGTTCACCAGCCCATAGAAGAAGCCCCAGGCCACGTCGCGCATGATGGCGCGCAGGAACGCGTCGGCGCTCATGGTGTGGGACTGGCGCTGGCCCTTCGCGGGCCAGGTGATGGTGACGAAGTACTCGTCGCGCTGGAAGGTCAGTTGGCCCAGCGTGAAGGTGCGGTAGCCGGCGATCTTCTCCGGCAGCTTCATCTCGACAGGTGCATTCATGGTGCGTCTCCTCGAATCCTTTTGCCTTGAGCCATGCGGAAGAGTCTCTCGACCTCGCCCTTGAGCATCGTCAGTGGGCGCAGATTTCGCCCCACTTCTGGACCGTCAGCGGGCCGACGATGGTCTGCTGAATCATGACGCTGGCCTTGGGCGCCTTGAAGCGGTAGGCCGCGCCTTTGGGCAACAACGCCTGGTGGCCGCGCTTCAGGCGGATGGTTCCCATACGTTTGCCCTTCGGCTCGCCCTGGAGCTGGACAGTGCCTTCCTTGCCGGCCGGCGCTACGGCGTCTGCGTTGTCGAGCTTGACGTATTCCACCTCCACCTCACCGTCCATCACGACGGCAAACTCATCGTGCGAGCAAGCCATCCAGGGCGACGTGCCCTCTGCGCGGATGGCTTCGATGACGTATTCGAGATTCTTGGCCACCGCGACCTTTTCATAGGGTTTGGATTTCGACGCCACCTCGAACACGTTGGAAAAGACGTAGTACTTGGGGTTGTCGTTGATGATCTCCATCGTTCCCTTCTCGTACTTGGAAAGGGAGCCGAACACGGTGGTAAATGGCATTTGCTCCTCCGGACGTTTGCTGGTAGATTTGTTCGCAATGCGGACATGCGTCCGATCCACGAACACTCTATGCCCGGCTTCGATTCGCTGTCAAGGCCCGCCCGGCCGCGGGCGGCTCTGGCAGCAAAGGCGTAGTACGCCTCGTCGGCCAGAGCGTTCGCCGCAGCGCAACGAAAGAGGCGGAGATGAAGCACGAGACCGCATCGAGACCGAAGGAAAGCAGCAGCGACTTCGTACGCGCGCTGGCCAAGGGTCTGGCGGTGATCGAGGCGTTCGATACCCGCTCGCCATCGATGACGCTGAGCGACGTGGCAAAGAAGACCGGCTTGTCGCGCGGTACGGCTCGCCGGCTGCTTCTGACGCTGGTCGACCTGGGTTATGCCGGGTTCGACGGCAAGCGCTTCGGTCTGCAACCTCGCGCATTGAACCTCGGCTTCGCCTATCTGCACTCGCAGAATCTCTGGCAGCTCGGCCAGCCTTACATGGTCCAGCTGGTCGAGCGCGTCCACGAGTCTTGTTCGATCGCCGTCCTCGACCGGACCGAGATCGTCTACGTCGCGCGGGTGCCGACATCGGTGCGCATCATGTCGATCAACCTCGGAATCGGCACGCGTCTACCTGCCTTCGCCACGTCGATGGGCCGCGTGCTGCTTGCCGGCATTCCCCCGGGGGAGGTCGAGCGGCTGCTGGCGCAAGCTTCTCCGCTCGCCAAGTACACGCCCGAAGAGCATCGTCGAGCCGACGGCACTGCTGCGGGAGATCGATGTCGTGCGCAGACAAGGCTGGGCGCTGGTGGACCAGGAGCTGGAGATGGGGCTGCGCTCGATCGCGGTACCCATTGCAGATGCAAGTGGACGCGCCGTGGCTGCGCTGAACATCGGGACCCACGCCTCGCGCTGGCCGATCCAGAAACTCACGCAAGAGGTGCTGCCCCTGCTCAAGCAGACAGCGGCGTCGATTTCGGCGCTGCTGGCGCCGGAACGGCAGAAAGCGTAGCGAAGGGCGAACGGTGAAGCAAATGCGGACATCGTATGCGGCGATTCGTTCTTACGTCACCGCCGACGGCTCCGAGATTCGCGAGCTGATGCATCCGGATCACCACGGAAACCAGAAGCAGAGCCTGGCCGAAGCCACCCTGCGCCCTGGTCAGGAGACGTTGCTGCACAAGCATCTGCGCACCGAGGAGCTGTACCACATTACCGCGGGACGCGGCTTGATGACGCTGGGAGAGGAGCGCTTCGCCGTCTTTGCCGGGGACACCGTGCACATTTCGCCCCGGCACGCCTCACTGCATCAGCAATATCGGCGCAGAGCCGTTGCGGATCCTGTGCTGCTGCGCGCCGGCCTACTCGCACGAGGACACGGTGCTGCTGCACGGCGACACGGGCAGCCCGGTGGCTTAGGGATGCGAGAATAGATCAGAGCTTCCCTAGGCCCTCTCACCCTTGATCACGACCCAAACCCGCACCAGGGCAATGATCACTCTGGTAAGCAGTCTCAGCGGCAGCGACAGGCCGGGCCGCATGACGTCGAGGATGAGCACCGCTCGAACCGCATCGCTGTCGTTCCAGGCCTCGTGAGGGTAGGTGTCGTCCCATAGCAGTTCCCCGCCCTCGTTCAGCTCGTACGTTATGCCGTCGATCATCAAACGATTCGAGGAACTGCCGTCCGCCTTTCTCGGTATCACCAAACCGAGGTGATACCGCAGAACGCCTCGGAACGGCCCACGGTGGACGGGAATGTGTTTCCGGCCTTCGAGAATCGAAAACGTTGCGGACTGGACCGACCGGGCCTGCTTGAGCAGCGAGGCCGTAAAGGGACACTTCGTTTGATTATTGCGATGGTTGGCGCCGTATGCCTTTAGCAAGAACATGCGCCAGTATTTGCCGCCATGCGTCGATAGCGGCTTTTGCTCCTCCATCAATTCGTGGAACTGAGGAACGGAGCCGATGTCTTGCATTGCCGCCAGGCACTCGTCTCTGATCTTGTGCCAGTTGCGAACGAACAGCTCGTGATCCGGAAAATACTGCTCCAGATCCAAAACCGGGGGCGTAGCTATGGCCTGGTTGTATAAGGCGCTGACGGCCTTGGTTCCGAGATCGTAGGTCCTGCTCATCGCGGCGCGTCGAGTTTCTTGTTCGCTGCTCGAGATAGCATCCTGATGCGCGCTTCTCCTACGCGCGGAAGCTATTCTACCCCCTGCAGCTATCGACTGCCGCTGGCGAAGCGCACAAGACGTCAACGAGACTCAGCGACGAGCCTGGGATGTGATCGCCGGTGCGTTGGACCTCCGGACTGCCCGTCGCCGTCGGGATACGGCTTGGGGTGGTTCAGACAAAAGGATCCGCGTTCCAGGCCTGTTTCCAGGTGACGCAGATCCTCGGCTGGCATCGGCTGCGCGATGAAATAGCCCTGCGCCATGTCGCAGCCCGAGCTCATTGACCAGCTCCCACTCTTCCTGGGTTTCGACGCCCTCGGCTACCGCTTTGAGATTCAGCTCGCGCGCCATGTCCAACCCGCGCTTGAGCGCTACGCGCAGCGGGGCGTTGCGCGCCGCGCCCGCCAGCATCTTGCGGTCGATCTTCAGCTCGGTGGCCGGGATGCGCTCCAACTGTTCGCGCGAGCACTGGGCGGTCCCGAAGTCGTCGATCGCCAGGCCGAATCCGCGCACCCGCAACTGCAGCAAGCTTTCCAGCGCCACCTGGATGTCATGCGCAAGAGCAGCTTCAGGCACCTCGATGATGAGGTTCTCGTGCTCGACGCCGTGCTCGATGATCTTGGCCTCGATACGGTCCGCCAGTCCAGGAGTCAGTAGCAGGACGGGCGAGAGGTTGATCGATATTTGCACGTCGAGCCCCTGCCGCCGCCACTTCCGGCACTGACCCACGGACTTGTCGAGCATGATGGCGGTCAGGTCGTCGAACAGGAAGTTGTCCGCGATCAGAGGCAGAAACGATCCGGCGGAGAGCAGACCGTGCTCGGGGTGTTTCCAGCGCATCAACGCCTCGACGCCCAGGAGTTGCATGCCACGCAGGGCGACCTTGGGCTGAAAGTGGGGGAAGAACTGGTCCTGGGCGATGCCGTTCCAGATGTCCTCCAGCGATATCTCGGGCTGGGGGTCGCTCGGGATCGCCTCGACGACAGGGGTCCGCGACTCGGTTAGGACGTTGGCCGACATTTATCTTGCCTCCCGAATTGAGGTCCTGGATGGGACTCCTCGCATGCAGTTTCGTCGCGCCATCTGAATACTTGAGGGTGGGCCCGGTAGAATGGAGGCCTCGATCCACTCCGACAGAACGGCTCATGCAACCCCTCTCCGGCATCCGCGTTCTCGACTTCAGCACCCTGCTGCCCGGTCCGATGGCGACTCTGCTGCTGGCCGAGGCCGGCGCCGAGGTGATCAAGATCGAGCGTCCGGACAGCGGTGAGGAATTGCGCACCTACAGGCCTCGCTTTGCCGACACCAGCGTGTCCTTCGCCATGCTGAACCGCGGCAAAGCGCAGCATCGCCATCGATCTCAAGGCGCCCGACGCGCTGTCACGGTTGCGCCCGCTGCTCGCGGCCACGGACGTGGTGGTCGAGCAGTTTCGACCCGGCGTCATGGACCGTCTCGGATTCGGATACGAAGCGCTGTCGGCGATCAACCCGCGCATCGTCTACTGCGCCATTACTGGTTACGGACAGAACGGCCCCAAGGCGCAGGTGGCTGCCCACGATCTCAACTATCAGGCGGACGCGGGGCTGCTGTCGATCGCAGCGGGCGCCGATGGTTCTCCCGTCGTTCCGAACGCGCTCTCCGCCGACATCGCAGGGGGCGCCTATCCCGCGGTGATCAATATCTTGCTCGCCCTGCGCAACCGGGAGCATACGGGCAAGGGCTGCAAGCTGGACATCGCGATGACCGACGGCTTGCTTCCATTTCTCTACTGGGGCATCGGCAATGGAGTCGCCACGGGAAGCTGGCCCAGACCCGGCGGCGAGCTGCTGTCCGGCGGCAGCCCGCGCTATCAGATCTATCGCACGGCCGACGGCAGACATCTCGCCGCGGCGCCGTTGGAGGATCGGTTCTGGGCCAACTTCTGCGATGCCATCGAGCTGCCGGCCGCGCTGCGCGACGATCGCAAGGATCCGCAAGCGACGCGCGACCGCGGTGGCAGAGATCATTCTGCGGCGCAACGCCGTCGAGTGGCTCGCGCGCTTCGAGGGGAAGGACGTGTGCTGCAATGTAGTACGCAACCTGGACGAAGCGATGGCCGATCCGCAGTTCGCCGTGCGCGGGACATTTCAACGCAGCGTGGTGTCCGACGGTGCCGCGCTGCCGGCGGTGACCGATGCCGGTCGATCCCGCCTTTCGTGACCACGCGACGGAGCTACGCTATCCGAAGCTGGGCGAGTCGAACGCGCTGCTCGGGCCGCCGCGGAGAAGTAGGCCAGTCGGTATCACGCCGTCGGGCGGTACGGATGGCGCTGGATCCAGTGCCGCGCGATGTCCACCCGCCGGCAGATCCACACGTCGTCGCGGCGCTGCACGTGATCGAGGAAGCGGCATAGAGCGGCGAAGCGCCCCGGCCGCCCGGCGAGGCGACAATGCAGTCCGACGGACATCATCTTGGGTCGCGTTTCGCCCTCGGCGTACAGAACCTCGAAGGCATCCTTCAGGTACTGGAAGAACTGCTCGCCGGAGTTGAAGCCCTGCGCGGTCGCGAAGCGCATGTCGTTCGTATCGAGCGTGTAGGGCACCACCAGGTGCGGCGTGCCGCCCACCTCGACCCAGTACGGCAGGTCGTCGGCGTAGGAGTCCGCGTCGTATAGAAAGCCGCCGTGCTCGACCAGCAGCCGGCGCGTGTTGGGGCTGTCGCGGCCGGTGTACCAGCCCAGCGGAGCCGACCCGGTCATGCGCCGCACCGCGTCCACGGCGAGCCGCATGTGATCGCGCTCCGTGGCCTCGTCCATCGACTGGTAGCTGATCCAGCGCCAACCGTGACAAGCGATCTCGTGTCCGCCTGCGAGCATGGCGGCGACGGCCTCCGGGTTGCGTTCCAACGCCATCGACACCCCGAATACCGTGACCGGGATCGAGCGCCGCTCGAGCTCCCGCATGATGCGCCAGAAGCCCGCACGGCTGCCGTACTCGTAGAGCGACTCCATGCTCAGGTGGCGCATCTCGAACGCCTGCGCGCCGATGATCTCGGACAGGAATGTCTCGGACGCGCGGTCGCCGTGCAGCACGCTGTTCTCGCCGCCCTCTTCGTAGTTGAGGACGATCTGCAGCGCGATTCTCGCGCCCCCCGGCCAATCCGCAAACGGCGGATCAGCACCGTAGCCGATCATGTCGCGCGGGTAGGCCGGCTCGGCCATTTCGGTTGTGCTCCTGGTCCTCGAAGCGCGTGCTCAGTGCTGCAGCAGAATCTCGCGCCCGCCGAGGGTCACCTCGTCGCAATCCGGCCCGGGCCCGCCGCGATCGACGACCAGAAAATCGCAAGGGCTTTCGAGCGCGAGCAGCGCGTGATGCCACACGCCGCGGCGGTAGTTGATCCCCTGGCGGCCGTTCGGTGATAAACGCACGCAGCGATTCGGCCTTCGGCGCTTCGCCGGCCGGCGCCACCACGACGAGGAACGGGATGCCGCTGAGGGGAACGAAGGCCTGACTGGACAGCGGATGGCGCTCCATGATCTCGATGCGCAGCGGCAGCGGCCGTGGCGTCGCCCGAAAGATGCTGATCAGCGCCCGCCCGCCCTGTTCCAGCACGTCCACCGGAGCCAGGTCGTGATAGCGCTCCGCATACCCGCTGTTGATCGTGTAGTGGGCGCTGCCGTCGACCTGGATCACGTCACCGAATGGCGCGAAGGCTTCCCGCGTGAGTGCTGTCAGCGGAACGATCAGCGGCGACATCGGCATACCCGCGTCAGTCGAGCCGGCCGTAAAGCCGCAGGCGGCTGACGCCACCGTCCGGGATGACGTTGAGGCGGACGTGCGTCACCGGCCCGAGGTCGACCAGCTCGCGCTGGAAGAAGTGCTGCTGGTCCATCTGCAATTTCTGCTCCGGCAGCAGCGTGCGCCAGAACATGGACTGGGTGACTGCCGATTCGTCGGTGCCGCCGGTAACCAGGGCGGCCTGCAAGGAGCAGCGATCCGGATAGTTGCCCTTGAAGTGAGCGGTGTCCACCTCGACCCGGGCGATTCGGCCGGCGTGGCCCAAAGCCAGGATCACCCAGTCGTTCCCTGGCTCGCGCCGGCGGCGCGTCTCCCAGCCGTCGCCCATGTTGACGCCGCGCCCGGGCGCAATCAGATTCCACATCGACCCGAAGTGCTCGTCGTTGCAGGCGACGGCGCGCCCGCCGTTGTCCAGCGCGACCAGGTCGTACTCGGCGTCTCGGTCAGCGCCTTCCCAGGAGCGCGCGACCTTCCCGTAGATGCGCAGGCGGGCGATGCCGCCGTCGGGGAAGATGTTGAGCCGGACGTGCGTCCAGACGTTGGGACTGTCGATTTGAATGTAGTGGTGCGAGTTGCCGCGCAGATTGGTGGGTCTCACCAGCGGAGCCCACGCCGTGCGGCTGTCGGGTTCCGCCTGACTTTCGCACACATCTATCGAGGCGGCGGGCGGGTAGTTACCCGTGAAGTGACTCGTGTCGATGTCCACGCCGCGGATGATGCCGGGATAGGCCAGGCGCACGACACACCAGTCGTAGCCCTCCCCGCGCTTGCGCCGCGTTTCCCAGCCGTCCATCCATTTGCCGTTGTCATCGTACTTGCCCGGAATGAAGATCGCCGGCTCGGGACTGAGCATGCGTTCCTTGGGAGCGAAGAACTCGTCGCTCGCCTGAAGCGCTTTGGCGCCGCGGCGCGCGTCCGCGAGGTTGAGCCACTTGCGGACAAATTCGGGGACATCGGGGTCGATCACGGCCTTGGAACCTACCTCATCGTCGGTCGCGCGATGCCTTGCTGGCCAGAACGGGATGGGCGCGAGGTGCAGTCAATGTGGCGAAGATGAAGAACGTACATTCGGTTTGTTGTTGAAGACGGCTTCTCGCGTAAATGTGCGGCTTGCTCTGATAGCTCTGATTCTAGCCGATCGTTCAGGGAACGTGTTCTGGTCTCACCATTTGGTAGCGCCGGCGGAAGGCACCGCGACGATCTCGACCCGACACGCCTCGACCCCCACCGGCTTTGGCGCCATGCCGTCTACAATTGAAGAGCGGCGGCGGACCCGCATGATTGTATGAAAATATTCTTATGCTTCGACAGCAGGGTTGGTAACGCTGGGAAAAGGAAGCAGGAGAAGACGAAATGACGGAACCGAAAATCACGCAGGTGCACAGCGCCTTTTCAATGTCGTGCCTGGTTGAGATCAACATCCGGGCAAAGGCCGAGAGCATTTGGAGAATCTTGACCGACGCGAAAGACTTCCCGCGTTGGAACTCCATGATCACCAAGATCGAGGGCGATATCCGGGAGGGCCAACGGCTCCGGCTTCATGTCCCCGGCACGGACCGTACCTTCACTCCATTGGTCTCGAATATCGCGCCCAACGAGCGCATGACTTGGACCGGCGGATTTGCCCCGGTCTTCAAAGGCGTGCGTACCTTCGAGCTCAGGCGGTGCGGCGACGACTCTACCGATTTCGCAATGAAGGAGCGCTTCTCCGGTCTGATGTTGCCGCTGGCAAAGGGTTCCATGCCGGATTTCGGCCCGGTGTTCGAACGCTTTGCCAGCGATTTGAAACGCGAAGCAGAACGAACTTTTTCGTGAGTGCAGAGTTGTCGCGGTGGAAAGGTGCGAAGGAAAGCCATATATCCGACTTGGGCGCAGCTCAGCCGGAGGCTCTCAGTTTGCCTCTTCCGCGCGCGCGCATGCGTGTCGTCGCCAACCAGGGAAACGCATCGGTCAGCTCCATGGTCTCGCCGGAGCGGTCTGCAAGATAGCCCGGCAGCGACGCCACCAGCTCCTGAAACTCCGGCCCGCGCATCAAGCGCAGCACTTCCTGCACCCACGGGTACTGCAGCGTTTGCCGGCTGCAGATCAGGAAATAGCGTTCGGTGGCAATCGGGACGAAGCCGAGGTTGAACTGGCGGGCCGCCGGCTCCACGCCCAGCCCCACGTCGGCCATTCCGCTCGCCACGTACGCGGCGACCGCCGCGTGGGTGTACTCCTCCGTCACGTAGCCGTCGATCGTGCGAGGGTCCATGCCCTGCTCTTCCAGCAGAGTGTCGAACAGCAGCCGCGTGCCCGAACCGCGCTGGCGATTGACGAAACGCACGCCTCGGCGCCGGAGGTCGGCGAGCGCCGCAATTCCCTTCGGATTGCCGGGGCCGACGAACAGACCCTGCTGCCGGCGCACGAGGTAGATGAGCTGCTGCTCTCGAGGGATCGAGCCAGTTGCGGTACTGCGCGATGGCGCGCGCTCCGCGCTCGCCTTCGGGCACGTGGAAGCCGGCTATGTCGCACGCCCCGCGCGCCAGCGACGCGAGAGCATCGGCCGCGCTCAGGTACTGCAGATCGAGCGCGATCTTGCTGTGCCGCCGCAGCAGCTCCGGGATCTGCGCCACCGCGTAGCCGTAGCTCGCGTGCAGGCGCAAGGTCGGGCTGCTCTCCGCCATCACCCGGTTGATCTCCAGGTTGAGCTCGGAGGCGATGTTTTCGAGCTGGGGCAAGAGCCGGGCAACCGCACGCGCCTCGGCCCACACCAGCTTCTGGCCCAGCGGGGACAGCCGCGCACCGCGTCCCTGCTCCAGTTGCACCAGGGGACTGCCAAAGAACTGCGACCATTTCGCGATGATGTTCCAGGCGTGGCGATAGGACAGATCCACCCGCTTGGCGGCCAGAGTCAGCTTCCCGGCTTCGTGCACGGCGTGCAGCAGCGTGAACAGCTGGTGATCGACCTCCTCCCCGGTTTCGTTGCTGAAGACCCAGGACGGGCGAATCTCGATTCTCTTCATATGCAATCCGGTGCATATTGTTGTGCGGTATCGATGTTGCTAGCTTTACACGAAACGGTTGCGCTTACCAGTATACTTATGCACTCGGATGCATATTCTGGCGGTGCAAAGGCTCCAAGGAACAGAACCAGGTGAAGGAGGAAACGATGAGCGGGGGCTCAAACCCCAGCGCGCCGCATCAGGCGGCGGTGGAAGACGCGATCGCGCTGCACGCCGCGCGACCCGGTGGGCTGCTGCCGCTTCTGCACGCGATCCAGGAGCGCCTGGGCTACGTGCCGCCGCAGGTCTTGCCGCGGATCGCCGAGGCGCTCAACCTCTCGCGCGCCGACGTGCACGGCGTCGTCACCTTCTATCACGACTTCCGCACTTCGCCTCCCGGTCGGCATGTCGTGAAACTGTGCCGCGCCGAGGCCTGCCAGTCGATGGGCGGCGACGCGCTTGCGCGGCACGCGGAGGCCCGGCTGGGAACGCAACTTCCACCACACCAGCGCGGACGGAATCACGCTCGAGCCGGTGTACTGTCTGGGCAACTGCGCCTGCTCGCCCGCGATGATGATCGACGGCCAGTTGTACGGCCGCGTCACGCCGGAACGCTTCGACCGCCTGGTGGAATCGATGGAGAAGGCATGAGCGTCACCGTCTACGTTCCGCGCGATGCTGCTGCGCTGTCGGTCGGCGCCGAGGAAGTAGCGCAGGCGATCGCGCGCGCGGCAGCCGCGCGCGGGGAGCAGATTCGCCTGGTGCGCAACGGCTCGCGCGGACTGTTCTGGCTCGAGCCGCTGGTCGAGGTCGCGACGCCGGCGGGACGCATCGCCTATGGCCCGGTGGCACCCGAGGACGTTCCGGGACTGTTCGCGGCCGGCTTCCTGCACGGCGGCGCGCACGCGCTGCCTGCTCGGGCCAACCGAGGAGATTCCGTACCTCAAGCGGCAGGAGCGGCTGACCTTCGCGCGCGTCGGCATCACCGATCCCCTCAGCACTCGCCGACTACGAAGCCCACGGCGGCTGGCGGGGCCTGCGCAACGCGCTCGCCCTCGGCGGCGCCGACATCGTCGAAGCCGTCATCCAGTCCGGCCTGCGCGGACGCGGCGGCGCCGCCTTCCCCGCCGGCATCAAGTGGCGCACCGTGCTGAACACGGCCGGCGCGGTCGAAGTACGTCGTCTGCAATGCCGACGAAGGCGACTCCGGCACCTTCTCCGATCGCATGATCATGGAGGGCGACCCGTTCGTGCTGATCGAGGGCATGACCATCGCGCGCTCGCGGTCGGCGCGACGCAGGGCTACGTCTACCTGCGCTCGGAGTACCCCGACGCGGAGCGCACGCTCGAGGCCGCCATCGCGGCCGCGCAGCAAGCCGGCTATCTCGGCGACGACATCCTGCGGCAGCGGCGCGGCTTTCCACCTCGAAGTGCGGCGCGGCGCCGGCGCCTACATCTGCGGCGAAGAGACCGCGATGCTCGAGAGCCTGGAAGGCAAGCGCGGCATGGTGCGGTTCAAGCCGCCGCTGCCGGCGATCGAGGGCTTGTTCGGCAAGCCGACGGTGATCAACAACGTGATCACGTTCGCCTCCGTGCCGATCATCCTCGACAAGGGCGCGAAGTACTACGCCGACTACGGCATGGGCCGCTCGCGCGGCACGCTGCCGTTCCAGCTCGCCGGCAACATCAAGCACGGCGGCCTGGTGGAGAAAGCGTTCGGCATCACGCTGCGCGAGCTGCTCTACGACTACGGCGGCGGCTCGGCCTCCGGACGTCCGATCCGCGCGGTGCAGGTCGGCGGTCCGCTCGGCGCCTACCTGCCCGAGTCGCAGTTCGACACGCCGCTCGACTACGAGGCCTTCGCGGCGATCGGCGGCATGGTCGGCCACGGCGGCGTCGTCGTGTTCGACGACACCGTCGACATGGCGCAGATGGCGCGCTACGCGATGGAGTTCTGCGCGATCGAGTCGTGCGGCAAGTGCACGCCCTGCCGCATCGGCTCGACGCGCGGCGTCGAGGTGATCGATCGCGTCCGGCAAGGCGAGCGGCGCGAGGCCAACATCGAGCTGCTGCGCGACCTGTGCGAGACGATGCTGAACGGATCACTGTGCGCGATGGGCGGCATGACGCCGTTCCCGGTGCGCAGCGCACTCGACCATTTCCCCGAGGATTTCGGGGTGCCCAGAAAGGCGGCCAAGGCCGCCTGAGACGGTAAGGACGGAGGAAGCTATGTACTCGGTCAAAGAGCTCGACGCGGGAACGCCGCGCGCGCGTATCCGAGCAGTCTCGTGACGCTGGAAATCGACGGCGTGGCCGTCACGGTGCCGGCGGGCACCTCGGTGATGCGCGCCGCGACCGAGGCTGGCGTGCGCGTGCCCAAGCTGTGCGCGACCGACATGCTCGAGGCGTTCGGCTCCTGCCGCCTGTGCCTGGTCGAGATCGAGGGCCGCAAGGGCTACCCCGCCTCGTGCACCACGCTCGTCGAGCCCGGCATGAAGGTGCGCACGCAGACGCGCAAGCTGGCGGATCTGCGCCGCGGCGTGATGGAGCTCTACATCTCCGACCATCCGCTCGATTGCCTGACCTGCCCGGCCAACGGCAACTGCGAGCTGCAGGAGATGGCCGGCGTCGTGGGGCTGCGCGAGGTGCGCTACGGCTACGACGGCGCCAACCATCTGAGCGCCGGAGAAGGACGACCTCCAACCCCTACTTCACCTTCGATCCGACCAAGTGCATCGTCTGCTCGCGCTGCGTGCGCGCGTGCGAGGAAGTGCAGGGCACCTTCGCGCTGACGGTCGACGGCCGCGGCTTCGCCTCCGTGATCGCGGCCGGGCCAACCGACTTCCTGGAGTCCGAGTGCGTCTCGTGCGGCGCCTGCGTCCAGGCCTGTCCGACCTCCACGCTGATGGAGAAGTCGATCATCGACAACGGCCAGCCCGATCACAGCGAGATCACCACGTGCGCCTACTGCGGCGTCGGCTGCTCGTTCAAGGCCGAGATGAAGGGCACGCAGGTCGTGCGCATGGTTCCGAACAAGGACGGTGACGCCAACCACGGCCACTCGTGCGTCAAGGGCCGCTTCGCGTGGGGCTATGCGACGCATCCGGACCGCATCCGCACGCCGATGATCCGCAAGAAGATCACGGATCCGTGGCAGGAAGTGTCCTGGGATGAAGCGATCGCCTACGCCGCCTCCGAGTTCAAGCGCATCCAGGCCAAATATGGCCGCGGCGCGGTCGGCGGCATCACCTCGTCGCGCTGCACCAACGAAGAGACGTACCTCGTGCAGAAGCTGGTGCGCGCCGCGTTCGGCAACAACAACGTCGACACCTGCGCGCGCGTCTGCCACTCGCCGACCGGCTATGGCTTGAAGACGACGCTGGGCGAGTCGGCTGGCACGCAGGACTTCGACTCGGTCGAGGAGGCCGACGTCGATCGTCGTCATCGGCGCCAACCCGACCGACGGCCATCCGGTGTTCGCCTCGCAGATGAAGCGGCGGCTGCGCGAGGGCGCGAAGCTGATCGTGGTCGATCCGCGCGACGATCGATCTGGTGCGCATGCCGCACGTCGAGGCCGACTACCACCTGAAGCTGCTGCCGGGAACCAACGTCGCGGTGATCAACGCGCTTGCGCACGTCATCGTCACCGAGGGCCTGCACAAGGAAGACTTCGTGCGCGCGCGCTGCGAGCCGAAGGAATACGAGAAGTGGAAAGCCTTCATCTCGCGAGCCGCGCAACTCACCCGAGGCGATGGAAGCCATCACCGGCGTGCCCGCGGCAGACCTGCGCGGCGCCGCGCGCCTGTACGCCAGCGCGCGCAACGGCGCGATCTACTACGGCCTGGGCGTCACCGAGCACAGTCAGGGCTCGACGATGGTCATCGGCATCGCCAATCTGGCGATGGTCACCGGCAACCTCGGGCGCAAGGGCGTCGGCGTGAACCCGCTGCGCGGCCAGAACAACGTGCAGGGCTCGTGCGACATGGGCTCGTTCCCGCACGAGCTGCCGGGCTATCGCCACGTCTCCGATCCCGCGGTGCGCGCGCTGTTCGAGAACGACTGGAAGCGTCAAGCTCGACGCCGAGCCGGGCCTGCGCATTCCGAACATGTTCGACGCCTCGCTGGACGGCTCTTTCCTGGGCATGTACGTGCAGGGCGAGGACCTCGCGCAGTCCGATCCCGACACGCAGCACGTGACCGCGGCGCTGCGAGGCGCTGGAGTGCCTCGTCGTGCAGGACATCTTCCTCAACGAGACGGCGAAGTTCGCGCACGTCTTCCTGCCCGGCTCCAGCTTCCTGGAGAAGGACGGCACGTTCACCAACGCCGAACGCCGCATCTCGCGCGTGCGCAAGGTCATGCCGCCGCTCGCCGGCATGGCCGACTGGGAGGTTACCGTCGCGCTGTCGAACGCGATGGGCTATCCGATGCACTACGACCATCCGTCGCAGATCATGGACGAGATCGCGCGCCTCACGCCGACCTTCCACGGCGTGACCTTCGAGAAGATCGACCGGCTGGGCAGCATCCAGTGGCCGTGCAACGACAAGGCGCCGGAGGGCACGCCGGTCATGCACGTCGAGGAATTCGTCCGCGGCAAGGGCCGCTTCGTCATGACCGAGTACGTCCCGACCGACGAGCGCAGCACGCGGAAGTATCCGCTCTTGCTCACCACCGGCCGCATCCTCACCCAGTACAACGTCGGCGCGCAGACGCGGCGCACCGCCAATCTGCGTCTGGCACGACGAGGACCGCCTCGAGATCCACCCGCACGACGCCGAGCAACGCGGCATCAACGACGGCGATTGGGTCGGCGTGCGAAGCCGCGCCGGCGAGACCGTCCTGCGCGCAGTCATCACCGAGCGCATCCAGCCGGGCGTGGTGTACACCACGTTCCATCATCCGTTCTCCGGCGCGAACGTCGTCACGACCGACAACTCGGACTGGGCGACCAACTGCCCCGAGTACAAGGTGACCGCGGTGCAGGTCAGCCGCGTGGCCCAGCCGTCCGAGTGGCAGCGCCAGTTCACCGAGTTCGATAAGCGGCAACGCGAGCTGCTGCCGGCGCACGAGCAGGCGAAGGCTTAGGGCGGAGAGACCTCGCGATGGAAGGGCACAAGCTGGTGAAGATGGCCAACGAGATCGCAGCCTTCTTCCATGCGGAACCCGACCACGCGGTGGCGATCGAAGGCGTGGCCGGCCATATCAAGCGCTTCTGGGATCCGCGCATGCGCCGCGAGCTCCTCAAGTGGGTGGACGAGCACGACGGCGAAGGTTTGACGGAGCTAGCCGCGGCGGCGATCAGAGCCAACCGCGATCGGTTGCTGCCTCAGAAAACCGGCAGCTAGCGGATCAATACACCGCACTGCGAGCACAAAAAAGGCGAGCCGATTGCGGCTCGCCTTTTCGTATTGAGCTGCGCCGTCAGGCGGGGAACTCGATATCCGAGGACTGGATGCGCTTGACCCCGGCTTTCGTCATGTCGGTCCAAGCTTTCGCAATGGAGCCATTCAGGTCGATGCCGCGGCACGCATCCTCGATCACATCCGCCTGGAACCCGAAGCGGCGCGCGTCCAGAGCGGACCACGCGACGCAGTAGTCGGTCGCCAGCCCACAGACGAACACGCGCTTGATCTTGCGCCCGTTGAGATAGCCGGCCAGCCCGGTCTGCGTCTTGCGGTCGGCCTCGAGGAACGCCGAGTAGCTGTCCACGTCCCGGTGGAAGCCTTTGCGGATGATGAGCTCGGCATGCGGGATGTCGATGCCGCTGACGATCGACGCGCCATCGGTTCCCTGCACGCAGTGGTCCGGCCAGAGCACCTGCGTTCCATAGCTGAGCTGTATGGTCTCGAACGGTTTCTTCCCATCGTGTTGGGAAGCAAACGACACGTGATCGGCGGTGTGCCAGTCCTGTGTCATCACCACGTTGTGAAAGCGGTTCGCGATGCGATTGATCAACGGCACGATCTCGTCGCCGCCCTTCACCGCCAGGCTGCCGCCGGGCACGAAGCAGTTCTGTACGTCGATCACCAGCAGCGCGTCACTGTCCGTGGGCTTGATCTTGCCCGCCGCCAGCGCATTGCGCAGCCCCGCCGCCGGCAGCGCCGCAGTCATCGCCACCGCCCCCGCGGTCATGAGGAATTTGCGCCGATTGATTTCGCCCATCTGTTTGCCTCCTGTCTAGACCCCGTCGAAGATACCGCACGTCTGCGTTCTGCCGCCGGCAGACTCGGACCGTATTATAGGACCGTTGGGCCGGTATGCCAGTTGCGCATCGGTCAGCTCGTCATCAGGACCGGAATTTCGGTGGCCGGCGGCGTGTTGCGGCTGCGCTGACAGCGCACGATACCGTCGATCACGACCATGCCCACACCCGGGATGTCACCCAACGCGACGCTCTCCAGCAGCGTCTTGCCCGCGGTGTGCTGCGCTCGATCCAGGAACACGAAGTCGGCCGCCCTGCCCGGCTCGATCAGGCCGCACGCGAGCTTGCGTATGCGTGCCGTGTTGCCGGTAGCGAAACAGAACACCTGCTCCGCGGGCAATCCACCCAGGCTGGACAACAGCGCGATCATGCGCAGGATGCCCAGCGGCTGCACGCCCGAGCCCGCCGGACCGTCGGTGCCCAGGATCACCCGCTGCAGGCACTTCAGGTCGCGCGCGGCCTGAGCCGCCGCGATGCCCACCTTCTCGTTGCCGTTGTGCACGATCTCGATGGCGCGCGAGCTGCGCTCGCAGAGCTCGCAAACGTGCTGCTCGGGCAGCGCCGTGTGGCCGCCGTTGATGTGCCCGATGACATCGGCGTCGGCTTCCATCACGACGTCCTTGTCGATGAGCCCCGAGCCCGGGATGGATGGTCCGCCGGTGTGGATGGTGCTCTGGAGTCCGTACTTGCGCGCCCACGCCACCATCTGCTTCGCCTCTGCGCCCGCCTTGACCGAGCCCAGGCCCACCTCGCCCAGCATGGTGACCCCGGCCTGGGCCAGCTCGCGGAAATCGGATTCGACCATGCCTTGCTCGAGCACCGGCGCACCCGCCATCACCTTGACACCGCCGGGCCGGAAGTTGTGGAACGCGCGCTGCGCGGTGATCGCCAGGGCCTTGAGCCCGACGATGTCCTTCGGCCTGCCCGGGAGATGCACTTCGCCGGCTGAAATCATCGTCGTCACGCCGCCGTTCAGCGTCGAGTCGATCCAGCCGAGCTGATTCTGGCGCGGGGTCCAGTCGCCGAACACCGGATGCACGTGGCTGTCGATCAGACCCGGGCACAGGCAGGTGCCCTTCGCGTCGATCAGGGTATCGGGGCGAGCGGTGTCGCAGTCCTTCTGCTTGCCAACAGCGCTGATCACGCCATCGACCGCGACCACAGTGTCGGCGTCCAGGATCGGACGCTGGATGTCGCCGGACAGAAGCAGGCCGATGTTCTTGATGACCAGCTTGCCTTTGGGGGTTGCGGTTGCATCGACTGCCATGGTTTTTCTCCGTGATTCACACGCTCAGGTATTCCTTCATCACCCGCTCGTTGCGCGCGAGCTCGGCCATCGTGCCCTCGTATCTCACCTGTCCCTTTTCGATCACGTAGGCGCGGTCGCACACCAGCCTGGCGAAATGCAGGTTCTGCTCGGACAGCAGCACGCTCAAGCCTTCCTTCTTCAACTCCAGGATCATGTTGGCCATGTCTTCCACGATCCTGGGGGCGATCCCCTCCGACGGTTCGTCCAGCAGCACCAGGAGCGGATTGCCCATCAGCGTGCGCGCCACCGTCAGCATCTGCTGCTCGCCTCCGCTCATGCGGCCGCCCAGACGATCCGGCATCTCCCCGAGATTGGGAAAGACGCGAAACAGTTTCTCCGGGGTCCACGCGGGAGCGTCCTCCCGCGGCGGCTGGCGCCCGACTTCGAGATTTTCCATCACCGTGAGCTCGCTGAAGATGCGCCGTTCTTCGGGAACGTAGCCCAGGCCCAGCCGCGCGATCTGGAACGGCTCGAGCCCGCGCAGGTTCTGACCATGGAACATGACTTCGCCTTCGACGCGCTCGATCAGTCCCATGACGGTCTTGAACGTCGTGGATTTCCCCGCGCCGTTGCGGCCCATCAGCGCCACCACCTCGCCCCGCCCCACCTCGCAGGCTGACGTCGAACAGGATCTGCGCGCGAGCGTACCAGGCCTTCAGGCCCTGAACAGCGAGCAGAGTGGCGCGTCATACCCGCGCGGCCTGGGCCGCAAAGGTGGCGCCGGTGCCGAGGTAGACCTCCTGCACCTGCGGATCGTCGCGCACTTGCGCCGGTGTGCCCTGTGCGATGATGCGCCCGCGCGCCATGACCAGCACCCGCTGCGCGTAGGCAAACACTACATCCATGCTGTGCTCGGTGAACAGCACCCCCAAGCCCTTTTCCCGGGTCAGCATCGCCGTCAGCGCCATCAGCTCGTTGCGTTCCTGCGGCGCCATGCCGGCGGTGGGTTCGTCCATGAGCAGCAATTGCGGCTCGCTCGCCAGCGCCATCGCGAGCTCGACCCGCTTGAGATCGCCGTACGCCAGCAGGCTGCAAGGCCGTTGCGCCTGGTCGGCCATCCCCACGCGCTCCAGCAGCGCCAGCGCTTCGGTGTGAAACTGCATCGCCGCCGGTCGCCACATGCCGTACAGCCGCCGTGCGCGCGACAGCAGCACGAGCTGAACGTTCTCCTGCACGGTCATCGAGCCATAGGTCTCCGTAACCTGGAACGTGCGTCCCACACCGAGGCGCCAGATTTCGCGCGGCTGACTGCCCGTGATGTCGCGGCCGCCGAGCAGCACGCTTCCGGAGTCGGGGCGAAGCTGACCATTCAGCAGATTGAAGCAGGTCGACTTCCCCGCACCGTTCGGCCCGATCAATGCCAGGAGCTCGCCCGCGGCCAGCTCGAACGAAATGCCGGCGACCGCCTGCACGCCGCCGAAGGATTTGGTGAGATTCTTGACTACCAGAAGAGACATCGTGAAAGGCCGTGGTTCGTAGCTCGTCGGTTCGTCGAGAGTTCGCTAGTCCGTTCACCTCGTACTCCGCAGTCCTGCGCCTTCGAAAATCTTCGCAGCGCACCGACGATCCCTGCGGGGAACACGAGTACCAGGAGCAGGATGACGCTGCCCAGGATGACGCGCCAGTACTCCGTCGAGCGCATGATCTCGGTCTGCAGGAAGTGATAGGCCGCCGCGCCGACCAGCGGCCCGCTCAACGTATCGAGGCCACCCAGCAGCACCATCACCAGCGCGTCGATGGATTGCGGAATGGACAGGACGTTGGGAAATACGCTGCCCTTGTGGAACGCGTGCAGCGCGCCGGCCAGGCCGGCGAAGCCGCCGGCGAGCGCAAATGCCAACCATTGCTGCCGGCGCACGTCGATGCCAGTCGCTTCGGCGCGCAGACCGGAGTCGCGCGCGGCGCGCAGCGCATAGCCGAAGGGCGCGAACACGGCGCGCCGCAGGATCATCAGGCTGGTGACGCACAGAGCCAGCGTCAGGTAGTAGTAGCGCGCCGAAGTGCCGCCCCACGCCGAAGGCCACACGCCGAGGATGCCGTTGTCGCCTCCGGTCCACGCGGACTGAAACGCAACCGACCATAGGATCTGCGCGAAGGCCAGCGTCAGCATGGCGAGGTAGACACCCGTAAGACGGGTGCAGAACCAGCCGACAATCAAGGCCCCCGCTGCCGCCGCAAGCGGCGCCGCCACCATGCCCGCCGACCATCGGTACACCGAGTTTCGTGAGCAGCAACGCGGACGTATAGGCGCCGACCCCGAACCACGCCGCATGGCCGAACGAGACCATGCCACCGATACCCATGATGAAGTGCAGGCTGGCGGCGAACAAGGCCAGGATCAGGATCTCGGTCAGCAGCAGTTGCGCATACTCGCCGGCAAAGGCCGGCACCAGCGCGAGCACCAGCAGTGCCGCCAGCCCGGCCCACCGCAGGCGCGCTCCGGCGGGCCGCAAGCTCATCTCGGAAGCGTGTGCCGCGCTGCGGCTCTCGCGTTGCGCTTTCCCAAGGAGGCCATGAGGACGAACCACGAGCACCACCGCCATGACCAGGAACGTCAGCACCAGCGTGAGCTGCGGAAAGATGAGAATACCGAAGGCGGAGATCTCGCCCACCAGCAACGCGGCGAGAAACGCGCCGGTCAGGCTGCCCATCCCGCCGATGACCACCACCACGAACGCCTCCACGATGATGTTGATATCCATCTGCAGGTTCACCGCTTCTTTCGGGATCTGCAGGGCGCCACCCAGACCGGCGAGCACGGAGCCGAGGAACACTACGCTGGTGAACAACCAGCGCTGGTTGACGCCCAGCGCCCCTGTCATCTCGCGGTCCTCGGTAGCCGCGCGCACCAGGGTGCCCCAGCGCGTGCGGTGAAACAGCCACCAGAGCGCCCGAGCACGATCGGCCCCAGACAAATCAGCAGCAGATGGTATTGCGGGAAGCGCTCGCCGAAGATCTCGACCACGCCCTTGAAGCCCGGAGCGCGCGGGCTCAGCAGATCTTCCCGCCCCCAGATCGCGAGCGCCGCGTCCTGCACCACCAGCACCACGCCGAACGTGGCGAGCAACTGGTACAGCTCGGGCGCACGATAGATCCGCCGCAACAGCAAGAGCTCCATCAGCACGCCGACAACCCCGATCGCCAGCGCCGCCAGCACGATGCCGGTCCAGAAGCCCAGCGGCGCACCGAGCCTCGCCATCAGGAACTGGGAAAAGCTGTAGGCAACGTACGCCCCCAGCATGTAGAACGACCCGTGCGCGAAATTGAGGATACGGGTGACGCCGAAGATGATCGACAGCCCGCTGGCCACGAGGAACAGCGTCGCCGCGTGCGACAGGCCGCCGAGGGCCTGTATCAGATAGGTGCTCATGGAGCCGTGACTCGTGAAGGCCGTGACTCGTGATTCGTCTCGCGGCGTCAGCCCCGTGCGCCTCGCCTGCGGAAACGGGTCTCGAATCACTCCGGATTTCGATCCCTGCTTGAAATGGACGCGCGCCAATCTGCTCCGCGGAAGAACCCGACGTGTCGTTGCAAACTCAGCGTCCTGCGCGTGCGGAACAGGCAGTGATGCTTCCGCCGCGCTCACTTCATCGCCTCGGCGGGGCGGCGCTTTCGCACCACCGCGTCCGGTGGCATGTAGTCCTTTCCATCGACGTAACGCCAGTCGACCATGACGCCGCGCCCGTCCTTGAGGTCCAGACGTCCGACGAACGCCCCCAGGGTCGACTGTTGATCCAGGGCGCGGAAGGTGACGGGGCCAAACACGGTTGCAAACTTGAGGCCACGGAAAGCGTCGATGAGCTTCTCGGTGTCGGTCGATTCCGCTTTCTTCAGCGCTTCGGCGATCGCCATGAACGTGAGGTAGCCAACCACGGAGCCCAGTCGCGGTGTCTCGCCGAAACGCTTGGTGTAGGCCTGGACGAACTTCTGATGCGCCGGCGTCTTCACCTGGTCCCACGGGTAGCCGGTCACGATCCAGCCCTTAGGCGTTTCGTCCTTGAGCGGATCCAGATACTCCGGCTCGCCGGTGAGCATGCTCACGACAGCGCGCCCCTCGAACAGCCCGCGCAGATTGCCCTCGCGCACGAACTTGGTCAGGTCGGCACCGAACGTCACGTTGAAGATCGCGTCCGGCTTGGCCGCCTCCAGCGCTTGAATGGTTGCCCCCGCTTCCAGCTTGCCCAGCGCCGGCCATTGCTCGGCCACGAACTGCACGTCCGGGCGCTTCGCCTTCAGCAGCTCCTTGAAGTTCGCCACCGCGGACTGCCCGTACTCGTAGTTGGGCGCCACCGTGGCCCAGGTCTTGGCCGGAAGCTTGGCGGCTTCCTCGGCGAGCATCGCCGCCTGCATGTAGGTGCTCGGCCGCAGACGGAATGTGTAGCGGTTGCCCTTGTCCCACACCAGCGCGTCCGTAAGCGGCTCGGCCGCCACGAACAGCGTCTTTTCGCGCAAAGCGATGTCGCTCACCGCCAGCCCCACGTTCGAGAGAAACGTCCCGGCCAGCAGATCTACCTTGTGGCTGCTCAGCAGCTCCTGAGCGTTGCGCGTTGCGTCGTCCGGCTTGCCGCCGTCGTCGCGCGAGATGACCTCGAGCTTGCGTCCACCGAGCAGCCCGCCGGCGGAATTGATCTCATCCACCGCCATCTGCCATCCGTTGCGGTAGGGTACGGTGAACGCCGGCACCGTGGAGTAGCTGCTGATCTCGCCGATGAGAATCGGCTTGGTCTCGGCCGCCAGCACCGGCAGTCCCAACAGGGCCAGAGCGACCACCCAAGTCGACCTAGTCATCAGCGCAGCCCATCCTGACCTTTGATCTCTTGTTTTTGCAGACCGCCGACGCGCGCCAGCGGGCGGCCGCTATCGGTCACCGCGACCGCCACGACGATCTCGTTCGCGCGCGGAGCGTCGGCCACGCGCGCTTCGATTGCGTCGAAGTGGCTGCGCACGTAGGCGGCGTCCTTGTGCCCCAGCGGCACGTCGATGGCCGAACCGAGCGTCCCCACCTTCTTGGCCGAGGGGACCAGCGCGGCGCCCTTTTCCAAGGCTTTGCGCAGGGGTGCTCCGAGCTTGGGGTGCAGGATTGCGGCGGCATGCTCCAGCTCGCCGGCCTCGCCCACGATCGCGGCTTTGCCGTAGCTCTCGGCCTGGTGCGGCTGGATACCAAGCGCCTGGACGCATCTCTCGCCCAGCAGCCCACCCAATTCTTCGCCGATGTCCATCAGCTCGGCCAGGTCATCCTGGTAGCGCCCCGCGTAGGGATTCTCGATGACCGCGATGGCCACCGCCTTGCGCGTCGGCGGATGCACCGGCCGACCCATTTCCAGGCGCGTTTCCTCGACCTGGACGAGCAGCTTTCTGATCTTCGCTTTCATTGCAACCTCGCAAGCGCGACTAGCCCGGTTCGCCGCACCCTACGCTGCCGACCACGCCCTGAAGCCAAAGCGCCGCGCCGTGGATCAACCCGCGATCGGTCAGCTCGCGTGCGCTCGCCATGCCCGCCTGCAGCGCGCGCTGCACTTGATCTGTGGTCAATCGACCCACGGCCACAGTGACCAGCCGGTCGCCGAGGTCGGTGTCGTCCTTCAGCTCGCACGCGGGCCGGCGAAGGATAGCAGGATCTTCCACGTTCACGCTGTTGGCGATCATCGTCGCCGCCGCATCGGCCGCAGCCGCCGTGCGCGCCAGCACCGTAACGCTGTCCGCGATGCCGAGACTGAAGCTGCGGCCGCGCCAGCCGCTGGTCGCGATGCCCCGCACCGGCATCCCGCTCGTCACCTGGAAATCACCGTCCAGGATGTGCGCCTCGCGCCGCTTGATCCGCTCCAGATCAGCGCACAGCCCGATCTTATAACTCTGCCCGGTTGCAAGGTGCAGCGCGATGTCGCCGCCGTTGTTTACGTAGGCGCGCGCGATGCGCGGGTCGTCGCGAAACGATCCGATCAGCTCGTCGGCCACTGCCCCTGCTACCGCCGCCATCGGGGTAATGAAGCGTTCGCGATGCGGGAAGCAAGCTCCCACCATGCGCCGGGCCACTGGTCCTGTCACAGCGCCTGCCTCCTGCACCGGCGAGCGCAACATCCGCAGCTCGCCCACCAACTCCGCGAGCAGGATCTGAAAACGAGACCACGCCCGCTCGACGGCGCCGTCGACCGCTGCAGACTCGCCATCCGCGCCGATGATGAGATCGATCGGACCATGCTGGAAATGCCAGCGGCCGTCCGCGAGTCGAGCGCGCATCGCCGTGCCGGACGACGCAGCGTGCGAGCTGCGTTCTCCGTCCGCGACGTGCTATGGAAGGCGTTTGCAGTTGCAGCGCGGTGGTCACCTGTCAAACATCACGGTTCATTGGACCGGGCTCACCGGCCATGGATTCAATTCGCCCCAGGACACCACGCGTACCCGCTCGTTGCTGAGCACATCCTCCACCGTGCGGACCCGGTCCATGTGCCCGCCCAGCGCGCGATAGTCGGACAGGCGCATGCTGAACTCGATGGGCGCGACGATCGCCGGCGTCGGCACCCAGCCGAAAGAGTTCTCCGGCATGCGCGTCACGTCCACCATCAACGTGATGCCGCCGCCGGGCCAGACGTACACGGGCGCGCCGCCGCAGGTGACGTTGACCAGCAGATCCTTGATCGAGCGCGTGAGGCGCACCGGATTGTCGGTCACGCCCGCGCGCAAGCTGCCGCCCGCGCCGGCGAGAAAGAGCACGGTGGTCAAAGCCGGCTCGCAATTCTCTCCGATGCGCTGTACGACCGCCTGCACCGGGCCGGGCATCGGCGCTGCCACCAGCTTCAAGTCCTGATCCAGCACGAAAAACTCGGCGTCCTCGCCCGTCGTCGATACCATGAGGATGCGCTCGCCCGGTCGCGCCACCTTCGGATCGAAGCCAGCGACGATGGACAGCGGGTCGGTGATGTCGGTGCCGCCCCAGCCGGTGCCTGGCTTGGCCACCTGGAAGTAACGGCCCGGCGTGGATTTCTTGCCCTTGATCTTGATGCCCGACGGCGGCATGGCCAGACAGCGGCCGGCCTGATGCTCGGTGAGAACGCCGGTGATGTGGTCGTCCACCACGACGACTTCGTCCACCTGACCGTGCCACTGCTGCGCGAAGATGCCGATGGTGGCCGAGCCGCAGCCCACGCGCATGCGCCGCTCCTCGACGCCGTTGACGACTGGCGCCTTGCCCGCCTCGATCAGCAACTGGGAACCGCCCTCGATCTGAAGCTCCACCGGCTTGCGGTTGCCGAGGTCCATCATCAGCTCGCAGGTGATGCGGCCCTCTTTTTTCGTGCCGCCGGTCAGGTGGTGAACGCCACCGAGCGAAAGCATCTGTGAGCCGTACTCCGCGGTGGTGACGTGCCCGACCGCCTCGCCCCGGCACCGCACCGTCGCCTGCTCCGGGCCGAGCCAGCGGTCGGTGTCGATCTTCACCTTGAAGCTGCAGTAGCTGAAGATGCCCTTCGGTCACGACGGTGACCATATCCACCCCGTCGTGCTGCGAGGAGACGATGAAGGGCGCCGGCTTGTAATCAGGATAGGTGGTGCCGGACCCGACTCCCGAGACGAACACCGCGCCCTCGGACACGACGCTCCCGTCCCAGTCCTGGCTCTCCAGGAAACCGGTGATCTCGCCCGCCGCTCCGGTGACTTTCTTGAACAGCACCACCGGATCGACGCGCGTCAGGACGCCGTTGAAGTTGCCCCAGCGGTCGCACGCGCCGGTGCGCCCCTCGCTGATCTGGCACAGCACCGGACACGCGTTGCACACGACCTTGCGCGAGGCAGGCGTACCGCTGGAAACACCGCAAACCCTCTGGCGGATCGAGTTCGCGGAGCCTCGGTCATGATTGCGGACCTTCCAGAATGGCTTTGCGGACTCGGGCGGGTGTAGCCGGCAGATGCGTGATGCGAACGCCCGTCGCGTGCCGGATGGCGTTCAGAATGGCGGGTGCGGTTGGGATCAACGCCGGCTCGCCCACGCCCTTGGCGCCATAGGGCCCGAGAGGTTCAGCGTCCTCGACGAGATAGGTCACGATGCGCGGCATGTCTCCGACTGTCGGAATCAAATAGTCGTGCAGGTTGTCGGTGCGGCCGCTGTGATACTCCTCCATCAGTGCCATGCCCAGGCCCTGCGCGATACCGCCGTGAATCTGCCCTTCCACTTGCGTGGGGTTGATCGCACGACCTACGTCGTGTGCAGCGTGCATCTTCAGCACCTTCACCGTTCCCAGCTCGAGGTCGACTTCGACTTCGGCGGTCTGCGCCGCGAAACCATAGGTTGCATACGGCGCGCCCTGCCCGTCGCGATCCAGCGGCGTGGTCGGCGGGTCGAAGAAGCCCTGACCCAGCGCGACGTTGCCCTGATCGTCCGCTGCCAATCCGCTGAGTTCGACGCTCCAGTTCTGGCTTTCCGCCTTCGCTCGTAGTTGCGAGCCGTCGATCTCGAGCTGTGCGTCGGACAGGAGCGCCCAGCATAGTCGAGCAGCCGGCGCCGCAGATCTTCTCCGGCAAGACGGCACGCGTTACCGGATACGAAGGTCTGGCGCGATGCCGACGTCTTGCCGGCGTCGGCGGTGAGGTCGGTATCGCCTATCACCTGATCGAACAAGCTCACCGGCAGCCCGACCGCGTCGGCACAGATCTGCGGCAGGATGGTGCTGGAGCCCTGGCCGATGTCCATCGCGCCGTTGTAGAGAACGACGCGACCGGAGCGCTGCAGTCCGACGCGCATCGTGGAGGGATTCGCGATCACGGTGTTCCCGATGCCGTACCACATCGCGGCAATGCCCACGCCGCGCCGTCGACCTTTGCGCGAGCCGTGCTGCGCGTGCTCGCAGGCGTTGAATCCCGCCGCCAGCGTCTGCGCCTCGCGCCACGCCGGGCGCAGCCGCTCCAGGCACTCCGCCAGCCCGCAGCTTGCGCTCAGCACCTGCCCGGTCGCCGTCGCCTGACCTGCGCGAATGGCATTGATCCAGCGCAACTCGAGGCGGTCGATGCCTAGCCTTGTCCGCCAGATCGTCGAGCAGGGCTTCGTGCACCACGGTCGACTGCGGTACGCCGAACCCGCGGAAAGCGCCGCCGATCGGCCCATTGGTGTAGACGGCTCGCGTCAGTGCGCGCACATTTGGGACGAAGTAAGGCCCGGACGCGTGGATCGGGACGCGGTTGGCTACCGTGTTTCCCCACGAAGCGTAGGCGCCGGTATTGAAGTCTCCGAGAAAATCGGCAGCGACGAGTCGACCCTGCGCGTCGCATCCGAAGCGCGCATGCATGCGCGCAGGGTGCCGCTTGGTCGTCGAGAGCATCGACTCGGGCCGCGAGTAGATGCCGCGCACCGGGCGGTTCAACTTCCAGGCCGCCACGGCGAGCAGGGGCTGGATAGCGATGTCGAGCTTGCCTCCGAAACCACCGCCGATGGCGGAAGGGACGATATGGACTTGCTCGTCGCGCAACTGGAGTATGCGCGCGACCTCCTCGCCGGTCCATGTAGGGCGTCTGCGTGCAGGAAAAGATCCGCAACCGATCCTGTCCACCCTGTACCGAGATCCGTTCGGCATAGCCCGCCTCGGGCTCGATGTAGGCGTGCTCCAGATAGCTGGTGGTGTAGGTGCCTTCAGCAACGAAGGGCGCAGCGTCGAGCGCGAGGTCCACATCGCCCTTCTGCACGCGTCCGCGGATCAGGACGTTGTCGGGTGCGAAGGCATGCAGCGGCTGACGCGCCGCGCAGCGCTTCGTCGATGTCGGTGACCGGCGCCTGCGGGAACCACTCGATCGGCAGCTCCGACTCCGGGATCGCCATGACCGCACTCCGCTCGCCGACCAGCGCCAGCACCGCCTCGCCGCAGAAGCGCACGTGTCCGGGTGCCAGTACCGGCTGGTCCTTCATCTGCGGGAAAGATGCCGAAGCTGTTTTGCGGGACGTCGGCCGCGGTCAGCACGGCGGTGAGACCTGGATGCCGCTGCAACAGCGGCCGCAGGTCGCCGATCCGGAATTCCGCGCGCGCATGAGGAGACCGCACCACGCGCAGCCAAAGCGAGCCCGCAGGGTATCGATCGGCTCCGTAGCGTTCCGTGCCGGAGACCTTCTCCGCGCCGTCCAGCTTCGCGATCCGGCTGCCCACTGCGGCGCCCGCCGACGGTTGAGGGGCATCGATGTCGTCCGCTTGCCACAGCCAATACCGCGTCGACGATCTTGCGGTAGCCCGTGCAGCGACACAGCACGCCGCCCAGCGCATCGAGCACGTCCTGCTCGGCAGGAGCCGGGTTCACGCGCAGCAGCTCGGCAGCAGCCATCAGCATCCCTGGCGTGCACGCGCCGCACTGGGCCGCGCCGTGCGCGAGGAAGGCGCGCTGCAGGGCGCTCAGCTTGCCGTCCATCGGCCAGGCCTTCGACGGTCACGACGTCGCGCCCTGCGACCTGACCCGCGGCTGTGAGACACGCGCAGACCTGGCGGCCGTCCAGCAGCACGGTGCATGCGCCGCAATCGCCCGCGTCGCAACCCACCTTGGTCCCGGTCAGTCCGAGCTGCTCGCGCAGTACCTCGGACAGGCGCGACACCGGGTCGGCGACAATCTGCTGCTGAACACCATTCAAGCCCGAACACGATGGAAACGCCCGGCGCCGGATTCGCCGGCCGGCGGCGCCGCGCTGATCAACTCGCTCTGGCGGGGGTCATTCACGGCCGAGCTCAGCGAGGGCGCGCCGCAGCAGCGTCATGGCGGCGTCGCGTCGGTACTCGCTGCTGCCGCGAATGTCCGAGATCGGGGTCAGTGCTGCGAGGTCGTCGGGGCTGCACGAGATCGGCGAGCGCAGGCGTCAGCGGCTTGCCCACCACCTTCGCCTCGAGCCCGGCGAGGCGCTGAGCCACCTCGGAACAGGCGCCCACGGCAATCGCCGCGCGCGCGACGGTGCCATCGGCACCCGCTTCCAGGGTGGCAGCAACGATGACGATGGAGATGACCAGGTAGCGCCGCGCGCCGAGCTTGCAGAACGTGGAGCGCGCACTCGGAACCCCAGCGCGGAACCAGGATAGCGGTCACGAGTTCGTCGGCGCGCCGCGCGGTGCGCCGGCTGCCGACGAGGAATGCCGCCAGCGGCACGCGTCGGATCCCGGCGTGCGCGCGACAGCTCGACCTCGGCTTCGAGCGCCAGCAACGCCGGAACGCCATCGGCGGCGGGCGAGGCGTTGCACAGATTGCCGGCCAGCGTGCCGGCGTTCTGCACCTGCCTTCCGCCGATCTCGCGCGCCGCCAGCTTGAGCCCGTCGAACAGCGGCGGCAGCCGGCGCGGCGAGGATTTCGGACCAGGTGGTGAGCGCGCCGATCCGGAACATCGTCCGGTTCCTCGCGTACACCGCGCAGCGCCCGCCAGCGCCGTAATGTCCAGAACATCATCGGGCAGCGGGCGGTCGACGTGCGCGGGATAGAAATCGGTGCCACCGGCCAGAATGGACAACTGCCGGCCCTTGAGTGCGGTCAGCGCTTCGGTGAGATCGGTTGGCCGCAGATACATGCCCAAGGCCTGATTGAAGTGCTCGCTCCAGAGCAATGTAGAAGACACTTTACTAAAGACTGCGCCTTCACCATATCCTAGCCGTGGTCGGTTTTCAACCCCCGCTCCCGCTTGTCATGCTGCGGTGCGCAAAGCGCGGAGATGGCAACAGGAGCCGAGATGACCCATGTGGTGACCGAGTCCTGTATCAAGTGCAAGTACACCGACTGCGTCGACGTCTGCCCGGTGGACTGCTTCCGCGAGGGACCGAACATGCTGGTGATCGAACCGGACGAATGCATCGACTGTGCGGTGTGCATCCCCGAGTGCCCGGTCAACGCGATCTACGCCGATGTGGACGTGCCGCAGGCGCAGATGAAGTTCATCGCGTTGAACGCCGAGCTGGCGCGCGCATTTCCGTCGATCACCTCCAGGAAGGATCCTCCGGCGGATGCCGACGATTGGAAGGACGTGCCCGACAAGCTGCAGCATCTGGCGCGCTGAACGGCACGCGAGCGCCCCCACCCCATGCCCGCCAAAGCCAGGACCGCAAAACCGGCCCGGCGCGCTGGCATCAAGCGCCCTGCCGCCGGCGTCGGCGCGAAGGCGCCGGTACGGCGCAAGCGAGATCCAGAAGGCATGCAGCGCAAGATCCTGGACGCGGCCACCGATGAGTTCGCCAATCACGGTTACGGAGGCGCCAGGATAGAGCGCATCAGCCGGCGCGCGCACACCGTGGATCGCATGCTCTACTACTACTTCGGCAGCAAGGAAAAGCTGTTCCGCGCCGTCCTCGAAAGCGCCTACGAGCGGTTGGGCCGGGCCGAAGAGCAGCTCAGCCTGGCGAGCACGCCTCCGGTCGAGGGTATGCGCGAGCTCATCGCTTTCACCTGGGACTACTACTGTGCGCACCCGGAGTTCATCCGCTTGCTCAACAGCGAAAATCAGCACCGCGGCCAGCACCTGAAGAAGTCCAACCGGCTAAGCCAGCTGTCCTTCCCTTTGCTCAACACCCTGCGCGATCTGCTGGAGCCGCGGCGGCCGCGCTGGGGAATTCCGCAGCGACGTCGACCCGGTCCAGATCTACATCACCATCGCGGCGCTGGGGTATTTCTACCTCTCCAACCGCTACACCCTGTCACGCTTCCTCGACCGCGACCTGATGACTGAGGACAACCGGCGCACCTGGCTAGCCCATATCACTGAAGTGGTGATGGACTACATCACGGCGACAGGCCGTACCGGGCGACCGTAGCGGCGGCAGCGCAGTCGCGACCATCTGCGCTCGGTCCGACCGCGGGCACATATCCTGCTGATCCACGACCAGCTCGCCGCAGTCCCTTCTCGATTGCGGCAACCGCCATGGACTGCCAGGAAGCGAAGACGGGGCTGAGCCCTTACCTCGACGGGGAACTAGCGCGCGACGACGCCGCTGGCATCGCTTCACACCTCAACGGTTGCGATGAATGCCGGCGTTCGTTCGAGGAGTTGCGCCTGGTCGGCACCCTGATACGCACACAGCTCGCAGTCCCGGACACGCGACCGTGGATTTGGCTCGCGAAGGTGATGGCCGCGATCGCCAACCTTCCGGCCGACGCGCTCCCCGCAACGCGGCGCCCTGCACAGGCGACTCATGTGGCGCCGACTGCGCGGCATGTGGCCGGCTCACGCTGAGGCGAGCGCGAGCTGCTCGCCATCTCCGATGACGTTCGCCCCCGCCTCCACCACTCGCGTCTACACCTCTTCCCAGCGAGCGCTCTTCTCGGAGCGAAACAACGCGTCGATCACGCGCATGTTGCGCACCGCATCCTCGACGCCGTAGGGCAACTCGATCTCGCCGCGGATCGCACGCGAGAACGCTTCCCCCTGCAACATGTACTGGTCGCTCGGCGGCACCGTCTCGGCTACGCACCGAGGATCCATCCAGGGCCCCGCCGTCGTCCAGGAACAGCATCGTCTTGGCTCCCTGCGGTGCGTTGACCGGGATCTGCATCTCGATCCGCCCCTTGGACCCGCAGATCTGCATGCGCTGGAACGGTACGCACTGGGTCGACACGGTGAAGTCCAAATGGCGGCCGGCGCCGAAGTCGATCAATGCGCTGGTCAGGCGGTCGGTGCCGAACGCCGGGTCGCGATCGACGAGGGCGATGGCGCGGCGGGGTTCGGCCTCGAAGAAGAAGCGGCCGGCGACGATCGGGTAGCAACCGATGTCGTACAGAGCGCCGCCACCGATCGCGGCCATGTTGCGGATGTTGACCGGGTCGTCGTTGAAGTAAGAGAAGAACATCTGCACCGCGCGCAGGGTTCCGACCTGGCCTTGCCGCACGAGCTCTCGCGCGCGCAGCCATTGCGGATGGAAACGAACCATGAAGGCTTCCATGATGAGGACCTTGCCGGCCACGGTGCGCAAGCGCTCGGCCTCCGTCGCTGTCAGCGCGATCGGCTTCTCGCACAGCACATGCTTGCCCGCTGCGGCGGCCTGCAACGTCAGTGGCACGTGGAGATGGTTCGGCAGCGGGTTGTAGACGGCCTCGATCTGCGCATCGGCCAGCAGCTCCTCATAAGAGCCGTATGCTTTCGGAATACCGAGCGCATCCGCGGCCTCACGGGCGGCTTTCGCAGAGCGCGAGGCGATCGCCCGAATCTCGAGCAGTTCGCTCTTCTGCATGCCGGGCAGCACTCTCTTCAGTCCGATCTTCGCGGTGCTGATGACACCCCAGGTGACTTTCTTCATGGCAAGCAGGCCTCCCAGCATGACTGACGAGATGCATAGTCTAGCTGCAACCGGACCGCGGGTACTGCTATACACTTGCAACCTGCACTGGGTTCGCATCTGCGTCCACACACGATGCCCGCTTCAGACCTCCATCCCGAAAACCCCGGCGGCGAAGCGAACGGCGCGGCCGGAGCGGGAGACGAATCCGGACCACCGGCCAACACGGGGTTGTCCCCCACCTGCCGCAGGCTCCCGAGAAGCCGCACAGCCGGGCGCGCCCGGTTCTGCTCTTGGCGCTACTGGCCGCGGTTGCGACCTGGTTCGCGTATGACTCCGCACAGCAGACACCTGCCGCCCGAACGCCAGCCGAACGCAGTCGCGCTCGACGCGGCCGGAGGTTGGTGGAATGTCGCTGGAGACCGTTATCTGGAGCTGGACTGGGAGGGCCGGCGCGCTACGCTCTGGGATTATTCGGATTCCGAAAGCGGCGTCGAGAGCGCAGGCACCTGGCGCGCCACGGATCAGACCATCGTGGTAGAGGTGTCCGGGGCCGCAGGCAGCCTGACTCGAGAGTATGAGGTGGTCGGCAACGATGCGGAGTTGTTCCTCGCGCCCGCGCCGGTGTCGACTGCGAAGCTGCTGGATTCATGGATTGCCGATCACGGCAACCAGGACGACGAGGACGTCGGCCCCGGCCACTCGGTCTCTCGCGAAGCAGTCTGGCGGCCGCACCATGGCGCCGGACATCCACGCCTTCACCTGCACCACTCGCGCCGCGGCCACGCGCTCTGGACGCGGCGCCTGAGGGAAGACCGCAGCCCCTATTGCGAGGGGCGGGAAATGCGTCCGTGTCCACCGACCCGGGGCAGCGGCGTTAGGGAATCTGAGAAGCGGTGCCACGTGTAGCCAAACGACAGGAGTCACGTCTTTGGTCGCGGCCTGGACAATGTGTGGCACACTGGGGCGGTGACTCTTCTCCGTCGAGAGGGAACAGAGACGCCGCGGCACGGTCCATGCTTAGGGGTAGGTAACGGCAATCGCCCGAGGGAGCAAGGCGAAGCAAACATGATGCGCCGCATAATGGGCTCGATCGGACGGGCGCTCGGGCGCTACCTCAGCGAACCCGTCAAGAACTATCGGCCGCTGACCACCTCGGCGCCGAGCATGCTCGCCTCCGCTTTGCGGCCGGGAGATGTGCTGCTGGTGGAAGGCAACACGCGGGTCAGCAGCGGCATCAAATACCTCACCCAATCGACCTGGTCTCACGCCGCGTTGTACGTGGGCGACGCACTTGCCGGTCGCGCGGACGACGGAGGAGCCGCCGGTGTTGCTCGAGGTCGACATGGTGGAGGGCGTGTGGGCGGTTCCGCTCAGCAAGTACACCGCCTTTCACACTCGTATCTGCCGGCCCGTTGCCCTGACCGCCGAGGACGCCGAGCGCGTCGTCGCCTATGCGCTCTCGCGTCTGGGTCAGACCTATGATCTCAAGAACATGTTCGACCTGGCGCGCTACCTGCTGCCGATGCCGCCGCTGCCCAGCCGCTGGCGCCGCCGGATCATGGCGCTCGGCAGCGGCGACCCCACCAAATCCATCTGCTCCACGCTGATCGCGCAGGCGTTTCAGTCCGTGGGCTACCCTATCCTGCCCGACATGGTCCGTCGCCACAGCGACCCGGGTGCAGATGATCACAACCGCGATCTGCTCACGATCCGGCACTATAGTTTGTACACGCCGCGCGATTTCGACATCTCGCCGTACTTCCAGGTCGTCAAGCCCACGATCGAGCACGGCTTCAGCTACAAAGGGCTGGCCGCGCGCGGACACCAAGACCGAGCGGACGGCGGCTGACCCTTCGTCGACAGCCCACTCCGCCTCCGACCCCGCCTTCGAGCCCGAGCCGAGCTGGGAAGCCAGACCAGCAGATCCGACCGTCAGGCTGCGCCCTGCGCCGGCCTAGCACAGAGCGATATCGGCTGGGTTATAGTTCACAAATGCGGTCCGAATGAATCGGTCCGTCGCCAACTGTGAACTCAAAATGAACGATCCCGAAGACCACACCCATGGCCGCCGCCGACTCGGCGTCATCGCCCAAGGTTTCCGAGCGCGTGCGCCGGCGAATCGAGGCGGCCGGCCGACGGTTTCACGCCAACGACAACATCGCCGAGTTCGTCGAGGGCGAAGCCGAGATGAAGGCTCTCGAGGACGAGCTCACGGCGAAAATGCACGATGTGCTCGAGACGCTGGTCATCGATACCAAGAGCGACCACAACACGCGCGGCACCGCGCGGAGGGTCGCGCGCATGTTCTTGCACGAGGTGTTCAAAGGCCGCTATCACCGCATGCCGGCGGTCACCGAGTTCCCCAATGCCTCCCGCCTGAACGAGCTGATGATCATCGGACCGATCACGGTCCGCAGCGCTTGCTCCCATCATCTGGCGCCCATCCTCGGCAAACTTTGGATCGGCGTGCTGCCGAGCGAGAAGTCCAATCTCATCGGACTGTCGAAGTTCTCGCGGATCGCGGATTGGATCATGAGCCGGCCGCAGATCCAGGAAGAGGCTGTGATGCAGCTCGCCGACCTGCTGGAAGCGCAGGCTGCGTCCGGACGGTCTGGGGATCGTGCTCGAGGCCGACCACTTCTGCACCCACTGGCGCGGCGTGAAGGATGAATCGCACATGACCAACAGCATCATGCGTGGGGCGTTCCTCACCAACCCCGAATTGCGCAAGGAGTTTCTGCAGCTCGTCAGTCGCAGTTAGATGTAGTGGACGGCCAGCCACACTGTCGGCTCATCGGGGTGAGTCCACTCCACCCGGTGGCGGCGGTGCGCCGCGATGTCGACAAAATCTCCTCGCCTCAAGGTGCGGGGGTGAGGTTCGTCTTCGAAGCGCAGACGCGCTTCACCACTCAGCACGACGACCCACTCCGACTGCGGCTGGTCGTACCAGAACCCCGCGGGGCTGGCCTGCCCGCTGGACACGATTCGCTCGATCCTCACTCCCGGCCGGGATAGAAGCTCGACAACCTGCTCCGCGGCAGCGTCCGCGGGCAGCTCGGCGAACAGATTGGCGGACATCGGCGACCGCTTTCACCACACAGTACGTGGTGGGCAGCAACGGAATCGGTTCAGTTGCGGTACTCGATTCCCTTGCGGTCGAGCAATCGCAACAGCGCCGGCCACTCCTTGTGCAGGGACGGCCGTCCCGGCCGCTCGAACTGCTGAAATCCTTTCTGCGCAGTCTGTTCCGAGATGAGCCCGACTTCGACCCGACCGCCGGCGATTGCATCGACCTGGATCTGGCAAGAGCAATCGAGGTAGTACATGAGCTCGAACGCCTCGTACACGCTCTCTCCCAAGCTGAGCAAGCCGTGGTTGCGCAGGATCATCGCCTTCGAATTGGGCCCCAGATCACGCGCCAGGCGCTCCCGCTCGTCCATGTCCAGCGCAATGCCCTCGTAGTCGTGATAGCTGAGCATCGCGTACACGCGCAGCGAATGCTGGCTGATCGGCAAGAGGCCGCACTTTTGTGCCGACACCGCGACCCCGGCCCGCGTGTGGGTGTGGATTACGCAGTTCACCTCCGGCCGCGCCTCGTGGACGCAGCCGTGGATGACGAAGCCGGCGTAGTTGATGCCCATCCCGGTCGGATCGTCGAGCACGTTGCCGTCCTTGTCGATCTTCACCAGGCTGGAGGCAGTGATTTCGTCGAACAGCAAACCATACGGGTTGATCAGGAGGTCCTCACTGCCCGGAACCCGCGCCGAGAAGTGGGTGTAGATCAGGTCGGTCCATTTGAACAGCGCTGCGAGTTGATAAGCCGCCGCCAGATCGCAGCGGATCTCCCACTCCTCGTTGCTGACTCGCTCGCGCACGGACGGCGCCGCGACGGACTTGAGCTTGACCGCCTTGTCGGCCATGGGCCGCCTCCCCAATGGAATTGAACAGACAGATCATACGCCTCGGGCTGCCAACGCGTCATGGCTGGTCCCAAGGTGCCGAGGGTATACTCGGATTCGTTTACGGAGCATCCAGGGAAGATCATGTCACCGTCCGGAGACGGGGCCGCGGAGACGACGCAAACCCTCGACGTCCAGGAGCTCAATGCCGTACTCGGCGCGGATTTGTTCGCCGACATTCCCCGCAGCTCGCTCGAGTCCGTGCTACCCCGCTGCCATGTCATCGAGATCGAGGCGGACAACACGCTGATCGAGCGCGGCCTGAAGAACGAATACATCTTCATGGTGCTGCGTGGCAGCCTGCGCGTGCATCTCGACGACGGACAAATGCCGCACCAGGTGCTGCTCGGCCCCGGCGAGTGCGTGGGCGAGATCTCGGTGATCGATGGCCGCGGCGCAACGGCCACCGTCGTCACTGCCGCGCACGACGCGATTGCTGCGCATCGACCGCGAGACGCTGTGGTACCTGATCGGCTCGACGCAATCCGCGGCCCGCAATCTGCTGCTCATCTTCTCCGGTCGCGTGCGGCGCGACAACGACTTGCTCCTCGCCAGCCTCGGACAACGCCGCGAATTGGAACGCATGGCCACCGTCGACGAACTGACCGGGCTGCACAACCGCCGCTGGTTGGATGACGTGTTCGCGCGCCAGATGGAGCGCTGCATGCGCACCGATACCACGGTCTCCCTGTTGTTCGCCGACGTCGACTCTTTCAAGGAGTTCAACGACCGTTACGGACATTTGACCGGGGACCGCGCCCTGCAGCACGTGGCGGCAGTTCTGGTCGCGTGCCTTCGCCCCACTGGCCTGCATCGCCCGCTACGGCGGCGAGGAGTTCGCCGTCCTGCTGCCTGGCGCGGCATTGGAGCAGGCCATGCTAGTCGCCGAGCGGGTGCGCTCGGCGTTGGCGAGCAAACCTCTCGCGGTGGGCGAGGACAGGAGCACGCTCGCCGCGATCACGCTGTCGCTGGGCGTCGCTCAGATGCGGCAGGGAGATACGTTGGCCACGCTCGCGCAGGCAGCCGACGCTGCGCTTTACCGAGCCAAATCGGACGGGCGCAACTGCGTGCGCGCCGAATCTCGTTGAGCACCGGTGGGCCGTCGAAGGATTCGGCACGAACGGATATTGTTCGACGAACCGCTAGGCTCGTGTGCGAACAGATCAGAGCTTCCTTAAGCTGATCGCGCTATGTGCCGATGACGTGGCATATGCGCGGCCCGACCTTCAGCGAGATCAGACGACAGTTTGGCACTCGTCTCGCGCTCGCATGGCTCACCATGCTCTGGCGTTGGGGCCTGGCTGGTCCGCGTTCCGCTCGCCCCGGCCGCGGCTACCAGCCCCGCGCTCGTCCTCGACGCCCTGTCGGATTCGCGATGCGGGCGGCGGAGTATGCGGTCATCGCTATCGTGATCGGCGCATGGTCGTTCTGGGCCTACCTCATCGTTAAAGGCGCGATCGCCTACAGCCATTGAGCGAGCGGCAAAGCGTTCAACGCGCGCTATCTCGATCACGCGCTCGCGCTCGAGCGCCTCGACTCGCTCGGCGGAATAACCCAGAACGTCGCTCAGCACCTGGCGCGTGTTTTCTCCGACGCGATACGGCGCGGGGCCCGACCGGGCCGATCGGCCGTCGGTCGATGTGAAAAGGCGTCGCGGTGACCCGCACCGGGCCGCGGGTCGGGTGCGCGACCTCCGGAAAGACGGACCTGTGCACGATCTGCGGGTGGGAGACGATCTCCTCGGGAGACAGCATCGGCACGCTCGGGATGCGCGCCGCGGAAAGCGTCGCTACCGCTTGCTCCACGCTACCGAAGCCGTCCAGCCACTCCCGGAGGATCTGTGCAAACGCCGGCCAGTTCTCGGCGCCGCGCCGCTCGGTGTCGCAAAGCGCTCGTCGATCGCCAGTTCGGGGCGGCCGATCAGCGCAAGCAGCCGCGACAACAGGTGTGGCGCACCCACCGCCTGCATCGCTACATAGCGACCGCCGATCGAGTGCACCAGCATCCCCACGCGCGGCGCGCGCCACACCTCTCCGCCGTTCAGCAGCGCGTGGAACGTGATGTCGTCGGCGGCGATCAGACACTCCAGCATCGACACGTCGAGATAGGCCCCCTGACCGCTGCGCGCGCGCCGCAACAGCGCTGCGCAGATCGCGCCGAAGGCGTGGGTGCCCGCCAGCACGTCGGCGGTCTGCAGGTACGACGCCCGCGGCTGGTCCTCGCCGCTGCGTTCCATGTCCATCATTCCGGAGATGGCGTTGATGAGATGAGCGTAGGCCTGCATCGAGCCCAGCGGTCCGGTCTGGCCGAAGCCGGAGATGGAGCAGTACACCAGATCGGGGCGGACAGTGCGGAGCGCCGCGTCGTCCAGGCCGTAGCGCGCCATGATGCCGGGTGAAAAGTTTTCGACCACCACGTCGGCGAGACGGACCAGATCGAGCACGACGTCGCGCGCCTGCGGGTGCGCAAGATCGATGGCGATGCCCTGCTTGCCCGCGTTCAACCGCACAAAGTAGCTGCTTTGATCCGTGCGCCCGGGTTCGAGCTGGGTCACCGAATAGCGGATCTCGTCGCCCTCGCCGGGGCGCTCGATCTTGATCACGCGTGCGCCGAGGTCGGCGAGCAGGCGCGTGCAGTAAGGGCCCGCGAGCACGCGGGTGAAGTCGAGGACGGTGAGGCCGTCGAGCAACGGCTCACCCGCGGCGCTTGTGGGCACGGTCAAGGAGGGAAGCGAGCTTCGTCGAAAATGCTTTATGCTGCGAATCTACTTCTTGCAGCGTGCCGGTATGCGCTCATTCCAGTTCGATGCTCCCAGTCTGCCGCCCGAAGCCGCCGCGGCCCGCCGCCGTGTGCGCGAGTTCCTCGCCTCGGAGCGCGACGCGCGGCCGCTACGTGCCGCATCGCTCGTCCTGGAGCACGTTCGACGCCGAGTTCACGCGCCGGGCCGGCGCAGCAGGATTCATCGGGATCACCTGGCCGAAGCAGTACGGCGGTCAAGCGCTGTCCAGCCTCGTGCGCTACGTTATCACACAGGAGATGCTCGCCGCAGGCGCGCCTTGCGCTGCGCACTGGATCGCCGACCGCCAGTCCGGCCCGCAGATCCTGCGCCATGGCAGCGAGCGCGCGAAGCTCGCTGATCCTGCCGCGCATCTGTCGCGGGCGAATGCTTCTTCGGCATCGGGATGAGCGAGCCCGACTCCGGCTCCGATCTCGCCGCCGTGCGCACCCGCGCCGTGAGGCGTGGCGACGGCTGGGTCATCAACGGCAGCAAGATATGGACGTCGAACGCGCATCGCGTCCACTACCTCATCGCGCTGACGCGAACCGGGGATGCGGGGGAGGACCGGCACGGCGGGCTGACGCAGTTCATCATCGATCTCGCCCAGCCCGGAGTGACGGTGCGTCCCATCCACAACCTGGCCGGCGGCCATGACTTCAACGAAGTCTTCTTCCAGGACTACTTCGTGCCGCACGACATGATGGTCGGCAGCGAAGGCCAGGGCTGGTCGATGGTCACCGAAGAGCTGGCGTTCGAGCGCTCCGGGCCCGACCGCTACCTGTCCGACTACCGATTGCTGGTCGAACTGATCGACCGTGTGGGCCGGCAAGCGAACCAGCGGCAGGCGGTGGAGATTGGACGCCTGGTCGGCCATCTGGCGGCGCTGCAGCGCATGTCGGCTTCCGTCGCCGGCCTGCTCGATCGCGGGACGAGCCCGAATGTCGAAGCAGCGTTGGTGAAAGACGTCGGCACGGCCTTCGAACGCGAGCTGCCGGAAATTGCGCGCCGCCTGGTTCAGGTCGAAGCGAGTCTCGACGATCCTGGCGATTCGCTTTCGGAGACGCTCGCACACGTCGTGCTGCACGCGCCTTCGTATACGCTCCGTGGCGGCACGCGCGAAATCCTGCGCGGCATCATCGCCCGCGGCCTCGGATTGCGTTGAGCAGGACGCGCGGATGACCACGACCTCAGCTGCACCGCACTCCGGAAGCGGAGGACTTGTCGGCGATCGTGCTGGAACAGGCCGACCGGCTGTTCCGCGGAGAAGTCACCAAGCAGCGGATGGCCGATGCGGACGGCGGCGCCTGGCCGTCGGCGATCTGGCAAGCAGTCGAGCAGGCCGGACTGCCGCTGGCGCTCGTGCCGGAGGCGCAAGGGGGCGCCGGTCTTTCCCCGGTCGACGCGCTGCGACTGATCCGCCGCGCCGGCTATCACACCCTGCCCGGTACCGCTGCCGGAGACGATGTTCGCCGCAGCGCTCTGGGCCGAGGCGTCCGGCGCGCCGATACAGGGCGCGTTGTCCCTGGCTCCGACCGGAGCGGACCAGTCCATCAGCATCGAGCGCAGCGCACGCGGCTTCGTGCTGCAGGGGCGGGCTCAGCGCATTCCCTGGGCATCCCAGGTGGGTCATGTCCTCGTCTATGCGCGGGACTCTTCCGGCGCAGGACACCTGGTGTTGCTTCAGTCCGCTGGCGGCACCCATGCAACCTCAACCGCAACCTCGCCAACGAGGCGCGCGACACGCTGCTGCTCGACAACGTCGCGAGTGCCCGCGGAGGCGGTACGCCCGGCGCCGCCAACCTGCGCGGAAGGATTCTTGCTGTTCGGCGCTTTGATCCGCGCGCAGCAGATGGTCGGCGCGATGGAGCGATGCCTCGACTATGCGCTGGCCTATGCGATGGAGCGCCAGCAGTTCGGTCGCCCGATCGGCAAGTTCCAGGCCGTGCAGCACATGCTGGCCGACGCGGCCGGCCAATACGCGGCGGCCGCTGCGGCCGCGGAGCTGGCTGCCGAGGCGTACGGCAACGCCGGACTTCGACTTTGCTGTCGCCATCGCGAAGGCGCGCGTCGGCGAGGCCGCCGGAAAAGTCGCGGAGATCTGCCATCAGGTGCACGGTGCCATCGGTTTCACGCACGAGCACCCGCTGCATTTCGCCACGCGCCGTCTGTGGTCCTGGCGCGACGAGTTCGGACACGAAACCTACTGGCAGGAACGCATCGGTCGCGCGGTGTGCAGCGCCGGCGGCGAAGCGCTGTGGCCGATGCTGGTCGGCGCGTGATGGCGCGCCGCGCACCCAAACGACCGCCGTGACGACCACTCCCGCAGACGGACCGCTCGGCGGCATCCGTATTCTCGATCTCACCAGCGTGATCATGGGCCCGTTCGCGACCCATGTGCTGGCCGACCTCGGCGCCGATGTCATCAAGGTGGAAAGCCCGGAGGGCGATTCTCTGCGCCATCACGAGCCGCTGCGTCATTCCGGAATGTCGGGAAGCTTCCTCAATCTCCACCGCAACAAGCGCAGCATCGTCCTCGATCTGAAACAGCCGGAATGTCGCCTGGCGCTGAATCGGCTGATCGAGAGCGCCGACGTGTTCGTGCACAGCCTGCGTCCCAAGACGATCCAGCGCCTGGGCTACGGCTACGAGCAGGTGCGCGCGATCAAGCCAGACATCGTCTATTGCGGAGCGTCGGGTTTCGGCGCCGCTGGACCCTACGCCGACAAGCCCGCCTACGACGACGCCATCCAGGCGGGTTCGGGCATGGCGGCGCTGCACGCGCAGGTGCACGGCGAGCCCGCCTACGTTCCCACCGTCGTGTGCGACAAGTTGTCGGGACAGGCGGTCACCTACGCAATCCTGGCGGCGCTGTTCCAGCGCGCCCGCGGCGGCGGGGGTCAATCGATCGAAGTGCCCATGCTGGAAACCAGCATCGAGTTCAACCTCGCCGAGCACATGGGCGGGTCCGCCTTCGTGCCGCCGCTGGGTGAGCCGGGCTACACGCGCCTGCTGAGCCAGCGCCGGAAGCCCTACCGCACCAAGGACGGTTACGCATGCATCCTCCCGTACTCCGACCGCAACTGGCAGGACTTCTACGACTTCACCGGGCGCACCGAATTCAAGGGCGACCCGCGCTTCCGCCGGCTTTCCGACCGGGTGGAAAACATCGCGATCCTGTACGAGATGATCCAGGAGGAAGCGTCGCAGCGAACCACGGCGGAGTGGGTCGCATTCTGCGACCGAGTCAGCATTCCGTGCATGCCGGTGCTCTCGCTCGCCGACCTTCCCGAGGACCCGCACGTTAAAGCAGTGGGATTGTTCGGCACCGCCGAGCATCCGAGCGAAGGCCGCTACCGCACTGTGCGCAGCCCCGTCTCTTTCAGCACGGCGCCGTTTCGCATCCGCCGTCACGCGCCGCGACTCGGGGAGCACACAGCCGAGGTGCTGGCGGAGGCCGGTCTCTCGAGCCAGGAGATTCAGGCGATCGTTGGTGCGACTGCCGCATCGACACGTGAGCGCACCGGCGCCGATTCATAGCCAGGAAACGAGGGATCCATGACCACGCAGCTCAAATTCTCCATCGCTGATGGCATCGCCAGGATCGTTCTGGATCGCCCGGAGCGCATGAATGCCTTCACCTTCGACATGATCGACGCCTGGACGGCGGCCTTGCAGCAATGCCGCACCGACGACGCCGTGAAGGTGGTGATCATCACCGGGACGGGCTCTGCATTCTGCAGCGGCGGCGATATCGTCGAGATGGGCGATCGTCTCGACACACACACCGGAGCAGCGCAAGAACGAACTGTTCAATCGCATCGAGCGCATCCCGCTCGCGCTGGAGGATCTCGACAAACCGGTCATTGCCGCGGTCAACGGCGTTGCCACGGGCGCCGGCATGGACATGGCGCTCATGTGCGACCTGCGCTACGCCGCGCAAAGCGCGCGCTTCGCGGAAACCTATGTGAAAGTCGGTTTGGTTCCCGGGGCCGGCGGGGCGCACTTCCTGCCGCGTCTGGTCGGCGTGTCGAAGGCGCTGGAGCTGTTTCTGACAGGAGACTTTATCGACGCGCAGGAGGCGCTGCGCATCGGACTCGTGAACAAGGTGTTTGCGGACGAGACGCTGGCCGAAGAGGTCGACAAGATCGCGCGTCGCATGCTGAAGGCACCCAGTCTGACGTTGCGCATGACCAAGCGCGCGATCTATCAAGGCATGCGCAACGATCTGCGCACGAATCTGGATATGATTTCCTCGCACTACGCCGTGATCACCGCTACCGAAGAGCACCGGGATCTCGTGCGCTCCTTCATAGCCGCGCGCAGCAAGAAGCCCGGCGAGTAGGCCCTTCTCGCCACCCAGGCTTGGCTCTGTCAGCTTCGAGCTCGGCGAGAGAGAGACAGGGCCCGAGCAGCTCGGCTCTCTCAAGCATGCGAATACATCAGCTTACCCGGCACGTCGAGCTCGGCCTTGAGAATCGTGCCGCTCTCGGATTCGGTGATGTACAGCGTGCTGCGATCGGGCCAGCCGAACGCGACATTCGTCGTATGCGTGCCCGTGCTCGACTTGATGCGATAGACCGGCTCGCCCAGGCGATCGAACAGCCACACGGTGCCAAGGCGCACGTGCGCGATCGCGAGCCGCCCCTGATCGTCGAGCGCGAGTCCGTCGGGCCCACCGGCGCCGGAGAGCTGGATGAACAAGCCGACCTTGCCGACCTCGCCGTTGCTCAGAAACGGCACGTGCCAGATGCAATTTCCCCGCGTCGCGGCCACGAAGAGCGCGCTCTCGTCGCGATTCATGACGAGGCCGTTCGGGCTCGGCACATTGTCTAGCAGACAGGTGATCTGCCCATTTGGTCTAACGCGGAACACGCGACCGGTGGGATCGTGCAGACCCGTGAGCCCTTGATCGGTGAAGTAGAGGTCGCCGTTGGCGCCGAAGAACAGATCGTTCACGCCTTTGAAGCGCTCGACGTTCACGCGCTCGAGGTATGGGACGACTTTTCCGTTCACGGGATCGAGGAGCATGATGCCGTGCTTGTAGTCCGCGATAAAGATACGTCCATCGCGATGGAACTTGAGCCCGTTCGGCCAGCCGTCGTACTCGCGCAATCAGATGAAAGACGCCGTCACGCGTGACCTTGAACACCCGCCCGTTCTGGATGTCCACGCACCAGAAATTGCCCTCCTTGTCGAAGGACGGTCCTTCGAGCAGAGAGCCGGCCGGCGTGCCGAGCGGCTGTCTGGCGACCCATTCGTTGGTGCTGTCGGCATTCTTCAGCTCGTCGGGCAGGCGCGCGAAGATTGTCGTCTCGATGACTTTGGGTGCTGCGGACAACATGGTTGAAAGGCTCCTTGTCAATTCGGATTGTGCGATCGCTTGCGTGACGCGACCGCGGAACGGACTGGTCCCGATTGTATGGCAAACTTGCCTGTGGCCGGCTCGCGGCCTGCATCCGGCGGATCGGGCGGGGAACATAAGGCTGCATAACCAAGCGCGAGAGACCGCGCGTTCTGTGGAGGAGAGCATGCTGAGCTACGACGTGGTCGAATGGGGACAACCGCTGCAGAAGCGGGAACACCAGACGCCAACCCCGACCGGAACCGAAGTCCTGATCAAGCTCAAGTACTGCGGCGTGTGCCACAGCGACGTGCACATCCGCGACGGCTACTTCGAGATGGGCGGCGGCAAGCGCTTTCACATGAGCGAGCGGGGCATGAAGCCGCCCGTGACGCTCGGGCACGAGCCTTACGGGACTGTGATCGCAGCGGGCCCCGACGCCGGCGACGCACCCATCGGCCAGGACCGGCTGGTGTGTCCATGGACGGGCTGCGGCACCTGCGCACGTTGCCTCGAAGGACAGGACAATCACTGCATGGCGCCGCGCTGGCTGGGCGTCCAGCGCCCCGGCGGCTACGCGGACCACCTGCTCGTACCGCATCCGCGTTATCTCGTGGATGCAAGCGGCATCGATCCTCTCTGGGCAGCCACGCTCGCGTGCTCCGGATTGACGACCTACTCGGCCGTCTCGAAGCTGACGCCCATTCCGCGCGACGAATGGGTCGTCGTGCTGGGCGCAGGCGGGTTGGGTTTGATGGCGATCGGCATGCTGCGCGCGATGGGGCACGAACGCATCGTCGCCGTGGAAGTCGACCCGACGAAGTTCGAGGCGGCGCGCGCAGCAGGCGCCGCCGCGACTCTGGACGGACGCGATCCGGACGCGACGAAAAAGCTGCAGGAGATCGCGGGCGGTCCGCTCTACGGTGGCGTCGATCTGGTCAACAACACCGCTACCGCGACGCTCGCGCTGTCTGCGCTGCGCAAAGGCGGACGGTTGATCATGGTCGGCCTCTACGGCGGCGAGATCCCGCTGTCGCTGGTCGCCGTGGTGCAGCGCGCGCTGACGATCGAGGGTTCCAGTGTCGGCACGGTCAGCGAGCTCAAGGAAGTCGTGGCGCTTGCCCGCGCCGGCAAGCTGCCTAGAATACCGATCGAGAAACGCCCGCTGTCCGAGGTCAGCCGCACCTTGGACGAGCTCAAGGCGGGGAAGATCGTCGGGCGCGTGGTGGCGCAGATCGGCTAGAGGGAAACAGGGGCCCTGCAACGCTGGCAGAGGACCCGCCAACGAGGCAGACCACAAAGCCTCGTTGGCGCCGAGCGTGCTGGCGTCGGCCCGGGCTCGAGGCATCCCGCTCGTCTAGCGCCTGGCTTCCGCCCCCTCTGCACGCACTTCAGCCTCCGCTTCCGCCTCGAGCTTCTTGTAGTCGCGTGGCGGTTCGTGCAGCAGCTGTCGCCGGCTCCTTTCCATCCCCTTCACGATCGCGACGACAGCCTCGTTGTACGGCACGGCGATGCCGAGCGCCTTCGCCTCGCGCACCAGTGCGCCATTCAGGGCGTCGATCTCGGTGCGCCGCCCCTGCTCCATGTGCTGCATCATCGACGGCCGGTTGTAGCGGATGCGGCAATGCGCCTTGATCTTCTTGCGCGGCTCCGGTTCGGCCAGCTTGATGCCCTTGCGCTCGACCACCGCGAGAATCTCGTCGATCACGCGATCTTGCAGCGCATTGACCTCCGGTGTCCGGTACATCTCGCCGCTGCGCAGCCCGGTGACCGCGGTGAGCGAGTTGATCGCGCAGTTCAGCACGAACTTGCTCCAGATCTCAGCCATCGGATCGGGAACGACTTTCGTCTCGATGCCGGCCTTGTTGAGCATGCCCGCGACCGCTTCGATGCGCGGCGTCGTGCGGCCGTCCAGCTCGCCGATCGAGGTCACGCCCGCGTTCGTGTAGGCCGCATGCCCGGGCCCTGGAAATGCACCGCTGTTCATCGTGACACCGGCGACAACGCGGTCCTTGCCGAGCGCCTCGATGAGCGACTCGACGTTGCCGATGCCGTTCTGCAGCGTGAGCGCGAAGCCGTCGGGCTTCAGCAGTTGCTGCGCCGTGCGCGCGGCGTCCTTCGTGGAGTTGGCGTCGGTGAAGATGATCGCGAAGTCCGCTGGCGGCAGGCCGGTACCGTTGGTCTGCGCCGGAACGCGAACCACGTGATGGCCGCGCACGCCCTCGATCACGAGCCCATCGCGCTCGACCAGTGCCGATGTGATCCTGACGGATGTCGATCAGCGTGACGTCGTAGCCCGCCTTCGCGAGCAGCCCGCCGTAGATTCCGCCCATTGCGCCGGCGCCGATGACATAGGTACGCATCCCCTCCTCCCTCATGCGATCTACTCTTGTAGTTGCGCCAGCCAGCAGTTATGCGCCACCGAGCAGTCAGACGTCGAGCTCGCGATAGTACCGAAAGATCCCGTGCTGGTTGAACGGGATGCGCCGATCCGAAGCCAGATAGGCGGCGATGTTCGGGCGCGCCGCGACACGCTCGTGCAATGCGACGAGTCCTGGATACTTCGGCGCCAGCTTCGCCATCCTCTTGGGGAAGGCGTAGCGCAAGCCTGCGATCAGCTGAAAGATCGACAGGTCGACGTAGGACAACGCCCTGCCGACCATGTAGCCCTTGCCGCCGGTATTGCGGGCGAGCACCCCCTCGAAGTAGTCGAGATATTTCGGTATGCGCTCGCCGGTGAAATGCGGCGCGCGCCGGCTCGCCTCCGGCTTCTGGTCCTCGTAGTACAGAGCGCCTGCGATCGGATGATGGACGTCGTGGGACTCGACCACCAGATCGGCGATGGTCAGCTGCAGCTGATGTGCCCACAACCGGCCCGCCTCGTCTTCCGGTGCGAGACCCAGCCGCGGACCCAGAAATTGCAGGATGTTGGCGCTCTGCCCGATCACCAGCCTCCCGGCCTTGAGAAAGGGCGGCGCGAACGGAGGGCGCTTGACCGAATCGTCTTCGAGAAATCGGTTCAGCGCCTGCATGCCGCCGCCATCGCGGTCTGGCAGTCGCGCCACGTCCACGTAGTCCGCCCCGGCCTCTTCCAGCGCAAGCCGGATAAACTCGCCTCGGCCCTGTATCCCGGGCCAGTAGTAAAGCTCGTAACGCATCTTCGGCGTGCTCCTCTGATCTGTTGTGCAGGCCACGAGGCCTGCGCAATTATTGCGCGTTTCATGCCGCGTGACGCGATGCCCGCACTCGCCTAGACTCGGGATCCAAGCTCGGCACTCTCCTCTGCGACTGGAGCCACAATGAGCGAGATCATCCTGCATCACTATCCGGCCTCCCCCGTGTCGGAGAAAGTCCGCGTCGGCCTGGGCATCAAACGCCTTGCCTGGCGCTCGGTCGAAATTCCTCGTGTCCCTCCCAAACCGGACGTGATGCCTCTCACCGGCGGTTATCGTCGCACGCCGATCATGCAGATCGGCGCCGACATCTACTGCGACAGCCAGTGCATCCTGCGAGAACTGCAGCGCCGGTTTCCCGAGCCGACGTTCTTCCCGGGTGGCGGCGACGGCCTGCCGTGGGGCATCAGCCGCTGGACCGACGCGTTGTTCGACGTCACCGCCAGGGTCGTGCTGGGCGCGAATGCGGATCAGCTGCCGGAAGCATTCGCGAAGGACCGCGCACGCCTGTTTCTGGGCCCGAATGGAAATCTGAAGCAACTGCAGCCCGACCTGCCGCACACCATCGCCCAATTGCGCGCCCAGTTCGGCTGGGTCGATCAACGGCTCGCCGGCGGCCGCCGCTTCATGCTGGGCAACGAACCGGGACTTGCCGGATGCGCTCACCTACTATCTGGTGTGGTTCGTCCGCGGACGTTGGCAAGGCGGCCCGGGGCTGCTGTCCGAGTTCCCGGCGCTCGAGGCGTGGGAGCAGCGGGTGAAGGCGATCGGCCACGGCACCCCATCAGCGATGACCTCCGGCGAGGCGATCGAGGTCGCACGTTCGAGCCAGCCGACGACACCCGAGCAAGGCGATCCGAAAGATCCGCAGGGACTCCAGCCCGGACAGACCGTGAGCGTGGTCGCCGATCTCGACAGCGGCGAGTCGCCGGTGGTCGGAAGGGTCCGGCTCGTCGATCGCGACAGTATCGCGATCCTGCGCGAGGACGAGCGCGTGGGGACGGTTTGCGTCCATTTTCCGCGGGTCGGGTATCGGGTAGCTGCGGCGCGCGGCCTATAATCGGACCTCGCCTATCGAGGCCTGCCTGTCATGCCCGCAAGCGAAGCGCAAGCTGAATCGCGACTTTCTGCTCGTCGCGCTGCCCGCCACCCTGATCGTCGTGGGTGCGTTCGCCCTGACGTTGCTCCTCATGCGGCCCGCGCCGCCCATCCGAATTGGTCATGTCGACCGGCACCGCGGACGGCAGCTATCACGCGTACGCGATGAAGTATCGCGACATCCTCGCCCGCGACGGCGTCACGTTGCGCTTGTGGCCCTCGGGCGGTGCCGTGGAGAACCTGAGCCGTCTCGTCAGACCCATCGGCGCACGTCGACGTGGCGCTGGTCCAAGGCGGCATCGTGAGCGCGGCGCCGCCCGAAAGCACGCAGGGACTCGTCTCCCTGGGGAGCGTTTACAACGAGGTGCTGTGGGTGTTCTATCGCGGGGAACGCGAGATTGATCGACTGCCGCCTCTGGGTGGGAAGATGATCGCGATCGGCGCGGACAAGAGCGGGACCGCGGCGCTGGCCATGACGCTGCTGGAAGCTACCGGCATCGCGAAACCGCCGACCACCATCATGAAGCTCGGCGGTCGGGCGGCGGCGAACCTGCTGCTCTCGGGAGGAATCGACGCGGCTTTCTTCATCAGCGACCCGCGCGCCCCGATCATCCAGGAGCTCATGCATGCGAAAGGGGTACGCTTGCTCAGCTTCGCTCGCGCCGACGCATACACCCACCTGCACTTCTACCTGACCAAGTTCGTCCTGCCGCAAGGCGTGTTCGACTTGACGCACAACATCCCCGACCGGGACGTGGTCCTGCTCGGCACCACGGCGAACCTCGTCGTGAAGGACGATCTGCATCCCGCGCTGGCCTATCTGTTGCTGCGCGCCGCCGCGGAGGTGCACAGCGCCCCGACCATGTTCTCCGGCTTGCGGCAATTCCCGGCGCCGAATGATACGGAGCTGCCGCTGAGTCCCGAGGCGGCTCGCTTCTACAAGTCCGGCTCGCCGCTGTTGCAGCGTTACCTGCCCTACTGGGCTGCCAACCTCGTAGACCGCCTCCTGGTGCTGCTGCTCCCAGCGCTGGTGGTACTGATCCCGGCAGCGCGGCTGCTGCCGCAGCTCTACCGCTGGCGCGTGCGCTCCCGCATCTATCGCTGGTACGCCAGGCTCAAGGAAATCGAGCTGGAGCTGGCGGAGCGCCGCAGCCCCGAGGAGCTCGAACGCATCCTCGAGCGGTTGGACAAGATCGACGATGCCGTCCATCGGATCGAGACGCCTCTGGCCTACTCGGAGAATCTGTACGTCTTCCGGCAGCACGTCGACATCGTGCGCCAGCGCGCCCGGCTGGCGATGCAGCGCCAGCCGAGCAGCTGCGAAGGCCGAAGTGCAGCCGCTGCCGGAGCCCGACAATCGCGAAAGCTCCGCGGCCTGATAGGATGGACAGACCGAAGAGGAGACCCCAGATGGCCAAGATGACCGCAGCGGAAGCCGCCGTGCGCGTGATGGAGAAGGAAGGCGTGACGACGGCGTTCGGCGTCCCCGGCGCAGCCATCAATCCGCTCTACGCCGGGCTGCGCAAGGCTGGAACCATCCGCCACTATCTCGCGCGCCACGTCGAGGGGGCCTCGCACATGGCCGAGGGCTACACCCGCGCCAAGGCCGGCAACATCGGCGTGTGCATCGGCACCTCCGGACCCGCGGGGACGGACATGATCACGGGCCTGTACTCGGCTTCGGGCGACTCGATTCCGATCCTCTGCATCACCGGCCAGGCGCCGCGGGCGCGCATGTACAAGGAAGACTTCCAGGCGGTCGACATCGAGTCCATCGCCAAGCCGGTGAGCAAATGGGCGGTCACCGTGCGCGAGCCGGCCCAGGTCCCGCGCGCGTTCCAGCAGGCCTTCCATCTGATGCGCTCCGGCCGCCCGGGGCCGGTGCTTGATCGATCTGCCGTTCGACGTGCAGGTCGCCGAGATCGAGTTCGATCTGGACACCTACGAGCCGCTGCCGGTCTACAAGCCCAAGGCCAGTCGCAAGCAGGTGGAGAAGGCGCTGGACATGCTGAACGAGGCGCAGCGTCCGTTGATCGTCGCCGGCGGTGGCATCATCAACGCCGACGCTTCTGCGCTGCTGGTCGAATTCGCGGAGGTCACCGGCGTCCCGGTGATCCCGACGCTCATGGGTTGGGGCACCATCCCCGACGACCATCCGCTGATGGCGGGAATGGTGGGATTGCAGACCTCGCACCGCTACGGCAACGCCACGATGCTCGCTTCCGACTTCGTGCTCGGCATCGGCAACCGCTGGGCCAATCGCCACACCGGCTCGATCGACGTCTACGCCAAGGGCCGCAAGTTCGTGCACGTGGACATCGAGCCGACACAGATCGGGCGCGTGTTCGCGCCGGACTACGGCATCGTCTCCGACGCGGGGGCGGCGCTCGAGCTGTTCGTACAAGTCGCCAAGGAGCGCAAGGCCGCCGGGCGGCTCAAGGATCGCAGCGCGTGGGCCGGCGAATGCCGCGAGCGCAAGCGCACGATGCTGCGCAAGACCAACTTCGAGAACGTGCCGATGAAGCCGCAGCGCGTCTATCAGTGCATGAACAACGCGTTCGGCAAGGACGCCTGCTACGTCACCACCATCGGCCTCTCGCAGATCGCCGCCGCGCAGTTTCTGCACGTGTACAAGCCGCGCAACTGGATCAACTGCGGCCAGGCCGGCCCGCTCGGCTGGACCGTACCGGCTGCGCTCGGGGTACGCGCGGCCGATCCGGACCGCAAGGTCATCGCGCTATCCGGCGACTACGATTTCCAGTTCATGATGGAGGAGCTCGCCGTCGGCGCCCAATTTCAGCTGCCCTATCTCCATATCCTCGTCAACAACGCCTACCTCGGATTGATCCGCCAGTCGCAGCGCGGGTTCGACATGGACTACGCCGTGCAGCTCTCGTTCGAGAACATCAACTCGCCCGAGCTCGGCGAGTACGGCGTCGACCATCTCAAGGTGGTCGAGGGCCTGGGCTGCAAGGCGATCCGCGTGCGCAAACAGGAAGAGATCGATCCGGCGATCGATCAGGCCTACGAGTGGATGGCGCAGTATCGCGTGCCGGTGGTGGTGGAGATCATGCTGGAGCGCGTCACCAACATCTCCATGGGAACCGAGATCGACAAGATCATGGAGTTCGAGGAGCTGGCGCTCAGCCCGGCAGGACGCTCCGAGCGCGGTCGGACTGCTGGATTGACTGCGGCGCTGCTGCTCAGTCTTTCTGCGACGTGCGCAGAAGGTCGAGCTGGTTCGGGTTGTCGAACGGCAGCACCGCCGAGTCGGGTTCGGGCTCCTCGCCGCGTGTCGCTGCGTTCCCGACGGTCAAGAGGCTGCACGAGGCTGACGTGAGTTCCAAAGGCCGCCTCTGCGGCCGGCACTTGCGCCCGAACGAACGCCTCCTCGTCGGGGTGCAAAAGAACGCCGGGCCGTGCGCCGCGTACCCGGTTCAGCGCGTCCTGCGCGGGGCATCCCAGCTCCACCAGGAGCTTGGCCGCGATCATCGCCGTGCGCGAGCGGCCGTCCCCGCAGTGCAAGGCGACGCGGCCTCCGCTCCACATCACGCGCCGAAGGCGCGGCGCGACACCTTGCCACAACTGCTCGAAGCGTTCGTCCGGAATGTGCCCGTCGCGCAGGGGGATGTGATACCAGGCGATGTGGTGTGCGGCAGCCACTGCGGGCAGCTCCCCGAGGCGCATCAACGCCAGCTCGGGTTTCTCCAACAGCGTGACCAGTGCCTGCGCACCCCAGTATTTGAGCGTGGCGACGTCGCGCTGCAGGCGCCAGGCGCTGCTCGATGCCAACAGCATCCCCGCCGCACGCCCGGGGCAGCCCGCCATGGCAATCTGGCCGCGCACTCGCCCGGCGCCGACTACTGCGAGTCGGTATGCCGAACTGTCTCCGTTCATTATCGTGTCTCCCCCCGAGAGTCGCTTGGCCCGGGAACAGCAACGGTATCAGGCGAGAGGGGGCGAATGCAACGAAAAGTACTCGAAGCGCCTCGCCGATGCCGTAGCCGAGCAACACTGTCTGCCGACAACGACGCGGCCACAGGCCGGTCCGGCCGCTGGCAGCGCCTCTCGGCCGCTTGCGTCACTGGTCGGACGCGACGCCAGGCTCCGGTAGGGTCTTGACCGAGGGGACAATTCCGCTTGCCGGGTCAGCGCATGCCACAGCTTACGGCCTATGCAAGAATCCCCGTGAACGGACCGGAAAGGAGGCCCGAAAAGCTCGTTTTCTGTATAGTCGAATCCCAGTGTAATATGCGCGCCACGCCATTGTCACTTGCCCGAGGTGTATCGATGCAGGTTCCCCCGCCCCCCGGGGCCGAAGAATCCGTGTTCAGGACTGCCGTAGAGCGCAACCGGCCGAGTATCTTCGACAAGTGTCTGCGGTACACCCAGGCGGACGACACCAAGGCGCTCGGGATCTACCCCTATTTCCGTCTGATCGAGACCGGGCAGGATACCGAGGTCGTCGTCGACGGCCACAAGATGCTGATGCTCGGCTCGAACTCTTACCTCGAGCTGACGACCCATCCCAAGGTCAAGGAGCGCGCGATCGAAGCGATCCGGCGCTACGGCACGGGCTGCGCCGGGTCGCGCTTCCTGAACGGAACGCTGCCCATTCACCTCGAGCTGGAGCGGCGGCTGGCGGACCTGGTCGGCAAGGAGGCCGCTCTGGTCTTCAGCACCGGCTACCAGACCAACACCGGCGTACTTTCCTGCCTGGTCCAGCGCGGCGAGTACATCCTCTCCGACAAGCTGAACCACGCCTGTATCGTGGACGGGGCGCAGCTCTCCCCGGGCACGATGGTTCGCTACAACCACAACGACATGCGAGACCTCGAGCGGCGCTTGGCCGATCTGCCCGCCTCCGCCGGCAAGCTGATCGTTTCGGACGGGGTCTTCTCGATGGAAGGGGACATCTGCGAGCTTCCCGGCATGGTGCGGCTGGCTCGCAAGTACGGCGCGCAGATCATGCTCGACGACGCACACTCGATCGGCGTGCTCGGTCCGGGCGGGGCTGGAACCGCCGCGCACTTCGATCTCACGGACGACGTCGACCTGATCATGGGGACCTTCTCCAAGTCGCTGGCGGCGATCGGCGGCTTCATCGCGTCTTCCGAGCGGGTCATCAACTATCTCAAGCACCACTCACGCCCGTTCATCTTCGCCGCGTCCGCGGCACCCGCCAGCGTCGCCGCTGTGCTCGCCGCGCTCGACATCATGCGCGACGAGCCGGAGCGGATCGAGCGGCTGTGGGAGAACACCCGCTTCATGAAACAGGGGCTCGACGCGCTCGGCTTCGACACCGGGGCGTCGCAGACCCCGGTCATCCCGATCGTCGTCGGCGAGCTCGAGCGCTGCTTCAAGGTGTGGCGCTGGCTGCACGACCAGGGGATCTTCATCAACCCGGTCGTGCCGCCGGCTGTGCCTCCGGGGCGCACGCTGGTGCAGGATCTCGCTCACCGCAGGTCACACGCGCCCGCAGCTCGCCTGGGCGCTGGACAAACTCGCCGAGGCGGGACGCAAGTTCGGACTGATCGGGTAAGGCCTTGGCCGAGGGTCTAACCGTCCAGCCGGTTGCTTCACCGGGAGACATCGAGCAGTACATCCGTTTCCCGTTCGAGATCTATCGCGGGTTTCCGCACTGGGTGCCGCCGCTGCTGATGGAACGGCGCGATTTCCTCAATCCGCGCAAGAATCCCGTCTACGAATACGCCGAGGTCCAGCCCTTTCTCGCGCGGCGCGGATCGAGCGTCGTGGGAACGATCACTGCGCTCAAGAACACGCCGCTTCGGTGAATATCACCCCCGCGATGGGCACATCGGCTTCTTCGGGTTGTACGAATGCGAACGCGATGCAGAAACATCGCGAGGCCCTGTTCTCCGCGGCGGCCGAATGGCTCAAGTCGCGCGGATTGTCGGTGATGCGCGGGCCCACCAACTTCACCACCAACGACGTGCTCGGGCTGCTGGTGGAGGGGTTCGAAGAAGATCCCGCGATTCTGATGCCCTACAATCCGCCCTACTATGCGGATCAGTTCGAAGCGTTCGGCCTGTCCAAGGTGAAGGATCTGTTCGCCTTCGAAGTCACGGCGGACGACTACAAGGGAGAGCTCGAAGCGCTCGCGCGCAAGGTGCTCCAGCGCGGCCGGGTGAAGGTGCGCCCGGTGGATCTGAAACGCTGGCACGAGGAGCTGGCGTTCGTTCGTCACTGCTATAACGAGGCGTGGGCGGACAACTGGGGGTTCGTCCCGTGGACCGATCGCGAGCTCGCGGTGCTGGCGAAGGAGCTGAAGCCGCTGATCGATCCGCGCTTCGCCCTGGTCGGCGAGGTGGACGGGAAGTCTGCCGCGATCCTGATCGCAGTGCCCGGACGCCAACGAGGCGCTCAAGCTCGCCGGCGGCCGCCTGTTTCCGTTCGGCCTGATCAAGATCCTGTGGCGGATCAAGGTCAGGGGATGTGAGCGGATGCGCGTGCTGGCGCTCGGCGTGCTGCCCGAGTACCGGCGGCTGGGACTGGATGGACTCCTCATCCAGCGCACGATAGAGAACGGCATCCCGCTCGGGTATCGGCGCGCCGAGGTGGGCTGGATCCTGGAGGACAACGAAGCGATCTTGCGGCCGCTCACCCATATCAATGCCCGCCGAACCAAGGTGTACCGAGTCTACGATCGCGAGCTATAGGGATCGATCTCCAGGGATCGCTCTGGGTCGCTGCAATCGAGTCCGCCCGTTCAGTCCATTCGGCAACGCTCTTCGGGGGAAGCATCCGATGCTCGCAGCATTGGCGAGGCCCGCGCCGTCGGGCCGTCAGCTCCGCTGGCGTCGCGCTGACGCATGCACGCTCTGGTAACTGGCGGACAAGGGTTCGTCGGCTCGCACCTGTGTGCACGTCTCGTGGCGCAAGGCCATCGTGTTCGCGTCCTGGCGCGGCCATCGAGCGACCTCGGGAATCTTGCCGGCGTCGATGTGGAGGTCGTGCGCGGAGACGTGACCCAGCCGGCGAGTCTGCCGTCCGCGGTGGCCGGCTGCGATGTGATCTTCCACGTCGCCGGGGCGCTGAAGGGACTGCGGGAGCAGGACCTGTTTCGCGTCAACGCAGACGGGACGCGAAACCTGCTGGCTGCTGCAGCCGGCGCGCGACCTCGTCCCTCGCGCTTCGTCTATGTCTCCAGCGTCGCCGCCGCAGGCCCCAGCCCCGGAGGCAGCGCACCTCGCACCGAAGAGATGCCGCTCCAGCCGCTGACCTGGTACGGGCACAGCAAGCTGGCGGGCGAGAACGCCGTGCGCGCCGACGCGCAGGCCTCGATTGGACCATCGTCCGCCCCCCGATCGTCTTCGGCCCTCGCGAGCGCGACGTGCTCGGCTATTTTCGCATCGCGCGCCGCGGCTTCCTGCCGGTGGTCGGGTTCTCCGACCGCTACTACTCGCTGATCTACGCGGAGGATCTTGCCGACGGGCTGCTGCGCGCCGCCGAGGCGCCCGCCGCCGTGGGCCAGGTCTACTTCCTCGCTGGACGCCGAGGTCGTCAGCTGGGTCGAGCTCGGCCAGCTGATCGCGTCGGCGCTCGGCGTCGCGGGCCGGCCGCTGCGCCTGCCCGAGATCGTCGCGGCCGCAGCCGGGCGAATCGCCGATCTGTACGCGCGTGCGCGCGGCCGGCCGGAGATCTTCAGCTCGCAGAAGGTGATCGAGATGCTGGCGCCGGCGTGGGTCTGCAGCGCAGACAAGGCGGCGCGCGACTTCGGCTGGCGCGCGTCGACGCCGCTGCCCGACGCGTTGGCGACGACGGCGCGCTGGTACCGCGAGCATGGCTGGCTCTGACACGCTCCGCTTTCCGTTCGGCCTGAGCGAGCCGCTCGGCGCATTTCGTCTGCTCGACGCCGTCATCGCGGGCTATCTGGTTTTGGCGAGCGTTCCGCTGGCCCTGGGCGCAGCGCGCGGCGTTCCCGGCTGCGCTCAGCAATTATGGGTGAATCTGGCTGCGCTGGCCGGCCTCGCGCTCGTCTGCGCCATTGTCGCGCCGGTCGCGATGGTGGTTTCTGGTGCTGCTGCGTCTGTCCTACGGGCCGCTGCTGTATGCGACGTTGTATCGACAGACCGCGACGATCTGGCCGGTGCTCTACGAGCAGCCTTTCGACGGCTGGCTGGTTCGCATCGAGGAGTCGCTCTGGGGCACCCAGCCGTCGCTCGCGTTCGCGCCAGCACGTGCCCTGGCCCTGGCTGTCGGAGCTTTTCTGCGGCGCGTACTACGCGTACTACTTCTTCACGCCTGCAATGCTGTTCACCGTGGTGCTGACGCGCGGCTACGCGGCAGCCGAGCGCGTGATCTTCACCACGACGCTCTGCTTCTGCGTCTGCTACACGCTGTTCTGGCTCTTCCCCACCGATCGGACCCCACTACTGGTTCCCGCCGCACTCCGGCCCGCAGCTGTATCAAGGCTATGTCTTCAACCACCTGCTGTTCCTGTTCACCTCCAGCCGGCGAAGTACCGACGGGCGCCTTCCCTTCGTCTCATCTCGCCGTGGCAACCGTGTTGACGATCCAGGCTCACCGCTTCGCCCCACGATTGTTCCCGTTCATGCTGGCAGTCACGGTGCTGATGTGTCCGGCCATCGTCTACCTGAAGGCGCACTACGCCATCGACGTTCCCGCTGGAATCCTGATGGGGCTTCTCATCACTGCGATCGCGGACCGCATCCCGGTCGCGGGACGAGCCCGCGGATCGCTAGCGTAAGGACGATGCGCGCGCGCCCGCCGACGCTTGCATCACTCGCGCCGATTCCGCTTCGCGCCCTCGCTTGCCCGCTCCCGCCTGCTTCCGGATCTCGTCGAACAGCAGGTCCAGACCGAACTCGAAAACGGCGTCGAGGGTGCTCGCTCGCAGGTAGCGGGCGACCGCCGCTACGCGCGGAAAGCGTTGCCGGTCGCTGAAGGTCTCCAGTTTCACCGGCGTGGCATCGGGTTCCTGCGACGCGGCTCGCGATTTCCGCGAGGCCCGCACCGCTCGCGTAGTAGCCTATCAAGCGGAACAGCCGCGCGGAATGTACGGCGTCGAAGCCGGCTTCATCGAGCGCATCCAGGATGCGCTCGTAGAGCGCGAAGGCCGCCTCGGTATTGAAGCGGCGCACCGCCAGCAGCACGAACGCGTGCGGGTGCCGGATGGCGATCTGCCGGTACGACCGGACGAATGTGCGCAGCCGCTCGAGTGGCGGCATCGATCCCGGCGGCGGCAGCTCCGCCTCCGCCAGCAGACGTTCCATCACGCCGTCCAGCAGCTCGCCCTTGCTCGGGAAGTGGTGGTAAAGCGCCATCGCTTCGACGCCCAGCGCGGCGCCCAGCCTGCGCATGGACAGACCCTCGAGCCCCTTGGCGTCGATTTCGCGCCAGCGCTGCCGTCACGATCGCCTCGCGGTTCAGGGGCGCGCGTGCAGCTTTCGCTCGGCCCCGGGGTGTCGCCCGTTCGGGTGCGCTCGACATAGCTCGTACTTTACACCGTAAGCGAGCAGGCGTATCTCTGCCGCGGGCGCTCTCAAACGTATCCCGATGCCCCGAGGATCGCGCCGAACAGGATCAGGACCAGCAAATGGACCCGCGTGCGCCAGACCAGCAGGGCGGCGGCGCGGTGAGCAATAGATGCCGCCAGCCCGGCGTCTCCGCGGCGAGAATCCAGCCGGTGGAGAACATCAGCGCGATGACGATCGGGGCCATGCCCGCCTTGAACGCCTGTACCGCGCGCCAGTCGCGCCGCGCGTGACCCCAGCGGGCAACCACCAGCGCAAGCGTGGTCGACGGCAGCATGATGCCGAGCAGCGTCGCGCCCGCGCCCAGCAATCCCGCCGCCTGGTAGCCCATCACCGCGACGAACAGTACGTTGGGGCCGGGCGAGGCCTGCGCGATCGCGATCGATGCGTTGAACTGCGCGTCGGTGAGCAGCCCCATCTGCTCGACCATCACGCGATGCATGTCCGGGACCACCGTGATCGCGCCGCCGATCGCCAGCAACGAGAGCAGCAGAAAGTGGCCGAACAGCGCCAGCCAATCGACGCCGGGGTGCATCGCGGCTAGATGCCCCCGCCGAGTCATCTTGTCTCGGCGGCGGCCGCCGAGGCTGGACGCAATTGCCTCCACGCGTACACACAGGCCATCGCGCCGAGCCCGACGAGCACCCACGCCAGCGGCCAACGCAGCAGGGCAACACCCACGAACGCCAGCACGATCAGCGTCAGGCAGACCGGCAGGCCCATCGGGTTGATCCGCAGCGCGGCGGCGAGCTTGAACCCGGTGCCCACGATCAACCCGGCCGCGACCGCACCCATGCCCTTGAGCGCACCCGCCACCGCGGGATGCAGCGCGTACTCGGCATAGACGGCGGTGACCACCAGCACGATGACGAGCGGCACGGCCATCATGCCGGCGAGCGCCGCGAAAGCGCCGCGCCATCCGAAAAAACGGTCGCCGACCATCAATGCCACGTTGCACACGTTGGGGCCGGGCAGCACCTGGCCCACAGCGAGGATCTCCACGAACTCCTCTTTCGTGAGCCAGCGCCTCTGCTCGCACAGCACGCGCTGCGCGACGGCCAGCACGCCGCCAAAGCCCTGCAAGGCGAGCAAAGTAAATGCGATGAACAGATCCCGGGGCGAACCGGGCCGTGCCAGTGGACTGGATTCTTGGGTCATGAGTAGCCGCGGCCCTGCCTGCAATCTTACCGCGACGGCCGCTCGCTGCTATCATCGCGTGAGGCTGCACGGTCCGACCAACGAGTTACGAGGAGATACGAGCCATGACGATCATGCTCGGAGAAGGCCGCTTCCGCTATGAAGTAGCGGGCGACTGGGGCAAGCTGCCGGACGGGTGGGAGTTGAACGACGTCGCCGCCGTGGCAGTCGACAAGCAGGACCGGGTCTACGTCTTCAACCGCGGCGCGCACCCGATGGTCGTGTTCGACCGCGAAGGCAACTTTCTGCGCTCGTGGGGGGAAGGCGTCTTCGCCCGCGCGCATGGCGTGCATATCGGGCCGGACGAGAGCCTCTACTGCACCGACGACGGCGATCACACGGTCCGCAAGTGCACGCTCGACGGCAAGGTACTGCTCACCATCGGGATCCCGGGCAAGCCCGCGCCCTACATGGCCGGTGAGCCGTTCCACCGCTGCACCCATACGGCGCTCTCCCCGCGCGGCGATATCTACGTCTCGGACGGATACGGCAACGCGCGCGTGCACAAATACTCGCCCGACGGGAAGCTTCTCCTGAGCTGGGGTGAACCGGGGTGCGATCCCGGCCAGTTCAACATTCCGCACAACATCTGCGCCGACAGCGACGGTTGGGTTTACGTCGCGGACCGCGAGAACCATCGCGTCCAGATATTCGACGGCAACGGCAAATACGAGACGCAGTGGAACAACATGCACCGTCCCTGCGGGCTATGCGCGGAGACCGGGCGTCATCCGCTCTTCTACATCGGCGAGCTCGGGCCGACGATGCCCGTCAATCGCCAGGTTCCCGAACCTGGGACCGCGCATCAGCATCGTGACCCACGAAGGGAAACTGCTCGGCCGCCTCGGCGACATCCACGCGGGCACGCGGCTCGATCAGTTCATCGCACCGCATGGGCTCGCAACCGACTCGAGAGGCGACCTTTACGTCGGGGAGGTGTCTTACACCGCCTGGTCGCAGGTCTACCCGGATTCCGAACCGCCGCGCGGGCTGCGCAGCTTGCGCAAGCTTGTGCGCGTAGGCTGACGGGACACCGGGGCGTCTCCGGGCGCAACGCACGCACGGGGAGGCGGGCCGCTGCGCGATGGTCTCCGGCGGGCACGAGACCTGCTCCGTCGCTCTCTCATGCCGTCCTTTGCTTCCGTCGCCCGCGCGCTCCGCCGCTGCCTTGCCTTCGTTGCGCTGAGCTGCGCACCGCATGCCATCGCGCAGTCGCCGTCGGTCGCGCTGGAAGTGTCGGACACGGACCCCCAGCCCCAAGCCACCCTCCAGCGCGGCGAAACGTTCTACGTGCGCGTCGCCTATCAAAGCGATCGACCCCTGCGTATCCGCATCCAGGGCCTGCGTCAGGGCAAGACGGTCCCGACCATGACCAACCCCTCCCCCCGCTCCGACCCGCCGAGCGGCGAAACCATCGTGTGGCTCGCCTCCGACCAGCCTGCCGCAGCCGACGAAATTCGGGTCAGCGCAGAGGATCAGACAACCGGAAAAGTCGTTGCGCAGACGTCATTGCCGGTGAGTCTGGAGTGGACTGGAAGTCCCTCCACCACACCGAGGCAGGCAGCCGACTGGGCGCGCACCATGAGCCAGGCCCAGCAGCAGGTGATCTCACAGGAGATGCGCAGTTACGGCCAAAGCGGCGGGTTCATGGACACGCTGCTGGGCCTGGTCATCATGCTTTCGGTCCCCGGCTACATCGCTGCGCAAGTCTGGTCGTTGAGACGTCTCGAGGGCGGCTGGCGCGCGGCCGCATGGGTTCCCGCGTTCGTGATGGGTGCCGCGCTTGCTTTCAGTCTGTTCGCGCTGTCGCGCGGCAGCAACCTCTGGCCGATCTGGCTGATTCTGCTGGCCCCGCTTGCGCTGATCTGGCTTGCGGTCCTGATGCTCCTCAATCGTTCGGACGGCAAGCAGCGTAGACTCGCAGCATTCACTCGCGGCGCTTTGTCGAAGCGCGAGTTCGGTTTAGGATTCCAGTCTTTGAGGAGTGCCCATGATCATCACGCCTTTCTACGCCGGTCTGCTGGCGCTGTGGTTCGTCGTCTTGAGCGCTCGAGTGGTCCAGCGCCGACGGGGCGGCATCACGCTCGGCGACGGCGGCGATCCCCGCATGCTCCGATTGATGCGCGGGCACGCGAACTTCGCCGAGTACGTGCCGTTGATCCTGTTGTTGATGGCGCTGTTGGAGCTCGGCCACACTTCGAAATACGTCCTGCACGCGGCCGGCATTACTTTGCTGGTGGCGCGCCTGCTGCACGGTTACGCGCTAAGCTTCACTCAGAAGTTCCGATTCGGTCGCTTCTACGGCGCGGCGCTGACGTTCGCCGTGCTGCTCGTATGCGGCGTCTTGTGCGTGTGGCAAGGCGTCCACGGGCTTGCGTTGACCTAGGGAAGCTCTGACCTATTCAGAGTTCCTGACCAAGGATCAAATCATGGATCTGCATATCGAAAACCGCCGCGCTCTGATCACGGGCTCGACCGCTGGCATCGGCTTCGCCATCGCCCACGGCCTCGCCGCCGAGGGCGCCCAGGTTACGATCACCGGTCGCACGCAGCCAGCGATCGACGCGGCCCTGGCACGCCTGCGCAGCTCGGTGCCCGGTGCGCGCGCAGACGGTATCGCCGCCGACTGCGCGACAGCCAAAGGCGCGGAGACGGTGTTCGCACGCGTGCCCGACGTGGACATCCTGGTCAACAACCTGGGGATCTACGAGCGCAAGCCGTTCTTCGAGATTCCGGACGATGACTGGATGCGACTGTTCGAAGTCAACGTCTTGAGCGGCGTCCGCTTCGCTCGCCGCTATGCGCCGGCGATGGCGAAGCGCGGCTGGGGACGCGTGCTGTTCATTTCGAGCGAATCGGCGCTCAACGTGCCGCGCGAAATGATCCACTACGGCACCACCAAGACGGCCCAGCTCACCATCTCTCACGGCCTCGCCATGGAGCTGGCGGGTACCGGAGTTACGGTCAACGCGGTCCTCCCGGGACCGACGCGCACCGAGAACACCGAACGATTGCGCGCCGAGCGCGCGAAGGCCGCTGGCATGACTGTTCCTGAGCTCGAGCGGGACTTCTTCGTCAGCTTTCGCCCGACTTCGCTCCTCAAACGCTTCACATCGGCGGAGGAGGTGGCGAACCTCGCGGTCTACCTCTGCGGTGAGGGCGCCTCCGGGACGTCTGGCGCGGCGATGCGGGTCGACGGCGGAGTCGTGAATCAGATCATGTGACGTCGACCGTCGCTCCTCGGCCTGGTTCCCGCGGTCTTGCCAAGGTAAACGCGTCGGGCGTTCGCGACGTGCGCGGACTATCTGCTTGTCCGCAGGTCCGTCCACGCCTAGCTCACGCCGGAGCTCGCGCAACTTGGCCTTGATCGACGCGGCGTTCTCGGGACCCATCCGGATCAGCACCTTCTGGCCAGCGGAGAGTGCCTCGAGCTCGGGATCGGCAAACTCGTACATGACCTTGGGTCGCATCAACTTTACCGGTCCATTTACTTCGGGCGCCGCCAGGAGATCGTCGATCACTTCGACCAGGCGGTCGTTGAAGTACTTCTTCGGATATCCGAGCTCCTCGTAGGCCTGCTGAAACAGCGGATAAAAATAGACGTAGAGGCCCACCAGCTGCTTCACGTCCACAGCCTGCGCGAGCTTCACGTACGGCGCGTAGCGCGCGTAGTTGGCTGGGCCCAGCGTAAGCACCTGGCCCTTGCGGCTCGTGACAAAGGAACTCGCGGGCGCTTTGACGGGAAGTAGTTTCGTGCCCGCTTTCTGGCGCGGGAGATTGTCGACGGTGGCGACGATGCGACGGGCGAGATCCTGCGAAATTACGATATTCCCGAGCGATGCCTGCTTGCCCAACGGGATGGCGAGCGCCTGTTTTATCGCCTCATCGCTTTCCGGCAGGGGCGGCAGCGGTTTTCCCGCCAGACCCGCGGGCGGCGGAACCGCCGGCAGCGGATGGAGGATTTCGCTCGCGCCGCTCGCCACTCTGCCGCCGGAGGTTGGACATCGGCGTTCGGTTGCGCCGATTGCGCAGGCTCCGGGCTCGGTTGCGCGGCTGGAGGCTCTGGACTCGCCTGCCGTTGCGCCCCGCCTTCAAAAAAGTAGAGGCCGATGCCGACGGCCGCAACGATGATCAAGCCGATGGCATACGGAACACTGCGCACCAGGCGGGAATCGTGTTCGCGTCGGTTGATAGCTTTGCAGGAAGGTCGCGAGTAGTCGTTCACAGGTCGTTCTCGATTTGCTTGCGGCGATTGTCGCCGCGGCGTCGCCATTCTGTGACAGCGAAGCCGCAGCGGTCAGACCAGCAGCGCTCCCATGAAGGGACATCGACTTGCACGCTTGGTTCCGGATCGAAATCCTGCTCGCGCGCACCGCCAGCGAGGTGTAGGCTCAGGCTGCCGGATCAGCCGAACGGGTTCACCCCGATAAGCCAGCGCGTGCAGGAGAAACGCGAACAGCGCCCAGGCCGCCAGCCCGACGACGAGCACAATGGCATCCCGCGACCCGGCGCCCGCAGGATAACGCGTGCCCGCTGCGCGATCGCGCCGACGCAGCGAAGCGAAATCGACCACCGCCCACAGCAGGAAGGCTCCGAACAGGATCACCGCCGCCAGCGTGCCGTTCGCGAGCAGATGCGCGAACGCCCAGGTCTTCACGGCCGCAACCATCGGGTGCCCGACTGCGGCTTTGATGCGATTGCCGGGCACGTACGCCGCAGCGAGAAGTACGAACGCCGGGACAGTGAGCAGCGCTCCGAGATGCCGCGCCCACGACGGCGGCGTCCAGAGCACGACAGGTTGCGCTTGCGCCAGGTGATAGCCCCATATGATCAGCGCCAGCCCGACCGCCGCCGCCAGCGAGTACAACCCCTTCCAGGTGTCCTGCGCCGAAGCGGGCGATCTGCGCCGCGACGCCATCCGTCGCCAACGATGCGGACCGAATGCACGCCCAGGAAGATCAACAGTCCGAGCACCAGTACGATCAAGTGACCTCCAGGCGCACGCTGTGCGTTGCGACCTCGCCGCGATCGTCGGTCCACGTGAAGAGCAGATCGCCGCTCTGTGCTGGCGACGACGTAGAAGACGAAGTAGGGATTGGCCGACATCGCGGGATGGAGCTTAGCGCGAAACACCTGCTTGCCGCCATACGTGCAGGTGAAAGTGTCCACGATGTGGCGCGGTATCGGCCGTCCGACGTTGTCGAGCCGGAATCCGGACTCCATCGGATGCATGACCATCGCGCGGATCTCGACCGGCTCGCCGCGCTTCGGATTCTCCGTCAGGCGCACCCATATCTTTCCGAACTGGCTCACGGGTCACATCCTCCGACTGTGACCTCGACGTCAGCGGCGGTCGACCACAATGTGCCGTCGCTCATGATCGCGACGGCGAGCACCTGTTGAGACACGGCGAGACGGATCCGCGTAGCGATGCGCGCTCGCCCGTTGTACGGTCCGAGCTCGACCTCGAGAACGCGGGGCAGCGGATTGCGCTCGGCGAACAGGTGAATGCTCTTGACGTAGTCCTGCTCGGTCATCGGACTGTCGACGGTGATCGTGACGGGGACGATGTTGCCGTTCTCGGCGAGCCGCGGGATGTCGAGCTTGATCCTGCCGGGTGTGATGGGGCGATCGCCGAAGGTCTCGCGCAGCGCGGCCGCAAGCGTCTCCGGCGTGGCGACCGCCGGCCGCACGAACAGAAGACAAGCGCCGGCGGCGAGCGCGTGCAAGGCTCGCCGCCGGCCGGCGCAGCTGGTCGGCTAGCCATCGGTCTCCCGCTTGCGATCACCCTCACCCTGACCCTCCCCCGTCACGCGGAGGAGGGGAATGACTCGAGATCCCTTCCCCCGCCTGCGGGAGAAGGCTAGGGTGAGGGGAAGAGTCTCAAACCGCGTACGTGAACCCGTGGTTCTTCAGCGGCAGCGACCGCACGCGCTTGCCCGTCGCCGCGAAGATCGCATTGCACAGAGCGGGCACGACGCCACCGATCGGCGGCTCACCGACACCACCCCAGAAGCCACCGGTCGGCATGATGATGCACTCGATCTTTCCGGGCGCCTCGGCCAGCCGCAGCAGCGGATAGTCGGAAAAATTACTCTGCATCACGCGCCCGTCCTTGAGGGTGATCTCCTCGTGCATGGCCGAGCCCAGGCCCCACAGTACTCCGCCCTCGATCTGCGCTTTCACCGCATCGCGATGCACGACGTATCCGGAGTCGATCGCGACGATCACGCGCTTGACGTCGATTTCGGTGCCGTCCTTGACCGAGATTTCCACCGCCGCAGCGGTGTAGCTGCCGTAGGAATCGACCACCGCGATGCCGCGGTGCACGCCTTTGGGCGCCGGCGTGCCCCACCCCACCGCTTTCGCCACCGCATCCAGCACGCCGAGATCCTTCTGCTTCTCCTGCAGCAGCGGCCGCCGGAACTGATACGGATCCTTGCCCGGCGGCGTGCGCGAGCTCATCGATGAAGCACTCGCGGAAGAACGGGTTGTTCGTATGCGCCACCGCGCGCCAGAATCCCGGCGGCACATGCGTGTTGCGCATGGCGTACTCGTTGGTGAAGTTCGGCACGGCATACGGGTTGTCCTGGAAGCAGCGGACGTTGACCGGATCGATACCGTTCTTGATGTCGGTCGGCCGCACCGTGATCAGGATCGACTGGTCGGCCTGCCGCACGTGCCACGCGACCCAGTTGCCCTGCGCGTCCAGCCCGCCGCGCAGCTTCACCAGCGCCACCGGACGATAGCGTCCCTGCTGGATGTCCTCTTCGCGCGACCACTGCAGGCTCACCGGCGTGCCCGGCATGCTCTGCGCAATCTTCACCGCTTGCTTCGTGTATTCCTGGTGCGGGCCGCGCCGCCCGAAGCCGCCGCCTGCGTGCATCTTGTGCACATAGGCGCTTTCCAGCGGAACGCCGGAAGCTTCGGAGGCTGCGGCGATCGAAGTCTCGCCGTTTTGCGTGCCCACCCAGACTTCCACCTTGCCGTCTTTGAACAGGGCGGTAGCCGTCTGCGGCTCCATGGTCGCGTGGTTCACGTAGGGTGCGTAGTACTCGGCCTCGACGACCTTCGCGGCACCGGCGATGGCTTTGTCGAAATCGCCGTCCTTGCGCGCCACCGGAGCCTCTTTCGCCTCGATGCCGGTGCGCAGGAACTGCATGATCGACTCGCTCGACACATTGCCGCTCTCGCCCACATCCCACTGGATCGACACCTGCTTGAGGGCCTGGTTGGCGCGCCACCAGTTGTCCGCGACGACAGCGACCCAGTCGTCGCCGCGCACGACTTTCTTGACGCCGCGCATGGACTTGGCCTTGGAGTCGTCGAAGCTCTTGACCTTGCCGCCGAACACCGGGCACTGCGCGATGGACGCGTGCACGAGTCCAGGCAGACGCACGTCGGCGGTGTAGATCTGCTTGCCGGTGGTCTTGTCGGGAATGTCGAAGCGGGCCGGCGAAGTGCCGATGAGCTTCCACTGGCTCGGGTCCTTGAGCTTGGGCTCTTTAGGAACCTCCAGCTGGGAAGCGGCCGCAGCGACCTTGCCGAAGGTCGTGCTGCGATTGCTCGGCGCATGCGTGATCACGCCTTTGGCGACGCTGCACTCGGAGGCAGGGACGCCCCACCGCTTGCGCGGCCGCTGCAACCAGCATCTCACGCGCGGCGGCGCCACCCTTGCGCACGTATTCTTGAGAGTCGCGAATCCCGCGGCTGCCGCCGGTGGACATGGAGCCGAAGATGCGATTGCGCCGCACGTGCTCGTTCACGTCGGCGTATTCCGCGCGGACCTTGCTCCAGTCGCATTCCAGCTCTTCGGCAGCCAGCATCGCCAGGCCGGTGAAGCTGCCCTGCCCCAATTCGGAGCGGGCGATGCGGATCAACACGGTGTCGTCGGGCTGGATGACGATCCAATGGGTGATCTCCGGTCCCTCCGGCGTCGACGTGGCTGCCTGCGCAAAGCCTGGGAAGCGAACGCCCAGAGTCAGGCCGCCGGTCAGAGCCGCCGACTTCACCAGGAAGTCGCGGCGGTCGGTGCGAATAGACTGTGTCATGGTGGCGTCTCCGTTACATGGACTTCGCGGCAACGTGAATCGCCTCGCGCACGCGCACGTAAGTCCCGCAGCGGCAGAGGTTGGTCATCGCGGTCTCGATATCGGCATCGCTGGGGTTCTTGTTCTGCGCCAGCAGCGCGGCAGCCGCCATGATCATGCCGCTCTGGCAATAGCCGCATTGCGGTACCTGCAGCTGAACCCACGCCTTCTGCACCGGATGGCCACCATCCTTCGACAGGGCCTCGATCGTGGTGATCTTCTTGCCTTCGACCGCCGAGACCGGCATGACGCAGGAGCGCGTCGGCTGCCCGTCCACCTGCACGGTGCATGCGCCGCACATGGCGATCCCGCAGCCGTACTTGGTCCCGGTCAAGTTGAGCTCGTCCCGCAATACCCACAGCAGCGGCATCTCCGGTTCGACGTCGACCGTGACCTGCTTTCCGTTCACATTGAGCGTTGTTGCCATCGACTTCCCCCCAAGAAAGATTGCAATCCTGCGACAAGAGTATCCGAGGAATCCGCACGACGTTGAATCTGCGGTTCGAGAACCACGGCTGCGCCGGCGCCCGCCATTTTGGACCGAGTTGCTCGCGCGGCGTTCCCCGCTCCTACTCGACGGCCTATTTCCCGAGCGCTTCGACCACCGCCGCGACGAGCCGGTCTTGTTGGAAGCGCTTGCCGTCCGGATCGACGCCCGTGCGCACGATCACCAGGTCGTGACCCGGCACGACCGTGACGAACTGGCCTTTGTTGCCAGCGGTCGTGAAGGTGCCTGGAGGCACTCCGGGCATCTGATCCAGGAGCCAGAACTGGGCGCCGTAGCCCCATTGACCCGCCACGGGCGGCCTGGTGGGTGCCGGCGGTGGCCGAGAACTTCACCCAGCCTTCCGGCAGCAGGCGCTTGCCATTCCAGACGCCGTCGTTCGCCAGCAGTATCCCGAAGCGCGCCAAGTCGCGCGCGGTCGTGTAGGTCTGGCTCGATCCCACGAAGTTGCCGAGATGATCGACCTCCATGCGCGTGTGATACATGCCCAGCGGGTGCAGCAGCTCGTCGTAGGGGAAGCGCAGGTATCTCAGATCATCGGCAAGCCGATGGCGCAGCGCTCGCAGCAACAGCAGCGTGTCGTTGTTCGCGTACTTCCAGCGGGTGCCCGGTGCGACCTCCAGCGGCGTGGTCGTCGCGGCACTCACCACGTCCTGTCCGCCGAAGTAGATCGCATTGGTGTTCGCACCGCCGCTGAACAGGCCGCTGGACATCCACAGCAGCTGCTTGTACGTGATCGCCTGGCGCGGATCTCCGGGATAGCCCCACTCCGGAATGCTCACCGGAGCGTCGAGATCCAGCAGCCCCTGCTTCGCGGCGATGGCGAGCAGCGCCGACGAGATGCTCTTCGCCGTCGACCAGGTGCGATAACCCGAATAGATCCCGAACCCGGGGCGATACCGCTCGGCGATGATCCTGCCGTCCTTCACGACGATCACGGCGGTCGTCACGACGCCTTCGACGTCGGCGTAGCTTCTGCCGTCGAAGGCCCGGTCCAGGACCGGTGCCAGCGCACGATAGCGCGTGTCGAGACCGTCTGCAGGCAGCTTGACGCGATCGCCGGCCGGAAACGGAACGTTGCCGACATCGGGCGGCGGCGCGTACTCGACATACGGCAGCCGTGGGACGTCGCCCATCTGCCAATCGGGCGGCAGCACGCTGCACCCCATCGTTTCGCGGAAAGCAGCGATGCGGACGATCTGCCCGGAGATATCCGTCGCCGTCACGATCTTTCGCCGCTCATCGATCACCGGGTCGGGGTATCCCATGCCCTCCACATCGACCAGCTCGACCTTCTTGATATCTTCCAGCGGACGGCCAGCGAAAAAGTGCGCCGAGCAGGTGAACAGCGCGCGATACCCGGCCACGATCAAAGGCTCCTTGTCGTCGGCGATGCCGGCCGGACGCTGATACGGTGGCGCGCCGAGCCCGGGGACAGCGGCGATCGACCACAAGGCGGCCACCAGGGCAATTCTTGCGTCTCATGCGGAAACCTTGGTTGTGTTTTTCATCGGTTGCGCAGGCTACTTCCTCTCCTCGAGCTCCGGTCCTACGAATACCCGCACGGCGTTTCCGCGTTCCAGATCGTCGTGCTGTCGCCAACGCGACTGTTTCTCCACCTGCTCGACGCGGTGTTCGCGGTCGGCGAGCCGGCGCAGCAACAAAGCGGTAGCGATGCGTTTGTTCATGTGCTGTGATCGTTCGCCGCTGGCGACGACGCTAATCCCGGTGGGCACGTGTGTCGCCCGGACTGCGCTCTCGGTCCGGTTGACGTGCTGCCCTCCGGGCCCCGACGCTCGCATCGTCTCGAAGCGGAAGTCAGCGTGAGCAACCTGCTCCGCGACAGGCGCATCCCACGGCTTCACGCTCACGAACCAGTTGCGCCGGCGGTGGTGCGGACGGAACGGACTGGCTCAACTGCACCCAGGTCTCCTCCACTGTGCGTTACTCCCGCTCACGCGCACGCGTCTTGTAAGTTAGGAGCGGACGGAGCACGGCGGCAACGCGGGCCAGGCCTGCATCCACCAGGTCCTGCACCACGACGTCCACGTTCTTATAGGCCTGTGGTGCCTCCTCGTAGAGCAGGTCGCGGTCCTCGCAGATGACGCGGCTGCCGAGCTCGGTGCGCGTGAGCTGGTCCACGCCGAAGCGCTCCCGCAACCGCCCTTTCGATCTCGCTGCGCGAAAACTTTCGACCAGCGCCGTGCGCCAGCGAAAACAACCCTCGGTCCGGTTGGTCGAGGGGCAGCACGGGCACGACGAGGTAACTCCATGCCCCGCGCGAGCCCGGAATCACGACCGGGCCGACCGTCGCCGGAGTCGCGCCCTTGCGATGCAGCCAGCAGCGGCGGCCATCCACTTCCTGGGTTTCCACGTGATTGTGGCATGCATCGAGCACACGCGTGCCGGTGGCACCGATGAGGCCTCCCATGCGATGTGCGATGAGCGCACGATTGGCGATCGCCCAGCGCACCGCCCGGTCGTGTGCGCGCAGATAGGCCTGTCCGCCGTCGCCGTCCGCGTCCACCCCGGCATGCCCGTGCGCGGCGAGATGGGTCTGCAGCACCGACTCGCCCAGTCCGCGCGAGCCGCTGTGAACCAGCAACAGAACCGCGCTGGCGTCGAGGTTGAGCCTGGCCAGCTCCGACTCGTCGAGGATCCGCTCGACGCGTTGCAGCTCCGCGAAGTGATTGCCGCCGCCTATGGTGCCAAGAGCATCCTCGAAGCCGCAAGGCGTGGCGTCGTGGGCTGCGAGCCATTCCGCCGCATCGCCGTCCCACGGCTGCTCGAGCCCACGCAGTCGTTTCTCCCACTTATCGAGTTGCGTCTTGCGGGCGGGTACATCGAGCGTCCACAGTCCCATGCCGCAGCCGATGTCGTTGCCGACCAGCGCGGGGTATACGACGCCTTCCGAGAGAAAGGCGGCGCCGATCGGCGAGCCTTTGCCCGGATGCAGATCGGGCATGCCGACGGCGCGCAGCATTCCGGGAAGCTGCGCAGTGCAGCTCGAGCTGCTGCACGGCCGCGCCCTCGATCCAGTTGCGCGCAGAAGCGATGACCTCGGACGTCGCTTGAGTCACCTCAAAGACACCGAGGCTCAGGGCCGCCGATCCGCCATCACGATCGTTCCGCTCGCGGCGAACATCCCGCCGACGCCATGGCAGACCGCGACTTGGACGTCAGCGACCTGCGCCGGCGCCGTGCCGCGCACCTGGCGCACCGACTCCTGCAGCGCGAACATGCCGTACATCCCGGTATGCGTATAGCTTAGCCCTCCGCCATTGGTGTTGAGCGGCAGCTTTCCGCCGGGCGCGGTGTTGCGCTCGGCGATGAAAGCAGCCGCCTCGCCGCGGCCGACGAAACCGAGATCCTCCAGGCCGTACAACGGCAGATGCGCGAACGCGTCGTAGATCATCAGATGATCGACGTCCGCATGCCGGATGCCGGCGCTGTCGAACGCCTCCTTGCCGGCGACACGGAAGGCGCGCGATGAGGTGAAGTCCGCCATCTGGCTGATCAACGGCGTTTCGACGCTCTCCCCGGTTCCGAGGATGTAGACCGGCTTCTGGGGGAAGTCCTTCGCCCGATCCGCCGAGGTGAGGATCAGCGCGCCGCCGCCGTCGGTGACCAGACAGCACATGAAAAGCCGGAATGGATAGGCGATCATCCTCGAGTTGAGCACGTCGTCGACGGTAATCGGGTCCTTCATCATCGCCCGCGGATTCTTCGCCGCCCACTCGCGCTGCACGACAGCCACCATCGCCAGCTGCTCCTGCGTGTTGCCGTAGGTCTTGAGATAACGCAGAACCGGGATCGTGAACATGGTCGGCGGGCCGAAGATCCCGAAAGGCGCTTCGAACTGACCCTGAAGCGACGCCGGGAGAATCGGTCCGCGGGTGTGCGCCGATGCGCGAGCGGCCGCTCTCTCCGTGCGTGATCAGCACCGTCTTGCACAAGCCCGCGCTGATCGCGCCCGCCGCGTGGCGCACGTGCAGCATGAAGGAGCAGCCGCCCACCGCGGTGCCGTCGACCCACTTCGGGATGATCCCCAGGTAGTGCGCGATGTTGGTCGGCACCTCGCCGGCGCAGGCCAGGCCGTCGATGTCCGACGGCTTCAGCCGCGCGTCGCGCAGCGCGTTGCGCGCACAGTCGGCGTGCAGCTGGATCTGAGACATGTGAGGAATCACGCCGAGCTCGGTCGTCTCGGCGGCACCGACGATGGCGATGCTGCCCGGCTTCATGCGGCGCTCCCGGCGGGGCGGAACAGCGGCAGGGAGATCTCGTCGTTGAGCCGCTCGAATACGACCTCCAGCGGCATGTCGAGCCGCAGGGCTTCCGGCGTCTGCGGGACCTCGACGATGTTGGTCATCATCCGCGGGCCCTCTTCCAGCTCCACCACTGCGATCGAATAGGGCGGCACGAAGCCGGGCACCGGACGGTGATGGATCACGTAGCTGTACAGCGTGGCGCGGCCGCTGGCTCGCAACACGCTCACATCGGACGACGCGCACTGCGGGCAGAACGGCCGCGGCGGAAAGTAGACATGCTTGCAGGCGGCGCACTTCTGCAGCCGCAGCTCGCCGGCCCTGGTGCCTTCCCAGAAATGCCGGGTCTCCGGCGTGATGGCCGGAAGCGGCCGTTCGGTCATCTTGATCTCGCCAGGGAAGGGTGAAACTTGATCATCGCTTCCCTAAAGGTTGTAACCCTTCTCATTGTGCAGCACGGTGTCGAGGCCTTCCGTCTCCGCTTCCGCTGTCACGCGCATTGCGGCCAGCGCGCCGATGATCTTGAGCAGGGCAAAGGTGACGATTCCCGACCACGCCGCGGTGGCGAGCACGCCGACTACCTGCACCAGCAGCTGGCGGCCCATTGTCATCCCCTCGGCATACCCGACACCGCCGAAGGCGGTGGCCGCGAATACCCCAGTGAGGATCGTTCCGAGAAGGCCACCGACCCCATGCACCGGGAACACGTCGAGCGAGTCGTCCACTGCGAGCGCGCGCTTCATGTAGCCGGTAGCGAAGAAGCATGCGATCCCGGCGGTCGCGCCGATCGCGAGCGCGCCGAGCGGCCCGACAAAGCCGGAGGCCGGCGTGATCGTGCCGAGCCCCGCGACCATTCCGGTTACGATGCCGAGCACGGAGGGTTTGCCGTAACGCACCCATTCGCAAAACAACCAGGCGAGCGACCCGGTCGCCGCGCCGATGTGCGTGACGAGCATGGCCATGCCGGCGGTACCGTCGGCCGCGAGCGCGCTCCCGGCGTTGAAGCCGAACCAGCCCACCCACAGCATGCACGCACCGGTTACCGTCATGGTGAGATTGTGCGGCGGCATGGGTGTGTCGGGAAAACCCTTGCGCCGGCCGAGCACCAGCGCGCAGACGAGCGCCGCCATCCCCGCGTTCAAATGAACCACCGTTCCACCCGCGAAATCCATGATTCCCATCTTCTGCAGCCACCCGTCGCCCCACACCCAGTGCGCGATCGGGCAGTAGACGAGGAGCAGCCAGAGCAGGCTGAACACGAAGCATCGCGGAGTAGCGCACGCGCTCCGCGTACGCGCCGATGACGAGCGCCGGCGTTATGATAGCGAAGGTCAACTGGAACATCGCGAACACCGTCTCCGGAATGCTTCCCTTCAGCGTGTTGACCTCGATGCCGGACAGGAACAACTTTCCGAATCCACCATACCAGGCGTTGAGCGCGCCCCCGTCTCCGAACGCGAGGCTGTAGCCCACCACGACCCACGCAAGCGTGACGATGCAGGTGATGGAGAAGCACTGCATCAACACGGAAAGGACGTTCCTCGCACCTACCAGTCCGGCGTAGAACAGCGCCAGACCAGGCAAGGTCATGAAAAGAACCAGCAGAGACGAGGTAAGCATCCACGCGGTGTTCGCCATGTTGAGCGTCGGCGGATCGGCAGCGGCTGCGACCGACGCCTGCAGGAGCAAGACAAGAAGCAAACATTTCTTATCCAAACAGGAATGCAGCGTTTTCATGCCAGGTCTCCCCTCTCTATTGTTATGACGGATCAGCAATCTGATTTACCGGGAACAGGCACCCGGTACACGACTGCGCCCCAGAATGAAGCATACCTTATTGACTGAGGACTGCTGTCCTCTGCGCATGGCCGCCTCCGAGCAGGCGCGCGTGGAGAAGAGTTGCAGCTTCATGTGCGGCGCCGAGATGGCGCAGCGAACCTTGCAGCCAGTTCGGCCTTACCGTCGCGGCCGGTCTAAGCTCTGACGCAAAATGGGCAGCGCCGCCACCCGCAGGCTTTCCGGATAGAGCGACTGGAACTCCGCGATCGAAGCGCGCGCCCGGCCAGCATACTGTTCACTGGTCTTGCGATCGGGCGCGATGCGCACGGCACGTGTGTAGAGCACGGCGAGGATGAACTTTGCTTCCTCGATCTCGGGATGTGCGGGAGCGAGCTTGACGGTGCGTTCGCCGAGAGCGATCTGCTCCTGCAACTCGGTCCAGGTCTGCTGGCGTGGCCGCAGCGGATCCGCGTCAAAGCTGTCGTAGAAGCTCGTTCTGCAACCAGCTGAACGATGCATCGCCTGCATGCGGACCCTCGGGGCTCAACCGCAACGCTTCGCGGTACCAGCTGACATTGGCGGAAAAGCGCCCGAGGACCGGCGAGACCTCGAGCGGCAGCCCTTTTTTCTTGAGCTCGCGCAGCAGATATTCGGTGGACAGGCCTTGGACGCGCCCGTGCGCCTCGAGGTCGCGGTTGAGCAGATCGCGGATCTCGTCCAGCATGCGGCCGAGCCGGGTTGCGGCGTCGGCACGTTGCAGGGCCGGCTGCGGCGAGCTCACTATGTCGAGGCGCAGTTGCGCTTCGGCGAGGTAGCGCTCCGCCGACTCCATCGTGATCAGATCGTGTGCGCGCGCGACACCTGCGCAATACAGCAGAAGGGTCAGCAGCAAAAGCTGCAGTGCGCCCGCGCGCTCAGTCATTCGGAGGGATGCCGCTCGCGACCGCAAGGGCACCGGGATGGGCTGGCAGCGCAGAGCTCGGATCGGGCAGCGACAACAAAAGCGCCTCGCCCTGGCACAGCGCCTCCGCTATCAAGAAGGCGTGACGCGGCTTGAAATCTTCGCGACACACCAGTACATAGCTCCCAGGAATCCATTCATGGGAATCGCCACGCTCGGCACCTGGTCGGATACCGCTTCCATCCGGTTCAGCTTCCAGTTGGCGATGAAGGGAGTGGGATACAGATCGCGCAGAAAACCGAAGCCGGGAATGATCGTCGTGTAGGCATACTCGTCCGGCTCGATATCGACTAGCGTGATGGCCAGCACGTCGCCACGCTTGGCGCCTTCGATGTAGACCGGCCCGGTGAGCGGATGCACGAGGTTCAGGTCCACCGCGGCGAGGTCCTTCCCGGTTGAGCTCACGTTGAGCTCCGAGTCCAGCGCATCGCGCGTCTCGAACACGATGAGCTGGCCCTGCTGCGCGCGGGCCACCGGCTTGATCGCCGGATGGTAGCGGTTCACGCAGTTGGGATCGTCCTTGCAGTGGGCGCCGGTCTTCTTGACGTACACCCAGGACTGGGTCTTCACATCGGTGGTGTCGGCGGCGACCGGCAGCGCTGAGCAGGCTGCGGCGACGATTCCGACGACAACGGTGCAGCGGACAGCATCGACTGTCGATTTCATACGAGTCCCCTCTCACGTAAGAAAATGCGCCCGGTGCACACATGCTCCTCTTGCCCGGGAACGCTGTTGTGCTTGCGTCGTTACTATCGTCCGCGGCGACCGCGGCTGTCAATCTCATTGGAAGAAGATGCGCTGTGCCGCCCAATACAGCGCGAGCAGCAGAACCGCCCCGGACACCGGATAGGACAGCAGAGGAGTCAGCGCCGAGGCGCAAGGATGCCTGCACACGAGCCGCGAACTCGGGGCCGGCTGCAGAGCGCGGACCCTGCTCTCGACCAGATGCAGCAACAGCAGTGCGGCCGCCACGATGACGATTTGGCCGAGCTCGACGCCGATGTTGAACGCAGCCAGCGCCGGGACCAGTGCGTCTCGCGGGATCCCGTACTCGCGCAGCACACCGGCGAAGCCAAAGCCGTGCACCAGGCCGAACACGAATGTCACGATCCAGCGCCGGCGCAGGTCGTGCACGAAAAAGTTCTCCGCCGCGACATAGACGATGGACAGCGCGATGGCGATCTCGACCAGCCGCTGGGGCGGGCTGACGACGCCCAGGACGGCCAAGCTCAAGGTGAGCGAGTGTGCAACCGTGAACGCCGTGACCACGCCCACCAGGGGCCACAGCCGTCGTCCCCAAAGGATCACCGCGATCAGAAATGCGATGTGGTCGTAGCCGATAGCGATGTGCTCGACGCCGGCCAACAGATAGTGAAGAAACACGTCGCCCAATGCGGCCTCGGTCCGCGCCAGCGTCACGCGCGGCGAAGCCGCGCTCAGCAAGGCGAGACCGCTCGCATCGCCCTTAACCGTCACGATCTGGCGGGCGGCGGGGTCGATCTCGTTGAAGAGCGTGCACTGGTACACCAGTGCGCCGGTCATCGGGGGGCAAATCCACGACAGCGATACTTTGACGTGCTCGGCGTCGCCAGCGAGAGCGCGGCGCATGTAGAGGCAGGTACCACCAGCCGAGTTGGAGACGCGCGCTCGCGCCGCGACGTAGTCGATGATCGCGTCCCGAGATGTGCGCAGGCGCGCCTCCGACACCTTTCCGCTCGAGTCCGTAAGCGTGGTCCCGAGCGCTGCGTCGAGGTCGGCGCCGTTGAGGATCAGCGCGACTTGGGCTTCATGTCCCGAAACCGTGATCTCCGCGCCACTGAGCCGGGTGGTATGGGCCTGCGCGTGCAAAGGCGCGAGCACTAGCGCGGCCAGCAGGAACCGAAGCTCATGGACAGCAGAGGAGTCAGCGGTGCGGCGCCAAGATGCCCTGGGGACGGAAGATCATCAGCACCATCAACATGAAGCCGAACATCAAGAGGCGGTAGGCCTGAAGCTCGCGGAACAGCTCCGGCAGCGCAACGATGACGGCCGCGCCGAGCACGACGCCGAGGAGACTTCCCATGCCGCCGATGATGACCATGGCCAGCACGTTGATGGACTCGGTGAACAGGAAGTTCTCCGGGAACACGGACCTCTGCCACGACGCCAGCAGCGCACCGGCAAACCCGGCGAAGGAAGCGCCCAGGGCGAAGGCCTGAAGCTTCGCGATCAGTGGTGTTGACGCCCATCGCGCGCGCGGCGAGCTCGTCCTCGCGGATGGCCTGCCAGGCCCAACCGACGCGGGAGTGCTGCAAGCGACGCGAGGCGAGCAGGGCCAGCGCGAGCACTGCCAGGAAGAGATAGTAGTACTGGACGTTACCGGACATGACGTGTCCAAGCAGTGCCGGGGCGTCGATGTCGGTGATTCCGCTCGCTCCGTTTGTGATGTTCACCGGCCGGTCCAGGTTCAGAAGCAGGATATAGGTGATCTCACCGAATCCGAGCGTCACGATGGCGAGGTAGTCGCCCCCAAGGCGCAACGTCGGCGCGCCGATGAGGATGCCGAACAGCGCAGTGCCAACGACAACGATGGGCAGTGCCACGAGAAACGGCAAGTGCACGCCGAATTGCGGCGAGGCGAGAAACGCGTAAAGGTAGGAGCCGATACCGAAGAACGCGACGTAGCCGATGTCGAGGAGACCGGCGAAGCCCACCACGATGTTCAGCCCCAGCGCCAGCGTTGCGTACAGGCAAATGCGGGCGAGAACGCCGACCACATAGTCGTTCGGCGCGACGAGCGGGGCGACGAGCGCGATAGCACCGAGTGCGGCGGCGAGCAGGACGGAGCGTCGTGCGGATCCCATGTCAGACCTTGTTCGCCTGCGGCACCGTCTCGCCGAGCAGTCCGGTGGGCCGGAAGACGAGCACAAGGATCAGCACCACGAAGGCGACCACGTCCCGGTACGCGGGGTTGATGAAGGTCACCGCCAGGCTTTCGATCACACCGAGCACAATGCCGCCCAGCATCGCGCCTTTGAGATTGCCGATCCCACCCAGCACCGCCGCGGTGAACGCCTTCAGGCCCGCCGAGTAGCCCATGAAGAAATCGATCTGCGTGTAGTACAGGCCCACCAGCACGCCGGCGGCGCCGCCCAGCGCGGATCCGAGCAGGAAGGTCTGCGAGATCACGCGCCGCACGTTTACGCCCATGACCGCCGCCACCTCGCGGTCCTCGGCCACGGCGCGCATGCAGCGGCCCAGCGTGCTGCGCTGAACCAGCGCGTTCAGCAATAACATCAACGTCACTGCGACCGAAGTCATCACCAGGACCAGGGCGGAGATCCGCACGTTCCCGATCTGCACGTGCCAGCCGCGCGGGAACAGCAGGCTGGTCATGTAGACCTTCATGCGCGCGCCCTGCGTGAGCATCACCGCGTTCTGCAGGAAGATCGACGCCCCGACGGCGCTGATCAACGGGCCGAGTCGCGTCGCGCCACGCGTGTACAGGGGACGATAGGCGAAGCGCTCGAGCGTGACGCCGAGAATCGCGGAGACAGACATCCCCATCAACAGCAGCAGCGGCAGCACCCAGAGCGGATGCAGGCCGCCCATCTGCGAGTTGATCAGCCACGTCAGCACGGCCCAGCCCACGTAGGCCCCGATCATGAACAGCTCGCCGTGGGCGAAGTTGATCATCATCAGGATGCCGTACACCATCGTGTAGCCCAGCGCGATGAGGCCGTAGACCGCACCTAACGCCAGGCCGAAGACCAGCTGCTGCGGCAGGATTTGCAGTGCGTCGAACATCAATCCTCGCCCAGATACGCGCGACGGATGTGGTCTTCGTCGAGCAGCGAGGCAGCAGGGCCCTGCATGACGATGCGCCCCTCCTGCAGCACGTAGGCGCGATCGGCGATCGAGAGCGCAACTGCGGCATTCTGCTCGACGACCAGGACGGTGGTGCCCTGACGGTTGATGGTCTGGATGATGTCGAAGACCTGCTCCACCAGCACCGGCGCGAGACCCATGGATGGCTCGTCCATCAGCAGCAGCCTGGGCCTCGCCATCAGCGCGCGGCCGATCGCGAGCATCTGCTGCTCACCTCCCGACAGCGTTCCCCCGTGCTGCGCGGTCCGCTCCTTGAGGCGCGGAAACAGCGCGAACACGCGGTCGAGATCGGCTGCGAATTCCCCGCCTGGCGCTTCGCGACGCGTGTAGGCGCCCATCGCCAGGTTCTCCCACACAGTCATGCGCGCAAAGATGCGTCGCGATTCGGGCACCAGTGCGATGCCGCGGCGGACGATGTCTTCGGTCGCGAGCCGGTCGATGCGCTCGTGGTCGAGCTGCACACTGCCCGCGCTCGGACGCACCATGCCGAGGATCGTTTTCAGCGTAGTCGACTTGCCCGCCGCGTTGCCGCCCAGCAGGCAGACGATCTCTCCGCTCTGGACTTCGAGGCTGAGGCTGTGCAGGACGGTAACGGGGCCGTAGCTCGCCACGACGTCGGCGAGCCTAAGCATGGCGTCGCCCGAGATAGGCTTCCACCACGGCGGCGTTGCGCCGCACTTCGTGGAAGCTGCCGTCGGCGATCTTCACACCGTGATCGAGCACCACCACGCGTTCGCAGATACCCTGCACCAACCCCATGTCGTGCTCGATCAAGAGCACCGTGACGCCGCGTTCGCGGATGCGCGCGATGTCCTGGCGCAGCTCGCGCTTCTCGGTCGGGTTCATGCCGGCGGCGGGCTCGTCGAGCAGCAGAAGCTTGGGATCGGTCGCCAGCGCCCGCGCGATCTCGAGGCGCCTGCGGTTGGCGTAGGACAGGCCTGCGGCCGCATCGCTGGCGCGCGGCGCGAGGCGATCACCGAAAAAGGCCAGCAGCGCTTCGCCGCGTTCGATCGTTCGACGCCGCTCGGCTCGGGCACCGGGCAAAGCGAGCAGCACGCTGCCGGGGCCCGCCCGGGTTCGGCAGTGCATTCCGACCAGGACGTTCTCCAGCACGGTCATCTGGTTGAACAGGCGCTGGTTCTGGAATGTGCGTGCGATGCCGAGCTTGGTGATGGTATGCGGCGCGCGCCCAACCAGATCGGTCCTGTCGCGGTCGAAGACGATCCGGCCAGCGGTGGCGCGGTAGAGACCGCTGATCGACGTTGAAGACGGTAGTCTTTCCCGATCCGTTGGGACCGATGAGGCCCGTGATCTCGCCCGCTTGTATCGTGAGATCGAGCTCGTGTACGGCGCGCAGCCCGCCGAAGGCCATCGACAGGCCGGACGCTTCGAGCAGCGGCATTGCTGCCGTGGAGCAAGCCGCGGGCGATTCGGTCGGCTACTTCACCACCACCGTTTTGATCTGTTGGAAAGCCGGACCTTTGACCTGATACACGAAGATCAGCCCGCCGGTCACATCGCCCTTGTCGTCGAACGTCAGCGGCACGCCCAGCACGCCGCGGTAGTTTTTCGTTGCGCGCACGGCGTCGCGCACCGCAGCGCGATCTGCTTTGCCGACTTTCTTGACCGCCTCCAGGATAATGTTGGCGGCCTCGTAGGCCAGCGGCCCGTAGGAGCTCAGCGGTCCATACTTGGTCTCGAACGCCTTGACGAAGCTCGCGCCGGCCGGCAGCGTCCGCATATCGGGCGCCAGGAAAGTCACGTAGTTGCCCTCTGCGGCACCGCCCGATGCTTCGATGTAATCCTTGACCTCAAAGATGCCGTCCCCGCCGATCATCCTCACGTCGAGCCCTACGTCGGGCAATTGTTTGGCGATGAGCGCGGCTTCCGGAGCCCACAGGCTCGGGACGATCAGGTTCACGTCCTTGGGCACCGTGCCGAGGATGGCGCGGAAATCCTTGTCGCCCGCGCGGACCTGGTAGCGCAGCGTCTGCGCGCCCAGCGCCTTCGCTTTCTTGTCGAACTCATCGGCGAAGCCCTTCGGGCCGGTCGTGCCATCATCGAAGATCGCGATCTTGCTTGCCTTCAGGTCCTGGATGGCAAAGATCGCCGCGGCGGGAGCCTGGGCGTCGTCTCGCGCGCAGACGCGATTGGTGTTGTTGAGGCGCCGATCGGTCACTTTCGGATTGGTGCATCCGGGCGTGATCAGCACCAGGCTCGCCTTCTGAAACACCTCCGAGACCGGAATGCACGTCACGCTGGTGATGCCCCACACCGTGCCTACCACTGCTGCGTCGGCGGCGACTTTTTCCGCGGCTGCGATGCCGATCTGCGGATTGCCCTGGTCGTCGGCCTCGACGACCTGGATCTTCCTGCCGAGGACACCGCCCTTCGCGTTCCACTCTTCGACAGCGAGCTTGACCGCGTTGGCAACCTCCTGGCCCTGCTTCGCGAGCGGTCCGGTGAGCGGCGCTCCGACAGCGATTTTGATCGCATCCTGCGCTGCAGCGATCGCAGCCCAGCCAAACAGCACAGCCCCGGCCAGCGCGATCACGGTGTTCCTGGTTTTCATTGCATCCCCCTCGACTCGGCATTCGGAAAACAATGGTACGACTTGGTAACGGGCAGGCAATCCGCCCCTTGTTCTTTTGGCCTCGAGCAGTGTACGCGCCCGCCTGCGGATCTGCATATGCGATCTCGAACCCCGCTCGGGCTCCAGAAGTTAGGTGCTAGAATCGGCGCGCAGGTCGGGACGAAAAGACGAAAAGGGGCGCCCCGGACCGGGCGACGCAGCGGCCCGGTTTCTCCTGCTTCCATAATATGCAACCGCAAAACAAGGAGACGGAAATGGGTGCTCGAGTCACGCGTTTGTGGGGAAGCGCGCTACTGGCGGCGGCCGCCGGTGTGTTGGCCGCTACCGCGGTCCAGGCCAGAATGGAAAAGGTCGGCAAGGGCGAAGGCTACGTGGATATCGTGGCCTGGCCGGGTTACATCGAGCGGGGCGAGACGGACAAGAGCTACGACTGGGTCACGGAGTTCGAGAAAAAAACCGCCTGCAAGGTGCGGGTGAAAACCGCCAACACCTCGGACGAGATGGTGGCGCTGATGAACGAGGGCGGCTTCGATCTGGTGACGGCGTCCGGCGATGCTTCTCTGCGCCTGATTGCCGGCGGGCGCGTGCAGGAGGTCAACACTGCGCTCGTGCCGAGCTTCAAGAACGTGGACCCGCGTCTGCAGAAGGCGCCCTGGCACTACGTGAACGGCAAGCACTATGGGGTGCCTTACCAGTGGGGCTACAACGTGCTCGCCTATAACACCAACATCTTCAAGACGCCGCCCAAGAGCTGGGAGGTGGTGTTCAAGGAGATGACCCTGAGCGACGGCAAGTCCAACAAGGGCCGCGTGCAGGCCTTCGATGGCCCCATCTACATCGCGGACGCGGCGCTGTATCTGATGAAGGTGAAGCCGGAGCTGGGCATCAAGAACCCGTACGAGCTGAACGAGGACCAGTACAAGGCAGCGCTCGACCTGCTGCGCGAGCAGCGCAAGCTCGTATCGCGCTACTGGCACGATGCCATGATGCAGGTCGAGGACTTCAAGAACGAGGGCGTGGTGGCGTCCTCTTCCTGGGGATTCCAGGTCAATCTCCTCAAGTCGGAGTCCAAGCCCATCGCGAGCACGGTGCCGGTGGAAGGAGCGACGGGCTGGGCCGACACGACCATGCTGCATGTCAAGGCACCGCATCCCAACTGCGCCTACATGTGGTTGGAGCATTCGGTGACTCCGAAGCTGCAAGGCGATCTCTCGGCGTGGTTCGGCTCGGTGCCGTCGGTTCCGTCGGCTTGCAAGGGCAATGCGCTGCTCGGTGACAAAGGCTGCGAGAACAACGGCATGAACGAGTTCGACCGCATCTGGTTCTGGCGCACGCCAGTGGCCAACTGCGGCGGGAAGGCCTGTGTGCCCTACTACCGCTGGGTGACGGACTACATCGCCATCCTCGGCGGCCGCTGATAGCTTCGACGCGGGAGCCGGCGGCCGCGGCCGCCGGCTCTGTTTTTCCATGTCAGAACCCATCAACCCGGCGGTCCGCTTCGCCGCTGTGCGCCGATCCTTTGGCGACGTGCACGCCATCGACGGCGTCAGCTTCGAGATCGCCGACGGCGAGTTCTTCTCCCTGCTCGGGCCCTCCGGCTCCGGCAAGACCACCTGTCTGCGCTTGATCGCTGGATTCGAGCAACCTGACAGCGGTGGGATTGCCATCCACGGCGTCGATGTCGCCGGCGTGCCGCCGTATCAACGCAACGTGAACACCGTGTTCCAGGACTACGCCCTGTTCCCGCACATGACCGTGGGCGAGAACGTGGAGTACGGTCTGATGATCCGCAAGGTCCCCCTGACGGAGCGCCGTGCACGCTCGGACGAAGCGCTCGAGCTGGTGAAGCTCGCAGGCATGCGCGCGCGAAAGCCCTCGCAGCTCTCCGGCGGGCAACGTCAACGGGTCGCGCTGGCGCGAGCGCTGATCAACCGGCCCCGGGTGCTGCTTCTGGACGAGCCGCTCGGAGCCCTGGATCTGAAGCTGCGCGAGCAGATGCAAGTCGAGCTTAAAGTTCTCCAGCGCCAGGTCGGGATCACTTTCGTGTACGTGACACACGACCAGGGCGAGGCCCTGGCGATGAGCGACCGTCTCGCCGTCTTCAATCACGGGCGCATCGAGCAGATCGGTGCACCCGGCGCGATATACGAGAACCCGGCGACGGCTTTTGTCGCGGGGTTCGTCGGCGTCTCCAACGTCTGCGACGGCGAGCTGGCCCAGCGGCTGGCGGGCTCAGCTGCAGCGTTCTCGATACGGCCCGAAAAGATACGCTTCATGGACGACGCCGTCCCGGAGGGCTGGGCGCAGGCCGCGGGTGTGATGCAAAGCATCGTGTATCTCGGAGCCGCCACGCGCTGCACGGTTGCGCTGGACGCAGGCGGGCAGCTCTCGGTGTTGCAGCAGAACGCCGATGACGCCGGGGCCGTGCCGGCGATCGGCGCGCGCGTGCGGCTCGCGTGGCAGCGCCGTCACCAGAAGCCGCTCAGCGGAGCGCCAGCATGAATGCGGTTACCGCTTTGCCCGCGCCGGGGATCGGGCAGCGCATCGCCGATGCGCTGTACCTGCATCCGCGGGTGCTGTTGTTTCTGTTGCTGGCACCGCCGCTGGCGTGGCTCGGCGTGATTTACCTGGGCTCGCTGTTCGCTCTGCTGCTGCAGAGCCTGTTCTACATCGACGAGTTTTCCGGAATGGTGGTGCGGGAGGTTTCGCTCGCGACTTACGCCCAGTTGTTCACACTGGCCAACCTGGACATCATCCTGCGAACCTCGACCATGGCTGCGGCCGTCACCGTGGCCGCAGCGCTGCTGGCGTTTCCCCTCGCCTACTATATGGCGCGCTATGCCAGCACGCGCGTGAAAGCGGTTCTCTATCTCGGGGTGATGCTGCCGCTGTGGTCGAGCTATCTGGTGCGGGTGTATTCCTGGAAGCTGATCCTCGCCAAAGAAGGCATCGTCACGTGGCTGGCGGGCAAGCTCGGCCTCACCTGGCTTCTCGACGCCGTGCTCTCGATCCCGGTGATCGGCGGGCCGTCGCTGTCGACGTCGGACATCGGGACCTTCCTGGTCTTTCTCTACGTCTGGCTGCCGTTCATGGTGCTGCCGATCGTGGCTGCTCTGGAGCGCGTCCCGCGCTCGCTGATCGAAGCCTCCGCGGATCTCGGCGCGGGGCCCGGCCAGACGTTCCGCAAGGTCATCCTCCCGCTGGCGCTGCCCGGTGTGGTCGCCGGCTCGATCTTCACCTTCTCGCTCACGCTCGGCGACTACATCATCCCCGGCATCGTCGGCACGTCCGCTCCCTTCATCGGGCAGGCGGTGTTTGCGCATCAAGGCACCGCCGGCAACATTCCGCTGGCCGCGGCGCTCACCGTGGTGCCGATCGTCATCATGGCCGTCTATCTCACTCTGGCCAAGCGCCTGGGAGCCTTCGATGCGCTCTGATCCGAACCGTCGCGCTGGCCGCGCCACCGCGGGTACGAAAGCGGGCTTGGAGCCTGACAGCGGCGGCTCTGGCGGCGATCTTGTTCCTGCACATTCCGCTCGCGTTCATCGTGCTGTATGCCTTCAGCACCGATGCCAAGAGTTTCGTGTTCCCGCTCCCCGGCCTCACTACGAAATGGTTCGCCGTCGCCTGGGAGCGGCCCGATATCCATCAGGCGCTGGCGCTGTCCCTGAAGGTGGGGGTGGTGTCGACATTGACCGCCATGGTGCTGGGAACGTTGGCGGCCGCTGCCGTGTGGCGCACGCGCTTCTTCGGCCGCGAGGCGATCTCGCTGCTGCTGGTGCTGCCCATCGCGCTCCCCGGCATCATCACCGGCATCAGCCTGCGCAGCGCGCTCGGGCTGCTCGAGATCCCGTTCAGCTTCTGGACCATCGTCATCGGCCACGCCACCTTCTGCATCGTGATCGTGTACAACAACGTGCTGGCCCGCTTCCGCCGCTCGTCCTTCGCGTTGATCGAGGCGAGCATGGACCTGGGCGCCAACGGGTTCCAGACCTTCCGCCACGTGATCCTGCCCAACCTCGCAACTGCACTGCTGGCCGGTGGCATGCTCGCGTTTGCACTGTCCTTCGATGAGGTGATCGTCACCACGTTCACCGCCGGGCAGCAGAGCACGCTGCCGATCTGGATGCTGACCGAGCTGGTGCGCCCGCGTCAACGCCCGGTAACCAATGTCGTCGCCGTGTTCGTCATCGCCGTCACCTTCATTCCGATTCTCGCCGCCTTCTACCTCACGCGCGACACGCACGAGGTGGCCGGCAGCGGCAAGTAGTCCTCTTCAGGAGACCCACCATGCTCGAGACCAAGCTGCTGATCAACGGCAAGTTCGTCGCCGGCGAAGGCGCCGGGGAGTCCATCGTCAATCCGGCCACCGGAAAACCCGTTGGCACGGTGCCCGAAGCGAGCGCTGCGCAAGTGGACGCCGCGGTGGCTGCTGCACGATCTGCGTTCAAGAGCTGGGGTCAGACCACGCCGCAGGAGCGCTCGCTTCTGCTGCTCAAGCTCGCCGATCGTATCGAGCAGGACGCGGCCGCTTTCGCCGAGCTGGAGTCGCTCAATTGCGGAAAGCCGCGGGTGCGGGTGCTCAACGACGAGCTCCCTGTCATCGTCGATTGCTTCCGCTTCTTCGCCGGCGCCGCTCGCTGTCTGCCGGGGAGCAACACGGATGAGTATCTGCCCGGGCACACGAGCATGATCCGGCGCGATCCAATCGGCGTTATCGCCCAGATCGCGCCCTGGAACTACCCGCTGATGATGGCGGCGTGGAAGATCGCCCCGGCACTTGCGGCCGGCAACGCCGTCGTCATCAAGCCCTCGGAGCAAACGCCGCTGACTACGCTCAAGCTGGCGCAGCTCTGCGCGGACCTTTTCCCGGCCGGAGTCGTCAATGTAGTCACCGGCCGCGGCCCATCGGTAGGCTCGCCTCTCATCAATCATCCCGGTGTGCGCATGGTATCGGTCACGGGCAGTGTGGCCACGGGACAGAAAGTGATCGAGGCAGCGATCGCCGGCGTGAAACGCACGCACCTCGAGTTGGGAGGCAAAGCACCGGTCATCGTATTCGACGACGCTGACCTCGCTGCCGTAGTGGCTGGGATTCGTATGGCGGGCTTCTACAACGCCGGGCAGGATTGCACGGCGGCGTGTCGCATCTACGCGGGCGCGAAGATCTACGACAAGTTGGTCGCCGATCTGGGCGCCGCCGTTTCGAGCATCAAGTACGGCGCGCCCGACAAAGAGGACAGCGAGGTCGGACCGCTCATCACCGGCAAGCACCGCGAGCGCGTCGCCGGATTCGTCGAGCGCGCGGTCTCCTCCAAGCATATGGAGGTGGTGGTCGGCGGCAAGGCGGCTGCAGGCGGCGGCTTCTTCTACGAACCGACGCTGATCGCAGGCGCTCTGCAGACCGACGAGATCGTGCGCAAAGAAGTGTTCGGCCCCGTGGTATCCGTCACTCGCTTCACCGATGCCGACCAGGCCATCGACTGGGCCAATGATTCGGATTATGGGTTAGCCTCCTCGGTCTGGACTACCGACATCAAGAAGGCGATGAAGGTGGCCAGCCGGCTCGAGTACGGCTGCACGTGGATCAACACCCACTTCACGCTGGTCAACGAGATGCCCCACGGCGGGGTGAAGATGTCCGGGTATGGTAAAGACCTTTCTCTCTACGGCCTCGAGGACTACACGGTCGTGCGGCACGTGATGGTGAGCTTCGCATGACCTGGGCGTCTAGTCCTTCACCACGCGGCTGATGAAATCGTCCAACGTCTTGCCCGGCTCCTCTACGAAACGTCGGTCGAGGATCGCCGGCTTCGAGATACGGTCGACGCGAAAGCTGCGGAAGTCGTTCCGTAGCTCGCACCACGCAGCGAGCGTCCACACCGAGCCCCAGAAATAGAGTGCGAGCGGACGCACGTCCCGACTCGACGGCTCACCGTCCTGGCGCACGTACTCGAAACGCAACAGTTGCCGCCGGTTGATCGCTTCGCGCATGCAGTCGACAGTTGCAGCGAGGTTCGGCGGGATGTGAAAGTGCAGCGCGAACAAACGGGATCGAACGATGTCGCGCCTGCGATCGACAGGCAGCACGGCTTCGATTTTGGTCAGGGCCTGGGTTACAGCGTCGGAGAGCTTCGCGCCGCCCCAGGCCTGCACCATGCGGGCGCCTACCACCAGGGCCTCGAGCTCTTCTCGGTCGAACATCAGCGGAGGAATGTCGAAGCCTTTACGCAGGATGTATCCGACACCGGCCTCGCCCTCGATCGGCACGCCGGAAAGCTGCAGGTCACGCACATCGCGATAGATCGTGCGCTCGGAGACCTGCAAGCGGTTGGCGAGATGGCGTGCGGTCGTAAGGCGCCGGCCGCGTAGTTGCTGGACAATCTGGAACAACCGGTCGGCGCGGCGCATTTTCGGCTCGCATGCGTAGAATGGGTCAGACCTTAACTAGCGCGGCAACGACCTGTGCTGCGATAAACTAGAATGCGTACGAATCTCACGACCAAGTAAGGAGTAGGAATTGACGAGAGAGCTGTATCTTCTTCTTGCCACGGCCGTGGTCTTGTCTGTGGGATGCGCCGGGTCGGCAAACGATCGGAGTGCAGACGTGACCGGCGCACCCACCGCGCCAGGCACCACACTGCCTCATCCGGATTCGATCGCGGGCTTCGACTGGAAGGTTGGAGACGTGTGTACTTATCAGTACCAATACGGATCGCGAAAATCGGTGCACACGCAAACCCTCTCCAAAATCAGCGCAGGCCGCATCACGTTCTCCGACCGGGGCGACGATGGATCCGGCGGTTCCATCGTACTCGAGTCAGGCGGAGCGCAGCTGAAGCAATGGGTCTCGCAAGCGAACGGGGAGCAGCTCGAGTCCGTTCCGGCCCTGGACTGGATGACTTTCCCGCTCCTGCCGAATCAGGTGTGGTCGGTCCAGTCGGCGATGAGTCGGCCAGACTTTTCAGGCAGACACGAATTCGACATTCAACGTAGGGAACCTGGGAACCGGTACAGGTGCCCGCCGGTCAGTTTGTCGCTCTCAGGATCACCGTCGCGCAGTCGTACATCGTGGTCAACGACAAAGGGGAGCGGAATACAGGCACCGGCACCTGGAGCTACTGGGTCGCAGCGAGCCATCAACTGCCTCGTAAAACACGAATACCAAGACAGCTTCGGCGACAACAGCAGTCGGCAGCTGCTGACCTACAAGAAAAAATAGTCTCCTGCGCCCGCATGGCCATAGCGACGCGGGCCGCGTGAAGGGGCTGGGAGCGCGCGCGGCGGGCTCCTCGTTGCGTCCGAGCCCGTCGGCACCCTGCTAGTTCAGCGAGTGCATCCCCACCCGGTTGCCCTCGCTGTCGAGGAAATGCGCGAAGTAACCGATCTCGGCGTTGATCAGCGTCTTGGGAACCAGGACCTTGCCGCCCGCCCCTTCCACGCGCCTCAACGGCTCAGCGAGATCATCGCCCGCGTTGATATAGACGACGCTGCCGTCCTGCCCTGCCTTGTATCCCTGCCCAGCGATCACGCAACCGGACACGGCTTCACCGGCGTATGGAAACACGCCGAGGCGCATCGGCCCCATCTGCTCCTCCTTCAGCGCGACATCGAAGACCTTCTCATAGAAGCGCTTGGCGCGCACAAAATCACCAGCGGGGATCTCGAACCATACCACCACGTCGTGTCTCGACCCATTCGTCTGTGCCATCTCCGTCTCTCCTTTGCGTTGCGAGGTGTGCTCAGCGCACAACCGACATACTAGGGAGGGGCTACTGACACCATAGTGTCAGCAGTCTAAGGGGAGGATAAGACTGGCGGTCGCGTCACACGCGGAACTGTCAGCCGATGGCGACAAGATGAAGCGAGATCGTGTCGAAGGATTTGACAACGGTGCGATGCAGGCGCGCGCAGCGTCTAGCAACAGATTGATTCTCGACCGCAAATAATTTGGGCATGTCGCTTGCGTCGGGGCAAAAGCCTTACAGTGACCTTGCGGCTACGGTTTCGCCGCTCGTACTTCGCGCGGTCCAACGAAGCCCCCGAAGGAGGGCCACCATGTCGCGCACTCGACACCTGCATTCGCTTGCAACAGGGCTCGCCACAGCGGTCCTTGCCGGTAGTCTGGCGCTGGCTCCGCATCCAGTCGCTGCCGTGGTCATCAACTTCGACGATCTCAACCTCGCTGCCACGATCGTTCCTCAGCCTGGGAATCAATACGCCGTGAGCGGCATCACCTTTACTTCTGGGACCGTCCCCGCGACTCTGAATCCGGCGATCGCCGTTGGCGACGTCTTCACGCTCGGTGGTGTCACCGACGGGTTCGTGGCGATCAAGAACAACAACGCGATCTCGGATCCCAATTTTGCCGGTGCGCTGAACCTGGGTCTGCAGGATACGCTGATGTCGTTCTCGGCCCCGATCACGAGCCTCAGCTTGCACTCGGATGACTCGCCAAGTGACGGAAACGACGTCATCCGTCTCCTCGCGCTCGAGGCGACGGGCAACTCCAACGAGTATCGCGTATTGGCTTTCTTAAGTGCCTCGGACGGGGCCGTCAGCGAGCCGGGAAACTTGCTCGCCGTGAGTGTGCCGACCGGGTTCTCGTTTGGACTCTTCCAGGTCACGACCGAGCAGGAAGGTTTCGACGACGTGACCTTCAACTTCCGCGCACTTCAAGTACCGGAGCCGCCAGCGTGGCTGTTGCTACCTGCAAGCGTGCTCGGTTTCCGGCTTTCGTCCCCTAGCCGCGCCAGAGCCTCCTGAATCTTTCCGGGCAGCGTCGCGAGAGGATCTCGGCCGCTCGCAGGGCGTCGATGGCTTTGTGTTACCTAAAGGGCCTCGGTCATGCTTTCGTCATGCAGGATGGAAGCGCGCAAGTGCAAGGCCAAGTTTCGCTGGTAAACCCAACCGGATTCGAACCGGTGTCTGGAGCTTGAGGGGCTCCCGTCCTGGGCCACTAGACGATGGGTTTAGATCTGCAACATTGAAGATGGTCCCCTCCGAGGGATTTGAACCCCCGACCGCTCGGTTCGAAGCCGAGTGCTCTCGCCGGGCTGAGCTAGGAGGGGTCTTGAAGATCCGATGCGCTGACGGCCAGGCGGGAAGAAACAAACCGCCCGACCGGCGGGAAAACGCCTCGCTGACCGGACGCATGAACTGCCTAGATCTTCACCAGATCCTTGAGCACCCCGTCGAGTCCACCGAACACGGAGATCTTGTCGATCTTCTCGGTGACCTTCTCCAGGGTCTCGAGCTCCTTGAGCCGGAGCGCGACCGGGTTGTCCTCCATCACCTTGGCGGTGTTGAGCAGAGAACGCGTCGCCGCCGTCTCCTCCCGGCGCCGGATCACGTTCGCCTGCGCGACCTTCTCGGCCTCGACCACCTTCGCCAGGATCGTCTTCATCTCTCCCGGCAGGATGATGTCCTTCACCCCGACGCTCTCGACCTCGAGCCCGTTGCCGACGACCCGGCGCTTGATGTGCTCGTTGACCACGTCGTCGATGACGGTCTTGTTCTCGAGCAGCTCGTCCAGCGTGCGCGTTCCGACCGCCGCCCGCAGGCCGAACTGGAGCTCCTTGTACAGGTAGTCCACCGGCTTGGCCTGCCGGGAAAAAGCCAGCAACACATCGCTCACGCGGTAGCCAGCGGTCAAATTGACCCGCAGCCCGACCTTGTCCTTGGTCAGGATTTCCTGACCAGCGACCTCGAGCACCTGCAGACGAAGATCGACAATCTCCACACGCAGGTCTCGGTTGTAGCGCCAGAAGGCGTGCAACCCGGCCTCTAGGAGTCCCTGCACCTTGCCGTCGACATACAGGACGGCAACGTGGTTCTGCGCAACCTGCACCGAGAAGACGCCATCCGTTCCGACGACCTTCTGGCCACGCGGTACGCCCGCCACGAGCTGCGACGCCAGAGCTGCCGGCAACGCAAAGTCGGCTGCGATGTCGAGCTTGTCGAGCCGCACATCGATGTAGCCCTTCCAGTACAGACGCCGGATGTTCGGCGCCAGCACCTCGACCAGCGTGCCCTTCTCGTAGCGCAGACCGATCTCGGTCGGGCCCAGCTCGACGACGTGGAACTCGCGCTCCACCAGAGCCGGCTCGGCCTTGCAGTAGGTAGTCCGCCAGCCGGTGCTCGAACAGCGGCTTGGACAGCGAAAAGGTCTCCACCGACAGCCGCCACAGCGGGTCGAGGAAACGGTGCTCCCCCGGGCCCAGGATCGCAACGAAGTCGCCCCGACGAAACAGGAGCGCCCGCTCGTCCTTCTTCACGAAAATCTTCTTGAACATGATGACACCTCTACTCAGCTTGAAAATGAGACCGGCCTACCGGCTGTGCGACGGGCTCCGTCGCGTGCAAGCGGGAAGACGGCCGCGCCGTCAGCGAATCCGGCTGTGCGTCCCACCTGCGGACACACGAGCCTTCATCGCGTCGGGCTGTTGCCGCTTCGCGCGTCGCACGCCGCACGGCGCGCGGGTCGGACAGGCGGCGCATCGAGCGCAAACTGCACGCTGTCACGCTGCGGCCGGCCCCGGGTACTACAGTTGCGTCAGCCTTAACTGGGCTGCGTTCCAGCGGGATTCGAACCCGCTACCAATCGACGTAAAGTCGATTGCTCTACCCATGAGCTATGGAACAACGGTTGTGAACGAGAGACTCGAACTCTCGACCTCGGGCGTTGCCGCCCGCGCTCTACCTCTGAGCTAGATCACACGACATCCGCCACCCCCGCGCCGCGGCATACGCTCGACCAATTCACGGGCCAGGCGCACCGGAGAGGACTCAAGAGCCTCACCCGCTGACAACGCGGTTGCAACGAAATACTTGGCGAGGCATACGGGATTCGAACCCGTGATCTCCGACGCGACAAGCCGGCGAGAACTCCTGGCTTCTCCAATGCCCCGCTGTTACTGCTTCAGAATCGATCACCTCCTTTTTCGTGGTCGGCCAATCTGCCGATCGCCAAATCTGGTGGGCCCCGAGGGAGTTGAACCCTCATGCCTCGCGGCACCGGTGTCTGAGACCGGCGCGTATTCCAGTTCCGCCAGAAGCCCGTTTGCTGTCCATCAAACCCGGGCAACAAAAAACCCGGGGCCACTTTCGCGGCAACCCGGGTTTGATGTTGATCGGTACGCTGGGCGCTAAGCCTGCATGTACCTCTCCCGTGTTGCCGCATACCATGCGCGTATGTCCCGGCGCTCGCAGCCTGGGCTGCGCCGCGCGAGCGTAGTCTCGCCGACCAGCGACGCAGCCGCGTTGCTTCCACGATATGCCCGCCATTCAGGCGCAACTCTCCCCGACCCGCAATTGGCCTTCGGTAATAGCGCCCGCTTCGATCTATCCATTCCCGCCTTCATGTCTGTCTGCGAAAATCCTGTCGCCACTGCTCAGCATCTTGCATGGGGGGCGCATTAGAATACGATCCCGCCGCCATGTCAAGAGCATCGTGAGATGATCCAAGAATGATCGAGCGGTTCCGGCGACTGAACCCGTTCCGATGAGTTGGGCGCGCCTGCTCAAACGGGTGTTCGATATCGATATCGAATACTGCCGCGTTCGCCGCGCGCACCAACGGAAGGGAGCGAGATCCGCTCGAATGTCCAAAATTCAAAAAGCTGATGCGCGTGATCGCGCTGATGACGATCCGGGGGTCATACGGCGCATCCTCGGGCACCTTGGGCGCCCGAGGCGCGCGAGCGCGACCCGCCCGCGTGCCGGCCGGCCAGGATTTTTGGCCGATTGACGGAACCAGCGTTGCGAATCGGTGAGATCGATTTGCCTATCGCTTTGCTACTCGAACGGCCCGACGACGTAGGTGCATCGCCATCCCCGCGAGCCCGGTGGTCGCCAGTAAGATCAACGACGTAGGTTCCGGTACTTGGCCGTCGACTGGCGTACCCGTACCCGAAACGACGATATGGTACGTGCCTCCTGCCGAGTCACTGACCGTCTCGGACCCAGCGAAAAAGAGGTTCGCGACCGCGGGCCGGGTCTCGTCGCACGCAAGGCCTAGGAAACAGGTATTGGGTTGCATGAGCGTTGTGTCAAAACGCGTAATCGGGAAAAACCCAAGACCCGGGTCGAACGACACCGACATCAAATCGGCACCGATACTACCAGGGGCCTGTGTCAGCACCAGCGAATCGGGGTAAAGACTGGGCGCTGGTGTGATATCGCCGATCGCGTAGGTCAGTGTCCCGCCGAGTGGCAAGAAATCCGACAGTGTGCTGCTGAACGTGAAGAAGGCGTCAGTGGTGCCGGTGTTGCTCCCGCCGAAGTTGAAGGTGACGTCGTAAGTCACGGCCGCGCGGCTTGGAGTCGCACAAATCACCGCCGCCAGGACGACCAACCACCATGCTGTTCTCTTGTCCATCATCGCGCCCCCTCTTTTAGCGTCGAATCTCCTTTCGTTCTCGCATCCCCTGTATTCGCGGCAGGATCGCATGTTTTGTGCCAAGACAGAAAACGCCATGCTTCCAGCGCCTTGGCCGACAGCCGCTACGCGTCTGTAAGGTGTATGTAAGATTCGTCGACGCACAGGTGACTTACGTGTAGTGCCGACAGGCTGATTTCCCCGAGCCACAGCTGCGTTCCGGCCGGACTCGAACCCGCGAGAACTCCTGGCTTCTCCAATACCCCGCTGAATAGTTGTTTCGGATGGATCACCTCGTTCATGGTTGGCAAATCTGCCGACGAGCAAATACGGTGGGCTCCGAGGGAGTTGAACCCTCACGCCTCGCGGCATCGGTTTCTGAGACCGGCGCCTATCACGATCCCCTTCCATGTCAAGGGCATCGTTGAGATGATTCAAGAATGATCGAACGGTTCCGCCGGCTGAACCCGTTCCAGACTCCGGAAGCCCGGCGCCTGGCTGCCCTCTTCGCGATCGTCTACTTCGCGCAGGGCATGTATACCCTGCCCGACCAGACGATCACGATCACCTTCAAGGATCAGGGTCTCACGGCCGACCAAGTCGCCGGCTTCTTCCTGCTCGCTTCGATTCCATGGTTCATCAAGCCGCTATATGGGCTGGTTTCGGACTTCGTTCCGCTGTTCGGGCGACGCCGGAAGAACTACCTTTTGCTCAGTTCCACCCTCGCGTGCTTGATGGGGTTGGCCGCGAGCCTTTCCGTGGAGTACACCTACTGGCGCCTTGCCCTGCTGTATACGGCAATGGGGTTCGGGCTCGCCTTCACCGACGTGTTGGCCGATGCCCTGATGGTGGAAAACGGGAAGCCCCGTGGTCTGACTGGTGCCTTCCAGTCAGTACAGTGGGCCTCGGTCACGTGTGCGTCGATTCTGGTGGGCATTCTCGGCGGTCACTTCGCCGCGCACCGGGATTTGCACGCCGCTTTCGTCGTTGCCGCGGGATTTCCGCTGGTGATCGTCTTGATGACGATCTTCTTCGTCCATGACGCGCCAGCGAAACTGGATGTTGCCGCGTTCCGCGAGACTTGGGCTGCGGTGCGCGAAGGGTTGGGTCAGCGCTCGGTGTGGCTCGTCGCCACGTTCATCTTCCTCTTTAACTTCAGTCCATCCTTCGGGCCCGCGTTCCTCTACTATGAGACCGACGTCCTCGGGTTCAACCAACAGTACATCGGCATGCTTGGTTCAGTGGCCGCCGGTGCGAGCGTCATCGGAGCCGTCCTCTACGCGCCGATCTCCCGCCGCATGCCGCTCCGGCGCCTGATCAACATCGCCATCGGCCTGTCCGTAGCCACCACGCTTGCCTACCTGCTGTATCGCGGTCCTTATTCGGCCTTGCTTATTCAGCTGCTGTCGGGGTGCACGGGCATGATCACGCAGCTGGCCATGCTCGACCTCGCCGCGAAAGCCTGCCCACCACGCGTGGAGGCGACTTTCTTCGCTCTCCTCATGTCGGTCTTCAACGTAGGCACGCAGCTGTCGCAGAACGTGGGAGCGTACCTCTACACTGCGATGGGCGAGGGCGCGGCAGCATACATCTGGCTCGTTCTGATCTCGGCGCTGACCACAGCCGCAATCTGGCTATTGGTTCCGCTGGTGCACGTCGAGAGTATCGAGGCGCGCGCCGTGGAAGCCGGCAGAGCCGCCGCCTGACGCGAGTTCCTCTTCCGAGAACCCGCACTCGCCGTAGCCGAAACCTCACAGAACGATAGATTTCGCGTCGTGCAAGCTTGATTCTCGCGCGCCATCGCAAGCTCGCAGCCTCCGGCTAAGCCCTTCGTCATATTCCCCTGCCTTTCAGCAAGACCAGATAATCGCTTGCCTGCGCACTCCTGCCATAGGTAAGTGATCGGTCAGTGCTGCGCGAGCATCATCGTTCTTACCGCGCCAAGACGAATCTCCTGCTACGCGCACTGAAATGTCCAGTTGAAGGACCGGAGGACGAGCCATGGCAGCACAGGATCAGTTTCCCAAGCTCCCGATCGCGGGCGTCATCGCCATCCTCGCCGCCGCTGTCGGCGCCGCCTTGTGGAATCGCGTGCCCTTGGAGGTTGCACGGCCCAAGGGCGAACGTATCCAGCAGCATCATCCGCACGTCCTGCAAGACATCGACGCCCGCCTGTGGGAGGACCCGCTGGCCGCCAGTGCGCGGCACGATCTCGAGCCCAAGGACCGCAGCGCAAGCCCGGAAACGCACAAGCTGCTGGCCTCGGACGTGTGCCAAAGCGTCTTGGGGACATCCGACGACCGCGACGCGCGCCTCCTGATACTCGGCATGATGATCTCCAACGCTCCCTACTTCGACATCTCGGAACATCGCAGCCGAAATCGCTACGCGGTTCACTCTGCACTGAATGCCGCGCACTTCATCCCGAACGACTCTCAGCACATCGGCCGCTTCGAGTACCTGTCCAAGGAGAAGGGCAAGGAGGCGCTGCAAGTGCCGTTCGAAGCCTTCAGCCGGCGGCCCCCGATGGCCAGCAGCGACCAGCGGGGAATGCCATATCACATCCTGGTGCTCTGGATCGAAGAGGAGGCCGTAGCCCTGCCCGTAGACAACGTCGCGAAACCGATAACCAACGTGCACGCGCTGATCAGCGCGGTGCAAGCCGGGTGCTTCACACCGCGGCCTGGCGCCAAGCAGACCGCGCAGCGCAAGGTCAAGGTCGAGACTGCCGTGGTCGGCCCCGTCACTTCGGACACGCTGCGCGCCATGGTGGTCGAGGCGGAGCAGCAGGGGGAATACTTCAATACGGTTGCAGACGTTCTGTTCTCGTCCACCCAAGCGGAAGACGGTCAGCCTCTCGCTCGCGACAAGCAGCAGAAGGCGATCACCGCGCGGATTCCAGAATACCGAATCCCGGCCTTCTATTCTGCCTTCGCAACCTCGTCCGCGATCGATCTTCTCGCCCTCGAAACCAAGAACCCGCGCACGCCGTGCAGAGGCAACAAGAACGCGACCGGCCCCTGGCCGATGTCAGACTGGCGCGCGATTTACCGGGCAGATCCGCGCTTCACCGGCTCCGCGCTCTACTGGTATTTCCGCCGCTGCGGGGTCAACTTCTTCTCGACCGTCGCAACCGACGAGGAGCTGGCCCACGTCCTGATCGACGAGTTGCAGAAAAGGGATCCCGGGGGCCAGGGTCTGGAGGACGAAAAGTACCGCGTGGCACTCGTCTACGAGCGTGACACCTACTATGGGCGCTCCCTCCCGCGCGCCTTCCTGCGCGCCGCCGGAAAGGAGGTTGCATGCGAAGACGATCCGATCGAAGTCGAGCGGCTGAAGCAAGCCGAGCTTCCACCCGAGAGCGCTGGGAAGAAAGAGCGATGTACGGTCCTGCTTTACAGCTATCTCCGCGGCCTGGACGGACAGGCACCGCCGGCGCCTCAATTGTCGGACAGGAAGGCGGACAGCGACACCAAGGCGCAAGCGATGCGCATCGCCGCACAAGAGCGGGCGGAGGGCCCCAAGCAGTTCGACTATCTGCGCCGGCTCTCGATACGGATACTGAACGACGACGGGTTGCATCGAGCCGCGGCACCCGGCCCCTGGTGGACGCGCATGGGCCGTTTCGGCGACATGCAGATTCGCGCCATCGGCGTGTTCGGTACCGACGTCTACGACAAGATCGCGGTGTTGCGCGCGTTACGCGACGAGTTCCCGCGCGCGGTGTTCTTCACCACCGATCTCGATGCGCGCATGCTGGACCTGGACCAGAACGAGTGGACGCGCAACGTCGTCGTTGCTTCCAGCATGGGTCTGGAGCTCACACCTTGCCTGCAGAAAGACGTCCCGCCGTTCAGAGGCACGTATCAGACGTCCGCGTACCTGGCCGCCCGTCTCGCCGTGCACAATGCCTTCCCGTACGAGGAAACGGGGCGCGTAAAGTGGTGCCCGCAGTATCCGGAACACCTTCGGCTGCCGCCGCATACCGGTGAGCCGCTTCAGGAGACGACCGACAACGACCGGAAGGCGAAGCCGCGATTGAAGCTGACCCAGACGCGATTGAAGCTGACCCAGGCCACAGTCGACAAATGGCTGGCCACGCCGCGCCTGTTCGAGATCGGCCGCACCGCACCGCTCGCGCTCCTCGACACGCCGCCGCGCAACCAAGAGGCGGTCGGCGACATACACCCGGAAGCCGATCCATTCGTTCCGTCCACGCCCGCGCTTCTCACCGGCATAGTCGTATTTGGCTTGCTGATGTGCGCCCTGCTGCTGCTTCGAAAAGTAAGATCTCGGGTAGTCGAAGCATGGGAGTTCACCTCCGATGTGGTGCAGGGGCATCGCGGCCCCTGGGGCTGGCGCGTGATCGTGGTTGTAGTCGTCCTGGTGTTGGTCGCGCTCGAGGCGCTGCTGCTGTTCGCCTATGTCGAGTCGGCGCAGCGCGCGGGCGAACCGTTTCGCTGGTTCGAGGGCTTGAGCATCTGGCCGAGCGAGCTCCTGCGCAGCATCGCCCTGGGCATGACCGCAGTCTTCCTGTTTGCGGTATGTCGCCACAGCGAAAAGAATCTGCGCGACATCGAAACCCGGTTCGCGCTTCCCGACTGCTCAGGCACCGAAAAGGGATGGGGCGCGCTCCTGCGTTGGCTCGCGCAGCGGCGCGAGGCGAAGCGGAAAGCCACCGCCGTGCCCGTGGATCTCGAACACAAGCTCCGCAGCTACTGGTGCGACTACACGGTGCTTTCCTCGCCCGAGGCCTGTCTGTTGCGCGCCTCTCTCTGGGCCGTGATCCTTCTGGCCGTCGGGATCGCGCTGATGGAGCTGCTGGGCTACCCCAACCTGCCCGCGAGAGGCGCCGCTGCGGCGAGGCTTGACCAGTTCCTGATCTTGACCCTGGTGCCCGGGTTTCTGATTCTGCTGCTCGTCGTCGCCGACCTCAACCGTCTATGCGACAGGTTCTGCGATGGTCTGGATGCCGACTGGTTCTGGCCCGAGAAGACCGTGCAGAAGATCCTTCCCGCGATGGCCAAAGCGTGGGCCGTGGACAACCCCATCGGCCGTCGGGTCATCGGTGTCTGGATCAAGGTGCAACTCCTGGTTGAGCGCAGCAAGGCCATCAGCCCGCTCGTGATCCTTCCACTGATTGTCCTCGTGTTCGTAGTCGTGGCACGCGCTGGGCTATTCGATGGGTGGGGAATGCCAGCAGGGCTGGTGTTCGTGCTCGCGGCAAGCTTCCTCGTATGCTGCGTCACCGCTTTGCTCGTCCATCGCACTGCGGAGAGGGTGCGCTCGCAGAGCATCCAGCAGCTTCAGACTTGTCTGCTCGAATGCCAGAGCGGAGCCGCACCCGCGTTGCCAACGCAGGATCAGATCAAGAATCTCATGCAGCGGATCGAGAACCTGCGCGAAGGCGCTTTTGTCCCCCCGTGGGAGCGTCCCGTCGTCGTGGCCGGGCTGCTCCCGCTGCTGGGGGTGGGCGGGCTGCAGTTGCTGCAGGTACTGGGTCTGATTCCGAGCTAGGGCAGCGGTCTACCGCCCTCGACAGGAGATGTCCGGACGCGACGGCCCGCGCAGCAGGCATGGTCGTCCTGGGTGGCGAGCAACGGAGCTATCCGCCGCGGATCGCCGGCACCAGGTGCACTTCGCTGTCGGGCCGGATGGGCGCAAACCAGGCGTCCTGGAAGATTTCGCCGTCGATGGCGATGGCGTAACCGTCCGCGAGGTGAGGTGCAAGCGCCGGGTAGCGCTCGCCGAGTGCGCGCAGCAGCTGGCGGACGTCATGTGCTTCGAGCTGGATCTCCGACTCGCCCCCGGCTAGATCCTTGAGGTGCCCGCTGAGGACTACTCGCGCCATGTCGGCCTTCTCCGGCTGCGAGGTCCAGCCGACCGTTCGCCCTGAGCTTGTCGAAAGGCGGTGTAGATGTTGACCTCACACGTTTCAAGTCCGTTCATGCTTCGACAAGCTCATGCTTCGACAAGCTCAGCAGAACGGACTGTATGGTTTCCCCTATTTCGAAGCCGCGCGATGACCGTCGATCGCCGCGAGCACCCGCGGCGGGGACATCGGCAAGTCCGTGAATCGAATGCCGGTGGCATTGGCGACCGCGTTCGCGATCGCGGCCATCGGCGGCACGATCGGCGTCTCGCCTACTCCGCGCACACCGTACGGGTGGCGCGGATTGGGGACTTCGACGATGACGGTGTCGATCATCGGCACGTCGGAGCAGACCGGAATCCGATAGTCGAGGAAGCCGGGGTTTTCCATGCGCCCGTTCTTGTCGTAGATGTATTCCTCGTTGAGTGCCCAGCCGATGCCTTGCACGGCACCGCCTTGCATCTGTCCTTCGACATAGCTCGGGTGCACGGCCCTACCCGCATCCTGGACGGCGAGGTAACGCAGGACGGTGACCTTGCCGGTCTCGGGATCGACCTCGACGTCGACGAGGTGCGTGGCGAGGCTTGGCCCTGCGCCGTGTGCGTTGATCGCCGCGTTGCCAACGATCGGGCCACCCGTCTTGCCTGCCGTCTTGGCGATCTCCGCCAGCGACAGCGGCGCGAAGGTCTTGCCCCCGACTGACCGAGCCTGTCCGTCCTCCCACACTACATCCTCCAACGGGATCTCCCAGATCTTCGCGGCCCGCTCGCGCGACTGACGGATCACGTCGCGCGCCGCCTCGATCACTGCCATGCCGCTCGAGAAAGTGACGCGGCTGCCGCCCGTGAGGAAGTTGAAGCCCAGCGAACTCGTGTCACCGATGATGGGCCTTACCTTCTCGAGGGGAATGCCGAGCTCCTCGGCCGCCATCATGGCAAGCGATGCGCGCGAGCCGCCGATGTCCGGAGTACCAGCTACCAGCGTCACGGTGCCGTCCTCGCCCAGGTTCAGGGCCGCGCAGGTTTCGCCGCCGATGTTGAACCAGAACCCTGAGGCCACGCCGCGGCCCTGATTCTGCTTGAGCGGCACGCGATAGTTCGGATGCGCACGCGCCGCCTCCAGGGTCTGCACCAGACCGATGGGACCGAACTTCGGCCCATACGCTGCCTTGGTGCCCTCCTTTGCCGCGTTCTTCAGCCGGAACTCCACTGGGTCCAGCTTCAGCCGCTTGGCAAGCTCGTCGATCACCTGCTCGACGGCGAACTCCGCGATCGGTCCGCCCGGGGCCCGATAGGCTGCAACCTTCGGACGGTTCGACACTACGTCGAAACCGACCACCTTCACATTTTCGAGATCGTACGGTGCGAACGCGCACATGCAGCCAGGCTGCACGGGAGATCCCTGGAATGCGCCTGCCTGGTACTTGAGCACCGCCTCGGCCGCCGTGATACGGCCGTCGCGGGTGGCGCCGACCTTGACCCACACCTTTGCGCCGGACGTCGGCCCGGTCGCCTTGAACACCTCGGTGCGCGACATCACCATCTTCACCGGCTGGCCCGCCTTGCGCGACAGCGCGAGCGCGAGCGGCTCGAGGTAGACGACGGTCTTGCCGCCGAAGCCGCCTCCGATCTCCGAGGCAGTCACGCGCAGCTTCGAAACCTCCATGCCGAGCAGCGTCGCGCAGAACGCGCGCACGATGAACTGTCCCTGCGTCGTGCACCACAGCTCCGCCTGACCGTCCTCGGAGACGCTCGCGAGGCACGCGTGCGGCTCGATGTAGCCTTGGTGGACGGGCTGCGTGTTGAATTCCCGCTCGACGATGACATCAGCCTTGGCGAAACCAGCCGCGATATCCCCGAGGGCGAACTCGACGCGCTTGGCGATGTTGGAAGGGCGCTCGGGCCTGGGCTCGATGCCGATGGTGTACATGTTGTCGTGGAGCAAAGGTGCATCGGGTTCCATCGCCTTTGCCACGTCCATCACGTGCGGCAGCACCTCGTATTGGACCTCGATCAGCTGTTAGCGCCTGGGCCGCGACAGCCTCGTTGATCGCCGCCACCGCCGCGACGGCGTGGCCCTCGTACAGCGCCTTCTCGCGCGCCATCACGTTGCGCGTCATGTCGCGGAAGTTGACCATCATCTCGCCTGCCGGGATGAACTCGGAGGGCAGATCGCTGAAGTCGGCCGAGGTAATCACCGACTTCACGCCGGGCAGCGCTTGCGCCTTCGAAACGTCGATCGACTTGATCCGGGCGTGCGCGTGCGGGCTGCGCAACACCTTGCCGATCAGCATGTTCGCCACGTGCAGGTCCGCCCCGAACTTGGCGCGGCCGGTGACCTTGTCCACGCCGTCCGGACGCAATGGACGCGTACCTACTATCTTCAACGTCCGCTCACCCAGCCCCTTCACCGCGATGTCATTCATGATCAGTTCCCTCGCATGTCGCCAGCGGCGTCGAGCACCGCGCGCACGATCTTGTCGTAGCCGGTGCACCGGCAAAGATTCCCCGCCAGCCAATATCTCACCTCGGTTTCCGTCGGATCCGGCTTGCGCTCGAGCAACGCTTTCGCAGCGACGAGGAAGCCCGGAGTGCACACGCCGCACTGAAGCGCGGCATGCTCGAGAAACTTCTGTTGCAATGGGTGCAGCGCATCGCCGCGCGCCATTCCCTCGATGGTCTCGACGCTGCGGCCTTCGGCCTCGACGCCGAGCACGAGACAGGAACAAACCAGACGTCCGTCCAGGATTACGCTGCAGGCACCGCAGTCGCCGGAAGCGCAGCCTTCTTTGCTTCCGGTCAAATACAGAACGTCGCGCAACACGTCGAGCAATGTCTGCTCCGGCGTGCACAGAAATTCGGCCGGATCTCCATTGATCGTCGCGGTCACATGATGTTTGGCCATGTCCTAATCTCAGTAATGATGTCGTGAATCGGTTCCTATCGAGCCTTAGCGCGCTCGAGCGCGATCCGCGCGGCCCGCCGGGCGAGCACGCCTGCTACCTTGATGCGGTAAGGCACGGTGCCGCGCTTGTCGTCGATGGGCTTGCAAGCAGCGCTCGTTGCCGCGGCCAGCGCGTCGAGCGCCTTGTCGTCGACACGAGTGCCGATCAGTGCAGCAGCGCCGTCCGCGACCAGCAGAGGCGTCGGCGCCACGGCCCCCAATCCAATCCTCGCATGCGTGCACACCCCTTTCTCGTCGAGGGTAAGGGCTACGCCCACCCCGACCACTGCGATGTCCATCTCGGTGCGGGGGATCAGCCGCAGATAGGCATCACCCGAGTGCGCCCGAGGCTTCGGGAGCCGAAACGCCACCACGAACTCGCCGCGCGCCAGCGACGTCCGGCCCGGGCCGGTAACGATGTTCTCCACCGGCACCTCGCGCTCGCCGGCCGGTCCCGCCACCTCGCAGATGGCCCCTGCCGCGATCATCGCGGGCACGCTGTCGGCGGCCGGTGAAGCGTTGCAGAGATTTCCGCCAGGCGTTGCCCGGCCCTGGATCTGAGTCGAGCCAATGAGATGGAGCGCTTCGACGACGCCCGGCCATGCTGCGACCAGTGCCGGTGTGCTCGCCGAGCTCGGCGCAGCTCGTCGCCGCGCCAATCCGAAAGCCGCCGCGCGTCGCTCTCGATACGGCGCAGCTGGGGGATGGCCTTCAAGTCAACTATCACCCCCGGGGTGACGAACCCCGCGCGCAACTTGACCAGGAGATCGGTGCCGCCCGCGAGCAGGTGCGCGGCCCCGTTGTGGGCAGTAAGGAGCTCGACAGCTTCCTTCACCGAGCCCGGTGATCGATAGTCCATACAGGGGATCCTTCGGTTGCCTCGGACAGATTATCGCCCGTCCATGGGGGCCTTGGGAACCTCGACGTGCGCCGACGCGCTTCCGGACCGAGCCAGCCGTTCCGACCTAAGTCCATCCACCAGGGCTACTTTGGCACGATGCCGCCGGTCGGTTCCAGGCCCGCCCTGGACGAGAGCATCATCGCCATGAGCGCGCCGAGCAGATTGCCGCCGAGCACGCCCTCCTTGCCGTCGCCCCCGCCGCTGACCATGACCTTGGGAACGATGTCGACGTGGCCGCGCTCCACCGCCTCGGCAAAGCGGGCCATGACCTGCTGCGTAAGCTGGTACTGAGGGCCGCCGAAAGCGTTGACCTGAGCTTCCGTGGCACGCGCCTGCGCCAGTCCCACCTGCTCCACCTTGCTGGCCTCGCCTTCGCCTTCGACGCGCAGCTTTTCCGCGTTCGCCTCCGCCTCCAGCTTCACACGCGCTGCGTTGCCGCCTGCTTGCACCTTGATGCGCTCTGCGTCCTGTTGCGCGAACGCCAGCGCGGCACGGCCTTCGTTGTTCTTGATTTCGATCGAGATCTGCGACGCGGTGATGGCCTTCTGCTGGTCGGCCTTGGCCTCGGCTTCGCGCAGGGTGCGCTCCTGGACCGCGGCGGCCTCCTTGAGCTTGTATGTCGCCACCTGCTCCTGCGCCACCTGCCGCTCGCGCAGCTGCACCAGGATCTGCTCGATCTGCTCGTTGGTGCCCCCGGAGGAATGCGGCGTGCCGATCAGCACTTCCTGCAACTCCAGCGAGTAGGCAGCAAACTTTCCCTTCATGTCCACCGAGCTCGTGGTTCTGGATGTCGCTGCGCTGCTGGATCAGCTCGATCAGCGTCTTGGTCTGGGCGATGTTCTTGAAATAAGCCGACACCATGGGGTCGAGCGTCTGCTCCACCAGCCGCTTGATGTCGCCGAAGCGCTGGACCACCAGCGGCGCTTTCTTGTAGTCGATGTGCACGACCACCGACAGGGGCAGCGTCGGCTCGAATGCGTCCTTGGTGATCAGCGAGACCTCGGTCAGGTTCTCGTCGAACTTGTGCTCGCGCGTGACCTCCTTGCTCCACTTCAGAATGAAGTTCGTCGTCGGCACCAGCATGGCCTGCCCGGCGTAGGTGTTGAAGGCATACTTTCCCGGAAGCAGGGGCTCGAGCCAGACGCCCCGATAGCCCACGTCCACCAGCTCCCCGTGCCGGTACGCCTCGCCCGATACGTCCTTGCCACGCTTGCCCACGTAAGAGACCACGACGCCCACCGAGCCCACCGGCACCACGGTCTTGGGGATGAGCTCCACGGTCGCGAAGAGACGATTGATGTAGTAGGTGCCGTCCGCCAGGACCTGATACTGGCGGCCGCGGAACCCGCCCGCCCGGAGGAACTTCTCGATGTCCTGGAAGTTGTTGTGGAAGATCGCATCGTTGGCCGGATCTTCACCGACAGTGGGCGCGATGATTTCTCCGGGCGGCAGCGAAGGCCCGTCGTGCGTGGTGATGACGCCCACGCGATCCAACTCATCCTTGATGACTACCGGGGTGAATCCGTTGCGCTCGGAGATGATCTTCCCCATCTCCTCGAACAGGGCGCGTTCCGATCTTGTCGAGATTGAGCGCCAGGTTGCCGTCGCTGGTCAGCACCACGAACTGCGCCAGGTTCAGGGCGTAGGTGCCCTCGCGCAGCAACTTCCGCTGCGGGCCCTTCTGGCCGCCGTTCTGCAGGAACGCACGCACGTCTTCGAACGTGTCGGAGCGGTCGTTCGAGGCCAGCGTCTGCGATGGCGCGAGCGGCTTGCCATCGCGCGCGAATATGTAGCCGATCTTGCCCTGGGAGATGGTTACGAGCGGGACGCTGTGTATCCGGTACTGAAACGGGAAGAAGAAGTGAAAGCCTCCGCGCAGCGTGTCCGGCTGGAACCCGGCCTCGCCCTTGAGCGCGATCAGCCCTTGCGTCACGGAGCCCGTGGCACTCCAGAGCTTCTCCACCACGCCCACCCGGGTGTTGGGAATGTATCTAACGACGCCGGAGACCCGAAGCACGATCAGGACGAATACTCCAGCCAGGATAATACGCGACGATTGGTACTGCGACCAAATAGTCCATAGTCGCTGCCTCCGTGTGGGTTGCGGCTTGCGTGGAGTACGGCCGCCACGGGCAGGCGCCCAACTGGCGTACCTGCCGTGCCTGCGGCGCGATGCAAACAACATGAGTGTAGCAGCGAAGACGTGCGGTCGAGCTAGGCCGAAAGTTTGATTGCCCGAAGCCAGCGCGTCGGACGGACAGGCTAGCGGTGAACCACCTCTGGTCTCGCGGGCACGACCCGCCCGCGAGACGAGCGCATCCGCTGGCGCAGCGGTAGCGTATCTGGTATATCGCCTGCGTGCCGTCGGCGCCAAGGCTCCGACGGCAGCCGGTACAGTCAAGGGGACAAGAGAGATGAACACGAGCAGAGGATGGCTCACCGCCACGGTCGCGAACGGGTTGCTGAGCATTGTCCTGGCGCTGATTCCAGTGTCGAGCGCGGTAGCGGCACCCGCGGACGCCGAGGTGGAAGCACTGCAGATGCCCGCGTGGCTCACCCGCGATGGCAAGCGTCAGCCGCTGGCACTCGGCGCTCGGCTCAAGAACGGCGACATCATCACCACCGGGGAGGGTTCCCGCGTGCTGCTCAGGCTCGCCGAGGGAAGCGTGGTCAAACTGGGCGAGAACGCACGCTTCGACGTGAATGACATGTCGCAGACGCGCGACGGCAATCAGCAAAGGTTCAGCGCGACCCTCGGCGTGCGGCAAGGAGCTTTCCGCTTCACTACCCCGCCCGGGGACAAATCGCGCGGTGCGCGCAGCATCGACGTGAGGTTCCCTACCGTCACCGCCAGCGTCGCAGGCACCGACATCTGGGGCAAGTCCGCGGACAACGGGGAGGTGGTCGCGCTGATCGAAGGCAAGATCAACGTCACCCGCAAGGGTGACGCGCCGGTCACCATGGCCGAGGCAAAGACCGTCTACGTGGCGCCAGCGGACGGACCTCCCCGGCCCGTCACCGCCATCACGCTGGCGCAACTCAACGCGTATGCCCAGGAAACCGAGCTGCAGCCTGGCGCCGGCGCCGTCGGCAAGGTCGGCAACTACAAGATCTACGCCGCGCGCACCCCGAACCAGGAGGAAGCCCTCGCAGTCTATGAACGCTTGCGCGAAGCTGGTTACGCAGCCGCTATCCAGCCAGGGCATGAGCGGCGGCAAGCAGGTCTACCAGGTGCGGATCGTGGGATTCCTGAGCGAAGCCGACGGAGTGGCGGTAGCGGTGAAGCTGCGCGTCCAGCTCGGCTTGCAGGATGTGCGCGTTTCGCTGTAGTTGAAGGGGCCTTCGGCTAATATAGCGGCTGGCGCACGATCTAGAACAGCGCCGCCCAAGAGGGAGGTTTGACATGGCCGAGCTCGTCGAGCGTCACAACCCATCCGAGCGGCAGATCAAGTTCCGGGAGCAGTATCAGGCCCAGATCCATCCGCGCTACAGCGGACTGCTGCACGTCGGGGTGATGTACGCCGTCGGCATCGCGGTGATCTCGTGGTGCGTGTCCCGTCTCGCGAATGCGACCTGGGAGTGGCTGCTCGTGATTCCCGTGTTCCTGTTCTCGAACCTGTTCGAGTGGTGGATCCACAAGTACGTCATGCACCGCCTGGTCGACGTCTGGGCCCTGCGCGCGATCTACGACCGCCACACCCGCCAGCATCATCAGTACTTCACCGACAACGAGATGACGGTCAGCTCGACGCGGGAGTGGCGGATCATCTTCTTTCCGTGGCGCGCGCTCTTCACCTTCATGGCGCTGGGCACGCCGTTCGCGCTCGTGCTCGGCTGGCTGATCGACCCCAACGCGGGCTACATCTTGATGATCACCATCGTCGGCCAGTACCTCATCTACGAGACCTTCCACTACTGCTGCCACACGCACGACAACTGGTTCGTGCGCCACATGCCTTTCGTCAACACGATCCGGCGTCACCACACCGCGCATCACAACTACGGGATCATGATGGCGCGCAACTTGAATCTGACCTTCCCGATCGCCGATTGGATCATGGGCACGAGCGACCTGAACCGAGGATTGCTGGGGACGATCTTCAACGGCTACAACGAAGACCACCTCAAGCCAGAGCTGAAAGCCACCATCGAGCGCTTCCGCCGCCCCGATGCCCCGGTGACAATCGACGGGCCGGTAGAACAGCAGCCGGCCTGAACCGGCAGCGGCAAGCGAGCGCTTGGCACGTCCGACACCGCCAAGCACCTGTAGCGTCAAGCACATTGGACCGGCACTTCGCTGGCTCAATGCGCTAGCTTGCGCATCGTGCGAAAGCTCGCTTTGATCAAGGCGTAAGCCGTCCTTCGAAGGCTTCGACCGCTAGCGCCGCGTCGGTTTCTGCCACGTGTCGTTGGCGGAACTTGTATACTGTCCGATGGATAGAGGAGGCATGTCATGATTCTAGGAATGTCGATACCCGCGTTCACCTTGGTCCACACTGTTTTGAGTCTGATCGGAATTCTTGCCGGGCTCGTCGTCCTGTTCGGGATGTTCGGCTCGAATAGACTTCCTGGCTGGACTGCCGTCTTTCTGGCGACGACGGTGTTGACGTGCGTGACAGGATTCTTCTTTCCGCGCGACCAAATTTTGCCGTCGCATATCGTCGGGGTCATCACTCTCGTCGTGCTGGCGGTCGCGATCGTCGCGCTGTATGTCTATCGCCTCGCGGGAGCCTGGCGCTGGATCTACGTCGCCAGCGCCGTTCTGTCTCTCTACCTGAATGTCTTCGTGGCGGTAGTGCAATCGTTCCTGAAGGTGCCCTTCCTGAACGCGCTCGCGCCGACACAGGCCGAACCGCCGTTCGCCATTGCGCAAGGCATCGTCCTGGTGCTCTTCATCGTGCTCGGTATCGTGGCGGTGAGGTCCTTTCACCCCGAAGCCAAAGCCGGCGCGCTAAGCATGGCTTGATGATGCGTCCCGCACTCGGACGGCGGGTGCGACGGACGTATCACCGACGCAGACGGCCGAGCTCAACCGCCGTAACGCTCGGTCCGGATCGTTGTCGGCGGGATCCCGAGGCCGAGCAGCGCATCCGCAGCGGTTTCGACAAAAGCGTTGGCCCCGCAGACGAATACCAGCTTTCGGCGCCGATGGCAGAAGCGCCAAGGCGTCGGAGAGCAACGCCGCATCGATGCGGCCGACACGATGCCCGCGGCGCCGGATTGGTTTCGCGCGTGAGCGTTGGAATGAAGTGGAAGCCGTCTCGGCGCGCACGCAGCATGCGCAGCTCGTCGCCGAAGATGAGATCTCCGGCGGTACGTGCCGAATAGACGAGCGCGACGGGGACGGCACTGCGGCGCGCCGCCCGGTGCCTCAGCATGCACGCTAGAGGAACAACGCCCGAGCCTCCACCGACGAGCAGCAAAGGTCCGCCGTCATCCGGCGACCACATGAAGTGGCCACCGATCGGACCGCGCAGCTCGATTTCGTCACCGACCGCGACCGTATCGAAGAAGAAAGGCGAGACTTCCCCGTCCTGCAGCAGCTCGATGGCGAGTTCAATGCGGTCGGTGCCGTCGGGTGCCGACGCGATGGAGTAGCTGCGCTGGGCTTCGTAGCCGTCTGGCGCGGTCAGACGCACGTCCATGTGCTGCCCCGGAATGAAGCTCAGCGGCCGTGGCAGGCGGAAGAAAAAGCTCTTGACGGTCGGCGTTCTCGGCTCGATCGCGACTACGGTGGCGGGCTGCCAGACGAGCTTCATGGGGCGCGCCGCCCCCAGCGCCAGCCTCAGTCTCCGGAATAGCGTTGCTCTTGCCAGGGATCCCCGTACATGTGGTAGCCGCGCAGCTCCCAGAATCCGGCCTCGTCGCGTTCGGTGAACTGCAGGGCCTTGACCCATTTCGCCGACTTCCAGAAATACAGGTGCGGCACCAGCAGACGCGCGGGACCACCATGCTCGGCCGCGATGGGTTTGCCGTCGTAAGCGATCGCGATCATCCCGCGGCCGCCCAGCAGGTCTTTGACCGGTACGTTGGTCGAGTAGCCGTCGTAGGAGTGCGCCAGCGTGAAGTCGGTCGGCGGCTCGAGAGCAGCGTCCGCCAGCAGATCCTGGATGCTCACGCCCTCCCAGTTCGTGTCGAACTTGCTCCACTTGGTGACGCAATGAATGTCGGGCGTCACCTTCGTGACCGGGAGGCGAATGAAATCGGCCCACGACCAGCTCTTGATCTGCCGCGGTCCGACCTGAAGGGTGAAGCCCCAGTCCTCGCGCGCGATATGCGGCGTCGGACCCGCCGATAAGACCGGAAAGTCCGCGGTGAGAAACTGTCCCGGCGGCAGCCTGCCGGGCTGCTCCGCCGCGGTTCCGCGACCCCGCCCACTGAATCCACGTGTTGCCACAAGACCTCCTGATCATCGATTCGCTATTCTCCCAGACTTGTTCCGGCTTGCGGATATCCGGAGAATACTTGCGCTCTTATGTGCACGCCGCTGTGGGGAGCGGGTTCAGTGGATTCAGAGATCTATTTCAGCGTCCGCACATACCAAGCCCCATTCTCGTCTGCGAAGAGAATGAGGACTTCAGGCCACCACCAATTCCGATTCGAGGACTTTGCCCTTGGTCTCCGGGCTGAGGAGCAGCGAACAGATCACGCTGACAGCCCCAACGACAGTTCCGACGAGCATGGGGATCGCGAATCCCATGTTGTGGTTGATTGCAAGGAAGGTCAGTATCGGCGCCACGAGCCCTCCCCAGATCGCACCCTGGTGGTAGCAGAAGGCGCTCGCCGTCGCCCGCACTTCTGTCGGGAACCTTTCGCAGAGATAACTTGGTAGCTGACTATAAATGGCCCCGCCGAACACTCCTTGCAGCAGGAAGCCGGTCACGATCCAGGTGTAGTCGCTGGTGAGCAGATAGAGCGGGGCCACCAATATTGCGAACGCGCTCGGAATGATCATCGCCGATCGGCGACCGAGGCGGTCGGCCACCCAGCCCCAGAACCCCTGGGCCAGGAAGGACAGCAAGTTCGCGATCGCAAGCGGCGTGGCGACCTGAGCCGCGGTGTAGTGCAGATCCTTCTGCAGATGCGTGGCAAAGAGCGCAAAAATCGAGTAGTAGACGACGAAAATGCTCGCCATCCACCAGCACGCAGTCAGGGTGTTACCGAGCATGCCACGTTTGAAGATTCGGACAAGCGGCGCGCGCACCTCGCGGTTGTGCAGCCGCTGCAGGCGGCGGTTTTCCAGCCATACCTTGGGCTCTTTAACGAAGTAGCGCACGAAGACCACCGAGAGCGCCGGCAGGATGCCGATCCACAGCATGCCCCGCCAGCCCAACGAGTCGTAGAACAGGCCATAGACCGCGGCCGAGAGCAGGAAGCCAAGGCCCCACGAACCCTGCAGGATGCCGCTCATGAAACCGCGCGAGCGGGCGGGCCACGTCTCCATCGCCAGCGCCGCCCCGGCCGGCCACTCCGCCCCCATGCCGATGCCGAGCAGCGCGCGGAACAGGAACAGGAACCAAAAGGTCGGTGCAAAGCCCGCGATGAAGTTGCAGATGGAATACCACAGGATCGAGATCATCAGCGGGGTCTTGCGCCCGATTCGATCTGCGAGCCAGCCCGACGCGACCGCACCGACCAGGCGCATCCACAACGTGATGGTGAACACTACGGTCACTTCCGTGAGCGGGACACCGAACTCCTTAGCGATCGGCACCATGATCAGCAGGAAGACGGTGAAATCGAAGGCGTCCAGAGTCCAGCCTAACCAAGCCGCCCACCAGGCCAACCATTGGTCCTTGGTGGGCTCTTTCCACCACGGGATGGTCTTCGCAGTCTCGATCTCAGTCGCCATGGCTCATCCTCCCCGTCCCATGAAGCCCCGATCGTGTCTTGCGCCCACTATAGAGTAAATGTCGAGCGCATGGCGCCTCCACTTCGCTGGGCACCTGTCACGCAGTTCTGTCTTATTTCTGGATCGAGTGAGGTCCTGTGGCTGCGCGATGCTCGGCTTCAACAGATGCGCGCTAAGCGCAGACTGTTCATTGAGCGTTTCTACTGGTTCGGGGAAGCGGTCAGCATGGCCGGCCGAAGCGACGACTCCCGGCGTGAGCGATTTCCGTCAATATGCTACTGTCCGACGAGCCCTGAATTGTCCGATCGATCGATCGCGAATCAATCCATTCCCTGGCGCGGACGTAGTCTCCATGGACGCAATCGCGACCCTCGCCGAGCACTACGGTGTCGGTCTCATATTTCTCAATGTACTGCTTGATCAGCTGGGTGTGCCTGTGCCGGCTCTCCCCACGCTCATCGTGGCAGGAGCATTGGTGGCTGACGGGCGACTCCCTGGTTTCGCCGTCTTCGGCGTGACCGTCGCGGCCAGCGCGCTCGCTGATAACGTTTGGTATCTCGCTGGATGGCGCTATGGGAACAAGGTCATGAAAACCCTGTGCCGGATCTCACTCTCTCCGGACTCGTGTGTCCGTCAGACCGAGGTTCGTTTTGAACGTTGGGGGGCAAGCCTGCTGATATTCGCGAAGTTCGTCCCGCTGGGTGCCATGATCGCGCCACCTCTGGCAGGCGCTATGCGCGTTGGCTGGCCGACCTTCCTGCTGTTCAGCACGCTGGCCGCGATCTTGTGGGGCACAGCCGGGATCGGCGCTGGTTTGCTGTTTCACGCTCAGATCGACTACATCTTGGCGGGCTTGCAGAACATGGGGCGATGGAGCCTCATTCTCATCGGGTTGATCCTGGCAGGTTACATCCTCTTCAAAGGCCTCCAGCGGCGACGATTCTTCAGGATGTTGCGCATGGCACGCATCACGGTAGACGAGCTGCACGCGTTGATCCTGGCGGGGGCAGAGCCGACGATCATCGACGTGCGGTCGCCCGGCGCTCGAGCTCGCGATGGGCGACGCATCCCGGGAGCATTGCTCGTGGACATGGCGGAATCGGAAAACGCGTTTGCAGAACTGCCGACCGACCGCGACATCGTCGTGTACTGCACTTGCCCGAACGAGGCCTCTGCCGCTCCGGTGGCGAAATCGCTGATGAGCAAAGGCTTTACACGTGTGCGCCCATTGCTGGGCGGCTTCGATGCCTGGGTCCAGGCCGGGTTTTTGGTCGATCATCTGCCGGCTGCTGCGACCGCCAAGGAGGAAGAGGCTCGAGCCTAGCCTCCGCGGCTTATCTTCCTTCAAAGGCCGATTCGGTCGCCGTTCATTCAGGACCGGGATCACACCGCATCAGTACATCGTTCAGGTGCGGATGGAGCGGGCAAAGACGCTGCTGTCCGACTCCGATTTGCCCCTAGCGGAGGTCGTCGCACCGGTGGGCCCGCGGATCAGAGCCATTTCAGTACGACTTTTCGCAGAACCACGGCGATGACGCCGCGCAGCTATCGCAACGCCAACGCGACCGCATAACGAGCGGCGGGTGCATGCTGCACCCGACTGGTGCAGGTGTCGGGACCCCATTGCAATATTTACAAATTGTTCGGAGTTCGCTGGTTCGTTTCGGCTCGCATGCAGCAAGAATAGACAAGACAACGCGGGCCGGATTTGGCTAATATTCCCGCCCTCTTTTGCCAGCAAAACAGTAACCTTGTGGGAGTTTCCGCAAGGAGGTGCAATCGCGCCGAGGCGCAGTCCTCTTAAGCCTATTCGATGCGTTGCAACGCGAATGGTGATTGAAGTGCAGGCATCGGGTATCCTGTTCCAGCGACAGAGTCCCGTTCTCGCTCTGGTTTACTCTACACACGATGAAACCTGCAGCAGCGGCCCCGTTTGCGCAGGCATGACGGTGCTCTGTTGATTCCACAACATCAGCAGTCAAAGGAGACTCAAGCGATGAATGCTCGCGATGCAAAAGCTCGGCGGACGGCTCCGCTCGACACGCCGACGGATTTGGGATCGGGCGCCACCAAAGACATTTCTGGCGCCCTCAACGCCCTGCTCGCCGACATGTTCGCCTTGTACATGAAGACGAAGAACTTTCATTGGCACATTTCGGGACCCAACTTCCGCGACTATCACCTGCTGCTGGATGACCAGGCAGCCCAGATCTATGCCACCACTGACGTCATTGCGGAACGGGTCCGCAAGGTCGGTGGGACAACGATCCGGTCGATCGGCCACATCGCCCGTCTGCAGCGTGTCCTGGACAACGACGCCGACTACGTGAGCCCGCTCGACATGCTCGCCGAGCTGCGCGACGACAACAAGCAGCTCCTGGCCCGCATGCGCGAAACACACGGTGTTTGCGACGAGCACGAGGACGTCGCCACCGCGAGTCTCCTGGAAAACTGGATCGACGAGGCGGAACAGCGCATCTGGTTCCTGTTCGAGACCAGCCGAAAAGGCGATGCCCCCGGACGCTGACACCACAAACACGCCCAGGGATCCTCCTGCCAGATGAACCAACATCGAGCGGTTCGAGCTCGCAGTACCCGTGAGCAAGGTCGATCACGTGCTCGGTGCGGCGCATGCAGTCGTCACCATGGTGGAGTACGGCGACTTCGAATGCCCGAACTGCAAGCAGGCGGCGCCGGCGGTCAAGCTACTGCTGGACCGGTTCGCGGGGCGGGTTCGGCTCGTCTTTCGCCACTTCCCGCTCGAGGACGTTCATCCCCATGCGCTGCACGCGGCACAGGCCGCCGAAGCCGCAGGTGGACAAGGGAAGTTCTGGCCCATGCACGATCTTCTGTTCGAGAACCAGCGCCACTTGAAACTGCCGCAACTGCACGCCTGCGCGGAGAGGCTGGAGCTCGACATGGCGCGCTATACCGGCGAGATGGACGACGAAGTCCACCTGCAGCGTATTCGGGAACATATCGCCGGCGGCCTCGACAGCGGCGTCCGCGCTACACCGACATTCTTCATCAACGGCATTCTTCACGACACTTCGTTCGGCCTGCAGTCATTGGCCGAAAGGGTCGCTGCGGCGTTGGGCGAATAACCCGGCACCGATCCCCGATGGCAGTTCGATGCACCCATTTGCGGTTCGTGAAGACCGACCAACCGAATAGCAGCGGGTGTGAAGAATGCCTTGCGATGGGAGACACCTGGGTGCACCTGCGTCTGTGTCGAGCTTGCGGGCACGTCGGCTGTTGCGACTCGTCCAAGAACAAGCATGCGACCAAGCACTTCAACACTACTCAGCATCCCATCATGAGCTCCCTCGAGGCGGGAGAAGACTGGAGCTGGTGCTATGTCGATCGGCTGGCCATGGAGCTGGGATGATTCACGGGAATCGGATCCCGATTCCCCAGCCATGGTGTCTGACAACCTGTGCCACGAACGTAGAGGAGTCCGCAATGGCGAGCGATCTTCTTGAAAGGCGCCGCGAGCAGGTATTCCCCAAACTCACGCCAGCGCAGATCGCGCGCCTGGAAGGGCATGGTAAGCGCACCGACACGCGCGTCGGGGAGGTGCTGATCGAACCCGGCGAGCGTCATCGAAAGCTCCTGGTTGTGCTTTCCGGCAGTCTCGAGGCTGCTCTTCCCGGCATGCTCGGCGAAGAGTTGATCACCGTGCTGTTGCCGGGCGATTTCACAGGGGAAATGAGCACGCTGCGCGGTGTCGCCGGCTTCGTGCGCGTCCGCGTGCGTGAAGGCGGCGCGGTTCTCGTGATCGACGAAGAAAATCTCCGCGACATCGTCCAGACCGATGCCGAGTTGAGCGAGATTCTCATGCGCGCCTTCATCTTGCGCCGCATGGGGCTGCTGGCATCGGGAAACAGCGATGCGATGTTGCTTGGATCGCGCCATTCCGCCGACACGCTCAAGGTGCGGGAATTTCTCACCCGCAACAGTTATCCCTACGTCGGCGTCGACATCGACAGCGATCCCGGCGTGCAAGCCCTGCTTGACCGCTTCCAGGTCACGGTAAAAGACATTCCTGTCCTCATCGGACGCTGCGGACGGGTATTCAAGAATCCGAGCATTCACGACGTCGCCGAGTTCCTCGAGATGAATCCGACCACCGACGACTCGGTGGTGCGCGACCTGATCGTGATCGGCGCCGGGCCGGCGGGGCTTGCCGCGGCAGTGTATGCGGCCTCGGAGGGGTTGGACGTGCTCGTCGTCGAAGCGACCGCGCCGGGAGGGCAGGCCGGAACCAGTTCCAGAATCGAGAACTATCTGGGCTTCCCGACCGGGATCTCCGGCCAGGCGCTCGCCGCCCGCGCCCTCGTGCAGGCGCAGAAATTCGGCACCAAGGTCAACGTGGCCTGCGTTGCCAAACGGCTTCTGTGCGACCGCCGTCCGTATGCCGTCGAGCTCTCGGACGGACGCGTTGTACAGGCGGGCGCCGTCATCATCGCGACGGGCGCAAAGTACCGCGGGCTGGATCTCGAGAATCTGTCGCAATTCATCGGCACGGGCGTCCACTACGCCGCCACCCATCTGGAAGCAAAGCTGTGCGGAGGCGAAGAGATCGTCATCGTGGGTGGGGGAAATTCGGCGGGCCAGGCGGCCGTGTTTCTGGCCAGCGGATGTCGCCACGTACACATGCTGGTGCGCTCGGATGGTCTCGCGGACAGCATGTCCCGCTATCTCATAAGGCGCATCGAGGAGAGCCCGAACATCACGCTGCACAGCCGTACGCAGCTCACCGCGCTCGAGGGGAGCAGCCGTCTCGAAAGGATCACCTGGCGCGGCCCTGACGGGGCCGCCGAGACGCACGGGATCCAACACGTCTTCCTCATGACGGGCGCGGTGCCCAACACGCAGTGGTTGCAAGGCTGTGTGGCGCTCGACGACAAGGACTTCGTGCGAACCGGATTCGAGCTCAACGCGCGGGATCTGGCGGCGGCGCGCTGGCCCCTGCCCCGTGCGCCCTACCTGCTGGAGACGAGCCTGCCCGGCGTGTTCGCGGTTGGCGACGTGCGCTCCGACAGCGTCAAGCGCATCGCGTCCGCGGTCGGCGAAGGTTCGATCTGCGTTCAGTTCGTGCATCGGACGCTGCGGGAAATGTCGGTTTCGTCGCAGCAAAGAGCCATGACCTCCGCTATCGCGAAGGCGGCGTGAGGAAGAACTCGAGCATGAGGCCGAGAGATCTCCGGCGCATTCCGCTACGAAGCCGGCGTTGTCACTGGGCTAGGTCGAGGCGGTTGGGCACGACATCGATTTGATGGTGGCGTGCGACTACGCGGCTGAGTATCCGATTGAGGTCGGCAAGATTGTGCTGATCATTGCGCTCCTCAACCGAGGCCTTGGGCGATGACGGCCGGGGAAACAGACTGCGTTCCACCTAAGCTCATCATCCCGGGGCCGCGAAGCGGAACCCGGGATCCAGATCCAGGATACCGCGCGCGCCGAAGTG
>CAVVDJ010000010.1:0-40095 GCA_963747025.1 uncultured beta proteobacterium
GAGCGCAGTCATGGCCACACCCGAACATCGCACGCCGATACCCAAAGCGCCGTTCTGGCTGGGCGCGGGCGGGCTGGTTCCCTTTGTCGTGATCGCTGGCGCGATGTGGGCGCTCCCGGCGGACTATACGCAACCCCTGGTGATCTGGCTCACCGCCTATGCCGCGGTGATGCTTAGCTTCGCCGGTGGTTTGCAGTGGGGTCTGTCGATGCTGCACCCGGAGATGACCGAGCAGGATCAAAGCGTGTTCATGGCCTGGAGCGCGGTCCCGGCGGTGGTGGGTTGGGTCTCGCTGATCATGCCAACGAAGACCGGTCTTATTTTGCTGATCACTACCTTCGTCATCCAATACGCTGCCGACCGCCAGCTGGCACAGAGATTCCGGGTGCCGTCATGGCATCTGCGCCTGCGCGCCGGTATCACCGCAGTGGCGGTCTTGTGCCTGGTACTGGCGCTCATCCACCTGGCCCGAATCTGAACCCACCGGCTGTGGATGCCGCAGCCAAGCAGGTCGAGGCGAAAAAACTCAGGCCGCGCGGCCAAGGAATTTGAGCAAAGCGGCGTTGAACGCCGACGGCTGCTCGAGATTGGACAGATGCGAAGCGTCGGGGATGACCACCAGTTCGGAGCCCGGTATGGCCTGGTGGATCGCTTCCGACATCGCCACCGGAGTACCGACATCTTTGTCGCCGACGATGATCTGCACCGGACACTTGATCTCAGAGAGCCGGTCGGTCAGGTTGATCTTGGGAATAGCATGGCAGCAGCCCGCATACCCCAGGGGCGGCGTGCTGCGGATAAGGCTCGCTACGCGTTCGACCACGCTGTTGCGCTTGGCGAGATATGGTTCCGTGAACCAGCGCTTGAGAGTGGATTCGACCAAAGGCGCCATGCCCTGCTCGGTGGCCGTCTTGATCCGCTCCTCCCATACCGGTCGCGCCTCGGGCGGCACGCGGCTCGACGTGTCGCACAGCACCAGGCTCTTGAAAGCACCCGGGTGTTTGAGCGCATAGGTCATGCCGATCATCCCACCCATGGACAGCCCGACGAAATGGAGGGATGTGATCCCGAGCGCGCCGAGCAAGCCGTGCAGATCCTCAGCCAACAGGTCAAGCGTATACGCACCTTCCGGGGCGTCGGAGGCGCCGTGGCCACGGGTGTCAAAGCGCAGTACCTTGTACCGGCTCTTGAGGACCTCGGCCTGCTCGTCCCACATAGAAACGGCACAGGCTAAGGAATGGCTCATCGCCACCCAAGGTCCGGTGCCCTCGATCTGATAGTTGATTCGAATCCCGTTGGCTCTGAGCTGCATCGGCTGGCTCCTCGATAACATCGAAATAGTATAACGAACGGGGATGACACTTGACCTGCGTGGACCTTCGCCCCATCCTCCGTTTTTTGCCGCCATGCCGGGTCATCCCACGTAGCGGCGCCGCAGCAGCGGGGGAAGACGGATGAGACTGGTTCAGTTTGTCGATCGCGACGAAGCGCGGAAGGTGGCCGTGGTGTCCGACGACGGCGCCACGCTGCGCGTGCTGCGACAGGCGCAGCGGGTGTATGACTTGGCCTTGGAAGCAGGCCGGCGCAAGCTCGCCCTGTCGTCCCTGGTGCAAGACCGCTTGGGTACCGACGCCGTGACCTACGACGAAGTGGTATCCCAGCGCCGCTTGCTGCCACCGCTGGACCACCCCGATCCCGCGCGCGCGCTCATCACCGGGACGGGGCTGTCCCATCTGGGCAGCGCCGCGGCCCGCGACTCGATGCACGTCAAGCTCAAACAGGACGAGAGCCAGCTCACCGATTCGATGAAAATGTTCAAGTGGGGGATGGAAGGCGGCAAACCTGCCACCGGCCAGCATCGGCGTGCAGCCGGAATGGTTCTACAAAGGCGACGGCGATTGCGTGGTTGCGCCTGAACAAGCACTGGAGCTGCCCGCCTACGCGCTCGACGGGGGCGAAGAGGTCGAGGTAGTCGGCTGCTACGTGATCGGCGACAACGGCGAGCCGCTGCGCGTGGGCTTCGCACTCGGCAACGAGTACGCCGACCACGTCATGGAACGCCAGAATTATCTCTATCTCGCACACTCCAAGCTGCGCCAGTGTTCCTACGGGCCGGAGCTGCTGCTCGGGGAGCTGCCCGCCAGCGTGACAGGCGAGGCGAAGCTGCTGCGTAAAGGACAGGTCGTGTGGAGCGACAGCTGGCTGTCGGGAGAGGAGAACATGGCGCACTCCATCGCCAACCTCGAGCACCATCATTTCAAGTACCGCGAGTTCCGTCGGACCGGGGATGTGCACGTGCACTTCTTCGGCGCGGCGACCGGCAGCTTCACCAAGAACGTCAAGACCGAAATTGGCGATGTGTTCGAGATCGCCTCGCCGGCGTTCGGCCGCCCGCTCCGCAATCCGCTCGGCGCACCGGCGCAGCCGAACGCGTTCGTTGCCGTGCGGGCGCTGTAGGCGGCGAAACGCGTGGCTGGCGATCTGCATGTCGTATTCGGCGCGGGGCCGCTTGGGATCGCGCTCCTGCGAGCGCTCGAGGCACGCAACCTGCCTACCCGTTTGGTGACGCGAGGCGGTAAGCGCGCGATCGGGTCCGCGACGCCGTTCGAATGGTTCGAGGCAGACGCAACCGACTCGCGCAGCGTGCAACGAGCGTGTGCCGGCGCAGCGGTCGTCTATCACTGCGCAGGCGCGCCCTATCATCGCTGGGCGGAATTGCTTCCCAGAATGATGGACGGCATCGCTGGGGCCGCGCGCGTCGCCGAGGCGAAGCTGATCTACGCCGACAATCTCTACCTCTACGGCAAGGTCGCCGGCCCCATGAACGAAGACCTCCCGTCCAATCCAAACTCGCGCAAGGGTCAGGTGCGCGCGCAACTGGCCGACCGCCTGCTGGATGCTCACGCCAGGGGTGCGCTGCGCGCCGCGATCGGTAGAGGCTCGGACTTTTTCGGGCCGAGCGTGCTGCTCTCACACGCGGGTAACCGTCTTTTCCCGCAGGCCCTGGCCGGCAAGCCTACCGATGCGCTCGGTGATCCCGACAAGCTCCATAGCTTCACTTTCATCGACGATTTCGCGGCTGCACTGGTGGTCCTCGGTGAACGTGAAGAAGCGCTCGGCCACGCCTGGCACGTTCCGACGTCCGAGCCGCTTACCCATCGCGCCTTCATCGAACGGGTCTTTCGTCTGGCGGGAACCGAGCCAAAACTGCGAGTCGTGCCGAAGTGGCTCGTCTCGGTGCTCGCATTGACCGACTCGACGATGCGGGAAGTGAAGGAAATGCTGTATCAGTTCGAAGAGGACTTCGTGGTGGACAGCAGCCGCTTCACGCGAGCTTTCGGGCTCGCGTCCGCGCCGCTCGACGATGCGATACGTGCGACGCTGGCGTGGTATCGGCAGGTCACAGCGGCGCGCAGCAACGGCCGTGAAAGCCGCCCCGGGAAACCGCGCACGTTCTAGCGGTTCTAGCGGGGCGTCGGGAAGCCCGTGCAAAGCCGTGAGCTTCCCTCCCCAGCTTATGCCTCCGCCACAGGCTGGATGAGCTCCGCCCCCTCGTTCTTCGCGTTGTTGACCCGCGTCGATACCGGATACGCCCGTATCTCATCCGCAGGATAGGGCAACAGCAGCTTTGCGATCTCGCCAGGGTCGCTCAAACTCGGATCCAGCCACTGTGCGTAGTCCGCGCGCGCGATGATCACGGGCATCCGCTGATGGATCTTCGCCACCACCTCGTTGGCATCGGTCACGACAATCGCGCAGCTCACTAGGGCCTTGTCCCCTCTCCTCCAGTACTCCCAGATCCCGGCGAGGGCGAGCAAGCTGCCGTCAAGCATGCCGATGTGCCATGGCTGCTTGCCGCCAGGACGCTCCTGCCATTCGTAGAAACCGTTCGCCGGAAGCAGGCACCGGCGCCGACGGATAGCTGTTCGGAACTGGGGTGTGTCGAAGACCGTCTCGGCGCGGGCGTTGATCGGCTTGGTCCCGGAGAGATCCTTCGACCAGCTCGGGACCAGGCCCCACGTGAGCGCCGTCACCTCTCGCGCGTTGTCGCGCACTCGGACAGCGGGGACCTTGAGGGAGGGCGCGACGTTGTAGCGCGGCGCCAGTTCCGCCGCATTCTCGGTCAGCACCGCATCGAACTCGCGCGCGATCTGTTCGATCGGAGCATGGACCTGGTAGCGACCGCACATGAGTGGGTAAACGTTTACACTGACGCTTGCAACGCAAATCGCGTAGCAAGCCGCAGGAAATCACTGTACATCACGGGAGGCAGTCAATGCTCTACGAGCTTCGCATCTATCACGCCACACCGGGCCGCTTGCCTGATCTCAGCAAGCGCTTCGAGACTATCACGCTCAAATTGTGGGACAAGCACGGGATTCGGCAGGCAGGCTTCTGGACCGTCCTGGTAGGCCCGAGCAATCAGCAGCTCTACTACTTCCTCGAATGGAAGGACATGACTGAGCGCGAGCAGAAGTGGAACACCTTCATGTCCGATCCGGAGTGGCTTGAGAAACGCGCTGAGACCGAGAAGAACGGGACCTTGGTACAGCGGGTAGAAAACATGTTTCTCACACCAACTGCTTACTCTAAGGTGAAGTAAGCGCAGGGCTTCGCGCCCAGAAGTGAGGACGGGCGATCTGGTGGGATCGCCCGTCCTCTTTGCTGCCGTCACGTCAACCCAGAACTCTACTTCCCAGAATCCTTCCTATCCAGTCGCACCATTGCAGTGCTGATTGCGAAACCAGAGCGAGCGTCCGCGCCGCCGGAGGCTGTGAGCGCGGCTTCGGGCTCCTCCTTAGTGGCATGCGGCTTCGGATTTGCTTGACCAACGCTCGGGCAACGTGGGCCCGGGCGGTAGCCTGGATCCAGGGCGCGCTCCCACGGAGCCGGAGCTCTGTCGGGCATATCGGCCTCGGGACCTGATCCTTGAGGCGAGGCATGACGCCGGGTTTGACGCACCCCACCGCTTGCGTACAATAGAGGTCTATCTAAGCTATTCATTGAAAAGAGATTACAGGCATGGATGACAAGCGCATTTATAACGTCAACGTGGTCGCGCAGGACGTACTGCTGACCCCCGAAGAGGTCAAGCGGCGCGTGCCGATGACGCCCAAAGCCCAGGGGACCGTCCTAGACGGGCGCCTCACGGTCGAGAACATCCTCGACCGCCGGGACCACCGCTTCATGGTCGTGGTGGGGCCCTGTTCCATCCATGATCCGACCGCGGCTCTGGACTACGCGCAACGCCTGAAAAGCCTGGCGGACGAGGTCTCGGATACCCTCTACATCGTAATGCGCGTTTACTTCGAGAAGCCCCGGACCACCACCGGATGGAAAGGGCTTATCAATGACCCGCACATGAATGACTCCTTCGATATCGAGGAGGGTCTTCAGCTCGCACGCCGGGTGCTGCTCGACATCAACGAGCTGGGGTTGCCGACGGGCACCGAAGCGCTCGATCCGATCAGCCCGCAGTATCTCTCGGATCTGATCGCGTGGAGCGCGATCGGCGCGCGCACCACGGAGTCACAGACGCACCGCGAGATGGCCAGTGGCCTGTCGACGCCGGTCGGCTTCAAGAACGGCACGGACGGCGGACTGCTGGTTGCGGTCAACGCGTTATTGTCGGTGTCCAAACCGCACAGTTTTCTCGGCATCGACCAGGATGGCCAGGTCGCGGTGATCCGCACGAAGGGCAACCGCTACGGCCACATCGTATTGCGTGGGGGGTCAAGGGGCCGAACTACGATTCGGTGACGATCGCGCTGGTCGAGAAGGAACTGGCTAGGAACTCGCCTGCCGGCCAACATCGTGGTCGACTGCAGCCACGCCAACTCGAACAAAGATCCCTCGCTGCAGCCGCTGGTGATGAACGACGTAGTGCACCAGGTCATCGAAGGAAATCAGTCGATCGTGGGCACCATGCTGGAGAGCAATATCAACGCTGGAAGCCAGCCGATCCCCGCCGACCTTTCTCAGCTGAAGTACGGCGTGTCGGTCACCGACGCGTGCATCGACTGGACGAACACCGAAAAGCTGCTGCGCGACGCGCGTCAGAAGCTCAAGGACGTTTTGCCGAATCGGATGCCGCGAATTGCGGCGGTGCGGTCAATCCGCTAGCGCATCACGAACGGGTTGGCGGTCGCCGCACCGGTGTTGATCCACACGCTCTTGAGCTGCAGGTACTCGTAGATCGCCTGCATGCCGTTCTCGCGGCCCACGCCGCTGTCTTTGTAACCACCGAAGGGAGACAGGTAGCTTACCGCGCGATAGGTATTGACCCATACGGTCCCGGCCTGGATGCGCTCGGACATGCGGATGGCGCGGCCGATGTCCCGCGTCCACACTCCAGCACCCAGCCCGAAGCGCACATCGTTGGCAACGCGAAGCGCCTCATCTTCGTCCTTGAACCGCAGGACCGACAACACCGGCCCGAAGATTTCCTCTTGCGCGATGCGCATGCGGTTGTCGACACCAGTAAAGATGGTCGGCTCGACGAACCAACCCTTGCCGCACTCTGGGCGCGTGGCTGGCCCGCCACCCAGGCGCAGTTTTGCGCCCTCGCTCTTGCCCACATCGATGTAGGACAAGACCTTCTCGTATTGCGGCCGCGTGGTGACCGGCCCGACCTGAGTGTCGAGGTTCATGGGGTTGCCCATCTTCGCGGTCTTGGCCAGGGTCAAAAGCTTCTCGACAAACTGGTCGTGGATTGAGTCTTGGAGCAGCAATCGGGACCCGGCGATGCAGGTTTGCCCCGTCGCAGCGAAAATGCCGGATACCGCACCGTTGACAGCGTCATCCAGCATCGCGTCGTCAAACACAATGTTGGGCGACTTGCCGCCCAGCTCCAAGCCCACCTTCTTGAAGCCGCGCGCAGCAGCTTCGTTGATGAGCCGGCCGGTGGCATCCGACCCGGTGAAAGCGATCTTGCGGGTCAGCGGGTGCTCCACGAGCGGCATGCCAACCTCTTTGCCGTAGCCGGTCACAACGTTCACCACCCCCGCGGGGATACCGGCCTCCTCCACCAACTTTACGAACTCGAGAGTGGAGACGGAGGTGAATTCGGACGGCTTGATCACTACGGTGTTGCCAGCGGCGAGCGCCGGGGCGAGCTTCCACGCGGTGAGCAACAGGGGCGAATTCCAGGGCGTGATGGCCACCACCACACCCAGCGGCTCGTGGCGGGTAAAGTTGAAGTAGCCCTTCTTGTCCAGAGGGATCACGCTGCCTTCAACCTTGTCGGCGAGCCCGCCGAAGTAGTAGTACCACTGAGGCACGTAGTTGAGCTGGGCGCGCATCTCTGCGATCAGCTTGCCGTTGTCCTGCACTTCGATCTCGGCTAGCCGGTCCGCGCTGCGGGCGACGAGATCGCCAAGCTTCCGCAGCAGGGCGCCGCGTTGGCTCGGCGTCATCTGCGGCCAGGGTCCATCCGTGAAGGCCGTATGGGCGGTGCGAGCGGCGTGATCCGCATCCTGACTGTTGCCCCGGGCGATCAGGGCCCAAGGCTCGCCGGTGAAGGGGTTGTAGCTTTCGAACCACTGATTGGAGGCGGGTGCGACCCACTCTCCACCGATGTACATCTGGTGTTTGTTCACCAGGATCTCCTGTGGTGTGGAATACGGCGCCAGGCGCCGAGGCTACTAGCCTAGGTTGTGCAGATTGAGTTCGACTAGCTCCAGCTGCGTGAACAGGGCTTTGTGCTCCGGCGACCCGGACAGAGCATGCAGGCACAAGCCCACGCGCTTGCGCAAGTCCGGCTGGCTCATGCCGGCGTAGGCCCCGAGAAGCGTGACAATGTCCTCTAGGTTGTGGGCCTTGGCCGCGGTCACGATCTGGCCTAGTTTCGCCTCGATCGCGGCGCGGTCGAGATTGGTAACCAACTCTACGGTCTTGTCTTGGTCCATGGCTGAACCCTCCTGGCAAACAGGCCGCAAATTCCCCCCCGTCGCATGGTGCGTGCCTGCACGCGCCGCCCGACTGAGAAGCTCCAGGCATCTGAGGCCTGCATTTTATGGTATTTATGCGCCCACGCAGGGAGATGCATCAAAAAATTGGGGGCGGAATGAGGGCGTTTGAGCTGACGGGCAAGGTCGCGGTCGTGACCGGCTCCAGCCGGGGAATTGGCCGTTCGATCGCCGAACACCTCGCAGCCGCCAGCGCGAGAGTGGTGATCTCGAGCCGGAAGGGCCCCGCCTGCGAAGAGGTTGCGCAAGCGATCCGGGAGGCGGGGGGAGAGGCCGTCGCAATTCCGGCCAACATCGGCGACAGGGCCCAGCTGGGAAACCTGGTCGGCGAGACGCGCAGGATCTGGGGGCGCGTCGATGTCCTGGTCTGCAACGCTGCGGCCAACCCCTACTACGGCCCGATGTCCGGGCTGCCCGACGATGCCTTCCGCAAGATCCTTCACAACAACGTCATCGCGAACCACTGGCTCTGCAATCTGGTACTCCCGGAGATGGCGCAACGGAGGGACGGAGCGATCATCATCGTGTCTTCCATCGGCGGATTGAAGGGGAGCGGAACGCTAGGCGCCTACTGCATATCGAAGGCCGCCGACATGCAGCTGGCCCGCAATCTTGCCGTGGAATGGGGCAAACACAACATCCGTGTCAACTGCATTGCCCCGGGCCTGATCAAGACTGACTTCGCTCGGGCACTCTGGGATAACCCGGAGCTGTTGGCCCAGACCGAGGCCAAGACGCCGCTCGCACGCATCGGCGAACCCGATGACATCGGCGGCATCGCTGTGTTTCTTGCGTCGCGGGCGGGGGCTTTCGTCACCGGGCAGACGCTCGTCGCCGACGGCGGTATCACCATCACGGGATGACCAGCATGGCCGAGACCCTGACCTTAGAGCAGCAGAACGCACGGGTGCTGAACCATCCGTACCACCGCTTCGCGGGTCTGGAGCTGGTGCATCAGGAACCCGGCAAAGCATGGTGCCGGTTCGAAGTCAACGCCAACTCCATCAGCCTGTCGGCTACTCTGCATTCCGGCGTGTTGTACGGCCTGTTGGATGCGACCAGCCAGCTAGCGTTGCTGCCGATGCTGGAATCAGGCGAGCACGCGGTGACCATCGATCTCCATGTCTCCATCGTTCGCTCTGTGCCGCCGGGTGCACGCGTGGCTTTACGGGCCGAGGTCGTGCGGAAGCGCTCCAGCATGGCCTTCCTCCGTTGCGAGGCGCAGACCGTCGAGGATGCCGCCGGCACTGTAGCCATAGCTACGATCACTAAGGCGCTCGCCCGCCAAGCCTAGGGAAGCTCTGATCTATTCTCACGTGCGCGCCCGCGGTGATTCGGGCCGAGGGCAAGACGGCGAGGACGCCGTGTAGCCGGCCTACACAAGGACGAGCCGGGGCAGCCATCCGCCCGAATCGCCACGGTCCCTCGAAAGGAACGACATACTATCGGGTTGCGTCAGGTGCGGCGCCTGCATCGTTGCGCTCCTCGCCAAGGTACCTACCTTGGCGTCGTCGCGGCGCCTTGCAGTCATCCGCACCTGATGCAACGCGCATCGCGAGAATAGATCAGAGCTCCCCTGGGAAGCTCCCCGCGAGGTCTGTATCCGCTATGGCGTAGCCTGCGTCCCGCCACGCCCTTCTCTATGGCATACCCCTTGCTGCGCCGGGATGTCCTCTGCGCGGAGTGCCTCCATGTCCTTGAAGCACCGCCCCGCCCAGAGTCTGCGACACCGAGGAGAGCCCGATGAGATACGGCCACATCCTGGAAAAAATCCACCAATGGGTTTCGCTGCTAGTCGGTCGGGTCGCCCCTTCCGGCATCGGTGCGCGATTCGTGCTGACCGGCGCAATGGTGACGCTTGCCGTCGCATTCGCCAGCGCGGAGCATCAACCCGCGTCGGCGATCGTAGCGTGGACCCTGTGCTCGGCTGCGGTACTGCTACTGATCGCGCTGCACCAAGCCACCAACAGCAAGTTCGCCAAGGTGTCCGAGAGTTTGGAGAGCATCGGGTTGGGGGAGTTGTCCGGCCGGGTGGACACCATCCTCGAGGGCGAGTCCGGCCGCATCGTCCAGAGCGTGCAGCAGATGAACCGGGACCTCGCTGGTGTGGTCGGGCAGGTGCGAAGCAGCTCGGAACGAATCGCGGTCGCGACGCGGGAGATCGTCGCCGGCGGTAACGACCTATCACAGCGAACCGAGGAACAAGCCTCGACCCTGGAGGAGATTGCCTCCGCCATGGAAGAATTGGCCACCACCATCAAGCACAACTCCGAGCACTGTCAGACCGCGGCCAAGTTGACGGGTGAGTCCGCCGAGCTGGCGGCCGGGGGCGCGGAGTGCGTACGCCGGGCAGTGGACAGCATGCGTCTGGTAGACGACAGTTCGCGCCGGATCGGCGACATCAGCAAGCTGATCGAGGGTATCGCGCTGCAGACCAATATCCTTGCACTCAACGCTGCGGTGGAGGCAGCTCGTGCCGGAGAGCAGGGGCGAGGGTTCGCTGTCGTCGCAGGCGAAGTTCGCGCGCTCGCGCATCGCTGCGCCGACGCCGCGCTCGACATCAAGAGGTTGATCGAGACCTCCGTTTCCAACATGACCAGCAGTGTCGCGATCGTCAATGACGCGGGGCAGGTCATCGATCGAGTCCAAGCCGGTGCGCAGCGGGCAGCAGAACTGATCGGAGAGATCGCTACAGCCTCCCGCGACCAAAGCTCGGGGGTCGAGCAAGTCAGCCAGTCCATCATGCAGCTCGAGCAGGTAAACCTTCGCAACGCCGCCCTCGTAGAGCAGACCAGCGAAGCCGGGCGGCTGTTCCAGGACGAGGCTCTGAAGCTTCAAGAGACGGTCGGCCATTTCAAGCTCGACCGCGCCGAGGGGCGCCACACGGCGGTAGCGCTGGTGCGACAAGGCGTTGCTCACGTACGCGCGGTGGGCAAGCGTCGCGCCTGTGACGACTTCGATGATCCTAACGGAGAGTTCGTGTTCGGTGAATACTATATCTCGGCGTTTGACGTAAACGGGATCAGGGTGGCCAACGGCAGCGAACCCGCCTCCCGCGGGGAGAACATTCACGACATCCGCGATGCGGACGGCAAGCAACACGTGCACGCCATCATCGAAAAGGCCAAGGCACGCGGAAAAGGCTGGGAAGACTATAAGTGGACCAACCCGGTGAGCAAACGCATCGAGCCCAAGTCGGTGTACTTCGAGCTGGTCGACGACGTCATCGTCACTTGCGGCATCTACAAAAGCGATGCCGGCTCGGTGCAACCGGCAGCGCCTGCGGCAACACTCGCCGGACTGTCGCTGCCGTCGAGGCGGCGCCAGCGCGCGACACCTCACGGCGCTGGGCACGCTGCACAAGGCAAGATGGCTGATCCGCGAACGGATCAGCCCAGTGGCGCCTAAATTCTCGTTCTCTTCCCAGCCCCCGCTCGGCCACGCTCAACGAACCGCTACAGGCGCCACCGTCGATCCGGTCCCACCTTTGATCTTGAGCGGCTGCACGATGAAAGCGAACTCGTACGCCCGCTTCGCCACCAGCTCGTCCAGCTTGAGATTCTCCAGCAAGAATATGCCGTTGATCGCGAGCGCGATCTGATGCACTGGGAGGCTCAGATTCTTGTCCGGGTTAGGGGCGATTTCCACCGGGAAGTTGTCTGACCCGAGCAGCATCACGTCCTGCTGGGCCAGCCATTCGGCCGCGGCTACTCCAATACCTGGACAGCCGGAGTTGTACTTGGCGTTGTCCTTTCCCCATAGCTTACCCCACCCGGTGTGGATGAGGACCGCATCCCCGGCTTCGAGGGTGAGCCCCTCTTTGGCGAGAGCGAATTGCAGATCGCTCACTGTGATCTCGTAGTTCTGCGCGAGCATATCCACACCCTTGAGAGCGGCCACGTCGACCAGCACGCCGCGGGTGAACAGCATGCCGATCTTGTCCACGCCCAGCTTCGTGAAGCCATTGCGGGTCGCGATGTCGTCGATCTTCACGCAGTTGTAGAGCAAACCGTCGATGCCCTGATGCGAGAACATGTCGAATTGCGTTCCGACCTGGCCTAGCTCGCTGATGACCAGCTCTTCGTTGGTGTAGCGCTTGTTCGTGCCCATCGGCCCACCAGTGCGCTTGAGGTGCAGGTCGAAGCGTCGCGTGCCGAAGAAAGGCATGTCCATCGACAGCACCCACCCCAGTTCGATGACTTCGCCGGTCCTGATCAGCCGGGTCGCACGCAACACGCTCTCGGGCCGCATGTGGTTGGCGGCGCCTCGCTCATCGACCGCCCCCCACTTGGACGGACAGCGCTGCGCCACTGTGGGCGGCTCCCAGGACTGAGCAAAGGTCGAAGCTGACAGGACCAGGGCACCACCACATAGAGCTGCGAACAGCTTCTTCATCGGTCTCCTCCGTTTTCTAATTGAGTTGTTCGCAACGACTGGTTCGCCGCGCGACCACGGTAAAAAGCTTACACCTGCCGCCAGCGATGGCGTCAGGCGTCCGAGTGCCTGGCCGTGCGCCGTGTCTGCGCCAGCATCCAAACCCACGTGGACAGCCCAATCGCGAGCGCCACCCCGAAGCCCAAGCGGTATCCGCGCGGATCATAGCCCGCAGCCGTCACCGGCCACAGGTTGATCACCGCCCCCAGCGCCCACTGCACCAGGAATGCGCAGGCAAACACCATCGAGTTTAGCGCTGTATTCACTCGCCCCGCGAGGACCGCGGGAAATCGATGCGGCAGGATGGCATAGCACAGGCTGCCGGCGGTTCCGAAGAATCCATAGCCGACCCAGGACACGAGCGCCGTCTCACCGTTGCCGACGGTGACCAGGAGTTGGAACAAGAGGAACGCGCCTGTCCCCCAGATGAACAGACTGAACGCGGAGATGCCCCGGTGCGACAACCAGGTGGCGAAGTTGCCCCAGAATAGAAATCCTGTGGTGGTAGCGCAGGCCATCACCAGCAGGTGCCACGCGACCGCGTCGCGGCCAAGCCCTGCAACGTCGCGCAACCAGGGACCAGCCCATAATCCTTGCACCGCCATGTGAGTCGACTGCATGGCAGTCGCAGAGAGCGAAATCTGCCAGAAGCGGTGGTCGCGAAACACGCGCGACAGGCCGCGCAACTGAGCTCCCATGGACTCGCGCGTTGCCTCGCCCGCGCGCTCCGGCACCGAGAAAAAGATCAGCGCGGAAGCGGCCACGGTCAACACTGCAAGAATCGCGAACACGCTTTGCCAATGGGCGAGCCGCACCGCGATCTCGACTGGGAGCGTCGCCAGCATCAGACCCACCCCGCCGGCGAAGAACAACCAACCGTTCATCGCCGCCAGGCGCGACAGCGGAAACCAGACCACGTTGGCCTTGATGCCAGACATGAGGCACCCCGATACGCCCAGCCCAATCAGGGCGCGACCGAGGATCAGAGATGGGAGTTGATGGGCCAGCGCGAACACCAGCGCACCCAGGGCAGCGATCAGCAGTAGCGCAGCGTCGGTGCGCCGTGGGCCGAAGCGATCGAGGAGCAGGCCAAGAGGGAGTTGGAAGGCTGCGAAGGCGAGCAGATAGGCGCTGGTCAGCAACCCGAGCTGGGCGGCCGAGAGCGCGAAGTCTGCCGACAAATCCGACGCGATAACGGCGTTGACGCTGCGATACAGATACGACAACACATACGCGCCCGCAAACGGGAGTAGAACGCGAAAGACGGGATTGACATCGAACGGCTCTCGTTCCCGGCCGGCGCGGGTGCCCATGGCTCGCTAGCGAGGCTTGGCGAGGCCGAACAGCAGGTTGATGAGGAAGCTCAACACCGAAACGAACAATGCGATAAGCACCGCGCGCCAGAACCCGCCGTAGAGATGAAAGCCCGGGACCAGCCAAGCGGTGAACAGAAGCATCAGAGCATTGATGACGAGAAGGAACAGGCCCAACGTCAGAACCGTGATGGGCGCGGTGAGGATGACGAGGACCGGTTTGAGTGTCGCGTTCACGATCCCGAACAGCAGCCCTGCCACGAGCAGTACCTGCCATCCGTCGAAGCGCACGCTGTTGAAGACTTGTCCCGCGACCCACAGCGCGAGCGTGTTGACGGCCCAGAACAGGAGAAAGCGCGCGACAGGGTTTGCGTACTGCATGCAGCATCTTAGCATCGGCTGAAGAGCGGCCGCGTATACTACGCGCCGCTCGCCTGCGGTCACCGGACCGCGTGCGCGCACATACAAGAACCAGTCCGCTTCTAACTCCCCCAATGATGAGCGTCGATCGTCAAACCCTTCCCCGCTCCACGTGGTCGCTTTTGCTTCTCCTCACATTGGGCTGGGGTTGCAACTGGCCGTTGATGAAGCTCGCGCTGGCCGAGATGCCGGTATGGGCCTTCAGAGGCCTGTGTGTCGCCGCCGGCGCAGCGGGCATCTTTGCCGTCGCACGTATCGGCGGCCAGCCGCTGCTGCCACCACGCGCGCACTGGCCGCGATTGATCGGCGTCTCGCTGTTCAACGTTACGGCATGGAACATATTCATCGGGTATGGACTCACGCTGTTGCCGGCAGGGCGCAGCGCAATTCTCGCTTACACGATGCCGCTGTGGGTAGCTCTGCTTTCAGTCCCGCTGTTGCGCGAACGGGTCACGCCGCGGCGCCTGGTGGGATTGGTTCTGGGTATTAGCGGGATGCTGCTGCTGTTGAGCGACGAATGGGCGAGCGTGCGCGCTGCGCCAGTAGGTGCGCTGCTGGTGGTCGGCGCCGCGATAAGCTGGGCCCTGGGAACGGTTCTGATGAAGCGGTTCCCCACTGCCCTGCCGACCATTTCGCTCACCGCCTGGCAGCTGCTGCTCGGCGGCCTGCCGATCGTCATCGGCGCGTTTCTGCTCGACACCGGCAAGCTGGCTCCGCTGAGCTGGCAGGCATCAGCGGCGCTGGTCTACAACATCGTCGTCGCATTCATCATCTGCTATTGGGCGTGGTTCAAGCTCGTGGAGCGCGCTTCGGTCACCGCATCCTCGCTCGGAACGCTTGCGATTCCGGTGGTGGGCGTGTTCAGCAGCATGTTGGTGCTCGGCGAGCGCCCGGATTGGCGCGAATACCTCGCGCTGCTGCTGGTTCTGGCAGCCATCGCCACCGTGATCGTGCCAGCACGCGCTGGCGCCGCGAAGCGAACCTAGGACGGGCGTTTCGTCCGGGCATTCGGGCGGCCAAATCGACTTCACCGCTGATCTCTGAAGTTCAACCCCGGTTCGAGTCTCCTATGGCAACGCAACTGTCGGCACGGCCCTTGCTTTTTCAATGCGTTGCGGACCTAAGGAGCGGGCGCAGCAGGACATTTTCTCTGCGGCCCTCTCCTGAAACTCCATCGGAACATCACAGCAGAGGGAGCGCGAGTTGACGTTGGTTTCAAGGTTCTTGGCCTGTGCATTCGCGGCTGGCGCCCTGGCTCCGGAGGCGGTGCACGCCGACATCTACCGCTACGTGGACGAACACGGAACGGTACATTTCACCAACATTCCGAACGACAGCCGTTTCAAGCTGTACATGACGACCCGGAAGGATCCGGATGCGGTCACGAACGTCCTGACCAGTCGCGTCATGCACAGCTACCCTTCGGAGGCACGCAAGCGGTATCACGCCCACATCGTGGCGGCCGCGCGCATCTACCAACTGGAGCCCGCATTGTTGCACGCGGTCATCTCCGCCGAATCCGGTTACGATCCTTTGGCTCGCTCGGCTAAAGGTGCGCGCGGCCTGATGCAACTCATGCCCGGCACCGCCCGCCGCTACGGCGTGGCGGACCCTCTCGATCCCGAGCAGAATATCTATGGTGGCGCGGCATACCTGCGCGACCTACTCACCTTATTCGGCAACGACCTCAAGCTCGCGTTAGCCGCCTACAATGCCGGTGAAGGCAGTGTTATCGAGTACGGCAACCGCATACCTCCGTACCGCGAGACAACGCAGTACGTACCCAAGGTGCTGTCTTACTATAAGCGGTACAAGACGATGATGTGAAAGATGACCCCACAGGTGCAGCGCCGGGGGCCGAGTAGGTCAAAAAGCGAAGACGGGCGATCCTGCATCGGATCGCCCGTGTCGTTTCTACGCTCACGGTAGTAGATAAATGCAGTGGACTAGGTCCGGCAGAAATCGCGACTAGGCCGCCGCGACGGTCACGCCCTCTCGGCCGCCCCCATTTGCAGCACGGGTTGAGTCTGAGTGTCACCTACGAGTACTGTCATCAGGTTGGTCACCAGCGCGACCTTTTGTGCTGAAGTGAAGGTGGCCAAGCTTTTCTCATTGATGTCGATGAGAGCCATCTCGACCATGCCCACTGCACCCTCTACCAGCTTGCGGCGCCCGGCGATGACGGCTTCTGCCTGCTGTCTGCGCAGCATGGCCTGCGCGATCTCGGGAGCGTAGGCGAGATGCGCGATCTTGGCTTCGTCCACGGCAATGCCAGCGACGTTGATGTGATTCTGGATCGTCTGGCGCAGCACTTCTGCGATCTTCTCCAAGTCACCACGCAGGGTCTTGTAGCGCGCCGGCACCAGCATTTCCTCAGCGTTATCGTAAGCGTGCCGGCTCGCCACTTCACGCAGCGCCGATTCGCTCTGGATCCGGATGTATTCGGCATAGTCCTCCACCTCGAAGGCGGCGCGTGCGGTGTCCTGCACCCGCCAGACGACGACGGCGGCGATCTCTATGGGACTGCCCCGCTCGTCGTTGACTTTGAGAACGGGCGTAGTGAGATTGTGCGAACGCAACGACAGGCTTCGCTTGAGATATAACGGGTTGACCCAGTGGAAGCCGCTGTTGCGAGCCGTCCCCGCGTAGCTGCCGAAGAACAGCATGACCGCGGCTTCATTCGGCTGCAATGTGAAGAAGCCCCGCAGACACAGCAGTGCGATACCGATCAGTCCGATACCGGTGGTCAGCGGTGGCAGACCGAAGCGCGGCAATGCCCCGTACAGAAAGATCCCGCCGAACCCGAGCAGCGCGCTCACGATGAGCAGCGCGATCCAACCGTTGACCGTCTTGGCTTCCGTCTCTTGCCGGAAGAAACCTTCGCTCATTGTCAAAATCGTCGCCCCGAAGGCGCGACGATTTTCGACGCGCAGCGAGTGCTGATGGTGTGTGTTGATGGAGCAAGCAAAAGCAAGAGCGGAGCCATCGCGCAAATTTCACATGCCGCTCGCTGTGACTTGATTTGGGTCGCACGCGGTGAGGCCGGCGCGTGATCCCGTCAACTGACATTGACTCCGCATCGGGGGCGGCTGTAGTATTGCGAATCATTATCGTTACCATTGAGTTACGGGGCAATCTCGGCGAGCCAGAATCTCAATGCGCCGTTCGACAGGCCTAGGCCGGTTGGACGTTGCGTCGACGGACTTGCCCTGGGACAGTACAGATGGACGCACTCAACAAATGGCTGCTGATACCCGTGGCGGTGATCGCCGCGCCGCTGTGCGCCTACGCTACGCAATATCTCACGGTGGAGCAAGCGCAGCAGGCCATTTTCCCGGGCGCCGAGTTCACGCCCGCATTCATCACGATCAACGACGCGCAGAGAAGGGACATCGAGCACCGCACAGGCGTCAGCGTACGGGTTCGAGATCAACGAATCTGGCGGGTCTCGAGCGGCGGTTTCTTCATCGTCGACGAAGTAGTGGGCAAACACGAATTCATTACCTACGCCGCGGGCTTGAACTCTGACGGCAGCGTGCGCCAAATCGAGATCATGGACTACCGGGAAAGTTACGGCTACGAGATCCGCAACGAAGCCTGGCGTCGCCAGTTCGTCGGCAGACGCGACGGCGACCCGCTCAAGCTCGATGTCGACATCCAAAACATCGGTGGCGCAACGCTCTCGTGCAGGCACATTACCGACGGAGTCAAACGCTTGCTGGCGCTCTACAGCGTCGCTCTCAAATGAGCGCCGCAACACCTGTCCAGTTGCGGCGCGCTCGCCCGCTGCTGGGAACGCTGGTAGAGATTACGGCTCGCGGTGAGCGCGAGGCGGAGCTCAAACACGCCGTTAGCGCGGCCTTTTTCGCTGTGGCGCGTGTGCACGAGCTGATGAGCTTCCACGAGCCGTACAGCGATGTGGGGCGCGTTAATCGGCTCGCTCATCGGGTGGCGGTCCGCGTCCATCCGTGGACTTGGAAGGTGCTGGAGGTGGCGCAGCACTTGTCGCACTCTACCGCTGGTGCTTTCGACATCACCATCGGCGGCGAGCTCGTGCGCCTGGGTTACCTTCCGTCTCACGCTCCAACACGTCTTGACTCTCGAGCGTGCTGGCGCGATGTGTGTCTGCTGCCCGGATCGCGCGTGCGCTTCGCGCGCCGCTTGTTGATTGATCTCGGCGGGATCGCCAAGGGTTTCGCCGTAGATCGCGCAGTGGACTGCTTGCGAGCGCGTGGAGCCTGCGCTGGACTGGTAAATGCAGGGGGCGACCTGCGAGCCTTCGGCTCGGTCGCGTGGCGGGTTCACGTGCGTCACCCAGCCAACCCGGGCAGACTCATCCCCTTTGCCGACCTCGCCAGCGGCGCCCTCGCCACCTCGGCCGGCTATTTCAGTCGGCGTGCTCAGCGTGGGAAAGCGGTAACTCCGGTAATCGACGGTGTGCGGCGCACGGCAACCGACGCAGCTTTCAGCGTGTCGGTGAACGCGGCGAATTGCATGCTCGCGGACGCTCTGACAAAGCTGGTCCTGCTGCGGGGTCCCCGCGCGCACGGGCTGGTCCGTCGCCTGGGCGGGCACGCCTTCATCCTCGCTGCCCCGGAGCCAGAGCTGAGGCGCGCCGCCTAGGAACGCGATGAAGCTCTCGACGGGTCACCGCCAGTGGATCTATTGGAGCGGCGCAGCGCTGTTTGCAACGGGCGTGCTGTGGCTGCTGTTCCACTACTTCGTGCGTACACACGGCCAGTTCGGAGAGACGGCGCATCCCCTGGAAATCTGGTGGCTCCGCCTGCATGGCGGTTGCGCGATGCTCGTGCTGGTTGTGCTGGGATCGCTGCTGCCGGTCCACGTGCGGCGTGGCTGGCACTTGCGCAAGAATCTGTTGGCCGGCTGGACGCTGGGGCTCCTGGCCCTGCTGCTCATCGCGTCTGGGTATGGGCTGTACTACATCGGCAATGAGATGACGCGGCCGTGGATCAGCGCTTTTCACTGGTTGCTCGGACTGGGAGCGCCTCTGGTCCTAATCTGGCACGTTTGGCGCGGCCGACGAGCGCACGCACCCCGCGGCCACCACATGTTCCGCACGCCTGCATTGGGGTTTGGCGAATCGGCGCAGCAGTACGAACCCAGCGCATCTAGAGCGCAGCAGGTCGAGCCGGCGCCCCTCCCTCAGGCGAGCGGTCCGAGCATATCGGCGTAGCGGCGGGCGCAGCTCATCCCGAATTCCGTCGGCGCCAACGCCGGGGCACGGTCGCGCACCTCGGGCAGCCCGAGGCGCAGTGCGGCGATGCGCTTCCCGTAGCAGATCAGCGTGTCCAGAGACTGCAGCGTGAAGACGATAGCCGGTAGGATCTTTTGGTATAGCTCCTCGGCGGCACGTTCGTCGCGCTCCGTAGCACGCAGCATCAGTTCGAAAATCCTCACCTGATAGTCGAATGTGTCCGCAGCCGGAATCATGCCGGCACATCCGGCACGCAGATTGTCGGGCAACTCGAGGCCGCCGCGTCCGTTGAACACGGCCAACCCCCCGCCCGCTGCCTCGATCACGCTGCGCACGGCGAGGACTGGACCTTCACCCTTTAGGAGAGTGAAGTTAGAGCAGCGATCGTGCAGCGCCGCAATGGATTCCGGGCTGAAGCCGACACCGGTATACTCCGGCGCGTTCTGGATGGCACAGGGAAGCCGGACGCCTTCCATCACAGCGGCGAAGAAATCTGCGTACCATGACTCGGGCATGCCGCGCTGCGGCGGCGGCTGCAGAATCACCCAGCTAGCGCCCTGGCCCTTGGCCCAGTTTGCAAACTCCACCTGGCCTTTTACCTCTGGCTCGAACACCGTGACGGCGATGGGGACTGCGCCACCGACGTCCTGTGTCACCCACGCGACTAGCTCACGTCGCTCTTCGAGAGACAGTTTGCCGACTTCAGTGGCGAGACCGAGCACTGCAATGCCATGAGCGCCACGGCGCAAGCAGGCTTCCACCTGTTTCCGCATCGCTTCGCGGTCAAGCGAGCCATCGCTGGCAAAGAACGCGTACATCATAGGGTAGATGCCAGAGAACGGAATGTTCATCGCCATCTCTCAATCAACTGTTGTGGATACTCGGGGCCAGAGCGCAGTTGCCCGAGATGATACCGGCCGGCGGCAGGTAGTCGTTGCACCCGGCGCGGACGTGGGCTCGCGTTTCTCTCTTAGCCAGGGGCTCAGACCACTTGTCACCCCAGGGCTAGTTTGCAGTAGTATTATTCTCTGGGGTTGTCCTCTACCCCGAATTCCGGAGGAGGGTTTTCGTGGAGATTGACCTGACCGAGGAAGAGATGGTGGCGATCAAGGAACGGGTCGCGGTACTCAGAATCGAGCACCGAGACTTGGACGAAGTGATCGGTCGTCTAGCAGAGGATCCCGTCCAGGACGAGCTTCAGCTCAAACGCCTGAAAAGGCGCAAGCTTCTGTTGAAGGACCACATCGCGATGCTCGAACGCCAGCTGGTGCCCGACGTGCCGGCTTGACTCGGCCGGCGGGGACCGGGACTTCGAAGGTGTCAGCGTGTGTGGGTTGCCTCGGCAGGCTGGAAAAGGGATCCAAGGGATTTAACGGTAAGTAGGGGCCAGGGAACGTGGGTGCCCACGTGCCTGGTAGCCGTGTGCCCTCCAACGGGGTAGCTTCTCGGCTGCCGCGAGGTGGGAGTGTGCTCACAATTCATCGAAGTCCTTCGAGATCCCGCCCGCTCGCTGGAGTTGGTGTCGACCAATCGATGCGCTTGTCAGGGCCGGCCGGCGCCGCATCGAGTCTTCTGTCAGCGTGGCGTCAGGGTAGCGAACAAGAATGAACCGCCGCCTGCGCCGGGCCTCCAACCTTAGCAAAATGTTCTCCGCTAAATGAGTTCGCGTCTGACCCTAGCCTTCGTCGTCTTGTTGAGCCTCAGTGGCTGCGCGAGATGGTATACGCCGCGCACGCCGCTCCCCATCGCTGACGTCGTCAAGTTGAGCAAGTCCAATGCATCGCCAGCGCAGGTCATCCAGCGCATTCGCGACTCGGGTACCACCTACGCCCTGCGGGGATCCGATTTCGCAAAACTTAAGGCGCTGGGCGTGCCGGATCCAGTCCTGGACTACATGCAGCAGTCCTTCGTGGACGACCTGGATTTATACACGCGCTACTGGGTCACGGGCGAGGGCTTGGGGTCGTGCTCATTCTGTTACCCCCAGCCAGTTGACGTTGATAAGCAAGAGTCTGGATACGGCGTGGTTCCGTCGGAGCCGCCCGGCTACTATCGACGCGACAGGCCAGCTGGCGTGCCGGATTGGGTTCCATATCCTCCGAGCCCTGCCTCTAACCAGCCGATCTCGGTAGCCGACATCGAACAGATGGCGAAAGACGGTGTGCCCGAGGCGCAGATCATCGAGCGCATCAACCACTCGCGCTTGACTCGCGTGATCGGCGTTGGCGGTACCTTCACCATCCGTACGCAGCCAGTTGCGGGCCTGATGGGTTCGGAGCTAGCACGCCTGCACGACGAGGGCGTCGGCTACAGCGCGCTGGACGCGTTGCAGGGCCAGTTTCTGGCGCAGTTCATCGAAACCGAGCGCCTGCGCTACATGAACATCGGTAAGGGTCCGTTCAAATAGGGCTTGGGGCCGGATAGGGCGCAACCATTGTGCTCAGCAGGCTCAGGGCGGCATCACACAGGGTGCTGAGATCAGCATCCCAGCGTGCAGGTTCGCTACTCTGAGCGGTCTGTGACCGCGCCCACGCTGGCGGTCGAAACCAGCCTCACGTACTTGGCCATAAGACCGCGCGTGTAGCGCGGCGCAGGTTGCTTCCACTGCTCGCGGCGGCGCGCGAGCTCTTCATCTGAGACATTGAGTTGAAGCAGCCGCTTGTCGGCGTCGATGGTGATCGAGTCCCCTTCCTGCACAAGCGCGATGGGACCGCCGACGTATGCTTCCGGCGCGACGTGCCCCACCACCATCCCCCAGGTCCCACCCGAGAAGCGGCCATCGGTGATGAGTCCGACCGACTCGCCTAGCCCCTGGCCGATGAGAGCGGAGGTCGGCGCCAGCATTTCCTGCATGCCCGGCCCACCCTTTGGGCCCTCATAGCGGATCACGATGACGTTCCCGGTGATGATCTTGCCTGCCAGGATCGCGTCCAAGGCGGCCGGCTCAGAGTCGAACACCCGCGCTGGCCCGGTAATGGAGTGGCTCTTGAGGCCTGTGATCTTGGCCACGCATCCGTCGGGGGCCAGGTTCCCGCGGAGTATCGCCAGGTGCCCTTGCGGATACAACGGCTTGTCCCATTGCCGTATAACGTCCTGGTCCTTGCGCGGGTTGTCCGGGATAGCCTCGAGTTCTTCCGCCAGCGTCTTGCCGGTGATGGTCAAGCAATCCCCGTGGAGCAAGCCGTGCTTGAGCAGCATCTTGAGCACCTGCGGCACGCCGCCCGCGCGGTGGAAATCCACCGCGACATAGCGCCCCGAGGGTTTGAGATCACACAGCACCGGGACTTTCTGTCGAATACGTTCGAAGTCGTCGATGGTCCACGGCACTTCGGCTGCGGAGGCAATCGCGAGGTAGTGCAGAACGGCGTTGGTCGAGCCCCCCGTGGCCATAACCAGCGATATGGCGTTTTCGATCGACTTGCGCGTGATGATGTCGCGCGGTCGGATGTTGTTGTGGATGGCGTTGACCAGCACTTTGGCCGACGCGGCAGAGGAATCTGCCTTTTCGCTATCGGGCGAGGCCATCTGAGAGGAGCCCAGCAGGCTCATCCCGAGCGCCTCGAAGGAGGAGGACATGGTGTTGGCGGTGTACATCCCCCCGCACGCCCCGACGCTGGGGCAGGCGTTCCTTTCGATGCCGTCGAAATCCTCTTTCGACATCTTGCCGGCCATGAAGGCCCCCACCGCCTCGAACGGACTCACGATCGTGAGCGCCTGTCCCTTCCAGTTCCCCGGTTTGATCGTGCCGGCATAGACGTAGATACCTGGCACATTGATACGTGCCAAAGCGATCATCCCTCCGGGCATGTTCTTGTCGCAGCCACCCACGACCAGCACACCATCCATCATCTGCCCGTTGACCGAGGTTTCGATGCTGTCGGCGATGACCTCTCGGGACACCAGCGAATACTTCATTCCTTCGGTGCCCATGCCGATGCCGTCGGTGATCGTGGGGGTACCGAATACCTGCGGCATGGCTCCCGCTTGCTTCAGTGCGACCATGGCCCGATCCACCAATGGCTGGATGCCAGCGTTGCATGGATTCATGTTGGAATGACCGTTGGCGACGCCTACGATGGGCTTCTCGAAGTCAGCGTCGTTGAAACCGACCGCGCGCAGCATCGCCCGGTTGGGAGAGCGGGCGATGCCCTGAGTGATAAGTCTGGAGCGCCAATTGTCAGCCATCAGTGTTCTCCTGAGTGTTCCCCGAGGTTGAAGTCATCGCCCGGCGCTCGCAAGCCGCGGCGCGAGCCGGATGCCGCATTGTTACGCAGTCTGGGCGGCCTCGGTATACGTGCCTAATATATTATCCGTGACTCTGTATCTGGCCGACGAGGCTGCAACGTTAGAGTTGGGCGTGCGTCTTGCAGCGACGTTACGGCCCGGCTTCGTGGTGTATCTAAGCGGTGAACTGGGCTCCGGGAAAACCACCTTGGTGCGAGGCTGCCTGCGGGCGCTCGGATATCAGGGACGCGTGAAGAGCCCCACCTTCGCATTGGTTGAAGTTTATAAGGTTTCTAGATTATACTTGCATCATTTTGATTTCTATCGGTTCGAAGATCCCCATGAATGGATTGATGCAGGCTTTCGCGATGCGTTCGACGGGGATAATGTATGCCTTGTCGAGTGGCCGGAGAAAGCAGGCGACCAACTCCCTTCCGCCGACCTGACGATCCGGCTGGAGCACGCGGGCGCGGGACGGCGGGCGACAATCACCGGACAAACTGACGCGGGAAAGCAGTGCCTCGATCAACTGCACGTTTAGACCAACGATTGCGCGTAGTGTCGTCACGGCTGCGCCGGGGTCGGCCACGCTCGCAATCCGAGCTTGTCCTTCGGTGGCTTGTTGGTGTCGTCCTGTTTGGTCTTCTATCGGCGCATTCCGAGGCTGGCGTCGCGATCTCCGATGTGCGTGTCTGGCCAGCACCCGAGTACACCCGGATCACCATCGAATCCAGCCAAGCCATCGAATACACCGTGTTCACCGCGAGGAGTCCGGAGCGGCTCGTTCTGGACCTCGAGGGCGTGACGCTGGACGCGGCGCTCGAGGGGCTGCCGGCTCGCATCGGCACAGATGACCCGTACATCGCCCAGGCACGTGTGGCGCGCAATCGTCCCGGAGTGGTACGCGTGGTGCTCGAGGTGCGTGGCGCAGTCAAGCCGCAGGCGTTCTCGCTGCAACCGGTTGGAAGCTATGCACACCGGCTCGTGGTCGACATCTATCCGGCCCACCCAGTGGACCCGATTCTGACCCTCCTACAACAGATCGACAAAGACAAACCCGGGGCGGCGCAGCCGGCCGCGAGCGCGACTGCCACGCTAGGGAACGATCCCCAGAAAGGCGCAGAAGACAGCGCTATCACGGCTGGCGCCCGGCAAGCAGCCGCCAGCGGCAGGGAGCAGCGTCAAACCGATCCCGAACCCACTCGGTCCCCCGAGAAAGTGGGCGCCAGCGGACCCAAAGGAAAGTCTAAAGCCGGGGGCATGCGTACGGTAACGATCGCCATCGACGCTGGTCACGGCGGCGAGGATCCCGGAGCAAAAGGCAGAAATGGCACGTACGAGAAGGACGTGACACTGGCCATCGCACGGAAACTCAAGGCGCTCGTCGATGCTGAGCCAAACATGCGGGGCATACTGGTGCGGGACGGGGATTACTTCGTGGAACTGAAGGAGCGAGTCAACAAGGCGCGCAAGATGCGCGCGGACTTGTTTGTGTCCATCCACGCAGACGCCTACAACAAGCCTCACGCCCGCGGCTCATCCGTGTTTGCACTGTCGGAGCGCGGTGCGACGTCAGTGGTTGCGGGTTGGCTGGCCAAAAAGGAGAACGAAGCTGATCTGATTGGCGGAGTCAACCTCGACGTACGGGATCCCTATGTTAAGCAAGTGCTGCTGGACCTGTCTCAGACGGCCACGATCAATGACAGCATCCAACTCGGCCGATCGGTCCTCGCCGAGATCGGGGGTGTCAATACGTTGCACAAAGCGCGCGTAGAGCAGGCCGGGTTCGCTGTGTTGAAGGCGCCGGACATTCCGTCGATCTTGGTGGAGACCGCCTTCATCAGCAATCCGAGCGAGGAAACCCGGCTGTGCAAGCCCGAGTATCAGGAGCAGTTGGCCGCGGCAATGCTGCAGGGTATTCGAAAGTACTTCGTCCGCAATCCGCCATTGACACGCGACAAGATCGCGGCTAATCCGTAAAGCGTTGCCTGGAACATCGGGACATGCCACGCGGCCATCCCGGCAGTACGCATACTCGCGGTTTCGCGCATGTGCCAAAGGCCTGTTGCGCCTGCCCGCCGGTCGTTCTAGGATGGAGGCAACCTAGTGCGCCTCCAGGGGCCTAAGCTGCGGTGGAAATGTGAACCCGATGAACGCAGGCCTGGTTCGGGATCTGCACACGGTTCCGAGATCGGGGTGCTCAGGAAAACAGGCGGTTAAGGAACTGGAATGGAACAACTTAGACTTGGCCTTCCGCCAAGGGATGCGGCCAACCCGCTGGTGCGGCTCTTGTTCGGCTTGGTTGCGCTGTTAGCCGGGCTGGGCGCGCTCGCATTGATAGTATTCGTCGTCTTGCCGCTGGCGGGAATCATAGTCTCTGCGGCCGTGGGCGGCGCGATCCTGGCGCTGGCAGGCTTGGTCATGATGATCCCCTTCCTCCTAGTCACGGCAACGGTCCTTGTCCTGTTCTCGCGCTCGGGCGCACGCCGCCACGCCAGCGTTCGCACCCATTCCGTTGGGCGTTGACATACCCGGCTCTGCCCAGCACCTTGCCGCGAGGTGGCTGCTGCAGGCATGATTGCTGGCGTCCTGCTCGCCGCCGGTGCCGGGACGAGGTTCGGCGGACGCAAACTGCTACATCCCCTGCCAGGTGGCACGTCAATCGGCTTGGCGGCGCTCCGCAATCTCCGGTCGGCGCTCCCCCGTGTGGTCGCCGTCGTTCGTCCTGGCGATGATGAGCTGCGGCAGCTGCTGGCGAGGGAACGGGTGCCTGTTATCGAGTGCGCTCAAGCTTGCCGCGGGATGGGGCACAGCCTGGCGGCCGGCGTAGCCGCGGAGATCGATGCCGACGGATGGGTGATCGCGCTAGGGGACATGCCGCACGTCCATCCGGACACGATCCGAGCTGTCGCACAGGCTGTCGAGCGTGGCGCTGAGCTCGTCGTTCCCGTATTCGCGGGACAGCGTGGCCATCCGGTGGGCTTCGGGGGCCGGTTCCGCGATCACTTGTTGGCTTTGTCGGGTGACGCCGGCGCTCGCGCCGTCCTGACGAAGCACGCCTCGGCGGTGCTGCAGCTCGAGGTCAATGACCCTGGTGTGGTGCAGGACGTAGACACCCCGGCCGACGCGGCGCGACTGGCAGGAGGATGACTCGCTAGTGGCGCGCCACACAGATACGCGCGCCACCGTCTCCGCGCTACGGCTTCAACACGATGGCCTTCAGATTGCCGGTAATCTTGAAAGTGTTCTTGACCACATTGGAGCTGGAGCGCAACTCCACGTAGGCGCGACCGTTGATCTCCCGGTTTGGCAGGATCTCGCAGGCCCCGCTTGCGGCGAGCAACCCTGCCCGCAGTCTGGCGTTGCTGTAGACGTACTGCCCGCCGGCCACCGATAGGGTGCCGGACAGATCGTCGAACTTTGTCTTGCCGCCTTGAACGCCGTCGCGCCTCGGCGCTTGAAGCGCACGCACGAAGTCAAAACTGGATAAGGCGCCTTTCTGGACGTTGAACTGGGCCTCCAGGCGCGGGTTCTCAAACAGCATCACTAGCGAGTTCGCCTGCAGCGCATAGCGCCCCTTGGCATCCAACAACCCCTCTGAGGGGATGTCGATCTTGATCGCCTTCATCCCCGCCTCCAGGTCGATGCGCTTAAGATCGAACTCGCCCTCTAGGTTCCAGGACGACCCCCAGCTCAACGCCGCCTGGCCTTTTGCCTGCCCACCGTAGAGATAAAGATCCATCTCGCTCAGGCGGATCTGGTTGCCGCTTAGCACCCCCTTGGCTGTTCCTTCCGTCACCTCAATGCGCGGGCCGAGCGGAAGCGAAAAGTTCTTCACGCGTGCGCTGATCTCGGTCGCCGAAGCGGCGATGAGGATCTCCGCGTCGAAGTGCCCGTCGACAGTATCGATCATCGCGCGCGTCACGCTTCCGTCCGCCGCCAGGAACACCTGCGCGTTAAAAGCCGGCACTGCCGCACCCTTCACCTCAAGCTTCGTGTCCTTCAGCACGATCTTGCGGATCTTGATGTTCGCAGCCTTCGCGCCGTCGTCGGCAAGCCACCCGGGCAAACGTCCCAGCACGTCTTCAGTGGCCTGTAGCTGATCGATCTCCAGGCTTTTGATCAGCTTCTCACCGCCGAACACCGAGCCGATATCCATGTAAGCAGTCACGCTTGGCACGCGTACATCCTGCTGTTTCCCGACCGTCACATTTTCTAGCCTCAGATGAAACCCCGGGAACACGGAGGCGTGTACGGCGCCAATGCGCACCGGCTCGCCGATGCGCTCTGATGCGAGTTTTTCCATCTCCGGCGCGTATGCAGAAAGCGGCGCGACCTGAATCGCGCCAATGAGCAGGGTGACGACCGCGATAGCAGCCACTAGCGCTATCCGACCCGGGCCCCAAGCCAGCTTCTTGGCCTCGCGAGCCAGACGCTCTCGCTCTGACTTCTTGCGATCCAGATTTTCTTGTTCTGCGCGTTTCTTGGCGAGCGCCTCCTCGCGAGCGCGCTGCTCCTGCTCACGCCGCTCTCGTTCGCGCTTCTTGCGTTCCTCTTCACCCTTCTTCTTGCGCTCTTCCTGGTCCTTCGCCCTTTTTTCCTTGTCCTCCTGTTGGCGGCGGGCACTCTCTTCCCGCGCTCGCTGCTCGGCGTCTCGACGAGCTCGCTCTGCCGCTTCAGCCAGCTCGCGGCCCTCCTGATCGGCTTTCTCGCGCGCCTCACGCTCCGCGCGGTCCATCGCTGCGCGCGCCTCTTCTTCCAGGCGGAAGCGGCGCTCCTGCTCCTCCAAGGCTTTGCGGATGGCCTCTTCCTTGGCCATGAACTCCTTCTCGACCTCCGCTTCGGCGCGCTTCAGCGCGTCCAGATCTGAGTCAAGGTTGCGGGAGATCGCAGGTACCTCTACGGCCGTTACTTCCAAAGTCGGCAACGGGCTCCAGGCGGAGGAGTCCTCATCCTCCTTGCGCCGGTTGCGTTGCTCTTCCCGGTGCCTGCGCTCTTCCTCGTCCCTTCGGGCGCGTTCCGCCTCCTCTCGCCGCTTGCTCTCTTCTGCCTCGCGCCGGCGACGTTCCTCCTGTTCGTGCCGGCGGCGCTCTTCCTCTTCCTCACGGCGCTTGCGTTCTTGCTCCTGGCGCTCGCTCTCTTCTGCCTCACGTTGCTTGCGCAGCTCCTCTTCGCTGGGCGGTCCTTGTTCCAGACGGCGGAGAAGCTCTTCTTCCTCGCGTCTGTGGCGTTCTTCCAATTCGCGGCGCAACCGCTCGGCTTCCTCCTTGCGTTTGCGTTCCTCCTCCTCTTTGCGCTTACGTTCCTCCTCCTCCTTGCGCTTACGTTCCTCTTCCTCCCTGCGCTTGCGCTCCTCCTCTTCCTTGCGCCTCCGCTCCTCTTCCTCTTTCCGCTTGCGCTCTTCCTCTTCCTTACGTTTGCGTGTCTCCTCTTCCTTGCGCCTGCGCTCGTCTTCTTCGCGGCGCTTGCGTTCCTCTTCCTCGCGGCGCTTGCGTTCCTCTTCCTCGCGGCGTTTGCGTTCCTCTTCCTCGCGGCGTTTGCGTTCCTCTTCCTCGCGACGCTTGCGTTCCTCTTCCTCGCGGCGTTTGCGTTCCTCTTCCTCGCGGCGTTTGCGTTCCTCTTCCTCGCGACGCTTGCGTTCCTCCTCTTCCTTGCGCGCCTCCTCTTCCTCGCGCCGCTTGCGCTCCGCCTCTACTCGCGCTGCCGCTTCCGCCTGGATCTTGGCACGGCGCTCCGCCTCTTCGCGCACCTTCCGCTCAGCCTCTTCTCTGATACGCTTTTCCGCTTCCAGCGTCTCACGCGCCTTGCGCTCTGCTTCCTCCTTCAACCGCTTGGGCTCTTCCAAGCGATAGCGCATCTCCGCTTCAAGCTTTTCGCGTCTGGCCTGTTCCTCCTTCGCCTTGCGCTCGGCAGCCTCGCGGATTCGGCGCGCACTCTCTTCCTCTTGGGCGCGACGCGCTGCTTCTTCCTTGCCACGCTTCTCAGCCTCTTCCCGGGCCTTGGAAGCCGCTGCCTCGGAGGCCTTGCGCGCCGATTCTTCCCGCTGTTTCTGCTCGGTCTGCGCGCTTTGATAGAAGCCGGGTTTGGCCGACTTCGCCGGCCCGAGGATCTGGGTAAAGTCGAGGTCGTCGACGTAGGACGTGCTGGGTGGAACCGGCGGGATGGTAACGCTGGTGTAGTCACCGGTGGCGGTGGGGTTGGCAAACTCTTTGATGAAGCCGCCGTCGGCGAGCGCAGCGAGTACTTTGCGCAGTTCGATTTCGGTGATGCGACTCTTGTCGACCAAATCGTCGAGCGTAGCCTTGCCGTCCACCAGGTTCAGAACCCTGAACTGATCCTTCGACAAGCGGTTGGACTTGTTCTTGATCTCCAGCAGGCCCTTGCCGGTCTTGGAGAATACCGTCGTCCTGTTCATTGCCCTTGCATGTTCACCGAAGCCTGGGGCAGATCTGCCATAGGGGTTGTGGGGCTGGCCGGGGAATATGTCCGCCGGTCACCGGATTGGCGGAGTGCCCTGGATTTAGTCACTCCGCCAAGCATTTAGCGCGCCAGGTGGGTGGCAGCCCGGCAGAAACGGCGGCCTGCAGTTAGCTCGCGGCCGACTGACCGCGAGCGCGAAAGTTCGGTAGACAGCGCGGCGTCAGGTTCGTCGCGACCGACGGCCTCAGGACAGGGCCTTGACGATGTCTTCGACCACCTTCTTGGCGTCGCCGAACACCATCATCGTCTTATCCATGTAGAACAGTTCGTTATCCAAACCGGCATAGCCCGCCGCCATCGACCGCTTGTTCACGATGACCGTGCGTGCCTTGAACGCCTCCAGGATGGGCATTCCAAAAATTGGGCTGCCGGGGGTCTTGGCGGCTGGGTTTACCACATCGTTGGCTCCCAAAATCAGCGCTACGTCGGTGGTTCCGAACTCGCTGTTGATATCCTCCATCTCGAATACCTGGTCGTAGGCTACCTCCGCCTCGGCAAGCAAGACGTTCATGTGCCCAGGCATGCGACCGGCGACCGGGTGAATCGCGTACCGCACCCGCACCCCTTTTTCGATCAGCTTCTGCGCCATCTCCTTAACCGAGTGCTGCGCCCGCGCCACCGCCAGACCATATCCAGGGACGATAATCACCGATTCGGCGTTGGCCATCAGAAACGCTGCGTCTTCCGCGCTGCCACTGCGAACTGATTTCTGCTGGGCGTCAGTCGCCGCGGCTCCCTCGGCGGCGCCGAACCCGCCTAGGATCACGCTGAAGAAAGAGCGATTCATCGCCTTGCACATGATGTAGGAGAGGATGGCACCAGACGAACCCACCAGTGAGCCGGCGATGATCAGCATCGTGTTATTCAGCGAGAAACCGATGCCTGCGGCAGCCCACCCCGAGTAGCTGTTGAGCATGGAAATTACCACCGGCATGTCCGCGCCACCGATCGGGATGATGATCAGAACACCGAGCAGGAATGCGACGGCCGTCATCACCAGAAAGGGCACCCACTGCCCGTCTGCGCTGGCGAGGAAGAACAGTATGCCGAAGACGATCATGACGATGGCCAGAGCCAAATTCACCCAGTGCTGGCCTTTGAACACTACCGGGGCACTCGAGAACAATCGGAAATGCCTGCCCAGTCCGGCCAGCTTGCCGAAGGCGATAACAGAGCCAGAGAAAGTGATCGCACCGACGAAGGTACCGATGAATAGCTCCAACTTGTTGCCTCTCGGTAGCGGGTCCGAGATCCCGAAACCGGCCGGGTTGTGCACTACCGCAATCGCAATCAGCACCGCGGCCATCCCCACCAGCGAGTGCATGGCCGCGACCAGTTCCGGCATCTGCGTCATCTGCACGCGCCTGGCTACGATTGCGCCGATCGTGCCGCCGACAGCGATGCCGGCGATGATCAGCGTCCAGTTCTTCGTGATCAGCAGCGTGGTTACCACGGCGATCGCCATTCCGGCGATGCCGAACATGTTGCCGCGGCGTGCTGAGACGGGAGAGGACAGGCCCTTGAGCGCGAGGATGAACAGCACCGACGCAATGAGGTATGCCAGGGCGACTTGATTTGCGCTCATGCTATGGTCTTTGCACGCTGAGAAGTGGCTGATTTTGCGGGCGCGGTGGCAGGCTCTCGTCCAGCCGACTACCCATCGCGCTTCGCACCCTTGGGCGCCTTTCTCTTGAACATCTCGAGCATGCGCTGGGTAACCAGGAAGCCGCCGAAGACGTTGACTGCCGCCAAGCCCACAGCGACCCCGCCGATGATCGCACCAAAGTCGACCACCTCGGAACCCGCAGCCAGGATCGCGCCGACGATGATCACCGAGGAAATGGCATTGGTCACCGACATGAGCGGCGTGTGCAGCGCCGGCGTCACGTTCCAGATCACGTGGTAGCCGACAAAAACGGCCAGCACAAACACAGTCAGGTTGATGAGGGTCGGGTCGACATGTCCGGTCATGGTTTCTCCGTGATTCGACGATCGTGATTTGCTACTCGCGCCTCTGAGGGGTCGCATCGCATCTGCGGCTCGACGCTATGAGCCGCGAATTGCAGGCTCAGAATGCAAAGCTACGCCTTCTTCACCACTTCTCCGCCCATGCAGATCAGCGCGCCGGCAATGATCTCGTCCTCGCGATTGAGGTTGAGCTGCCCGGATTTGGGATCCACCAGCAGATTGAGAAAATTGAGCAGATTGCGCGCATACAGGGCGCTGGCATCTGCCGCTACCAGCGCCGGCAGGTTGGCAATTCCAATCAGCTTGACTCCGTGCTTGACCACGATCTTGTCGCGCTCGGTAAGCGGACAATTGCCCCCCTGCTCGATGGCCATGTCCACGATGACCGAGCCCGGTTTCATCGCCTTGACCGTCTCCTCCGTCAGGAGGATCGGAGCCGGGCGCCCGGGGATGAGCGCGGTGGTGATGATGATGTCAGCAGCCTTCGCGCGTTCGTGCACGAGCGCAGATTGGCGCCGCATCCAGTCCGCCGGCATCGGCCGGGCGTAGCCCCCAACACCGGCGGCGATCTCACGCTCCTCGTCAGTGACGAAGGAAACGTCGAGAAACTTGGCACCCAAACTCTCGATTTGTTCCTTGACAGCCGGGCGCACGTCGGAGGCCTCGATCACCGCGCCCAGGCGCTTCGCCGTTGCGATCGCCTGTAAGCCCGCGACGCCGGCGCCCAGGATCAATACACGGGCAGCCTTCACAGTCCCGGCCGCGGTCATCAACATGGGCATGAAGCGCTGATACTCACCCGCCGCCAGGATCACCGCCTTGTAGCCACCGATATTAGCCTGGGACGACAGCACATCCATGGCCTGGGCACGCGTCGTGCGCGGCAGCGACTCCAGGGCGAAGCCGGTCAGGCCTTGCCTTGCGTAGCTCGCCACCGCCGCGGGATCGTAGGGATTGAGCAGTCCGATGAGGATCGAGTCTTTGCGCATCAATCCCAGCTCCGACGTCTCTGGGGCACGCACTTTGAGGACGATCTCAGATTGCTGGTACACGTCGGCAGCACTGGCGACAATCAGCGCGCCAGCAGCGCTGAACTCGGCATCGGGAATCGAGGCTTTCTCCCCGGCCCCCGCCTGGACCAGCAGCTTGTGGTGCGCGCCGGAAGCGAGCTTTTTGACCGTCTCAGGCGTAGCCGCGACCCGCGTCTCACCGGCGCGCACCTCCGCCGGGATGCCGATATGCACGTTGATTGTCTCCCTGATACGCCGACTCCGGACTCCCCGATCGCGTTCTCTTGTTGTGCTGCGGAGCGGCGCGTGACCAAGAGTGTAGCCGCGGATTATAGGGAAGTCTTCCGGTCCGCGCCAAAGCGGCCATGTCTGGCGTTACGAATATGCGGCGCGGCCGATGGGCGCGAACCCAGTCAGCGCTGGATGTGGGCGCTATAATTGCCGCAGCCGCAGTTCCGCCTTTGATGGCCTCCATCCGCAAACTCGATGAACTGTTGATCAACCAGATCGCCGCGGGCGAGGTCGTCGATCGCCCTGCCGCAGCCCTCAAGGAGTTGCTTGAGAACAGCCTCGACGCTCGCGCCAGAGTGGTCGAAGTGGAACTGCAAAGCGGCGGGATCAAACAGGTCAAGGTCATCGATGACGGCGATGGCATTGAGAAGGATGAACTGCCGCTCGCCTTAGAGCAGCACGCGACCAGTAAGATCACCACGCTGGAGGACTTGGAGCAGGTGCTAAGCCTGGGTTTCCGGGGCGAGGCGCTGGCCAGCATTGCAGCGGTGTCACAGCTGACGCTGACTACTCGGACCGCGGCTGGGAAGCATGCTTGGCGTATTCAGTCTAGCGGTGGAGCTGTAGCGGCGGTGGAGCCCGCCGCGGCCATGGCGGGCACTGCGGTCCAGGTGCGCGATCTTTACTACAACACACCAGCGCGGCGCAAGTTTCTGCGTACGGAAGGCACCGAGTTCGGCCATTGCGAAGAGGTGTTCAAGCGTATCGCATTGTCCCGCCCGGAAGTCTCGATGACGCTTCAGCACAACGGCCGCACACAATGGCGCCTCCCGTCGCAAACTTTTCAGCAGCGCGCCCGCGCGCTGCTCGGGGAGCAGTTCGAGGCAGCCAGCCTATCTCTGGACGATCAATCCGCAGGTGTGCGCCTGTCCGGCCTGATCGCCTCGCCAACCTTCAACCGCAGTGCACGCGACTATCAATATTTCTTCGTCAACGGGCGCTTCGTGCGCGACCGGTTGATCGCTCACGCCGTGCGCGAGGCTTTTCACGACGTGCTGCACCAGGAACGACATCCGGCCTTCGTGCTATTTCTCGAGCTGGACCCGGCACGGGTCGACGTCAACGTTCATCCGACCAAGATCGAGGTGAGATTTCGCGACCCGCATGCGGTGCACCAGTTTCTGTTTCATGCGCTGACTAAGGCGCTAGCCGGAGCTCGTGCCGGGACATCCTTTACGCCAGTTGCCGTTGCTACCGCAGCGGCATCCTTATCAGGCGCGGGAGCGGGTACCTTTCCAGTAACGTCGCCCGGGGACTCTGCCTCAGGACACCGGTTCGCGCCACACCAGGAAACGATGGGGCTGGGGATCAGGCAGCAGACGGCTGCGTACGATGTGCTGTTCGGCCGCAAGGCCACGCCAGAGATGCCGGCCACGCCGGCGGCGGTTCCCCCACTCGGATTTGCCCTGGGGCAGCTCTCCGGTATCTATGTGCTCGCACAGAATCGCGACGGCCTCGTGATCGTCGACATGCACGCGGCGCACGAGCGCATCATGTACGAGAAGCTCAAGACAGCGCTGGAGCTCGACCGGATTCCCACTCAGAGCCTGCTGATTCCTGCGACCCTGCGCGCCAGCCGGCTTGAGGCAGCGCTGGTGGAGGAAAACGAAGAGCTTCTGCGCCAGCTTGGGTTCGAACTGGCGGTGCTCGGCCCCGAGGCCCTGGTGGTGCGCTCCGTACCCGCGCCACTGCAGGACGCCGATCCCGCCGAGCTGGCGCGCGACGTGCTCGGCGAGATTGGCGAGTACGGTGCGACGCGTGTACTGCAGGAGCGCCGCGAAGAGCTCCTCGCCGGGATGGCGTGCCACGCCGCGGTGCGCGCCAACCGCATCTTGACACTCTCCGAAATGAACGCCTTGCTGCGCGAGATGGAAGCGACCGACCGTTCCGGCCAGTGCAACCACGGTCGTCCGACCTGGACCCAGATCTCGATGACGGAGCTGGATCGGCTGTTTCAGCGCGGCCAGTAATCGCGATTGTGATTCGTAACTCGTAATCTTCAGACCTCGCTTGGCGCAATGGCCGGGCAACCTACCTCGCGCATCACGAGTTACGAATCACCAGTCGCACCGGAGGATCGCCCGCCGGCGATCCTGTTGATGGGCCCTACGGCTGCCGGGAAAACCGGTGTTGCTGTACATCTAGCGACGCGCTTCAAGCTCGAGATCGTAAGCGTAGACTCGGCGCAGGTGTACCGACAGATGGACATTGGCACAGCCAAACCGGATCGCGAAACGCTCGCGGCCGTGCCCCATCATCTGATCGACATCCTCGACCCCTCGGATCGCTATTCGGCAGCGAGCTTCTGCGCGGATGCCAGTCAGGCGCTGGCAGAGATCCAAGCGCGCGGCAACATTCCTCTTCTGGTCGGGGGCACGATGCTGTACTTCAAGGCGCTGAAGGAAGGTCTCAGCCAGCTGCCCCCGGCAGACCCGCACACGCGAGGGGCGATCGACACGATGGCCGAGGCGTCCGGCTGGCCCGCTCTGCACGCGGAACTCGAACGCATCGACCCCGTCACCGCCGCGCGGCTACAGCCCACAGACGCGCAACGGATTCAGCGCGCGCTTGAAGTGTTCTATCTCACCGGGCAATCTTTGTCGACGCTGATTGCTCGCGGTCGCACGAATCCCGCGCCCTATCGTACGATCCCGATCGCGCTGGAGCCGAGCGACCGCACTGCTCTGCACGAGCGCATTGCGCAGCGCTTTGAAGCGATGCTCGAACTGGGGCTAATCGGAGAACTGCGCAGGTTGCGCGAGCGCTTCCAGCTCGATCCATCGCTGCCCTCGATGCGCGCGGTTGGCTACCGCCAGGTCTGGCAATACCTCGAGGGTGAGTTCGGCCTAGCCACCTTACGCGAGAAAGGCGCCGCCGCGACGCGACAGCTCGCCAAGCGCCAACTGACCTGGCTGCGATCCTGGGGCAACGTCCGTCGCTTCGACTGCCTGGCGGAGGACCTCGCCACGCAGGTCGAGGCCTATCTCGCTGAGCAGATCTGAAGGCTGGCTGCGCAATCAGCCTCAGTTCATACCCGCCAGTGAGTCGGAGCCCGCCTTCGCGATCTGACCGTCCTCGGTGGATTTCACGCCGCTCACCCCGATAGCACCAATCGGTTGGTTCCCGGTGACCAAGGGCAGCCCGCCTTCCAACGGGAGCGCACCGTGCAAAGCGATCAATGCGTTGCGGCCACCCGCGATGGCATCCTCGAACACTTTGGTCGGGCGTTTAAAGGCCATGGCAGTTTGCGCTTTCCTGATTGCGACATCGACGCTGCCGGTCTGCGTCCCGTCCATTCGTTGCAGGTAAATCAGGTGACCGCCGTCGTCTACGATAGCGATTACCACGTTCCACTTGTTCTTCACGGCCTCCGCTTCGGCAGCGGCAGCGATCTTCTTCGCCGCCTCTAGAGTCAGTGCTTTCTTCTCCGCCAGCTGCGCTGCAGCGGGCAGCGCAACACCCAGGAAAAGAAACGCGGATAACACAAATGCGAAAGTCCTCAAGGTCGACATGGCTCCTCCTGCGTAGATGAATGATCGTACTCCAGACTCTCAGCGCGCAGTGGTTGCTTTCATTGTGTGCCGTAGGCGCGCGCCGGGTGCCTACGATACCCCTCGGAGGAGAGGCACGCAACGCCGAAACTCTTCAGCTGCGACTGCTGTTCACCCTCGCTCGCGCGCTACCGCGTGCGAAGGTCATGGTCACGTCGTCTCCAGGTGCCAACTGCGCGCCATCTTGTACGATGTGGCCGTCCAGACGCGATACGATCGAGTAGCCTCGCTGCAGAACTTGCTGCGGACTGAGCGCGTTCAGATGCGCGTCCAGGCGGACCAATCCAGCATGCCGTCGCTCCAGGAACTGTTCCATCGCCGTCGTCAGCCGTTGAGTGAAACGGCGCTGCAGCGTCTGCTCCTGAGCGAAATCCGGCGCCCCAGCGGTAAGGCGGTGGCGCAAGGAAGCGAGGCGGAGGCCCGCTTGAACCAACGCATGCCACACGGTCCGTTCCATTCGCACACGCAGATGCCCGAGATGCTGTGCCTGACCGCGAATGCGCTCGCCCGGATGGGTCAACCGCCGGCCAAGGTAGTCCACCCGCTGCATGCGCTGCTCCAGCCCGCGCAACAGCGCGCCCGAGATGCGCTCGTGCAACGCATCGAGACGCGCCGCCAACTCCGCCCGATTCGGGCTCGCCAACTCCGCAGCAGCAGTGGGTGTTGGGGCGCGAGCATCAGCGACGAAATCGGCGATGGTGAAGTCGGTCTCGTGGCCCACGCCGCAGACCAGTGGAATAGCGCAAGCCGAGATGGCGCGCGCTACGCTCTCTTCGTTGAACGCCCACAAGTCTTCGATGCTACCGCCGCCGCGGCACAGGACCAACACGTCGCACTCTCGCCGGGTGGACGCTTCATCGATTGCGGCGGCGATTTTTTGCGCCGCACCTTCGCCCTGAACCGGGGCCGGATACAGGATCACTGGGAGCGCAGGCATGCGGCGGCGCAAGGTCGTCAAGACATCGCTCAGGGCTGCTGCTGCAGTAGAGGTAATGACACCGATCCGTCGCGGGAGCTCAGGCAGAGGCTTTTTGCGCTCGAGAGCAAACAAGCCTTCCTTCGCAAGCCTGGCTTTGAGGCGCGCGAAAGCCTCGTAGAGCGCGCCCAACCCGGCACGGCGCATGAAATCCACAGCGAGTTGGAATTCACCCCGCGCTTCATACAGCGTGGGTCGGGCGCGAACCTCCACTTGCATACCGTTAGCGAGGTCCCAGTCCAGGTGTTGCATGCGATGGCGGAACATCACACAACGCACCTGCGCCCGCTCGTCCTTGAGGGAAAAATAGCAGTGGCCGGACGCGGCGTGCGTCAGGTTCGACACTTCGCCACCTACCCACAGCAACGCGATGTTCTGCTCGATCAGCTGCCGTGCGCGGAGATTGAGTTCACTCACGCTGATCGGTGCGTTCCAGTCCGTCTCATTTGCCGCACGCATCGACGCGAGAGACGTTAGGTGCTCCTGCATTTTTTTGAGTCCAAAGGCTGCAAACTCGTCAGTCGTTGTTCAACGACAACAGCATTCCGATGCCCGGTGCGCAAATCGGCGGCGGACTACTCACTCCCGGAATCGGGCGTCCCTGCTCGCTTTGCCGGCCACCCACGCGGTCATCCACAATCGGCGGGCCTTTGCGAGTAGCGCGTCCGGAAAGGTCCGTCGCCATTGGTCATCCACGGATACGAACCTGATTTTATTAGGCTTTTTTTGCGCAAATTTTGAGCGCGACATTAAAACGTATTACAGGAATGCGACTTAAGGTCATTTTTTACAGGGTATGCACACCGTTATCCACAAAGACTGTGGACAAGTCTTCTCACCGATCGATTCTCCCCCGCAAGGCGTTCGCGCTGGGTTGCCGAATCGTAGCGCGGGGTTTAAAGTCGCGCTTCCTTCGAACCCGCCCGGAGAACATGAAGTGTTGCACATCATAGAAGCAGCGGGCTGGCCTATCTGGTTGCTGATCGTTGCTTCGATCGTCGCGCTGGGCATCATCGTCGAGCGCGCCTGGTCCCTGCAGCGCAGCAAGATCGTCCCGCGCGATCTGCTGCCGCAGGTGGCGCAGGAGGTCAAGCAGAAGGGCGTCACTCAGGACTTGCTCAACCGTCTGTCTCAAGGCCCCTTATTGGCGCGCATTTTCGCCGTTGGGCTGAAGAACGTGCGCAGCTCGCGCGAAGTGATGAAGGAATCGCTCGAGGAGGCGGGTCGGGTCGCGGTACACGAGCTTGAGCGGTTTCTCACCATGCTGGGTACTATCGCGTCGCTGTCGCCCATCATGGGGCTGTTTGGGACCGTGGTCGGGATGATCGAAATCTTCGGCGCATCGGGCGGCCCCGGCATGAGCAGCAATCCTCAGCAACTCGCCCACGGTATCTCGGTGGCCTTATACAACACTGCGTTCGGCCTGATCGTGGCGATTCCCAGCATGATCTTCTATCGGTACTACCGCGCCAAGGTCGATGATCTGGTGGTGGAGATGGAGACCCAGGCGGTCAAGCTGGTGGAGATTGTGCACGGCGAAAGAGATTAGCCATGGACTTCCGCCGTGGCTCCCAGCGCGACGAACCGGAAATGAACCTGGTACCGATGATCGACGTGCTCCTGGTCATCGTGATCTTCCTCGTAGTCACCACCACTTACTCGCGTTATTCGGAGCTGCAGATCAACCTGCCATCGGCGCAAGCCAACCAGGCGCAGGAGAAGCCGAATCAGATCAATGTTGCGATCACCGCCAATGGCCGCTATGTGGTCGAGCGCGTGCCTCTCGGTGCCACCGACCCGGCCACCATCAGCGTCGAATTGAAGCGAGCCGCACGCGGCAATCGCGACCCGATGATCGTCATCAACGCCGACGGCAGCGCTACCCACCAGTCCGTCATCAATGTAATGGAAGCGGCGCGCCTGGCTGGGTTCGGTCGAATCACCTTCACCACCCAACAACCGCGCGAAGTAGCTCGGCAGCGCACCGGCCAGGCTCCGGCTAGCGTGCCGGTTGGGTGCCAGAGGGCCGCTTGACCGGGTTCCATTAGAATGCCAGCGGCTTCTGAAAGCCTGTCCGAGGTGTATGTGCTCGAGCATTTCTGGTACCGGATCCGTCCCGCCCACCTGGTGCTGTTCCCCCTGAGCCTGCTGTTTGGCGCAGTCGTGGCAGTGCGCCGGTGGTTGTACCGCGTGGGGGGCTGCACTGCGCGCGGATACGAGTCCCAGTCATCGTCGTCGGAAACATT
>CAVVDJ010000011.1:0-67090 GCA_963747025.1 uncultured beta proteobacterium
TGCGGCCAACTGCGCGGTCGCAGCGTCTACGCTACTACGAAGAAGGGGCTCCTGCTGCTGTTGCAGCGCCTGGACGGGATCAACGCGGGACACGCCATGATCACCTCAGATCACGGCGGGAGCTGCGCCGCCACCGCGCCGCCCTACATCAACGACTGCCACTTCGACGCGGCTGGCCAGCTGCTAGAGCATATATATGGTGCCGCTCGATCCCCCAGCTGCTCCCGAAACCGGCCGGCTGATCGCTTTCGATCAGAACGAATTCACGGCGTATGCGTATGGCATCAGCTTGGCAGACACCGGCTACGCCTACGTTCCTCGCAGTTGCGAGAGCGCTCGGTGCCGCGTACATGTCGCGTTTCACGGGTGCCGCCAGAACGCCGACGCGGTGGGGGTCGCTTTCGTGCGCGAAGGCGGATACAACCGTTGGGCCGACAGCAACCGGATCATCGTCCTCTATCCGCAGACGATCTCGCGCTACGGATTCGGGGGCTGGCCTGTGAGCTTCGTGCTTAATCCGAACGGATGCTGGGATTGGTGGGGTTACACCGGGCCCGTCTATCACACACGCTACGGCGCCCAGATCCGAGCAGTACAGGCCATGCTGGCTCGCCTGGCCGAGCCTCGATAGGACCGAAGGCGAGTTCGTATCGAAGTGCTCCGCGCTTACCGGACCGCGCGTTCCGCGGACGCGACGTAGCGTCCGAGCAACATCTCCCGGCTCACGATCCACAGCAGCAGCCCATTGAGCAGGTGCCATAGGAAGTGCGTACCGAGGGGAAACCGTGCGCATAGTTCCTGGTCCACTGTGCGCAGCGTGAGCGAGATGCAGAACACGACGCTTGCCAGGCCCAATGCTCGAGCGGCGGGCGCATGGTGCCAGACTAACCAGGCGCTGATCGCGAGCAACCCCAACAGGTAAGGGATATAGCCGGTCGATCCGTTCAGCGCTCCCTTCGGGAACAAATTGGGGAACGCGTAACTGAACAGAGCGAACGCCGCCGCTGTGGCCACGGCGGCCCAGGCCGGAGCGCCGACCGCATGACGCAAGAAGCCGTAGAGAAAGACGCAGCAGTACAAAAGAATGAATAGTGTGTCAAGCAGTCCAGCCCAGCCCACCGCCAAGGTGTGAAACAGCGAGCTGCCCAAAGCCACCAGCAACACCAGGGGTGGTAGCAGCCGAACGTCGGCGGGAATGTTACGGGCCCGTGCGCCCACGCTGGCTTGTACACGCCACAGCGCGACCGCGGCCGCGACGAACGCGAGATTGCTGAGCGCGTTCGCCGGCTCTGCCAGCAGGCCAGGACCGAGCCGCTCGCAGTAGAGGTCGACCGCGTCGCTCAAAGCCATACCGGACCGCCTTGCGGAAGTCCTAGGTCGCCGACCTTGGGGAGGAGTCTGTCAGCAAGCCCCCATCCCTACGCAATCCCGGCTCTCACTGGGGCTTGCAGAAGCGGATCGACTCGTAGCCAACCCAGCACCACGTCATCGCGGTCATCGGCTCCGTGTCCCAGTCGATCTTCCAGTCCTGTTTGCTGCTGAACGGCCCGAGGATAAGGTGTTCGGCAGAGATGGCAGTCCTTGCCGAGCGTTTCGCCGCCACGGGTCGCGGCATCATGCGCCTTCTGACGACGTACTTCCCATGCGCGCTCGAAAGCCGCCAAGGCGTCCTCCACGGCGTCATCGCCGATCCCGTTGCCCACCACGAGTTCGTAGATAGAAGCGCGACAACGGCGGACAGCTCAACACGTCGACGATGCCCTTTGGCCCGCCTACCCGTTTCTTTTTGCCGCGTTTCTTCGTCTTGGCGTCCGCGTCGAGCCGTTTCTCGTCCTTCTTTCCCATCCGATCCTCCGGGCGCGCCGATTTGGTCAGCTGACGCTGGAATCTAGCCGGCGTCAGTGCCAGGCGTCAATTCGTGCACCGCCGCCTCGCTGCAACCTGATACTCGCCCAGCATGACAGAGCCATGACAACCGAGCAGCGGGAGGAGTTCCGTATACGGGGTGGTTAAGCGCACCTTAAGGATGGCGCACTAGGTTTGGATAGATTGGCTAGACTTCGAACCCTTATGCGACTTCTATTGGTAGAAGACGACGCAATGATCGGAGAAGCGGTGCGTACGGGTCTGCGTCAGGATGGCTTTACCGTCGATTGGGTGCGAGAGGCTGAAGCAGGCGACGCGGCGATCAAGGCGGAGGCGTATGCGCTGTTGCTCCTGGACCTGGGGCTGCCACGGAAAAGCGGCTTGGACTGGCTGCGCGAGCTCCGCCGCCGGGGCAACCGCCTCCCGGTTCTGATCCTGACCGCGCGTGACGCAGTTGCCGACCGCGTCGCTGGGTTGGACAGCGGCGCCGACGACTATCTGGTAAAGCCGTTCGACCTGGACGAGTTGTCGGCCAGGCTCCGCGCGCTGCTACGGCGCGACGCCGGGCGCGCCGAACCGCTCCTCAAGCACGGCGAGCTTACCCTCGACCCGGCCACGCATGAGGCCAGCTACCGTGGCGAGACGATCAACCTGTCGGCGCGTGAATTCGCCCTGCTGGCGGCGCTGCTGGAGAGGCCCGGCGCGATCCTGTCCCGCGCCCAACTGGAACAGCGCCTGTACGGGTGGGGCGAAGAGGTCGAGAGCAACGCGGTCGAGGTGCACATCCATCATCTGCGCAAGAAGCTCGGTGCGGACTTCATCCGCAACGTCCGCGGACTCGGGTATACCGTGTCGAAGGCGCCATGACCGCGTCGATCCGCGGCCAGCTCTTGGCATGGCTGCTGGGTGCGCTGGTCATCGCCGGGTTGCTGATCGGCTACAGCGCTTACCACCGGGCGCAGGAGGACATCGACGAGCTGCTCGACTACCAACTCAAGCAGCTGGCGTTTTCGCTCTCGCATCAGAGCGTAGCCAGCGCACCCATGCCTCCTGGCCTGCTTCTGCCTGAGCCGGACTTCATCACTCAGGTGTGGGACAAGGACGGCGTGCAGATGTTCTATTCACGCCCCAGCCTGGCCATCCCCCTGCGGCCCCGGCCCGGGTTCAGCAATGTGGAGTGGAACCATCAGGCCTGGCGCGTCTATACGCAACTCGACGGGTTCCGCATTATCCAGGTGGCTCATCCGCTCAGTCTGCGCGAGGAGATGGCAGCCAGCCTTACGCGCCGAGCCGTGATGCCGCTGGTGCTGCTGCTTCCACTGCTCGGGGTCGGGATATGGATTATCGTCGGCCACGCGCTGCGACCGTTGTCGAGCATTTCGTCCGCGCTGCGGGCTCGTACGCCCTCGTCGCTGGAGCCGCTGCCACAGCAGGATCTGCCCGAGGAGCTGATGCCCTTGGTGGGGTCTTTGAATGACCTGTTGCAGCGACTCAACCGCGCTCTGGAGGCTCAGCGGCAGTTCGTGGCCGACGCCGCGCACGAACTGCGCTCGCCGCTCACCGCTGTGCAACTCCAGCTGCAGCTAGTCAAGCGCGCTGGCAGTGACGAGGAGCGCGCAGTCGCGCTGGCGCGGTTAGAACGCGGCGTGCAGCGTTCGACGCGGCTGGTGCAACAGCTACTGACGCTCGCTCGCCAGGACCCGCAAGAGTCCCAGGTGGGTCAGGACTCCATCGATCTGGATCGCCTCGCGCGCGAGGTAATCGCCGATTTCGAGCCTATGGCGCAACGCGACGGGCTGACCTTGACCCTGGACGGCCCAGGCCCGATGTACGTCCGCGGCGACGGCGACAGCTTGCGGGTGATGCTGGGTAACCTTGTTGACAACGCGATTCGCTACACGTCCCGAGGCGGGGTCGATCGTGCGCGTGCAGCAGACGAGGCGGCGACGTGGTCCTGGAGGTCGAGGACAGCGGCGCCGGCATCCCCGCCGACGAGCGCGCCAGGGTGTTCGACCGGTTTTACCGCGTCCCCGGCCAGAAGATAGAAGAGGAGGGCAGCGGCCTCGGGCTGGCCATCGTCAAGCGTGTGGCCGACCGGCATGGAGCCCGAATTGCCTTAGACAGCGGACCGGGCGGATCGGGTCTGCGTGTCACCGTACAACTGCCTGCCGGGAACTCTTAAGCCTGCCTTAAGTCTTCAACTCCATATTCGGCCGTTGATAGACGGCAAATTTCACGCGGAGGGGTTGAGATGACGCGCAAGATCAAGTTCACAGTGCTCGACGGTGGCGATGGCTTCGGCCTTCGCCGTGTTTTCCCAGATCGACTTCCCGACGCCAGTCCAGGCGGCGCCAGCGCCCGCCGCTGTGTCAGCGACGGCGAGCGCCGACCTACGCAGTGCCAGACTTTTCGGCGCTGGTGGAGAAGGAGGGTCCAGCGGTCGTCAATATCACGGTCAATCGTACGATGCGAGCTGCGGACGAGCGCTCAGGGCCCGGGCCACAAGGGCCGGGGCCCAACTTTGGTCCCTTCCCGTTCGGGCAGCCGTCGCCCTTTGGCCAGCCGATGCCGAACCAGCCGCGCGCGATGCCGCAGGCGGCGCAGGGTTCCGGCTTCATCATCAAATCCGACGGATACATCCTGACCAATGCTCACGTCGTAGGCGGCAAAGGGGAGGTCACCGTCAAGCTTACCGACAAGCGCGAATTCAAAGCGAAGGTCATCGGTGCCGACCCGCGCACCGATGTTGCGCTCCTGAAGATAGACGCCACAGGGTTGCCGACTGTGCACATCGGCGACCCAAACCAGGTCAAGGTCGGCCAGTGGGTCGCTGCGATCGGTTCCCCGTTCGGCTTCGAAAACAGCATCTCGGCCGGCATCGTCAGCGCCAAGGGTCGTGCGCTGCCGGACGAAACCTATGTTCCCTTTATTCAGACCGACACGGCGGTCAACCCCGGCAACTCGGGCGGTCCTCTGTTTGATCTGAGCGGGAACGTCATCGGGATCAACTCGCAAATCTACAGCCGGACCGGGGGCTACATGGGGCTGGCGTTTGCCATTCCCATCGACATCGCAATGGATGTCGCGAGCCAGCTGCAGGATCAGGGCAAGGTAACGCGCGGCCGTATCGGCGTGCAGATCCAGGAGCTGTCTGCGGACTTGGCGAAGTCCTTCGGATTGTCAGAGCCCAATGGAGCGCTGGTGTCGTCGGTAGAAAAAGACGGCCCTGCGGACAAGGCTGGATTCAGGACCGGTGACGTGATCGTGGAGTTCGACGGCAAGAAAGTGACCGATTCGCGTCAGCTGCCTCTGATCGTCGGGGCCGTCAAGCCAGGGCGCGATGCGATAGCAAAGGTGTGGCGCGAGGGCAAGGAGCAGACGCTGCACGTCACTGTGGGTGAGCTGCAACCGGAGAAGGTCGCGCTGGCTGGTGGTGAGCAGAGCGACACCGGCAAACTCGGTCTCGCCGTACAGGACTTGACGCCCGAGCAGCGCAAGCAGCTCGAGGTGAAGGGTGGAGTGGTGGTCGGGGGCGTAGACGGCCCGGCTGCTCGCGCCGGATTGCGGCAGGGCGACGTTGTAATCGCCGTCAACGGAGAGCAGATCGACTCCGCGAGGCAGTTCAAGAGCCTGGTGGAAAAGGCGCCGGCAGGATAAGCCTGTGGCGCTGCTGATTCAGCGCGGCGACATGCGACTGTACGTTCCCGTCACGATGGGCTGACTCCCATACTCGAACAGCGGGGCGCGCGGCGGTAAGCCACGCGCCCTTTTCGTGTCCGCTGGAGTTGCACCGGAAAGGCGACCGCGCGCCGGTTGCGCCCAAAGACGAAAACGCCCCGCGTGGGCGGGGCGTCCAAGGCGGGATTCAGGTCCGCGCAGCTAGCCCTTCAGGCAACCGCTCATGAACTTGCTGCGCGCATCGCCCTTCAGGCCTTGGGAAGAGGCCAGGGCGTTGCACTTCTTCATCTTCTCTTGCTGCGAGGTGAGCGCCTTCTGCTCGGTGTCAGCTGGCGCCGCGGGACTTGCCTTCTGCTCAGCGGCAGCCGGTGCTGCGGGCTTTGCCTTGAGGCAGTTATCGCGGAACTTCTTGTAGTCGTCGCCCTTCAGGCCCTTGGCCTTCGCTTCAGCATTGCATGATTTCATCTTCTCTTGCTGGCGGTGGCGGCAAGGGCGGGAACGCACAGGGTGGCAAGGGCCATCAACAGGATCAGCTTTCTCATCGTATCTCCCCATTTCCGATAGATAAGGACGTCAGGCGCTTCCGAGATCCCGAGCGCCTTGACTCGCGAAGCCGCGGGTCGCTGGCCGACACGCAGCCCGCTGCCATAACGCGCTGCCCGAACCGGCCGTTGACTCAGGCGGCCGCGGCATGCGGCGTTCGTACGAGGGGAGCCAGCGTGCCGCTGGCGTCGAAGGCGAAGGGGGCGGGAGTCGAGATCGGCTCGAAACGGTCGGGATAGCGACGCACGAGGTCGAGCAGAGGCTCGGACACCTGGATCTGTGACAGTTCCAGCGTGTTCTTTATGCGCACGATGCGGCAGTCCTGTGGCTTCACCCGGACCACGGTTTTCACGGCCAGACTGATGGCATCGCGGTCCGTGTTCATGACCATGGGGATGGCAGCACCGTCGAGGTTGGCGGACGTAATGATATTGGCGTAAGTGGATGGCACGTCGAACTCGCGCCACACGCGCATGCTGATCACGTCGGCTGAGCCAATGCCGGTCGCGTTGCCCATGCTTTCGCGCGTGAGCCCCAGCACCACGATCTTTTTCACCAGGGGTTTCGTCGCCCACTTGACCGCGCGCCGATTGCGGCCGGTGATGTTGGGATCGAAGCCGGCCCCGCTGATGTTCTTGCCCATCTCATCGATGATCAGCACATCGATCTCATCGAAATACAGCTGGGGCATGAACTGCTTCGCCAGCTTCTGCAGCTCGGGCTCACGTTCTCTGAGGAGCTCCGCGGGTACGATCTCGATGAGCGCCGTCTCGTCGTAGGCGTTCTCCACGACGCCCACGCCGAACAGCACGTTGCGGGCGCCGGTCACGATGTCGCGGATTTCCGGCAGCAGTTCAGGGAACCGATCCATGCCGTGACTGTGGTAGGTAGCGGCGCCTGCGATCTTCCCGATTCCGATCGACAGCATCTTGGTCAGTCCGCTCTCGGTGGCGCCACGGAATCCGGTGTGCGGCTTGATGCGGTTAATCACCACGATGCCGTCGGCTTCGGCCGCGTGTTTGTCTAGGTGCACGGGCGTGCCATCACGGAGGTGGCCGACGACCACGGTGTCCATGCTCGCCTTGATCGGGACACCAGTAGCCGCCTCGCTTATTCCGTAGCTCTCCAGTACCTTTTTCTGGCCCTCCGCCGTGGCGGCGCCATGGCTGCCCATGGCCGGAAACACAAAGGGGCTGGCGCCCAGGACTTGAAGCTCTCGGATGACGCAGCGGGCAATTTCAGCGATGTTGGCCACGCCACGGCTGCCGCATCCTACGGCTACGACCTGGCCGGGCGTGACCCGGCTGCGCACCTCAGGTCGCCGAAACTCACCCGCTATGGCAGCGGAGATGTCGCGCAAGCGCGTAGCCTCGAACTTCTGACGGACGTTCGCCATCTTCGGCAGCGCGACGTCCAGCCCCCCGGCCACATTGACTTCGATTCGGGACCCGATCACGGCGTGGACCCCCAGGTTAGGAAAACAAATTACCAATTGGAGCGGCAAGTCTACCCGTTCGCGCGCAACAGGGCACAGGGCTCCCCCAGATACGATCTCCCGGCTCCTATGCCTGTCCGGAATAGTTCTTATGCTCCGAAAGGGCTTTTCGCACCGCAGCAACGACGTTCTAATCCATGTTCAGAAAACACTTAAGAGCAGGGAATGCGACAGCCGTCGCCTGATCCCGACTATTTCCGGGGAGCTAACGCCGCGATACGGTCAGCGCGCGCAGAACGTCCAGAGACGCTCGCTGCAATCGGGTACTAGGGTGGCCGGTCCGCTCATTGGGAGCACTAGATCGTGGTTCTAGACATACGAAGAGGTTTTTTCCGAATCTCCGGCCGACGAACCGCCAAGCTTTTCGGATTCGCGCCTTGAGGCCGTGCGGGTTACGAGCCGCGGTCTGGGTTGGTCCGTTCTGAATTTCGAGCGGCGCGACAGCCCGCCGTCCTCACGCTCGCTTCCACATGGCAGCAGGGAGCACTTGATCTTCGTCAGCCTCGGAAACGGTCGTATCGTGCGCGAGAGCGGTGACGAAAAAGTGGAGACCGAACTTAGTCCCGGCTGCGTGGCGGTGGTGCCCAGCCACACGCCGGTGCGTTGGACGTGGTCGACGAATATCAGCGTCTCGGTCCTGACTCTGGAGCCGAGCTTCCTCGACCGGGTCGCAAAGGACGTGTTCGGCCTGGAGCCTAGCCACTATCGGCTGGCCCTGAGCGAACGCCCAACGACGCCGCGATCACCAATATCGCCGGTGTGCTGTCGCGCGAGGTCATGCGCGGCGAACCCGGCGGCCGGCTGTACGCCGAATCGCTGGCCAACATCTTGGCCGTGCACTTGCTGCGCAACTATGCGCAGTGCGCCGACGGACGAATACTCGAGGCCTGTGCGATGTCCGACGAGACGGCGAAGGCCGTCGTCACGGATGAGATGCCCGGCCGAGCGGGACCGCATCCACGCGCAGTCGCGGAGGCCGTGCGCTTCATTCAGGAAAACTATTCGCGCGATGTGTCCCTCAACGATATCGCCGAGACCGTGCACCTGAGCCCGTTTCACGTCGCCAGGCTGTTCAAACAGGCGCTTGGCGTCTCGCCACATCAGTACCTGATCCAGGTCCGAGTGAACAGCGCTCGATCGCTGTTGGAGGCCGGATCAGGCGAGCGGTCTTTGGCGGAGGTCGCCAGCGCAGTGGGCTTCGCCGATCAGAGCCATCTCACGCGGCACTTCAAGCGGCTCCTAGGCGTTACCCCGAAGCAGCTGCGCCCGTGAGCGGAATCTTCCAGTGATGACCCTCGAGGGATTCTGCTCGGCGGCGGGGCACGGGCCGGCGCTCTTTCGTGCCAGTCCACGGCGCTCTTTGCTGGCAGGAACTCCGACATCGGCTGGATTGCTCCGTGTCAGGCGGCGGGCCGATACACAGGGACGACATAAGGGCCCTCGGGATAATCGCGATCTGTGGCTCCCCGCGGATTCGACGCAGCGTGCAACTGCGTCTTGCTAGCGAGTCGATCATCTTCACGCCTGTGAGCGTGCGATCAGCGCCAGAGAGACCGGTGCTGTACAGGTGGACGCCACCTACGCGCATCGGTTTGAGCTGCATCTGAGTCTGCCACTCATCGATGTCCGCATGGCTCTTACGTCCGATGTCCCGAAAGAAGCCCTCCGTGCCCAGCTCGAGCAGCCGCCGCTGAGCATCTACGTACTCCGTCGAACCCATTCCCTCTGAGCATTCGGACACGACGATGAGGTTCCCACCCGGTTCCAGGATGTCGAGAGGCGCGACCATGCCCTTAACGGTCTGATAGTACGTCTTGTCTAGTGGATAGCCCGCGGCGCTCGTCACCACCGTCTTGAATCGACGCGCCACGGGCACCTGAGCGAAGCCGCGAATGAACTCGACGGCCTGCAGATGGCTGGCAACCACTTCCCCGTAGTTGACGAAGGACACCTGTCGGTTCTCATCGATCACGACATTGACCGCTAGCACGCGGCCTAGCATCTGCACGATTTCGAGCTGTTCACGGTGCAGAGGGTTGCCGTCCAGGACGCAGTTCTCGGCGCGCGGATCCGCCATGAAGCGCGCGTTGTGAAACGTCGTGATGGTCTCGGCATGTGCCACGCCTGGCGCGATCACCTTGCGTCCGCCCGAGTACCCGGCCATGAAATGCGGCTCCACCAGGCCGGTGACGATCTTCACGTCGGCCTCCACGAAACGGCGGTCGAGCCTGACCACGGTGCCGGCCGCGAGTGTCGCCGACATGAACATGGTCGGCGTCGTTGCGCGCGAAGTGGTTCTCCACGCGGACGGTGCGCAGCACCCACGGATCCCCCACCAGTTCTTCGAGTTCTTGGCCCTCGTTGGGGCGATGCAGACCGGTGGCCACCAGGACGCAGATCTGATCGGCTTTCAGCCCAGCGTCCAGAAGCCGTGCAGCAGCGGGGGCAGTAGCAGCTCATTCGGCACCGGCCGTGTAATGTCGCAGATGAGAACACAGGCCGAACGCGCGCCGCGCGCCTCGTCGACCAACGACCGCGAAGCGACCGGTGCGACCGAGCGCCGCCCGCACGACTCGAAAGCGGGTCCGCCAAGAGCGGCATGAGCGGTTTTCGGATGACGGTCGCGTCGATTTCGGTCGGGCAACTCCAGCGCCAGACTACCCTTGCCGTAGCTCAATTCCACTCGCATCGTGCGCGCCTCTCCTCAATGTCTCCGCTTGGGTGCCGATACCGATTCCAAGCATACACCGGCGTTCGGACGCAATTCCGCTAACCTCGTCTACTGTTGGTGTGAACTGTAAAAATGCGATTCTAAGCCCTTGTCGGAACGAAACTTGCGGGGTTAGAATCCATTGGAAGATATCCCCAAACGCGGAGGCAACGATGGTCCCCTCTTGGAAGCTTGGCAGGCTTGGCTTATTCGGCTTTGATGGCGTTGGCGGTACAGGTGGCGTATGGGCAAACTCTGCCCATGTCGTATGACCAGGAACAAGCACTGCGCCAACCTAACGGTTCGGAGATGTTTGTCGACGCTGTTGTTGCGAGGCCCCTGGGCCTGTTCGCCATGGCAATAGGTGGGGTCACTTACGTACTGTCGTTGCCTTTCAGCTTGCCTAGCCATAGCGCGGATTCCGCCGCCAAGGGGTTGGTTGTCGACCCGACCAAGTTTACGTTCAAGCGGCCGCTGGGGCAATTCATCTCCTGCGACGATCAGCCTGACTTGTGCAAGTAGTCCTAATCTACCCAGCCGACTGCGCGCGCCAGAGCCACCCCGTTGCGCCGTCCCTGAGAGTCACGCCCAGGTGGCGCCGAATGCCAGTGTGATGGCGCCACCGCGCCGCAGCATTAGCTAACGTCTCGCGTCGACCGCGCTCGCGGGCGGCGCGATATGTGACCTCAGACCGAGCCTTAGTTCTGGGCTCCTCTTGGGCCCACACCGGGCCTGACAAAATCACTCGCTGACCCCGTGCCGCCCACCTGCGCGCGGACGATCGAACCGACGCGCCACGTCATTCGTTGCGAGGGGAGTGCAAGGCGCACGACGCGGTTTTGGATATACTCCCCCCCGGTCCGTCGCGTGCACTGTCCATCTCGGCGCGGCCTCCAAACACAACAACTCAATCAGGAGGAGTAGATGGAACTCTGGTCCCAGGTCTACGATCCGCTGGGCAACACCATCCTGTCCACGTTGGTCTGCGCGATTCCCGTGCTGGTGTTGCTGGGCGGCCTCGGGATCTTCCACATCCGCGCTCACTATGCGGCCATTGGAGGTCTCGTCGCTGCAGCGGTGATCGCCCTGTTTATTCTCGGCATGCCGGCCGGGTTAGCCGCCCGCGCAGCGTTTTTTGGCGCGCTGTTCGCCGTAACGACGGTCTGCTGGATCATCCTGAATCTCATCTTCCTGTACCGCATGACGCTCAAAGCGGGCTTGTTCACCGTGCTCCAGGACAGCATCGGCGGAATCACGAACGATCGTCGACTGCAGTTGGTGCTGATTGCTTTCTGCTTTGGCGCTTTCTTCGAGGGGGCGGCTGGAGGTGGTACACCGGTCGCCGTAACCGGCGCCATCTTGATCGGCCTTGGTTTCCACCCATTGGCTGCGTCGGGTCTTTCGCTGATCGCCAACACCGCGCCCGTTGCCTATGGAGGCTCAGGGACACCCATCGTGGTGTTGCAGGGGGTGACCGGCTTCGATTTGCTGCAGCTTTCAGCCATGGTCGGCCGCCAACTGCCGTTCTTTTCCGTGATCGTTCCGTTCTGGCTGTTAGTGACATTCTGCGGGTTTCGCAAGACCTTCGAGATCTGGCCCGCGATCGTGGTGGCGGGCCTGAGCTTCGCCATCCCGCAATTCCTCATCTCGAACTATCACGGGCCTTGGCTGGTGGACATGCTGTCCGCGATGATCTCGATGCTGCTGCTCGCACTGTTCCTCAAGGTCTGGAAACCCAGGCAGGTGATGTTGGATGCCACGGGGAGGGGCGGTACGGTCGCCTTTGCGGATGCGCAGACCGACCATGCCCATCATGGGCACACGACTGACCGCGTGGTCAAGGCCTGGACACCCTGGGTGATCCTGACCATCGTACTAGTCATCTGGGGCATTCCCTGGGTGAAAAACCAAGTGCTGAACTGGCCAGGGATCACCTACTGGGAACTGCCCATCGATGGCCTTCACAAGGTGGTGCAGCGCGTCGCCCCTGCCGTCCCGGAGCCGCGCACCGAGCCGGCGATATTCAAGTGGGGATTCGTCTCCGCGATCGGCACTGGGATTTTTCTCGCGGCGATCATCGCAGGGGCCGTGATGGGCTTCAAGGCGAAGGAAATGGCCAAGACTTGGGCCGAGACCTTCGGCATCATGAAGTACTCGCTGTTGACGATCGTTGCGATGCTTGCGCTCGGCTATACCACCCGCTATTCCGGGATGGATGGCACGCTAGGATTGGCGTTTGCTAACACGGGGTGGCTCTACCCCTTCTTTGGCACGCTCATCGGTTGGATCGGCACGGCATTGACCGGAACCGACGCGGCATCCAACGCGCTATTCGGCAGTCAGCAGGTAATCACCGCCAACAAGCTGGGGCTGGACCCCGTCCTGATGGCGGCCGCCAACAGCTCGGGCGGAGTGATGGGCAAGATGATCGATGCCCAGAGCATCGTCGTGGCTTCGGTCGCGACCAACTACATCGGTAAGGAGGGGGTGATCCTGCGCTACGTGTTCTGGCACAGCCTATCGCTGGCGGCGCTGATTGGCGTGTTTGTGATGCTGCAGGCCTACGTGTATCCGTTCACAGCGATGGTCGTTAAGTAACCCCATTGCGGAAGCGGAAAGCGGCATCAAGGAGTGTCACCGCGATCAGGGGGTGTCGTGGCGGCGATGAGCGGGCGGGTTCAGCACCGAGAGGCCGTCCGGGCCGACTGCGACTCTCCTCAGTGCAATCGCACTGGCTGAGTCATCAGGAACTCGAAGTTGCCGAGGAACTCGTCCAGGGAATCGTGGGTGGGGTCATCGGCGATCGCTTGGGCCAGCGACTCGCCGAAAACTTGCGCGACTTGACCTTGGAGATAACCGGTCACACCCAGGCGTTTGTCGACCAGCTCGTAAGCGCCCAGTCCCGGATACTCGACGACGTGATAGTGATTACTGTTGTAAACGATGTTCATTCTGCAAGCTCTCCCGACGCGGATCACCCGCCGTCCAGCGGCGGGCACCCCGATCTCGTGAACTACGTTGTGCAGGTCGAAACCGTTTTCAAGGGTTTACCTTCTACCGGCATTTTGTGCGCCGTGGCGCTGCCGGATCCCGAGTGCGCCTCCCTACCGGTTGCAACTTCCGGGCCACGCGCTCGGCTGGTCCCCGACTGCGCGGCGGGCGGCACACATCTAGTTGGGGCGCGAGTATGACTGGTCTTGAGGTCGAGGCCCGGCTGGCGGCGCAGGGACACGTATTGCCGGATGCGGTGGCCCCTGCGTACCAGTATGTCGCAGTGGTCGTCCATCAGGGTGTCGCTTACGTGAGCGGACAGATCCCTCGCGCTGGCGGGCAGGTGCTGTTCACCGGGAAAGCAGGTGCAGATGTAAGTCTGGTCCAGGCACAAAGAGCCGCCGAGGCGTGCGTGCTCCAGGGTCTGGCCCAGCTTAAGGCGGAGCTGGGTGACCTGGGACGGGTTTCGCGGATTCTCAAAGTCACCGGATACGTAGCCTCCGCACCGGGGTTTACACAGCAGCCGCAGGTGATCGATGCGGCCTCCAACCTCCTGGTGGCGGCCTTCGGCGATGTTGGTCGCCATGCCCGCAGCGCGGTAGGTGTGGCTGAACTTCCGCGCAGCGTGCCGGTTGAAATCGAGCTGGTCGTGGCCGTGATGAGCTAGGAGCCGAACTCGGCGATGACGGCCGGGTCGGGGTCATAGCCCAGGCCGGGCCCGCTCGGAATCACAACCCGCCCGTTGCGGGGCAGGATTGCATCGCCGTAGAGCGTCGTCTCTAGATCGAAGTAGAACCATTCGACAAGCGTGTCGGGGGGGTGGGCGGCGTTCAACTGCAACCCCGCCAGCAGCCCGGGCCCGAAGTACGGTGTATGAGGCGCCAGCCGGACGTCGTAAGCCTCGGCCAAGGCAAATACCTTGCGGGCCTCGCTGATGCCGCCGACCTTGCTCGGGCTGGGTTGGGCGAAATCTACCGCGCCGGCTTGGAACATGTGGAAGAAGCCCGTCGCGGTGGTGTTGTTCTCTCCGGCGGCGATCGGAATGCCGCTAACGCTGCGTACTTTGGCCAAGGCCGCGTAGTTCTCAGGGGGCCAGCAGGGCTCTTCCAGCCAATAGAGATCGTACGGTCTCAGGCGCCTGGCCATCTCCGTCGCTTCCCCCAGGGACCAGGGGCAGTTGGTGTCGAGCATGATGGCGACCTCCGTGCCGACGGCTTCCCGCGCAGCGCGTACTTGCTCCAGCCCGATCTCGTGCAATTTGACATGGCGGAAGCCTTGCGACTGGGCCCGGGCGGCATTGCTTGCGACCAGGTTCGGATCGGAGTAGCGGATCAGACTGGCATAGACAGGCAGGTCGCGTTTCGCACTCCCTCCAAGCAGGTCATACACCGGGCGTCCGGCTCGCTTGCCCGCGATGTCCCAGAGCGCCATGTCGATGCCGGATAGGCCATACACCAGGGGTCCGTTGCGGCCGAAGATGTGCAGGCGTTGGTGCACGTCGAGCAGCAGCGCTTCGATCTGTGTGGGGTCGCGCCCCAGACAGAGCGGTGCGAGCATGGTCTCGATCGTGATCCGGGTGGCCGGAATGATGGTATGACCGAAGGCCTCGCCCCAGCCGGTGATGCCGGAGTCCGTGCTGATCTTGACGAGCAAAGTATCGACCGTGTTCCAGGTTCGTCCCGCAAAGACGGGGACCGGTCCGCCGCAAGTGAAGGGGATTCGAACGTGTATCGTATCGATCGCCGTGATTTTCATACCGGTTGTCGTGCTAGCCAGGGTAGGCGCGCGAAGCGCTGCGGCATCATAGCAGCCGTGGCGCCGGTAGATTTTGGCAGCCCCCGGTGCGAACTCCTATGCTTTGCGCGCTCGCGCGCTGGCGTTGACGGGTTCGGCCGAGGGGGGGATGTTGATCAGCACCGTCGGCATGGGCGCTTGCGGCTGCTTCCCGGCCGCGAAATCGCAGGCGGGTCTGCGCATACGCCACAAGACGCTCGGCTCGAGCGATCTGCGGGTTTCCGAGTCTGCTTCGAAACGATGATGTGGGGAGAGCAAGGCGCCGAGGCGGGGGCGCATCAACGGTCGACTACGTGCTATCGCGCGGTATCGATTCGTCGACGACCGCCATCGACGAGATCCATCAGCCACCATCCGCCCCCGGCATTGTCAGCTGCGAGCGGCAAACTGCGGCTGGCCGTGAACTATTTGACACTCCGAGCCTTTTTCGCCAAAATCGCGAGTTTCGTTCGGAGGGGTTCCCGAGCGGTCAAAGGGAGCAGACTGTAAATCTGCCGGCCATGCCTTCGAAGGTTCGAATCCTTCCCCCTCCACCAGGACCGACAGGGGGCCATCGAAGGCGGGGCTGGAGCATACGCGGGCGCGTACAGTTGGCCCCAAAACGCAGCACGAGGTGGTTGTTGGCAGGCTTCGAGGTGACAGCGAGCGCGGGTGTAGCTCAATGGTAGAGCAGAAGCCTTCCAAGCTTACGACGAGGGTTCGATTCCCTTCACCCGCTCCAACAGGGTACCGCAGGGTTCTGGGTTACGGCGCCCGTCGAGGTCGCGGCCCCGGCGCCCATGTAGCTCAGTGGCAGAGCACTCCCTTGGTAAGGGAGAGGTCGAGCGTTCAATCCGCTCCATGGGCACCATCTCGCTGGTTCAGAGTTTTGGCGATGGCTACTTCACGGATATAGGCAAAAGGAACCGGTCATGGCGAAAGGAAAGTTTGAGCGCACCAAGCCGCACGTGAACGTGGGGACGATCGGCCACGTGGACCATGGCAAGACGACGCTGACTGCGGCGCTGACCTTGGTGCTGTCGAAGAAGTACGGAGGGGAGGCTAAGGCCTACGACCAGATTGACAATGCGCCGGAGGAAAAGGCGCGCGGGATCACCATCAACACCGCGCACGTGGAATACGAGACGGCCAAGCGTCACTACGCGCACGTGGACTGTCCTGGGCACGCGGATTATGTGAAGAACATGATCACCGGAGCGGCGCAGATGGATGGGGCGGTGCTGGTGGTGTCGGCCGCCGATGGGCCGATGCCGCAGACGCGCGAGCACATCTTGCTGGCGCGGCAGGTGGGGGTGCCCTACATCGTGGTGTACCTGAACAAAGCCGACATGGTCGATGATGCGGAGCTGCTCGAGCTGGTGGAAATCGAGGTGCGCGAGCTGTTGACCAAGTACGAGTTTCCGGGCGACAAGACGCCCATTGTCATTGGCTCGGCGCTCAAAGCGCTCGAAGGCGACAAGAGCGACATGGGCGAGGGGTCCATATTCAAGCTGGCCGAAGCGCTGGACAGCTACATCCCGCAGCCCAAGCGGGCGTTGGATGGGCCGTTTTTGATGCCGGTGGAAGACGTGTTTTCCATCTCTGGGCGTGGCACTGTGGTCACTGGGCGGGTGGAGCGCGGCATCGTGAAGGTGGGAGATGAGATAGAGATTGTGGGCTTGAAGCCCACCACCAAGACCGTGTGCACTGGGGTGGAGATGTTCCGCAAGCTGCTGGACCAAGGCCAGGCTGGAGACAACATTGGGGTGCTGTTGAGGGGCACCAAGCGCGAGGAGGTCGAGCGCGGGCAGGTGTTGGCCAAGCCTGGGAGCATCACCCCGCACACCAAGTTCAGCGCCGAGGTGTACGTGCTGAGCAAGGAGGAAGGCGGTCGGCACACGCCGTTTTTCAATGGTTATCGGCCGCAGTTTTACTTTCGCACCACCGATGTGACCGGGTCGGTGGAGCTGCCGCAAGGCACCGAGATGGTGATGCCTGGGGACAACATTGCGATGACGGTGACGCTGATTGTGCCCATTGCGATGGAGGAGGGGTTGCGCTTTGCCATCCGCGAGGGTGGGCGCACGGTGGGCGCCGGCGTGGTGTCCAAAATACTGGAGTGAGCCCACAGCTCAACCGTGACGCAAGTCACGTGTCACGATTCGCGGAATTCGACAGGCCAGTAGCTCAATTGGCAGAGCGTCGGTCTCCAAAACCGAAGGTTGGGGGTTCGAGACCCTCCTGGCCTGCCACAACCGCTAGCGGCGAGACGTTCCCCGGAGAGCCGAGATTTTGGTAACGGCAGACAAGATCAAGCTGGCGCTCTCTGCGCTGATCGCACTGGGCGCCATGGTCGGTTTCTACTCCTTGGCTTCGAGCCCGCTGGTAGTGCGCATCGGAGTGTTGTTGGGCTGCGCGGCGATTGCCGCTGCGGTGGCATGGACCAGCGAGCCGGGGAAACGCTTCTTCGCTTATTGTCGGGATGCGATCGAGGAGACCAAGAAGGTCGTCTGGCCGTCGCGCAAGGAGACCATCCAGACCACCGGTGCCGTGGTGGCATTCGTGATCGTAATGGCGCTGTTCCTGTGGGTTGTGGATGCATCGCTGGTGTGGCTGGTGAGGGTAATCGTGGGACGGGAAGCCTGATGGCGAAGAAGTGGTACGTCGTGCATGCCTACTCGGGCTTCGAAAAGAGTGTCTCGCGGGCCCTCAAGGAGCGGATCGAACGCGCCGGCATGCAACAACAATTCGGCCAGATCCTGGTTCCGGTGGAAGAAGTGGTCGAAATGAAGAGCGGCCAGAAGAGCATCAGCGAGCGCAAGTTCTTCCCCGGCTACGTGCTGGTCGAGATGGAGATGACAGACGATACTTGGCACCTGGTCAAGAACACGGCCAAGGTGACCGGCTTTGTCGGTGGCTCGGCGATGAAGCCCACGCCAATCAGCGAAAAGGAAGTCCAAGGGATCCTGCACCAGATCCAGGAAGGGGTCGAGAAGCCCAAACCCAAGGTCTTGTTCGAAGTCGGCGAAGCGGTGCGTGTCAAGGAAGGGCCCTTCACCGATTTCCACGGTTCGGTAGAAGAGGTCAACTACGACAAGAACAAGATCCGCGTGTCGGTTTCCATTTTCGGCCGGTCGACACCAGTTGAGTTGGACTTCAGCCAGGTTGAAAAAGCATAGGGCGCCCCCATGTGAAGCGGCTTCGCTTACGCCAGGCGAGCAAGTTTGGGTGGCGGCGTGGGGCGAACGCGAATAAGTGTTGGTGATCCCGGGGAGGGTGCGAAGAGCATCCGCTTGAACCCGGCAGGAGAGCAAAGTGGCGAAGAAAATCGTCGGTTTCATCAAGCTGCAGGTGCCGGCCGGTAAGGCGAACCCGAGTCCGCCGATCGGCCCGGCGCTCGGCCAACGCGGCCTCAACATCATGGAGTTTTGCAAGGCGTTCAACGCTCAGACGCAGAGCTTCGAACCTGGGCTGCCGCTGCCGGTGGTGATCACCGCGTTCCAAGACAAGAGCTTCACCTTCATCATCAAGACGCCGCCTACCTCGGTGTTGATCATGAAGGCGCTGGGCCTCCCCAAGGGCAGCCCTAAGCCTCACGTGGACAAGGTGGGGAAGCTGACCCGGGCCCAGGCGGAACAGATCGCCAAGGCCAAGATGCCCGACCTGACCGCAGCTGACCTGGAGGCCGCCGTGCGCACTGTCGCCGGCAGCGCCCGCAGCATGGGCGTAGAAGTGGAGGGGATTTCTCATGGCTAAGATTTCCAAACGTATCAAGGCGCTGCGCGGGAAAGTCGAACGCACCAAGGCCTACCCGGCGACGGAGGCCATTCTGCTCGTAAAAGGGAACGCCACTGCCAAGTTCAACGAGGCGATCGATGTCGCAGTCAACCTGGGTGTGGACGCCAAGAAGTCTGATCAATCCGTACGTGGTTCCCTGGTTCTGCCTCAGGGTACGGGCAAAACGGTCCGCGTCGCCGTTTTCACCCAAGGCGAGCCGGCCAAGGCGGCAAAGGCCGCCGGCGCGGATATCGTCGGCTTGGAAGATCTGGCTGCCCAGGTAAAGGAAGGCAAGATCGAGTTCGATGTCGCGATCGCGACACCCGATGCCATGCGTGTCGTGGGCCAGCTAGGTCAGGTCCTGGGACCTCGCGGTCTTATGCCCAATCCTAAAGTGGGAACGGTCACCCAAGACGTGACGACCGCAGTCAAAAACGCCAAAGCCGGACAGGTTCAGTTCCGTACTGATAAGGGAGGCATCGTCCAATGCACCATCGGTCGCGCTTCGTTCACGGAACAGGCGATCAAAGAGAATCTGGTGGCGCTGGTCGACGCCCTGAACAAGGCCCGGCCATCGGGTCAGAAGGGCATCTACCTCAAGAAAATTTCGCTCTCCAGCACAATGGGTGTCGGAGTGCGCGTGGACCAGGCGAGCCTGTCCGCGCAGCAGGAGCAGTAGAGGTTCGCAGTCGTAACGAATCTTTGGGCCGGGGCGCTGCAGTTTGGGGGCCGCGGGTTATCAAAGACCGTAGGAGCCCGCAAGGGCTTAATCATCGGTGAACGGATGACGGTAGCAGTGGCGCAGACGGGGATTCACCCTGAGTTTTCCTGACGGCTGATACCTGACAACTGAGCTCTGATGTCCTACGCAGATGGCGTACCCGAAGCCAGGACGGAGCAAATTGCCGATTCCATCCCCACGGACGGAAGCGGCTTGAGCTGTTCTCCTGATCGAAGGTCGCTGGGTTTGAACCGGTGGCGCCGGGCAGGCGGGAGACCGCAGGCGAGGTGTCGCCAGCAATCGAGAGGATAGACCTTGGGTCTGAATCTAGAAGAGAAGAAGGCGCTCGTCGTCGAGGTCGGCGCGAAGGTAGCGCAGGCCCAGGCGATCGTGCTTGCCGAGTATCGCAGCCTCGACGTGGGGGCAATCACCAATCTGCGCGCAAAGGCGCGCGGTGCGGGGGTTTACTTTCGCGTCCTCAAAAACACCCTGGCACGCCGTGCCGTGGCGGATACCCCGTTCGCGGGGCTCGCCCAGCACATGACCGGGCCGCTGGTCTACGGCATCTCGCCGGACCCGGTGGCCGTCGCCAAGGTCCTCAATGATTTCGCCAAAGGCAACGACAAGCTCGTAATCAGAGCGGGGGCGATGCCCAACCAGGTGATGAGCGCGAAGGAGATCGCGACCCTGGCCAGCATGCCAAGCCGTCTGGAGTTGGTGGCGAAGTTGATGGGGACCATGCAGGCGCCGATCGCAAAGTTCGCGCAAACGCTCAACGAAGTGCCGAGCAAGTTCGTGCGTACCTTGGCTGCCGTCAGGGATCAGAAGGAAAAGCAGGCCGCGTAGTCGAACACGGAGCGCCACGGATAACCATTCTTAAGATCAGGAGAAGCAGCAAATGGCATTGGCAAGAGCGGAAGTCCTCGATGCAATTTCGAGCATGAGCGTCCTCGAGCTGTCCCAGCTCATCAAGGACATGGAAGAGAAGTTCGGCGTGTCCGCCGCAGCGGCGACCGTCGCTATGGCGGCGCCGGCCGCGGGCGGAGGCGCCCCAGTCGCCGAAGAGCAGACCGAGTTCACGGTCTTGCTCACCGGCGCCGGAGACAACAAGGTGAACGTCATCAAGGTGGTGCGCGCGGTCACGGGCCTGGGCCTGAAGGAGGCCAAGGACCTGGTCGATGGCGCACCGAAGCCCGTCAAGGAAGGCATTTCCAAGAAGGATGCCGAAGATCTGCTCAAGCAACTTACCGACGCCGGCGCTAAAGCCGAAATCAAGTAAGGGCCGCTTGAACGTGGGAAGCGGGCTGGCGGGAGACCGCCAGCCTTCACCATTCAAGAGAGAAGCGATCAGAAGTTGCGCGAGCGCGGCTCCGGCAGGCTATTTCCAGCCTGACGGGAGCGCTTGCGCGCCTGCTGATCCCTTAGCTTTTGGCGTCGTCGTCCGCCGCCTTTGACTGTCGAGGTGACTATGTCCTACTCCTTCACCGAAAAAAAGCGTATCCGCAAGAGTTTCGCGAAGCGTGCGAGCGTGCTGCAGGTGCCGTTCCTTCTGGCCACGCAGATCGACTCCTACGCTGCGTTTCTCCAGTCGGACACGCCCCCTGAGCAGCGGAAGAACCAAGGGTTGCAGGCGGCATTCACGTCCATCTTCCCGATCGTGAGCCACTCGGGCAACGCGCGCCTGGAGTTCGTGAGCTACCAGCTCGGTATCCCGCCGTTCGATGTGAAGGAATGTCAGCAGCGCGGCCTCACCTACGCTTCGCCGCTGCGCGCGAAGGTGCGGTTGACCATCATGGACCGCGAGGCCTCCAAGCCCACCGTGAAGGAGGTCAAGGAGCAGGAAGTCTACATGGGCGAAATACCGCTCATGACGTCGACCGGCTCGTTCATCATCAACGGTACTGAGCGCGTGATCGTGTCCCAGCTGCACCGCTCACCTGGCGTATTTTTCGAGCACGACCGGGGCAAAACTCACAGCTCAGGCAAGCTGCTGTTCTCGGCGCGCATCATCCCTTATCGCGGCTCATGGCTCGACTTCGAGTTCGATCCGAAGGACTACGTCTATTTCCGCGTGGATCGCCGCCGCAAGATGCCGGTGACGATACTGCTCAAGGCCATCGGTATGACGCCGGAGCAGATCCTGAGCAGCTTCTACGAGTTCGACACGTTCCACCTCAGCAAGAAGAACGGCATTCAGTTCGATCTAGTTCCCGAGCGGCTACGTGGCGAGGTCGCCCGCTTCGACATCATGACCAAGGCGGGCAAGCTGATCGTGCCCAAGGACAAGCGGATCACCGTCAAGCACGTGCGTGAGATGGAGGCGGCCGGGCTGCACAAGCATCCGGTGACGGAGGACTTCCTGATCGGCAAAGTGTTGGCGCACAACATCGTGGACAAGGAGACCGGCGAGGTCATCGCCACCGCGAACGAGGAGATCACCGAAGACCTGATCAAGAAATTGATGGAGGCCGGTGTCGAGAAGATTCAAACCATCTACACCAACGACCTGGACCAGGGCCCGTACATCTCCCAAACTCTGCGCATCGACGAGACCCAGGACCAGATTGCCGCGCAGGTGGCGATCTACCGCATGATGCGTCCGGGCGAGCCGCCCACCGAGGATGCTGTGCGCACGCTGTTCAACGGTCTGTTCTTCTCCGAGGAGCGCTACGACCTGTCCGCAGTCGGCCGCATGAAGTTCAATCGCCGCGTTGGTCGCGAGGAGTTGACCGGTCCGGCCACGTTGTCCAGCGACGACATTACGGCCGTGATCAAGATCCTCGTCGATTTGCGTAACGGCCGCGGCGAGATCGACGACATCGACCATCTGGGCAATCGACGCGTGCGCTCCGTCGGTGAGCTGGCGGAGAATCAGTTCCGCGCTGGTCTCGTGCGAGTCGAGCGTGCAGTCAAGGAGCGGTTGTCGCAGGCGGAGTCTGAAAATCTGATGCCGCACGATCTCATCAACGCCAAGCCGGTATCGGCTGCGGTGCGGGAGTTCTTCGGCTCGTCCCAGCTTTCGCAGTTCATGGACCAGACCAACCCGCTGTCCGAGATTACTCACAAGCGGCGCGTTTCTGCGTTGGGGCCTGGGGGGCTCACTCGAGAGCGCGCCGGCTTCGAGGTCCGCGACGTGCATCCGACGCACTACGGCCGGGTGTGCCCGATCGAGACGCCGGAGGGTCCCAACATTGGGTTGATCAACTCGCTGGCGCTGTACGCCCGTACCAACGAGTACGGGTTTCTGGAAACGCCGTATCGCCAAGTGGTGGGCGGGCGCGTGACTGACGAGATCGTTTTTCTGTCCGCGATTGACGAAGGGCAGTACGTGATCGCGCAAGCCAATGCCGCATTGGACAAGAAGGGCAAGTTCGTAGACGAAATGGTGTCGTGTCGGCACCACAACGAGTTCACGATGTCTACGCCTGAGCGCATCGAATACATGGACGTGGCGCCGTCTCAAATCGTGTCGGTTGCGGCGTCGCTGATTCCGTTCCTGGAGCACGACGACGCCAACCGGGCGCTGATGGGTTCGAACATGCAGCGCCAAGCGGTGCCTTGCCTGCGCCCGGAGAAGCCGCTGGTGGGAACCGGCATCGAGCGCACTGTGGCGGTGGATTCCGGTACGGCGGTTCAGGCTTTGCGCGGCGGGCTGGTCGACTACGTGGACGCCAGCCGTATCGTGGTGCGGGTCAACGATGAGGAAACCGTGCCCGGTGAGGTGGGCGTAGACATCTACAATCTCGTGAAGTACACGCGCTCCAATCAGAACACCAACATCAACCAGCGACCGATTCTGAAGGTCGGCGACCATATCGCACGCGGCGACGTGGTGGCCGATGGCGCTTCCACCGACACCGGCGAGCTGGCGCTCGGCCAGAACTTGCTCGTCGCCTTCATGCCGTGGAATGGATTCAATTTCGAAGATTCCATCCTGATCTCTGAGCGCGTGGTAGCGGACGACCGTTTCACCTCGATCCACATTGAGGAGCTGTCGGTTGTTGCACGCGACACCAAGCTGGGGCCGGAAGAGATCACGCGGGACATCTCGAATCTGTCCGAGGCCCAGCTGGCGCGGCTGGACGAGTCGGGCATCGTATACATCGGCGCAGAGGTCGAGGCCGGTGACGTGCTGGTGGGTAAGGTCACGCCGAAGGGCGAGACTCAGCTCACTCCGGAGGAAAAGCTGCTGCGCGCGATCTTCGGTGAGAAGGCCTCCGACGTAAAGGACACGTCGTTGCGAGTGCCCTCCGGGCATGTCGGGCACGGTGATCGACGTCCAGGTCTTTACCCGCGAGGGGATCGAGCGCGATAAGCGCGCCCAGCAGATCATCGACGACGAGCTGGCCCGCTACCGCAAGGACCTGAACGACCAGCTGCGCATCGTCGAGGACGACACGTTCGGCCGCATCGAGCGTCTGCTGATCGGCAAAATCGCCAATGGCGGTCCGAAGAAGCTGGTGAAAGGGCACCAAGCTTACCAAGGCCTACCTGCAGGAGCTGGAGCGGTTCCACTGGTTCGACATCCGGCTTGCGAGCGAGGAAGCCGCGAGCCAGCTCGAGCAGCTGAAGGCGAGCCTGGACCAGACGCGCGTGGAGTTTGACCTCGCCTTCGAAGCCAAGAAGAAGAAGCTCACCAGCGGCGATGAGCTGCCGCCGGGCGTGCAGAAGATGGTCAAGGTCTACCTGGCGGTGAAGCGCCGGCTGCAGCCCGGCGACAAGATGGCTGGGCGCCACGGAAATAAGGGGGTGATCTCCAAGATCGTCCCGGTCGAGGACATGCCGCACATGTCCGACGGCACGCCAATGGACATCGTGCTCAACCCGCTGGGCGTGCCCTCGCGCATGAACGTCGGGCAGATCCTGGAGACGCACCTGGGCTGGGCTGCGAAGGGCCTCGGAAAGCGGATCGGCGACTTGGTGCAGGGGATGAGCGGGGCCGCCGCGAAGGTATCCGACCTGCGCAAGGCGTTGACTCTGGTCTACAACTCCAGCGGCACGCCGGAGGACATCGATTCGCTCAGCGACGAGGAGATCGCTCAGCTCGCTCACAACCTGCGCAGCGGGTGTCCCCTTCGCCACGCCGGTGTTCGACGGCGCGACCGAAGACGAGATCAAGAACATGCTTGAGCTGGCCGGACTGCCGCGGTCGGGGCAGGTGGTCTTGTATGACGGCCGCACTGGGGAACTGTTCGACCGACCGGTAACCGTGGGCTACATGCACATGCTCAAACTGCATCACTTGGTGGACGACAAGATGCACGCTCGCTCTACCGGCCCATACAGCCTGGTTACGCAGCAGCCGCTCGGGGGCAAGGCGCAGTTCGGCGGACAGCGTTTCGGCGAGATGGAGGTGTGGGCGCTGGAAGCCTACGGCGCTGCCTACACCCTGCAGGAAATGCTGACGGTCAAATCCGACGATGTGAGCGGCCGGACCAAGGTGTACGAGAACATCGTCAAGGGCGAGCACAAGATCGACGCAGGCATGCCGGAGTCCTTCAACGTGCTGGTGAAGGAAATTCGCTCTCTGGCCATCGACATCGATCTGGAGAGGTACTAAGCAATTGGCGGTCAGCTGTCCAGGCGTCGAGGTGCCTGGACAGCTGACCGCAGCGGAAAGCTGATAGCTGGATGCTCAAACCGGAGGTTTGAATGAAAGCACTACTCGATTTGTTCAAGCAGGTCACTCAGGAAGAGGAGTTCGATGCGATTCGTATCGGGCTCGCCTCCCCGGAGAAGATCCGCTCGTGGTCTTATGGTGAAGTGAAGAAGCCTGAGACCATCAACTACCGGACCTTCAAGCCTGAGCGTGACGGCTTGTTCTGCGCCAAGATCTTCGGACCGGTGAAGGATTACGAGTGCCTGTGCGGCAAGTACAAGCGGCTCAAGCACCGCGGCGTCATCTGTGAGAAGTGCGGGGTCGAGGTGACGTTGTCCAAAGTGCGCCGCGAGCGCATGGGCCACATCGAGCTTGCCAGCCCGGTGGCGCACATCTGGTTTCTGAAGAGCCTGCCTTCGCGGCTCGGCCTGGTGCTGGACATGACGTTGCGCGACATCGAGCGCGTCCTTTACTTCGAGGCTTACGTGGTGGTTAACCCCGGGCTCACGCCGCTGCATCGCGGTCAGCTGCTGTCCGAAGACGACTACCTGTCCAAGGTCGAGGAGTTCGGCGACGACTTCGTCGCCATGATGGGAGCGGAGGGCATCCGCGAGCTGCTGCGCCAGCTCGACCTCAACCGCGACATCGACACCCTGCGTCGAGATCTGGACGGTACCGACTCGGAAACCAAGATCAAGAAGATCGCGAAGCGCCTCAAGGTGTTGGAAGGTTTCCAGAAGTCCGGCATCAAGCCCGACTGGATGGTAATGGAAGTGCTGCCGGTGCTGCCGCCGGAACTGCGCCCGCTGGTGCCGCTGGATGGCGGCCGTTTCGCCACCTCGGATTTGAACGACTTGTACCGCCGTGTCATCAACCGGAACAATCGGCTGAAGCGTCTGCTCGAGCTGAAAGCGCCCGAGATCATCGTGCGCAACGAGAAACGCATGCTGCAGGAGGCGGTGGACTCGCTGCTGGACAACGGCCGGCGCGGGAAGGCGATGACCGGCGCCAACAAGCGCCCGCTCAAGTCCCTGGCCGACATGATCAAGGGCAAGGGTGGGCGGTTCCGCCAGAACCTCCTGGGCAAGCGCGTCGATTACTCGGGACGCAGCGTGATCGTGGTCGGGCCGCAGCTGAAATTGCATCAGTGTGGCCTGCCCAAGAAGATGGCGTTGGAGCTGTTCAAGCCATTCATCTTCCACAAACTGGAAATCATGGGATTGGCCACGACGATCAAGGCCGCCAAGCGCCTGGTGGAGCAGGAGGTCCCCGAAGTGTGGGATATCCTGGAAGAGGTGATCCGTGAGCACCCGGTGATGCTCAACCGCGCCCCCACTCTGCACCGCCTCGGCATCCAGGCGTTCGAACCGGTGTTGATCGAGGGCAAAGCCATCCAGCTCCACCCGCTGGTCTGCGCGGCGTTCAACGCCGACTTCGACGGCGACCAGATGGCTGTCCATGTACCGCTGTCGCTGGAGGCGCAGATGGAGGCGCGCACTCTGATGCTGTCCTCCAACAATGTTCTGTCGCCGGCCAACGGTGAGCCCATTATCGTGCCGTCCCAGGACATCGTGCTGGGGCTCTACTACGTCACTCGCGAGAAGATTGGTGCGCTCGGCGAGGACATGGCCTTCACCGGTGTGTCTGAAGTGCTGCGAGCATACGACAGTCGCCAGGTCGAAATTCAGGCGCGCGTGAAGGTGCGCATCCGGGAACTCGAGGCTGACGCCTATGGTGCCGTGACGGAGAAGTGGACCCGTTACGACACGACGGTAGGCCGTGCCCTGCTGTCCGAAATCCTGCCCGTCGGGCTGCCGTTCGCCCTCATCAACAAGCCCCTCAAGAAGAAAGAGATTTCGCGGCTGATCAACGCCAGCTTCCGGCGCTGCGGTCTGCGCGAGACGGTGATCTTCGCTGACAAGCTGATGTACACGGGCTTCAGCTACGCCACCCGCGCTGGGATCTCCATCGCCGTGGACGACATGCAGGTGCCACCCGAGAAGCAGGACATCATCTCCAACGCCGAGAAGGAAGTGCAGGAGATCGAGTCGCAGTACACCTCCGGCCTGGTTACCCAGGGCGAGCGCTACAACAAGGTGGTCGACATCTGGGGTCGTGCGGGCGACATGGTCGCGAAAGCCATGATGGACCGGCTGGGAACCGAACCGGTGCTGGAATGGGATGCCAAGAAGGCCCAGCGGGTTCCGATGAAGGACAAGAAGGGCAACGCGGTGTTCCAGGAGTCGTTCAATGCGATCTACATGATGGCCGACTCCGGTGCGCGCGGGTCTGCGGCCCAGATCCGGCAGCTGGCTGGGATGCGCGGCCTGATGGCCAAGCCAGACGGCTCCATCATCGAGACGCCGATCACGGCCAACTTCCGCGAGGGGCTGAACGTGCTGCAGTACTTCATCTCCACGCACGGTGCGCGCAAGGGCTTCGCGGACACGGCACTGAAGACGGCCAACTCGGGTTATCTGACGCGCCGCCTGGTGGATGTGACCCAGGACCTGGTGGTGATCGAAGAGGACTGCGGTACCACCAACGGCGTGCCGATGAAGGCGCTGATCGAAGGCGGCGAGGTGGTGGAGGCGCTGCGCGAGCGTATATCTGGGCCGCGTCTGCGCTACTGACATCAACCATCCGGAAACCGGCCAGCCAGCTTTCACCGCCGGTACGCTCCTGAACGAGGATGAAGTCGAGCGGATCGAAGCACTGGGCATCGACGAAGTGCGCGTGCGCACGCCGCTGTCCTGCGACACTCGTTACGGCCTTTGCGCCAAGTGCTATGGGCGCGACCTGGGACGAGGCCAGCTCGTGAACGTCGGCGAGGCGGTTGGAGTGATCGCGGCTCAGTCCATTGGCGAGCCCGGCACGCAGCTCACGATGCGCACGTTCCACATCGGCGGTGCGGCATCCAGGACGGCTGTGGTGAGCCAGCTCGAAAGCAAGTCCAACGGCACGGTGCGGTTTTCGCCGCAGATGCGTTACGTCACCAACCCTCGAGGCGAGCCGGTGGCCATCTCGCGCAGTGGCGAGTTCACGATCGTGGACGATAACGGTCGCGAGCGCGAGCGCCACAAAGTACCCTATGGCGCGACCTTGACGGTGACGGACGGGACTCAGGTGAAGGCCGGCAAAGCGCTGGCCTCTTGGGACCCACATACCCGGCCGATCATTACGGAGTATGCCGGGCGGATCAAGTTCGAGAACGTCGAGGAGGGCGTGACCGTCGCCAAGCAGATCGACGAAGTGACCGGTCTGTCGACTCTGGTCGTGATCGACCCGAAGCGTCGCGGTGTGGCGCAGGCGAAGGGTTTGCGCCCGAGCGTCAAGCTGATCGACGACAAGGGCAAGGAGGTCAAGATTCCGGGCACCGACCTGCCGGTCAATATCACGTTCCAGATCCATTCGATCATCACGGTGAAGGACGGCCAGCAAGGGCAGGTTGGCGAGGTCCTGGCGCGTATCCCGCAGGAGACTTCGAAGACACGCGACATCACCGGCGGTCTGCCGCGCGTGGCGGAATTGTTCGAGGCCCGCTCGCCCAAGGACGCCGGCATGCTGGCCGAGGTCACCGGGACCGTATCGTTCGGCAAGGACACCAAAGGCAAGCAGCGACTGGTCATCACCGACCTCGATGGCGTGGCTCACGAGTATCTGATTCCGAAGGACAAGCACGTCATGGCCCACGACGGCCAGGTGGTGAACAAGGGCGAGACGATCGTGGACGGTCCGGCCGACCCGCATGACATTCTGCGGCTGCTCGGAGTGGAAGCCCTGGCGCGTTACATCACCGACGAGGTGCAGGACGTGTATCGGCTTGCAAGGTGTGAAGATCAACGACAAGCACATCGAAGTGATCGTGCGCCAGATGCTGCGCCGGGTGCAGGTCGCCGACGCGGGCGACACCAAGTTCATTCCGGGAGAGCAGGTGGAGCGGGCCGAGCTCTTGGAGGAGAACGAGCGCGTGGAGAAGGAGGGAAAGAAGCCTGCCACCTTCGACTATATGCTGCTCGGGATCACCAAGGCATCGCTGTCCACGGACTCGTTCATCTCCGCGGCGTCGTTCCAGGAGACCACTCGCGTGCTCACCGAGGCGGCGATCATGGGCAAGCGCGACGATCTGCGCGGACTCAAGGAGAATGTCATCGTCGGCCGGCTGATCCCTGCCGGGACCGGGTTGGCGTACCACAACACCCGCCGCAAGCAGCAAGCCGGAGAGGATATCGCTGCCCCTGCGGTCGATCTGGTGGAAGCAGCGGACGCCGGACTCTCGGCACCGGACGAGCAGGTGGCCTGAGCGAGCAACATCCGCGCGGCTTCTCGCGCGAGCAGAGCTGCGAATAGCTTCGGGGCCGGGACGGCGCACCGTCCCGGCCCTTTTGCTTGACACCCCTCTCCTAGGGCCATAAAATCTCGCGTCTTTTTACCTGACGTTCCGGCGAGCATCCCCGGTGCGGCGGGGCGGACGGTGGAGCGATCGGGACGGCATCTTGGCCGTCCTCGATTTTTTTGATGGGGATTGTTTTGGTGCCGGCTGACCCTTCGGCCGGTCTTCAGCCCCGATCGGTGGGCGGCGGGAACGGGACGCGAGAGGCCGCGTCAGCGCCCGCGGGTCAGGCGAAATAGCATGACTAATCAGAAAGGTTGAGAGGCGATACATGCCGACAGTCAATCAGCTCGTGCGCAAACCGCGGGTGGCAAGGCGTCCGAAGAGCAAGGTACCGGCCCTGGAAAACTGCCCCCAGAAGCGCGGCGTATGCACGCGCGTCTACACGACCACGCCGAAGAAGCCGAACTCGGCGCTGCGCAAGGTGGCCAAGGTGCGGCTCACCAACGGCTTCGAGGTGATCGGCTACATCGGCGGTGAAGGCCACAATCTGCAGGAGCACTCCGTGGTGCTGATCCGCGGTGGACGCGTGAAGGACCTGCCCGGTGTGCGGTATCACATCGTGCGCGGGAGCCTGGACACGCAGGGCGTGAAGGACCGCAAGCAGGGCCGCTCGAAGTACGGGGCGAAACGTCCAAAGGCGGCATAGGCCCAACACCCCAGCCGGCCTGAGCCGGAATGTGAGCAGATTCGAGGAAACCATATGCCCAGACGCAGAGAGGTGCCCAAGCGGGAAGTTCTGCCCGATCCCAAGTACGTCAGCCAGGACGTGGCGAAGTTCGTCAACGTCGTGATGACGCGCGGCAAAAAGTCGGTCGCCGAGCGCATGGTCTACGGCGCTTTCGAGCAGATCGCCAAGAAGGGCAATAAGGATCCGCTCGAGGTCTTCTCTACAGCGCTGTCGAACATCCGGCCCATGGTCGAGGTGAAAAGCCGCCGTGTGGGTGGCGCCAACTACCAGGTGCCGGTCGAAGTACGTTCCGTGCGCCGCACCGCGCTCGCCATGCGCTGGCTGCGCGACGCAGCACGCAAGCGCTCCGAGAAGTCGATGGCGGCGCGGCTGGCCAACGAGCTCCAGGAGGCGGCCGAAGGGCGCGGCGGCGCGATGAAGAAGCGCGAAGAAGTACACAGAATGGCGGAAGCGAACAAAGCCTTCTCCCATTACCGGTTCTGAGCTGTCGCAGGATTGCAAAGTGGCCCGCATCACGCCCATAGACCGTTACCGCAACATCGGCATCAGTGCGCACATTGATGCCGGCAAGACCACGACCACCGAACGCATCCTGTTTTACACCGGCGTGTCGCACAAGATGGGCGAGGTGCATGATGGCGCTACCGTGATGGACTGGATGGAGCAGGAGCGCGAGCGCGGCATCACCATCACTTCTGCCGCCACCACGTGCTTCTGGAAGGGCATGGAAGGCAAGTACCCGGAGCACCGCATCAACATCATCGATACGCCCGGCCATGTCGACTTCACCATCGAGGTCGAGAGATCGATGCGGGTGCTGGACGGCGCCTGCATGGTGTACGACTCGGTGGGCGGGGTGCAGCCGCAGTCGGAAACGGTGTGGCGTCAGGCCAACAAGTACAAGGTTCCGCGGCTGGCTTTCGTCAACAAGATGGATCGCGTGGGCGCGGACTTCTTCAAGGTCTACCGGCAGATGCGCGAGCGCCTGCAGGCGAATGCGGTCCCGATCCAGGTCCCGATCGGCGCCGAAGACAAGTTCGCGGGTGTGGTCGATCTCGTGCGCATGCAGGCGATCTACTGGGATGACAGCTCGCTGGGCATGAAATTCGAGTTTCGGGACATTCCTCCCGAGCTCAACGATCTGTCGCGCGAGTGGCACGAGAAGATGGTCGAGGCAGCGGCGGAAGCCAACGAGGAGTTGATGAACCGCTACCTCGAGCAGGGGCATCTGTCGCCCGCGGATATCAGGCGAGGATTGAGACAGCGTACTGTCGCCGGTGAGATCGTGCCGATGCTGTGTGGCTCGGCGTTCAAGAACAAAGGCGTGCAGGCGATGTTGGACGCGGTCATCGACTATCTGCCGGCGCCGATCGACATTCCGCCGGTACGGGGCATCTTGGAGAATGGGCAGCCCGCCGAGCGTCAGGCCCAGCGACGATGAGCCGTTTGCCGGGCTCGCGTTCAAGATCATGACCGATCCCTACGTCGGACAGCTGATCTTCTTCCGCGTCTATTCCGGCGTCGTTAGCTCCGGCGATCAGGTCTACAACCCGATCAAAGGCAAGAAGGAGCGGCTCGGCCGCATCCTGCAGATGCACGCGAACCAGCGCGAGGAAATCAAGGAAGTGCGCGCGGGCGACATCGCGGCGGCGGTGGGCCTGAGGGCGGCCACGACCGGCGACACGCTGTGCGATCCCAACAAGATCATCATCCTGGAAAAGATGGAGTTCCCGGAGCCGGTGATTGCTCAGGCGGTGGAACCCAAGACCAAGGCCGACCAGGAGAAGATGGGTGTCGCGCTGGGGCGCCTGGCGCAGGAGGATCCGTCGTTCCGCGTGCGCACCGACGAGGAATCCGGCCAGACCATCATCTCCGGCATGGGTGAGTTGCACCTCGAGATCATCGTCGACCGGATGAAACGGGAGTTCGGCGTCGAAGCGAACGTCGGAAAGCCGCAGGTCGCCTACCGCGAGGCTATCAAGAAGAAAGTCGAAAGCGAGGGCAAGTTCATCAAGCAGTCCGGGGGCAAGGGACAGTACGGGCATGTGCTGCTCAGGCTCGAACCGAACGAAGCCGGCAAAGGATACGAGTTCGTGGACGCAATTCGGGGCGGCACGGTGCCGCGCGAATACATCCCCGCGGTCCAGAAAGGCGTGGCTGAGTCTCTCACTACAGGCGTGCTGGCCGGATATCCGGTGGTCGATATCAAAGTGACACTGTACGACGGCTCCTACCATGAGGTGGATTCGTCCGAGCAGGCATTCAAGATGGCCGGGTCGATCGCGTTCAAGGACGGCATGCGCAAGGCCAGTCCGGTGCTGCTGGAGCCGATGATGGCGGTCGAAGTGGAGACCCCGGAAGAATTCATGGGCAATGTAGTTGGGGATCTGTCCTCACGCCGAGGGATGATCCAGGGTATGGACGATCAGACGGGCGGAATCAAGGTCGTGAAAGCCGAAGTGCCGCTCGCGGAGATGTTCGGTTACTCGACCACCCTGCGCTCCCTATCGCAGGGCCGCGCGACTTACACGATGGAGTTCAAGCACTACGCCGAGGCGCCCAAGAGCGTGGCGGACGGGATCATCAACCGCAACCCCGATAAAGACAAGAAGTAGGAAGGAATCATCATGGCGAAAGGAAAGTTTGAGCGTACCAAGCCGCACGTGAATGTGGGGACGATCGGGCACGTGGACCATGGCAAGACGACGCTGACGGCGGCGCTGACGTTGGTGCTGTCGAAGAAGTACGGAGGCGAGGCGAAGGCCTACGACCAGATTGACAATGCGCCGGAGGAGAAGGCGCGCGGGATCACGATCAACACTGCGCACGTGGAATACGAGACGGCCAATCGGCACTACGCGCACGTGGACTGTCCGGGGCACGCGGACTATGTGAAGAACATGATCACTGGAGCGGCGCAGATGGATGGGGCGGTGCTGGTGGTATCGGCCGCCGATGGTCCTATGCCGCAGACGCGCGAGCACATTCTGCTGGCGCGGCAAGTCGGGGTGCCCTACATCGTGGTGTACCTGAACAAAGCCGACATGGTTGATGACCAGGAGCTGCTCGAGCTGGTGGAAATCGAGGTGCGCGAGCTGCTGACCAAGTATGAATTTCCGGGCGACAAGACTCCTATCGTCATTGGCTCGGCGCTCAAGGCGCTCGAAGGGGACAAGAGCGACATGGGCGAGGGGTCCATATTCAAGCTGGCCGAAGCCCTGGACAGCTACATCCCGCAGCCCAAGCGGGCATTGGATGGGCCGTTTTTGATGCCGGTGGAGGACGTATTTTCGATTTCGGGACGCGGCACTGTGGTCACTGGGCGGGTGGAGCGCGGTATCGTCAAAGTAGGAGATGAGATTGAGATTGTGGGGCTCAAGCCCACCATCAAGACCGTGTGCACTGGGGTGGAGATGTTCCGAAAGCTGCTGGACCAGGGTCAGGCCGGGGACAACATTGGAGTGCTGCTAAGGGGCACCAAGCGTGAGGAAGTCGAGCGTGGCCAAGTGCTGGCCAAGCCTGGGAGCATCACTCCGCACACCAAGTTCAGCGCTGAGGTCTACGTGCTGAGCAAAGAAGAGGGCGGTCGGCACACGCCGTTTTTCAATGGTTATCGGCCGCAGTTTTACTTTCGCACCACCGATGTGACCGGGTCGGTGGAACTGCCGCAGGGCACCGAGATGGTGATGCCTGGGGACAACATAGCGATGACGGTGACGCTGATCGTGCCCATCGCGATGGAAGATGGGTTGCGCTTTGCCATCCGCGAGGGTGGGCGCACAGTGGGCGCCGGCGTGGTGTCCAAGATATTGGAGTAGCGGCCCGTTCGCACTCGGCGGTCGGCCGCGACGGCGAGCCACCGCTGAAAGCTGACAGCCGATAGCTGATAGCGGGGTAACAAGCATGGCCATGCAGAACCAGAAGATCCGGATCCGACTGAAGGCGTTCGATTACCGCCTGATCGACCAGTCGGCTCTGGAGATCGTCGAGACCGCCAAGCGCACGGGCGCGGTGGTCAAAGGGCCGGTGCCGCTGCCCACGCGCATCGAGCGCTTCGATGTGTTGCGCTCTCCGCATGTGAACAAGACTTCGCGCGATCAGTTCGAGATCCGCACGCACCTGCGTCTGATGGACATCATCGACCCAACCGACAAGACGGTGGATGCGCTGATGAAGCTCGACTTGCCCGCGGGGGTTGATGTGGAGATCAAGCTTTAGCTGCATGCCGGGTCACGAGCTTTGTGACCCTCACCGGAATTATTTGCGAACCGCTGGCCAATTGTAGCCGGCACCTCTCAAGAGGCGATAACAATGACTTTAGGACTCGTGGGCCGCAAGGTGGGTATGACGCGGCTGTTCACCGACGACGGCGATACCGTCCCGGTCACGGTCGTGGACGTGTCAAACAACCGCGTGACCCAGATCAAGACGCCGGACACCGATGGTTATGCCGCGGTGCAGGTCACCTTTGGTAAGCGGCGGCCCAGCCGTGTCACCCGACCCATGGCCGGCCATTTCGCCAAGGCGGGAACAGAAGCCGGTTCGGTGCTCAAGGAGTTTGCCATTAGCGTAGAGCAGGCTGCAGAGCTCAAGCCTGGCGCTACGATCGGGGCAGATATCTTCAAAGTCGGGCAGAAGGTGGACGTCAGCGGTACCACCTTGGGTAAAGGGTTTGCCGGCGTAATCAAGCGGCACAACTTCTCCTCCAACCGCGCCAGCCACGGTAACTCGGTATCCCACAACAAGCCCGGTTCCACCGGTCAGAACCAGAGCCCCAGCAAGGTCTTCCCGGGCAAACGGATGGCCGGTCATCTTGGCGATGTCCGCTCCACGGCGCAGAACCTGGAGATCATGCGCATCGACGCCGAGCGTCAGCTGCTCATGATCAAAGGGTCATTGCCGGGCTCTAAGGGCGGCAATGTAGTGGTTTCTCCAACGGTCAGGGTGAGGGCGTAGATGGAACTGCCAGTCATCGACGACAAAGGCCAGCCCAAGGCGAAGCTAGCCGCCTCCGACGCCTATTTCGGGCGTGCGTACAGCGAGGCGCTGGTGCATCAGTTGGTCGCTGCCTACCTGGCTAACGGCCGCCTCGGCACCCGCGCGCAAAAGGGGCGCAGCGACGTCAACAAATCGAAGAAGAAGCCCTGGAAGCAGAAAGGCACCGGTCGGGCGCGCGCCGGTAAGGCCTCCAGTCCGCTGTGGCGTGGTGGCGGGAAGATCTTCCCTAATAGCCCGGAGGAAAACTTCAGCCATAAGGTAAACCGCAAGGCATACCGCGCAGGGATCAGTGCGATCCTATCGCAGTTGGCGCGCGAGGGCCGCTTGTCGGTGGTGGAAAGCTTCGCGCTGGAGCAGCCCAAGACCAAGCTTTTGGCGCAGAAGCTCAAGGATATGGGGTTGGCCAACGTCCTCGTCATCACTGATAGCGTAGACGAGAACCTGTACCTGTCATCGCGCAACCTGCCCAACGTGCTGGTGATCGAGCCGAGGAATGCTGATCCGGTCAGTCTGCTCAAGTTCGAAAGGACCCTGCTCACGCGAAGCGCGGTAGCGAAATTCGAGGAGATGCTGGGATGAATCTGAAGAGCTTCGGCGCTAAGAAGAGCTTTAGCCCCGAGCGCTTGATGCAGGTGCTGATTGCGCCGCAGGTCTCCGAGAAGAGCACGTTCGTGGGCGAGAAGAGCAATCAGTTCGTCTTCCGCGTCCTGACGGATGCTACAAAGCCTGAGATCAAGGCGGCCGTGGAACTGATGTTCAAGGTCGACGTTGCGCGTGTGCAGACCTCCAACGTCAAGGGTAAGGAAAAGCGCTTCGGCCGCTTTACGGGTCGGCGACGTCACTGGAAAAAAGCGTTTGTCAGTGTCAAGCCGGGACAGGAGATCAACTTCGCTGCCGGCGAAACCAAGTAACCGGGGGATGCGATGCCACTGATCAAAGTAAAACCTACATCTCCTGGCCGGCGAGCGCTGGTCAAGGTGGTCACGCCCGACCTGCACAAGGGCAAGCCTCAGGCTGGGCTGATCGAGCGCAAGACGAACAAGGCGGGCCGCAACAACATGGGCCACGTGACCACGCGGCATCAAGGCGGCGGTCACAAGCAGCACTACCGCATTGTCGACTTCGTGCGCGACAAGGACGGCATTACGGCGAAGGTGGAGCACCTGGAATACGATCCCAACCGCAGCGCCCATCTCGCCCTGCTGTGCTACTCGGACGGCGAGCGCCGTTACATCGTCGCACCGAAGGGACTGAGTGCCGGCCAGCAGGTGGTCAGCGGCTCCGATGCGCCGATCAAGGCCGGCAATGCCCTGCCGCTGCGAAATATCCCGGTGGGCACGACGATTCACTGCGTCGAAATCCTCCCGGGAAAGGGCGCGCAGCTGGCGCGTGCGGCAGGAACTTCAGTGCAGCTTTTGGCGCGGGAAGGCACCTACGCGCAGCTGCGTCTGCGTTCGGGCGAGATCCGCCGTGTGCACGTGGACTGCCGCGCCACGATCGGCGAGGTGGGCAACGAGGAGCACAATCTGGAATCGATCGGCAAGGCCGGCCGGCAACGCTGGCGCGGCATCCGGCCTACGGTGCGCGGCGTGGCTATGAATCCCGTCGACCATCCGCACGGCGGGGGCGAAGGCAAGACCGGTACCAAACGCGATCCGGTGAGCCCCTGGGGCCAGCATACCAAAGGGTACAAGACACGCAACAACAAGCGCACGCAGAGCATGATCGTGCGCAGCCGGCATCGCGCATGAGGGCGAGATCCATGTTGCACGCTGTTTATGATTTGAGCTTTCGTGCGTGTGCGCGCGGCGGACAAACCGCGTGCGCTCGCGACTTGGTCATGGTGAGGTAATCGATGGCACGTTCAGTCAAGAAGGGTCCATTTGCCGACCATCACTTGGTGGCCAAGGTGGAGAAGGCGAGGGCCACCAGCGACAAGCGTCCGATCAAGACCTGGTCGAGGCGCTCCACAGTCTTGCCGGATTTCGTGGGCCTGACCATCGCCGTACACAACGGCAAGCAGCATATTCCGGTCTACGTCACCGAAAACATGGTGGGGCATAAGCTGGGCGAGTTCGCTCTGACCCGCACCTTCAAGGGCCATCCCGCGGACAAGAAGGTCGCGGTGGCGGCGCCGGCTAAGAAATAGGGGACCAATGATGGAAACGACGGCTAAATTGCGCGGCGTGCGGCTGTCCGCCCAGAAGGGCCGACTGGTCGCGGATAAAGTCCGCGGGCTGCCCGTGGACAAGGCGCTCAATCTCCTCAGCTTTAGCCCGCAGAAAGCGGCCTCGATCATCCGCAAGGTGCTCGAGTCGGCCATCGCCAATGCAGAACACAACGACGGGGCGGATGTCGACGAGCTGAAGGTCAAGCGCATCTTCGTCGAGCGCGGCACCTTTCTGCGCCGCTTTCGGGCGAGCGCGAAGGGCCGGGCATCGAAGATCATGAAGCCCACCTGCCATATCTTCGTGACGGTCGGCGACTAATCGGGGATCAAGGAGAACACATGGGCCAGAAAATCAACCCGATCGGCTTCCGCCTCTCGGTCCTGCGCAACTGGAGCTCGAGGTGGTACGCCAACACCAAGAACTTCCCGCACATGCTCAATGAGGACATCAAGGTGCGCGATTTCCTCAAGCAGAAACTATCGCATGCGGCCGTGAGCCGGGTGGTCATAGAGCGGCCCGCAAAGAACGCGAGGATCACGATCCATAGCGCGCGTCCAGGCGTGGTTATCGGAAAGAAGGGCGAGGACATCGAGTCTCTACGGGGGCAGCTTCAGCGGCTGATGGGTGTGCCCGTGCACGTCAACATCGAAGAGGTGCGCAAACCCGAGCTGGATGCCCAGCTCATCGCGGACAACATCGCGGCTCAGCTGGAGAAGCGCATCATGTTTCGCCGCGCCATGAAGCGGGCGATGACCAACGCCATGCGCCTCGGCGCCCAGGGCATCAAGATCATGAGCGCAGGGCGGTTGAACGGGATCGAAATCGCCCGTACCGAGTGGTACCGAGAAGGCCGCGTGCCGTTGCATACGCTGCGCGCCGACATCGACTACGGGTTCGCCGAAGCCAAGACCACCTATGGGGTAATCGGCATCAAGGTATGGGTGTTCAAGGGCGAGGTGCTGGGCAAGGGCGAGCAACCGGCCGCACCCCCACCCGAGACTGAGAAGAAGCCCAGACGAGCGGGAGCCAAGCATGTTGCAGCCAGCTAGAACCAAGTTCCGCAAGTACCAAAAGGGTCGGAACAAAGGGGTGGCCACTCGCGGCGCCAAGGTGAGCTTCGGGGAATGGGGACTGAAGGCCACCGGCCGGGGTCGACTTACCGCGCGCCAGATCGAGGCTGCGCGACGAGCGATGACACGCCACATCAAGCGCGGCGGACGCATCTGGATTCGCATCTTTCCGGATAAGCCGGTGTCGCAGAAGCCGGCTGAGGTTCGCATGGGGAACGGCAAGGGCAACCCGGAGTACTTCGTGGCCGAGATCCAACCGGGCAAGGTGCTGTACGAGATGGACGGGGTGGACGAGACGTTGGCGCGAGAAGCCTTTCGGCTGGCGGCCGCGAAGCTTCCGATCGCCACCACATTTGTGTCGAGACAGCTGGGGTAAAGCATGAACGCGAAGCAACTCCGGGCCAAGGGCGAGCCCGAACTCAAGGAAGAACTGGCGGCACTGCTGAAGGCGCACTTCAGCCTGCGTATGCAGCAGTCGACCCAGCAGCTGACCAACACGAGCGAGCTGTCAAAGACGCGCCGTGCGATCGCGCGGGTGCGCACCATTCTGGCAGAGAAAGTGAGGCGGGTATGAGCGTGGCTGCGACGACCGAGCAGACCGGAATGCGCCGGCGGCTGACCGGACGGGTGGTGAGCGACAAGATGGACAAGACGGTCACCGTCCTGGTGGAGCGGCGTGTGCCGCATCCGCTCTACAACAAGTTCGTGGCGCGGTCCAAGAAGTATCATGCACACGACGAAAAGGACGAATACCACACGGGCGATCTGGTCATGATCGAGGAGTGCCGCCCGCTGGCCAAGACCAAAGCCTGGCGCGTCGTGAAGCTGGTGGAGAAGGCGACGCGAGGAATAGGTCGCCGACCCGAGTGGGAGCCGTATCGGCTTGCGCTGGCCGCCAGCACGCTCTAAAATGCGCAGTTTTTCATAGCCGGACCAAAGGCCGTGAGCGATGGGCGCGGCCGCTAACCCCGACGGGGTCCAAGACTGGCCGCTAGAGGCCCACCAGGCCGGCGGAGGAAGTTGGAGAAGAACACAAAATGATCCAAATGCAGACGATGCTCGACGTGGCCGACAATACCGGCGCGCGTTCGGTCATGTGCATAAAAGTGCTGGGCGGTTCGAAGCGCCGGTACGCCGGTATCGGCGACGTCATCAAGGTCAGCGTGAAGGATGCCGCCCCGCGCGGGCGCGTCAAGAAGGGGGAGATCTACCATGCGGTGGTGGTGCGAACCACGCGTGGGGTGCGGCGCCAGGACGGCTCGCTGCTCAAGTTCGACAGCAACGCCGCCGTCCTGCTCAATACCAAGCTCGAGCCAATCGGCACCCGCATCTTCGGGCCGGTGACGAGGGAGCTTCGCAGCGAGCGCTTTATGAAGATCGTATCTCTCGCACCGGAAGTGCTGTAACCGGACCGCTTGAGGATCAGCCGCCACTTCGAGAATCGGGGCCATGCGCAAGATCAAGAAAGGCGATGACGTCGTCGTCATCGCCGGAAAGGACAAAGGCAAGCGCGGTGCAGTGCTGCGCGTGGTTGACGCCGAACACCTGCTGGTGGAAGGGGTCAACATCGTGAAGAAGCATCAACGGCCCAATCCGATGAAGGGTGCGACCGGCGGCATCGTCGACAAGGAGATGCCGCTGCATTTGTCTAACGTGGCGATCTACAACCCAGGCACGAAGCGGGCGGACCGCGTTGGCATCAAGGTTCTCGATGACGGTCGGCGCGTGCGTGTGTTCAGGTCCAACGGCGAGATGATCGACGTTTGAGGACCGGTGCGGAGACTTTAAGCAATGGCGCGTCTGCAGGAACAGTACAAGAAGGTGGTGGTCCAGGAGCTGATCAAGAAGTTCGGCTACAAGTCCGTCATGGAAGCGCCGCGGATCCAGAAGATCGTCCTCAACATGGGCGTGGGAGAGGCGGTCGGCGACAAGAAGATCATGGACAACGCGGTAGCCGACCTCACCAAGATCGCCGGCCAGAAGCCGGTCGTCACTCTGGCGCGCACGTCGATCGCAACCTTCAAGATCCGCAAGGACTATCCGGTCGGCTGCATGGTGACGCTGCGTGGGACGCGCATGTACGAGTTCCTCGACCGCCTGGTCTCGATCGCGATTCCCCGCATCCGTGACTTCCGCGGGATCTCGGCTCGATCCTTCGATGGGCGCGGGAACTTCAACCTCGGGGTCAAGGAGCAGATCATCTTCCCCGAGATCGAGTACGACAAGATCGACGCAGTGCGAGGGCTGAACATCAGCATTGCCACCACTGCGAAGACCGACGAGGAGGCCAAAGCGCTGCTTTCGGCCTTTCACTTCCCGTTTAGAAACTGAAGGATCGGCATGGCCAAGCTGGCACTGATCAATCGCGAACAAAAGCGGCGCGCTACGGTGAAGAAGTACGCTCAGAAGCGGGCGGAGCTCATCGCCTTGACTCTGAACCCCAAGCTGTCCGAAGAGGATCGCTATGCGGCCCGGCTGCAGCTTCAGCAGCTGCCGCGCAATGCCAGCCCGGTACGGCTGCGCAACCGTTGCGCCCTTACGGGTCGGCCGCGCGGCACGTTCCGCAAATTTGGCCTCGCGCGCAACAAGTTGCGCGATATCGCCATGCGCGGCGAGATCCCCGGCGTCATCAAGGCCAGCTGGTAGCAGGAGGCATGCATGAGCATGAGTGACCCGATCGCCGACATGCTGACGCGGATACGCAATGCGCAGGCTTCGGAGAAAACGTCTGTGGTGATGCCGTCCAGCAAGCTCAAGGCAGCCATCGCCAAGGTGCTAAAGGACGAGGGCTATATAGAGGATTTCAAGTTCACCCAGGAAGGCCCGAAGACGCTGCTGGAGATCGGCCTGAGGTACTACGCGGGGCGCCCGGTGATCGAGAAGATCGAGCGGGTTAGCCGGCCCGGGCTGCGCATCTACAAGGCCAGCAGGGATATCCCGCCGGTCATGAATGGCCTGGGTATCGCCATCGTATCCACGTCCCAGGGCGTGATGACCGACCGCAAGGCGCGGGCGAGCGGCGTGGGCGGCGAAGTGCTGTGCATCGTGGCGTGAAGATGTGCTGGCGACGTGGCGAGCTTGGGCACAAGAAGGATGACGAGGTAGGAAGATGTCCAGAATCGGAAGAAAGCCTGTCCCGGTGCCGAGTGGCGTGGAGGTGACCGTCGGCGCGGCGGAGGTCTCGGTCAAGGGGCCGCTGGGGACGCTGAAGCAGCCGCTGAGCCGCAACGTTGCTGTCAAGCGCGAGGGCGCCGAACGTCTTGTTGGAAGCGGTGGAGAATCGATCGAAGCCGATGCGATGAGCGGTACGCTGCGGGCTCTGCTCGCCAACATGGTGCAAGGGGTCACCAAGGGATTCGAGCGCAAGCTCAACCTGGTCGGTGTCGGCTATCGTGCCCAGGCGCAGGGTGACAAGCTCAATCTGACGCTCGGATTTTCGCATCCCGTGGTGCATCACATGCCGAAGGGCGTCAAAGTCGAGACGCCGACGCAGACCGAGATTCTGGTCAAGGGTATCGACAAGCAGCAGGTCGGTCAGGTGGCCGCCGAGATTCGCCGCTATCGTCCGCCGGAGCCGTACAAAGGCAAGGGTGTGCGCTACGCGGATGAGGTAGTCATCATCAAGGAAACCAAGAAGAAGTAAGGTCGGAGCGAGAGCGTACGGGTGAAGGGATGATAGACAAGAGACAATCGCGATTGCGTCGGGCGCGGCAGACTCGCGCCAGGATCGCGGAACAGAGAGCGGTGCGGCTCACGGTGCACCGCTCCAATCTGCACATCTATGCCCAGGTGATCGATGCTTCGGGCGCGAACGTGATCGCCAGCGCTTCGACGCTCGACAAGGAGTGCGTGGGCAGATGCCGAACGGAGGCAACGTGAAGGCAGCGGCGCTAGTGGGCCAGCGTATCGCCCAGAAGGCGCGCGAGAAGGGCATCGAGAAAGTCGCCTTCGACCGCTCTGGATACAAGTATCACGGCCGCGTGAAGGCGCTGGCCGAGGCCGCGCGTGAAGCCGGCCTCAAGTTCTAAGGAATCCTAAGACCATGGCCAGAGCAGCGCAGAGCAGAGCACCCCAGAGCGAGGAGCGCGAGCGATGGGTTGCGCGAGAAGATGATCTCCGTCAACCGTGTGACCAAGGTGGTGAAGGGAGGACGCATCCTGGGCTTTGCTGCGCTCACCGTGGTGGGTGATGGCGACGGTGGTATCGGAATGGGCAAGGGCAAGGCACGCGAAGTGCCGGTTGCGGTCCAGAAGGCTATGGAGGAGGCGCGCCGCAGACTGGTCAAGGTCAGCCTCAAGAACGGCACGCTGCACCATTCCGTCATCGGCGAACACGGTGCCGCCAAGGTGCTGATTCAGCCGGCCTCGGACGGCACTGGCATCATCGCGGGCGGGCCCATGCGTGCGGTATTCGAGGTCATGGGCGTGCAGAACGTGCTGGCCAAGTGCTTTGGGTCGACCAACCCCTACAACGTGGTGCGCGCTACGCTCGATGCGCTCACGTCTATGAACACGCCGGCGGAGATCGCCGCCAAGCGCGGCAAGAGCGTCGAAGAGATCATGGGGCAGTGAATATGGCGACAAAACAGGAAGTAAAGCGCGTTGCCAAGGACAAACCCGCGAAGACCCATCCAGGCAAGACCGTTAAGGTGACGCTCGTGCGCAGCCCGATCAATACGCAGGCCAGCCACCGCGCCACGGTGCGGGGCCTTGGTCTACGCCGGCTCCATCATACGGTCGAGTTGGAGGACACGCCGGCTGTGCGCGGCATGATCAACAAGGTCGGCTATCTCTTGCGCCTCGAGGACTAGATGCGGCTCAATTCCCTGAAACCGGCGCGTGGGGCTAAGCACTCGCCGCAAGCGCGTGGGCCGCGGCATCGGCAGCGGTCACGGCAAGACCGCGGGACTCGGCCACAAGGGGCAGAAGGCACGCTCCGGCGGTTACCACAAGGTAGGCTTCGAGGGTGGGCAAATGCCGCTGCAGCGGCGCCTGCCCAAGCGCGGATTCGTGTCGCTGAGCGAGGGTTTGACGGTTGAGGTGCGGCTGTTCCAGGTCAACGGCATCGCTGCGGAGACGGTCGATCTGGCCAGTCTGAAGCAGGCTGGCATCGTGCCGCACGCGGCGCTGCGCGCGAAGGTGATTCTGGCGGGCAAGATCGAGCGCGCCGTGAAGCTGCAGGGGGTATTCGCTAGCAAGGGTGCGCGTGCGGCGATCGAGGCTGCCGGCGGTAGTGTGATCGCGCCCGTGCCGGACGCGGGAGTGAAGTCGGCTGGCGGCAAGCGGGCCCAGAAAGCCAAGGTGGCCGCCGAGAAAGCGAAGGCGGTGGCTGCGAGGGTCGAGGCGGCCGCAAAGGCCGAGCCTGCTGTGAAGGTTCAGGCGTCCGGCGGCAAGAAAGCCAAGGGCAGCGAGAAGGCGGAGTCGGCGAGCGGCGCCGCAACCGAAGGCGGAGCGAAAGCCGAGAGGAGCGCCGGCGCGAAGAGCGGCGCAAAGACCAAGGGCAACGCGAAAGACGGCGACGCGAAAGACAAAGGTAAATGAGCTTTGGCCAATGAAGGATTATTAGGCGGGGCAGGGCGCTTCACGGATCTGAAGCGCCGGCTGCTGTTCCTGCTCGCGCGCTCTAATCGTGTACCGGATCGGGGCGCACATCCCGGTGCCGGGGATCGATCCTGCCCGGCTGGCGGAACTGTTCCGGGCCCAACGCGGCGGCATCCTGGACATGTTCAACATGTTCTCGGGTGGCGCGCTGTCGCGCTTTACGATCTTTGCCCTCGGGATCATGCCCTACATTTCGGCCTCCATCATCATGCAGCTGATGTCGGTGGTGTCGCCGACGCTGGAGGCGCTCAAGAAGGAAGGCGAGGCCGGGCGACGTAAGATCACGCAGTACACGCGCTACGGAACGCTGGTACTGGCGACGGTACAGGCGTTCGGGATCGCCATTGCGTTGGAGGGGCAGAGAGGGCTGGTGATCGATCCCGGGCTGCTGTTTCGCTTCACCACGGTGGTTACTCTGGTGACAGGGACCATGTTCCTGATGTGGCTGGGCGAGCAGATCACCGAGCGCGGCATCGGTAACGGCATCTCCCTGATCATTTTCGCGGGGATAGCCGCAGGCCTGCCGCGGGCCGTCGGCGGCACACTGGAGCTAGTGCGTACCGGGGCTTTCTCCATCCCGCTCGTGCTGCTGTTGTTTGGCGGCGCGGTTCTGGTGACGGCGCTAGTGGTGTTCGTGGAGAGCGGGCAGCGACGTATTCCGGTGCACTACGCCAAGCGCCAGGTCGGACGCAAGGTGTATGGGGGGCAGAACTCGTTTTTGCCCTTGAAGCTGAACATGTCGGGTGTGATCCCGCCCATCTTCGCGTCCAGCCTGATCTTGTTTCCGGCGACGCTGGCCGGCTGGTTCGGCACGGGCGAGAACGCGTACTGGCTGCGCGACATCGCCGCGGAGCTGCACCCGGGGCAGTTACTCTACGTGGTGTTGTACGCCTCGGCGATCGTATTTTTCTGCTATTTCTATACCGCGCTCGTGTTCAACCCGAAGGAGACGGCGGAGAACCTCAAGAAGTCGGGTGCGTTCATTCCCGGAATCCGGCCCTGGGGAGCAGACGGCTAAGTACGTGGAGAGGATCATCTTGCGGTTGACGTTGACGGGCGCGGTATATGTGACGCTGGTGTGCCTGCTGCCCGAATTTCTGATCGTGAAGTGGAACGTGCCGTTTTACTTCGGCGGCACCTCACTCATGATCATCGTGGTGGTGACCATGGACTTCATGGCTCAGGTCAAGGCATTACGTGATGTCTCACCAGTACGAGAGCCTGCTCAAGAAGGCGAATTTCAAGGGCGGCGTATTCCCGACGAGGTAAGACCCAGACGCATGGCGAAGGAAGAGACGATCCAGATGCAAGGCGAGATTCTCGAAACCTTGCCGAACGCGACCTTCCGAGTCAAGCTGGAAAACGGCCACGTGGTGCTGGGACATATTTCCGGAAAGATGCGTATGCACTACATTCGCATCCTGCCGGGGGACAAGGTGACCGTGGAGCTGACGCCCTACGACCTGACGCGCGGGCGCATCGTCTTCCGCGCCAAGTGAATGCAAAGGAACACACATGAAAGTTCAGGCATCGGTAAAGAAGTTGTGCCGCAATTGCAAGATCATCCGCCGCAACCGCGTAGTGAGGGTCATCTGTTCCGAACCTCGTCACAAGCAGCGGCAGGGGTGAGATGAGTTGAGAAACGCTACGCGAGCGCCCGTGCGGTACCTGCTGAGTGCAGACCCGCTTGAACGCGCGTGAAATAGCGCAAATAGCGTTCTTGTACTGCGTACTAGACATTTGAGGACATTATGGCTCGTATCGCCGGGGTGAACATCCCGAACCACCAGCACGCGGAGATCGCGCTCACCGCGATCTATGGCATAGGCCGCAGCACGGCGCGCCGGCTGTGCACCGCTGCTGGTATTCGGACTTCGACCAAGATCAAGGATCTATCCGACGCCGAGATGGACCGGCTGCGCGATCACGTGTCCAAGCTCACGGTGGAAGGCGATCTGCGGCGTGAAGTGTCGATGAGCATCAAGCGGCTGATGGACCTCGGTTGCTACCGCGGCGTGCGCCATCGTCGCGGGCTTCCGGTGCGCGGCCAGCGCACCCGCACCAATGCGCGCACGCGCAAGGGGCCGCGCAAGCAGGCCATCAAGGCTGGCGGCGGCACTCCGACGAAGTGATTTCGCGCACTGCGCGAGGATTCAGCACACATGGCAAAAGCAGCGACTCGGGTTCGGAAGAAGGTCAAGAAGAATGTGGCCGAAGGCATCGCCCATGTTCACGCTTCCTTCAACAACACCATCATTACCATTACTGACCGGCAGGGCAACGCGCTCGCCTGGGCTACCTCAGGCAGCTCCGGCTTCAAGGGCTCGCGCAAGAGCACGCCGTTTGCCGCCCAGGTGGCGGCTGAGCAGGCCGGGCGCCAGGCGCAGGACTGCGGCGTAAAGAACCTGGAAGTGCGCATCAAAGGTCCAGGACCGGGCCGTGAATCCGCGGTTCGCGCGCTGAATAACGTTGGGTTCAAGATCACCAGCATCTCGGACGTGACCCCGGTCCCGCATAACGGCTGCCGCCCGCCCAAGAAGCGACGCATCTAGAGAAGGAAGCTCTACAAAATATGGCTAGGAATCTCGACGCAAAGTGCCGCCAGTGCCGGCGAGAAGGCGAGAAGTTGTTCCTAAAGGGCGAGAAGTGCTTCACCGACAAGTGCCCCGTGGAGCGCCGCAGCTACGCGCCTGGTCAGCACGGCCAGAAGCAGTCGCGGCCCTCCGGCTATGCCACGCAGCTGCGCGAGAAGCAAAAGGTGCGGCGTATCTATGGCGTGCTCGAGCGCCAGTTCCGCAGGGTTTACGCGGAGGCGGACCGGCGCAAGGGCATTACCGGTGAGAATCTGCTGCAGATCCTCGAGAGCCGCCTGGACACCGTTGCCTACCGGATGGGCTTCGGTGCCTCGCGCACCGAAGCGCGCCAGATCGTGCGGCATAACGGCATCCTGGTGAACGGAAGGCGCGTGAACATCCCGTCCTTCCAGTTGCGGCAAGGTGATCTCGTGGAAGTGGTGGAAAAAGCGCGAAGCCAGCTGCGCATCAAGGGCGCGGTCGAAGCGGCCGAGCAGCGCGGGTTTCCTGAATGGCTCGAAGTCGACGTCAAAGCGATGAAAGGAGTATTCAAATCCGCGCCGCAGCGCTCCGACCTGCCGGCAACGATCAACGAATCCCTGGTGGTGGAGCTGTATTCCAAGTAACAACGAGATGGCGTTTGCCATCCTGGCAAATCGCAGAGCTAGCCTGCGGATCTGCCAGATCACAGCTACGAACAACTCGTTTCCGTAGAGGCACACCCTATGCAAAGCAGTACTCTTCTCAAGCCACGCATCATCGAAGTACAGAACCTCGGGCAGTTCCACGCGAAGGTGACAATGGAACCGTTCGAGCGCGGGTATGGCCATACGCTCGGCAACGCGCTACGTCGCATCCTCTTGTCATCGATGGGTGGTTTCGCACCTACCGAGGTCAACATCAGCGGAGTGCTGCACGAGTACTCGACGATTGACGGGGTGCAGGAAGACGTCGTCGATCTGCTGCTCAATCTGAAGGGCATCGTGCTGAAGCTGCACAATCGCGAGGAAGCGGTGCTCAACTTGCGCAAGCAGGGTGAGAGTGTGGTGACGGCCGGCGACATCGAGACCACCCACGACGTGGAGATCATCAACCCGGGCCACGTCATCGCCCATTTGGCTGCTGGCGGCAAACTCGATATGCAGATCAAGGTGGAGCAGGGGCGCGGCTACATCCCCGCGACGGCGCGCGCCGGCGCTAAGGAAGGACGGACCATCGGTAGCATATTGCTGGACGCCTCCTTCAGCCCGGTCAAGCGTGTGAGCTATGCGGTCGAGTCGGCTCGCGTCGAGCAGCGTACCGATCTCGACAAGCTGATCATGGACGTAGAAACCAACGGTGTGATCGAGCCGGAAGAGGCGATCCGCCATTCCGCCCGCGTGCTGATGGACCAACTCTCGACGTTCGCCGACTTCCAGGGAACCCCGCCGATGGTGGAGCAGCCGAGCCGGCCTCAGGTGGACCCCATCCTGCTGCGTCCGGTCGACGATCTCGAGCTTACCGTGCGCTCAGCCAACTGCCTGAAAGCTGAGAATATCTACTATATTGGCGATCTCATCCAGCGCACCGAGACCGAATTGCTGAAGACCCCCAACCTGGGGCGCAAGTCGCTCAACGAGATCAAGGAAGTGCTCGCCTCCCGCGGCCTTACCCTTGGGATGAAGCTGGAGAACTGGCCGCCTGTAGGGCTGGAAAAACCCTAACCGAGGTGCATGATGCGTCACCGCCTGGGACTAAGAAAGCTGAATCGCACCAGCAGCCATCGTTTGGCCATGCTGCGCAACATGACCAATTCGCTGCTGCGCCACGAGGTGATTACGACGACCTTGCCCAAGGCTAAGGAGTTGCGGCGTGTGGCCGAGCCCATCATCACGCTGGGCAAGAAGCCGAGCCTGGCCAACCGCCGGCTTGCGTTCAATCGCCTGCGCGACCGGGAGATGGTAGGCAAGTTGTTCGACGAGTTGGGTCCACGCTTTGCCAACCGTCACGGTGGCTACCTGCGCATCCTGAAGTACGGTTTCCGTCGCGGCGATAACGCGCCCATGGCACTCGTCGAACTGCTGGACCGGCCAGCGGCTGAAGCTGCGAGCAAGGCCGCCAAAGGCAGCAAGTAATCGGGCGCGTTGCGGCCAAACCTAAGGCCGCTAGCGATGTCAGTCTTGCCTCGGCGCCGCCAGGGGCCAGGATCCCTGAGTACTGCGGCACCGCTCGACCAGCTCGGGGCTGTAGCCCCAAGGAAGAACGGCAAAGACGGCAACTTGGAGACCGGAGGTCCTCAGGCCGCAGCGGCGGTTCGTCTGCGTTGCTCGCCCGAGCGACCAAGAGCAGCCCGCAAGTAACGCCCGGTGTAGCTGACCGGATGGTCCGCCAACTGCTCCGGGGTGCCTGTAGCAATGATCTGGCCGCCTCCATCGCCTCCCTCCGGACCCAGATCGACGATCCAGTCCGCGGTCTTGAGCACGTCGAGATTGTGCTCGATCACCACTACCGTGTTGCCGTGGTCCCGCAGGCGGTGGATTACGCTCAGCAGCAGCTCGATGTCGTGGAAGTGTAGTCCAGTGGTCGGCTCATCGAGGATGTAGAGCGTGCGTCCTGTGTCACGCTTGGACAACTCCAACGACAGCTTCACCCGTTGCGCTTCCCCGCCGGACAGCGTAGTGGCTGACTGTCCCAGCTTGATGTAGCCCAGCCCCACTTCGAGCAACATCTGCAGTTTGCGCTCGATCGCCGGCACAGCGTTGAAGAATTGGTGTGCCTGTTCCACTGTCATCTCGAGGACTTGGTGGATGCTCCTGCCTTTGTATTGGATCTCCAGCGTTTCGCGGTTATAGCGGCGGCCGTGGCACACGTCGCAGGCAACATAGATGTCCGGCAGAAAATGCATCTCCACCTTAAGCACACCGTCGCCCTGGCAGGCCTCGCAGCGGCCGCCCTTTACGTTGAAAGAAAAGCGCCCGGGACCGTAGCCACGCTCCCGCGCCAGCGGCACTCCAGCGAACAGCTCGCGGACGGGCGTGAACAGGCCGGTATAGGTAGCCGGGTTGGAGCGCGGGGTGCGCCCAATCGGGCTCTGATCGACGTTCACTACCTTGTCGAACTGCTCGAGTCCGTGTATCTCATCGTACGGCGCGGGCTCGATGGCGCTGCCGTAAACATGCTGCGCCGCCGCCCGATACAGTGTGTCGTTGATCAGAGTGGACTTGCCCGAGCCCGACACACCGCTGACGCATACGAAGAGTCCGAGCGGGAGGTCGAGCTGAATATTCTTGAGATTGTTGCCACGCGCGCCGGCGAGGCGCAGCCAGCGGTCCTGTTGTGGGGCATTGCGCAGCAGCGGCGTTGGGATACTGCGCGCTGCAGAGAGATACTGTCCAGTGAGTGATGCCGGGTTGCGTGCGACCTCCTCGGGACTGCCCATCGCCACCACCTGGCCGCCCCGCTCGCCGGCTCCCGGACCCATATCGATCACGAAATCGGCCGACTCGATGGCCTCTTGGTCGTGCTCTACGACGATCACGGTGTTGCCGATATCGCGCAGGGTCTTCAAAGTGGAGAGCAGACGGTGGTTGTCGCGCTGGTGCAGCCCGATCGACGGTTCGTCCAGAACGTACATCACGCCCGTAAGGCCGGAGCCGATCTGACTCGCCAGACGGATCCGCTGTGCCTCGCCGCCGGACAACGTCTCTGCCGAGCGGTCCAGCGAAAGATAGTCCACGCCGACGTTGTTGAGAAATTGCAAGCGGTTCATGATCTCCGCGACGATCTTCTCGGCGATAGCGGCTTTGGCGCCCGACAGCTGCAAGTCCGCGAAGAACTCCCGTGCTGCATTGAGCGGCATCCGGCTGACGCCATAGATCGGCTGCCCGCTAACGAACACATATCGCGCCTCACGCCGAAGGCGTGTGCCGCTGCACTCGGGGCATGCCGAGCTGTTCAGGTATTTGGCCAACTCCTCGCGCACTACCGCCGAGTCTGTCTCCTTGTAACGCCGCTCCAGGTTGGGGATGATTCCCTCGAACGCGTGCTCCCGCGTGCGTGCGCGGCCGCGCTCGCCCGCGTAGGTGAAACGGATCTTGTCGCGGCCGGATCCGTACAGCACCGCGTCCTTAACGCTCTTGGACAACTCATCGAAGGGCGTCTCCAGATCGAAGCCGAAGTGACTGCCTAGCCCCTCCAGTATCTGGAAGTAGAACTGGTTGCGCCGGTCCCAGCCTTTGATCGCCCCCGAGGCGAGGCTCAGGTGTGGAAACGCGACTATCCGCTTGGGGTCGAAGAAACTGATGGTGCCCAGCCCATCGCAGCGCGGACACGCACCCACCGGGTTGTTGAAAGAGAACAACCGGGGTTCCAGCTCGGGCAGCGAGTAACTGCAGATCGGGCAGGCGAAGCGCGCCGAGAACAAGTGTTCTTTCCGCGTGTCGATCTCCACGGCGAGCGCCCTGCCATCCGAGTGGCGGAGCGCAGTCTCGAACGACTCGGCCAGGCGCTGCTTCACCTCGGCCCGAATCTTCACCCGATCTACCACCACTTCGATCGTGTGCTTCTTGGTCTTGGCGAGCTTGGGAAGGCTGTCGATGTCGTGCACCTCCCCGTCGAGCCGCAACCGTACGAAGCCCTGCGCGCGCAGATCCTCGAACAGTTCATGCTGTTCCCCCTTTCGGCCCGCGATCAGCGGCGCCAGAATCATCAGACGCGTGTCCTCTGGCAGCTGCAGGATGTGATCGACCATCTGGGAGACGCTCTGCGCCTGAAGCCGTATGTTGTGGTCAGGACAGTACGGATCGCCGACGCGGGCGAACAGCAGACGAAGGTAGTCGTGGATTTCCGTCACTGTGCCCACAGTCGAGCGCGGATTGTGGCTGGTCGCCTTCTGCTCGATCGAGATAGCCGGCGATAGGCCCTCGATCAGATCTACATCCGGCTTTTCCATGAGCTGCAGAAACTGCCGGGCGTACGCTGAGAGCGACTCCACGTAGCGACGCTGTCCCTCGGCATACAGCGTGTCGAAAGCCAGGGACGATTTGCCCGACCCGGACAGACCCGTGATGACGATCAACCGCTCGCGCGGCAGGTCGAGATCGATGTTCTTGAGATTGTGAGTGCGCGCACCGCGCAGTCGGATAAAGTCCATCTGGATCGGGGTCCCATCTGTCCGCTGCCCACGGTCGGGAGAGCGAGGCAACCTGTTAATATACTGCAGCAGCTAGACTTTTCCCAACGCGCTGGTTCTTCGCCCGCAGCATGTCCCTTGCAAATTCGATGACCGCCGCCGAGCTGCGCGCAAGCCTCGGACTCGCCGCGATTTTCGGTCTGCGCATGCTGGGGATGTTCATCATCCTGCCGGTATTCGCGCTGTATGCGGAACAGCTGCCTGGTGGTGCGGACCATGCCTTGATCGGGGTTGCATTAGGCGCCTACGGTCTGACGCAGGCGGTCCTTCAGGTTCCGTTCGGGTGGCTGTCGGACCGCTGGGGCCGCAAGCGCACCATCTATGTCGGGTTGCTATTGTTCGCGGCTGGGAGTTTCATCGCCGCTGCGGCCCACGATATCGATATGGTGATCCTGGGACGGATTATCCAGGGGGCAGGTGCAATTTCGGCCGCTGTTATCGCCCTCACCGCCGACCTTACACGCGAGGAGCAACGCACTCAGGCGATGGCCATCATCGGCGTGACCATCAGCGTGACCTTTGCTGCGTCGATCGCCGCAGGTCCGATCCTCAATCAGGCTGTTGGGGTGCCCGGAATCTTTGCCATGACGGGCGTGCTGGCACTCGTTGCAATGGCAGTCGTGCGCTGGCTGATCTCAGACCCCGTGCGCGCTGTGGCTCCCGCCCTTGGAGATCGCGCTCCGAGGTTTGCAAGCGTACTGCGCGACCCGGAGTTGGTGCGCCTCAACTTCGGCATCTTCGTGCTGCACGCAGTGCTGATGGCACTGTTCGTGGTGGTGCCATTCGAGCTGCGCAGCGCAGGAGTGTCGGCGGCCAATCAGTGGCAGGTGTACCTGCCGGTGATGGCTGGGGCGTTCATCCTGATGGTGCCTCCGGTGATGCTGGCCGAACGCTGGGGTCGGCAGAAGTCAGTCTTCCTCGGTTCCATCGCCGTACTGCTGGCAGGACAGGTCGGGCTGATATGGCTGAGCCAAACCGGAGTGGGTATCGGCGTGTCGTTGCTCCTCTTCTTCCTCGGATTCAACCTGCTCGAGGCGAGTCTGCCGTCCCTCGTATCGCGAACGGCACCACCCTCGGCAAAGGGGACGGCGGTAGGTGTGTACAGCAGCGTGCAATCCCTCGGGGCGTTCATGGGCGCCGCTGTCGGGGGGCTCATTTCTCAGCGCCTCGGTTCGGGATGGATCTTCGGCTTCTGCGCCGCGGGCACATTGCTTTGGTTAGCAGTGGCGGCGGGGATGCGTGGTCCACAACCTGGGTCCACGCGCAGCTACCCAGTCCCGCCCCTCGACCCCAAGCGCGCGGCCGGGCTGTCGCGTAAGCTTGCCAAGGTGCCGGGCGTGCGCGAGGTCATGCTGCTGGCGGAGGAGGGGATGGCCTACTTGAAGGTGGACAGCGCACGCTTCGACGAGCGGAGCGTGCTTGAGTTGATTGCGGGGGAGACCTGAAATGGCATCGGTAAACAAAGTGATCCTCATCGGCAACTTGGGGCGCGACCCCGAGGTGCGCTACCTACCAAGCGGCGACGCGGTCGCCAACCTGAACATCGCCACCACCGAAAAGTGGAAGGACAAGGGTGGGGAGCAGCAGGAGCAGACCGAATGGCATCGAGTTGCCTTCTTCGGGCGCCAGGCGGAGATCTGCGGCGAATATCTGCGCAAGGGCAGTCAGGTGTACATCGAAGGGCGCCTGCAGACGCGCAAGTGGACCGACAAGGACGGGAACGAGCGCTACACCACCGAGATCCGCGGCGATCGTATGCAGATGCTAGGTGGACGCGCGGCCGGCGGCGGCACCGAGCCCCCTGCACGTGATGCTGCTCGTGAGCCAGAGCCTTCTACCAGTGCGGCGCCGCCGGGGAAGCCCGCCGGTAACAAGAAGCCGGCGAACTTCGACGACCTAGAGGACGACATCCCATTTTGAGTCGCTCTCTCGCTGGCCGCTGGTGGCACGAGGTCTCGTGAAGGCGTACGAGCTCCAGGAGAGGCCCGGCCTCGACAGCCTCACGCGCACCGAGCGCCCCGACCCGCATCCGGGTCCCGGACAAGCCTTGATTCGCATGCGCGCCTGGTCGCTCAACTTCCGCGACCTGTCGGTGGCCAGGGGCGCATACGGTGGGGCACTCCCCAAAGGCCGGATCCCGCTATCGGATGGCGTGGGTGAGGTCGTCGACGTAGGTGAGGGAGTGAGCCGTGTGAAGCCGGGCGATCGAGTGGCTGGCATCTTCATGCAGGGTTTCCTGGCCGGAGGCATTACGGCTGACGCGTTGGCCACTGCGCTCGGCGGGGCGATAGACGGCGTACTCTCAGAGTACGTTGCGCTGAGCGAGCAGGGCGTCGTGCACGTTCCCGCCGCACCTCACGGATGAAGAAGCTGCAACGTTGCCCTGTGCTGCGGTCACCGCTTGGAATGCGCTGGTGCGGGAGGCGCACGTGAAGGCAGGTGATACCGTGTTGTTGCTGGGTACGGGCGGGGTATCTCTGTTTGCCCTGCAGTTTGCCAAGTTGCACGGAGCGCGTGTGATCTTGACCTCGAGCAGCGACGAGAAGCTTGCGATTGCGCGGAAGCTCGGCGCCGATGAGACGATCAACTATGCGGAGGCCGCAGACTGGGACAAGGCGGTAGGCCGAATCACTGACGGCCGCGGCGCAGATGTCGTCATAGAGGTTGGCGGAGCAGGGACGCTCGACAAATCGCTGGCCTCGGTACGCGTGGGCGGGACAGTGTGCCTGATCGGCGTGCTGACCGGTGTGGCCGGCCCGGTCAATACCGCATCGATTCTGCGCCGTCACGTGCGCGTGCAAGGGATCTACGTCGGCTCGCGCGAGATGTTCGAAGAGATGAACAACGCCATCGTCCAGCACCGGCTGCGGCCCTGGATCGGAAAGGGTTTTGGATTCGAGGAAGCGCGCGCTGCGTACGACTACCTGAGCAGCGGTACGCACACGGGCAAGGTCACCATACGCGTTTGAGGACCCTGCTGCACTGGGAATGCGGACCTGACCGGCTTCGGATTCATGTGTAGTGAGATTTGTGGCAGTATTCATTGCACAAGCGCCTGGCCGGGCACTCTTCCGAATTGGTCGCCCCTGAAGCCGGACCACTACTCTCCATGACCCTTCGCAACGTATCGCTCGACGATAAATACACGCTCGAGAACGGGCGCATCTTCATCACCGGCACGCAGGCGCTGGTGCGGATGCCGATGATGCAGCACCTGCGCGACAAGGCGGCGGGGTACGACACAGCCGGCTACATCTCCGGCTACCGCGGCAGCCCGCTCGGCGGTTACGATCAGCAGCTGTGGAGTGCGGGCAAGTTTCTCGCACAGCACCAGATCGTGTTCCAGCCAGGAGTCAACGAGGACCTTGCGGCGACGGCCTGCTGGGGCACCCAGCAGGCGCACTTCCACGGCGAGAACAAGTACGACGGCGTGTTCGCCATTTGGTATGGCAAGGGGCCGGGCGTGGACCGCACTGGTGACGCTTTCCGTCACGGCAATCTGGCCGGTACGCATCCGCTAGGGCGGCGTCCTGGTCCTGATGGGCGATGACCACACCTGCGAATCCTCCACCACCGCCCATCAGAGCGAATTCGCGCTGGTGGACGCGATGATCCCGATCCTGAATCCGGCCGGCGTGCAGGAGTTGCTCGACTATGGCATCTACGGCTGGGCGCTATCGCGCTTCGCCGGTTGCTGGGTCGGTCTCAAGTGCATGAAGGACACGATCGATGCTTCGGCGTCCGTGGACGTGAGCTCGGAGCGCGTTCAGATCCGGCTTCCCGCGGACTATGCGCCACCGCTGGGCGGCCTCAACATCCGCTGGCCTGATCAGCCGCTGGAACAAGAAGAGCGGCTGCACAAGCACAAGATCGAGGCGGCGAAAGCCTTCGCGCGCGCCAACGCGCTCGACCGCATCGTGGTCAACGCAGCCGACGCGCGCCTGGGGCTCATGACCTGCGGCAAATCCTACATGGATGTGCGTCAGGCGCTTCAGTATTTGGGAATCAACGACGCTGAGGCGAGGCGGCTAGGCCTGCGCGTCTACAAGGTCGCAATGACCTGGCCTCTGGAACCGGAGGGTGCGCTGCGCTTCGCCCGCGGGCTGCAGAAGGTGATCGTGATCGAGGAGAAGCGGGCACTCATCGAGACCCAGCTCAAGGAGATCTGCTACGGCAAGCCGGACATGCCGCAGATCGTAGGCAAGCGCGACGAGCGTGGGCTGGAGTTGTTCCAGAGCAACGCTGCACTCGACCCCAACCACATCGCCATCTCCATCGGCCGGCGTATTCTGGAATACGCGCGGGACCCGCAGCTCGAGGCACGCGTCGCCGAGCAGGAGCAGCTTGCATCGCGCGTGCCGGAGAAGCCGGCGATGGATCGCACGCCGTATTTTTGCTCGGGTTGCCCACACAGCACCGGAACGCGCGTTCCCGAGGGTAGTCGTGCGCTTTCGGGTATCGGCTGCCATTTCATGGCGCAGTGGATGGACCGCAGCACCGCCGGGTTCACGCAAATGGGCGGCGAGGGCGCCAGCTGGGTGGGCGAGGCGCCGTTCGTCAAGACCAAGCACGTGTTCCAGAATATCGGCGACGGCACCTACTTCCACTCCGGCCTCCTGGCGCTGCGAGCCACCGTCGCTTCGGGCGTGAATGTCACCTACAAGATCCTGTACAACGACGCCGTGGCTATGACTGGCGGTCAGCATCTGGACGGCAATCTCACCGTGCCGCAGATCGCGGCCCAGGTGCTCGCCGAGGGCGCGAAAAAATGTGTCGTGGTCACGGACGAACCGGAGAAGTACGGGCCGGACGCCGGCTTCCCATCGGGTGTGCAGATCTATCACCGGGACGACTATGACCGCGTACAGCGCGAGATGCGCGAGATCGAGGGCACCTCGGTCATCATCTACGATCAGACCTGTGCCGCAGAGAAGCGCCGTCGACGCAAGCGCAACCTCTATCCGGATCCATCCAAGCGTGTTGTGATCAATGATCTCGTGTGCGAGGGCTGCGGCGACTGCGGAGTGAAGTCCAACTGCGTGTCGGTGCTGCCGCTGGAGACCGAGTTCGGCCGCAAGCGCACCATCGATCAGTCGTCGTGCAACAAAGACTATTCCTGCGTGAAGGGCTTCTGTCCGAGCTTTGTGACGGTGCACGGCGGGGGCTTGCGCAAAGGCAGGCTGGCACCAGCAGGCGACAAGACCGACGTCTTGTTTGCGGCCGTTCCTGAGCCGCTCCTGCCGCCGCTGGACAAGCCGTACGGCATCATGGTCACCGGCGTGGGCGGCACCGGCGTGGTGACCATCGGCGCGATCGTGGGCATGGCCGCGAATCTGGAGGGAAAGGGATTTGGCGGGTTGGACATGGCGGGGCTGGCCCAGAAGGGCGGTGCGGTGTGGAGCCATCTGCAGATCGCCGCCAATCCCGAGGATATCAGGACCGTACGCCTCGGCTCCGGTGGAGCGAACGCGGTCTTGGGCTGTGATCTCGTCGTGAGCGCCAGCGGGAAGACCATGGACACGACCCGCTTCGGTGTCACCCGCATGGTGGTGAACACCCATCAGCAGATGACTGGTGAGTTCACGCGCAAAGCGGATTTCGAGTTTCCCGACCAGTCGCTCCGGCATACCATCAGCAAGGGTGTGGGCGCGGCACAGGCGGACTTCGTCGACGCCACGCGCATGGCAACTGCGCTTCTCGGCGACAGCATTGCCACCAACATGTTCATGCTGGGCTACGCGTATCAGCGGGGCTTGGTCCCGGTGTCGGCAGAGGCCATCCAGAAGGCCATCGAGCTGAACGGCGCCGCGGTGAAGATGAACCAGGCCGCATTTCTGTGGGGGCGTCGCGCCGCGGTAGACTCGGCGGCGGTCGAGCGAATCATCGCGCCCAAAGCGGAAGTCGCGGCCAGCACCAGGGTCTCACAATCTTTGGACGAGTTGATCCGGCGCCGCGAGGAATTTCTCACCGGCTATCAGAACGCAGCGTACGCGCAGAAGTACCGGGCGCTGGTGGACAAGGTACGGCTCGTCGAAAACGCCAAGACCAAGGGGCTCACTGCTCTTACCGAGGCCGTCGCCCGCTACTACTTCAAGCTGATGGCGTACAAGGACGAGTATGAGGTCGCACGCCTGTACGCGGAGAGCGGCTTCGCGGAGAAGATCCAGTCGCAGTTCGAGGGCGACTACAAGCTTCGCTTCCATCTTGCGCCTCCGTTGCTGGCTCGGCGCAACGAGCAAGGCGAATTGACGAAGTCCGAGTTCGGGCCCTGGGTGTTCGGCGCTTTCAAGCTGCTGGCGCGGCTGCGTGGTCTGCGCGGAACAGCGCTCGACGTCTTCGGATACACGGAAGAGCGGCGCAGCGAGCGGCGGTTGATTGAAGATTACGCGCGAATGCTCGATGAGATCACGGCCGCGCTCCGACCCGAGAACCATGCGCTGGCGGTCGAACTCGCCTCCTTCCCCGAGGAGATTCGCGGCTACGGGCACATCAAGACGCGCAGTCTGACAGCAGCGATGGAGAAACGGGCGAGGCTGCTCGCCGAGTTTCGCAGTCCGACAGGCCAGCGCGCGGCCGCATGATTCGCCGCCGCTAGCCGTCAGCCCTTGCTTAAGCGGGTGAGATCAGGTCAAGGCGATCGGTGACGATGGCGCTCACTCCGCGCGACAGCAGTTGGCGGACTGTCTGCAGCCTGGTTGACGGTGTAACAAAGAACCGGATATCCCGCCGCCGTCGCCTCCTTCAGCAGCAAACCGGTCGCGGCACGCTGCTCGCAATGCAACGAAAAGCAACCGAGGCGACCGAGCCTGTTCGCGCCAATCGTCGGGCACCTCCGTCACAAGAAGGCCCCGAGGAAGCTGCGGTGCCACCTCACGGGCAGCTTCCAACGCTGCCAGCGAGAACGATGACAGCAGCGGTGGCGTCGATTCCATCCAATGGCGAACAACCTCCTGCGCCACGGCAGAACCGGTCTCTCGCTCCCGGCCAGGACACGGTTTGATCTCGACGTTCGGCCACAGCTCCAGTTCTTTGCACAAGTGCTAGCGCGGAAACTAGAGAAGGAATGGGTTCCCCGGCGAACCGCGGGTCGTGCCAACTCCCCGCATCGAACCCTTGCAATACGCGCCAATCGACTCGCGCGATGGGGCCGCGACCGCTGGTTGTGCGATCGAGCGTGTCGTCATGCATGAGGACGGCCACCGCCATCGCGCGTCAGCTTGGCGTCGAACTCGACGGCGCGAAAACCATGGCGAGCAGCGGTCCGAAGGCCAGCCAGCGTGTTTTCTGGGGCCAGCGAGCCTCCGCCCCGATGCGCGAGCAGGTGCGGAAAAGGCCAGGAGGCCCGTGGTGCTTGAGTCATGGCTGGGCGCAATCTTGCATTTGACCGCTCAAGCCCCCATTAGGGCTGTGTGTGGTTGTCCGTTATAATCTTGTTTTTTCGAGCATTCAGGGGGTAGACATGCCAATCTACGAGTACCGCTGCGCGACCTGCGGCTTCGAGAAGGAATATCTGCAAAAGCTCTCCGATGCGCCAATCACCGACTGTGAGCGTTGCGGCCGGCCGACCATGGCGAAACTGGTCTCGGCGGCTGGTTTCCAGCTCAAAGGCAGTGGCTGGTATGCCACCGATTTCAAGAACAACGGTTCCAAGCCCAAGGCGAAGGAAGAGTCCAAGCCAGACACACCCGCGGGCGATGGCGGTACAAAGCCATCGACCGAAACCAAGAGCAGCGCAGAGTGCGGCGCCGGCGCCTGTCCTGCTTGTATGCCCGCCCAGTGAAGTGACGCCACAGAGCAGTGAAACCAGGATTCCGGGTCGGTGAGGAAATACTTCCTTACCGGGGTCCTGATTTGGATTCCATTGGTCATCACGCTTTGGGTCCTGAACCTGATCGTGAGCACCATGGACAGCACGCTGCTGCTGTTGCCCGAATCCCTGCAGCCCAAATCGTGGCTCGGCTTCAACATCCCCGGCCTGGGTGTGGTGCTGACCTTGGTGGTGGTGCTGATCACGGGAGTGTTTGCCGCTAACATCATCGGCCAGCGCCTGGTACAGGTGGGCGAAAGCCTGCTGGCTCGCATCCCGGTCGTCAAGACCATATACAACAGCGTCAAGCAGGTCTCCGATACCCTGTTCTCGAGCCAAGGGCAAGCTTTTCGCAAGGCGTTATTGGTGCAGTTTCCACATAGCGAGACATGGACCGTAGCCTTCTTGACCGGTACGCCGAGCGGCGAAGTGGCCGACAAACTGGGCGGCGACCGCATCAGCGTGTATGTTCCCACAACCCCCAACCCGACCTCGGGATTCTTCTTGATCGTGCTCGCGTTCCAATGTGGTCGAGCTTGACATCAGCGTGGATGAGGCCCTCAAGTACGTCATCTCCATAGGTGTGGCACCGCCCGGACCGCAACGCCGCAGCCCGACCGGCGACATCGCGCCCGACGCCTGAACGGGGCCGAGCCGTACACCTGACTGCTGACAGAAACTTCCTAGCGCTTACCAATGACGCGTACCGACTATTGTGGACTGATCGACAAGAGATACCTCGGACAGCCCGTGACCTTGTTCGGCTGGGTGCATCGCCGTCGCGACCATGGAGGCGTGATCTTTATCGATCTCAGAGATCGCGAAGGACTGGTCCAGGTCGTGTGTGACCCGGACACACCCGCCACCTTCGCTATCGCGGATCGGTTGCGTAACGAGTTTGTGATCCGCGTGCAGGGTCGGGTGCGCCCGCGCCTGGAGGGCACGGTCAACCCCAACTTGAAGAGTGGGGAAGTCGAGGTTCTGGCCACGACTATCGAGATCCTTAACGCGTCGCTTACGCCGCCGTTTCCGCTCGACGACGAGAGTATCAACGAGAACGTGCGCCTGGAGCATCGAGTGATCGACCTGCGGCGGCCGCTCATGCAACGCAACTTGCGGCTGCGCTACCGAGTGGCAATGAGTGTACGTCGATTCCTCGACGCGCACGGCTTCATTGACGTCGAAACGCCGATGCTAACCAAATCGACGCCGGAGGGCGCGCGCGATTATCTGGTTCCCAGCCGTGTGCATCCGGGACAATTCTTCGCGCTGCCACAGTCGCCGCAGCTGTTCAAGCAGCTGCTCATGATCGCAGGCTTCGACCGTTACTATCAGATCACCAAGTGTTTCCGGGACGAGGATCTGCGTGCCGACCGTCAGCCTGAGTTTACCCAGATCGATGTCGAGACCTCGTTCCTCGGAATAGGCGAGATCACCGGCCTCATGGAGCAAATGATCCGCGCCGTGTTCAAGGACGCACTGGACGTGCAGCTTGCCGGACCCGTTTCCGCGCATGAGCTTCGCGGAGGCGATGTCCAAGTACGGGTCAGACAAACCCGATCTACGCGTTTCGCTGACGTTGACCGAGCTGACGTGACGTGATGAAGGACGTCCAGTTCAGAGTTTTCTCGAGCGCCGCCAACATGGCTGGCGGCCGAGTGGCCGCGCTGCTTGTCCCGGGCGGCGGTCAGCTGACGCGCGGTGAGATCGACATCTACACCGAGTTCGCGAGCATCTACGGCGCGCAGGGATTGGCGTATATCAAGGTCAATGAGACTAGTAAGGGGCGTGATGGTCTGCAGTCGCCCATCGTCAAGAACCTTCCGGATGCAGTGCTCAAGACGATACTCGATCGCAGCGGCGCGAGAGACGGTGATCTTCTGTTTTTCGGTGCCGACAAGGCGAAAGTGGTAAACGAGTCGCTCGGCGCATTGCGCGCCAAGATCGGACATGAGCGGGGCTTCGCTCAGGCGGGCTGGAAGCCACTTTGGGTGCTGGACTTTCCGATGTTCGAATGGAACGAGGAGGAGAGGCGCTGGGATGCGCTGCACCATCCTTTTACCTCGCCCATGGACGGTCACGAGGAATACCTCGACAGCGATCCGGGCCAGGCGCTGTCGAAAGCCTACGACTTGGTGCTCAACGGCTGGGAGATTGGCGGCGGCTCGGTGCGTATCCATCGACAAGACGTGCAGTCGAAAGTGTTTACGGCCCTCAATATCGGGGCGGAAGAAGCGCGCGCGAAGTTCGGGTTTCTGCTCGACGCCCTCCAGTACGGGGCTCCTCCTCACGGCGGGCCTGGCGTTTGGCCTCGATCGGATCGTCGCCCTGATGACGGGCGGCGAGTCCATCCGAGATGTGATCGCGTTTCCCAAGACGCAGCGTGCGCAGGACCTGTTAACACATGCGCCCAGTCCGGTAGACGAGCGGCAGCTGCGGGAGCTGCACATACGGCTGCGTGCGCCCGACGCTGCGAAACCGTATTGACGTTCAAGATCCCGATCTCGGTGCTGGTGGTGGTGCATACGCCGGAGCTCCAGGTGCTGCTCCTTGAGCGTGCCGATCACCCGGGCTATTGGCAGTCGGTGACCGGCAGCCAGGACGAGGGTGAGACGCTGGAGCAGACCGCAATGCGCGAAGTGCTGGAAGAGACGGGGCTGGACGCCCGCCGCTACCGTTTGACCGACTGGCACCTGCACAACGAATACGAGATCTTCCCGGAGTGGCGGTGGCGTTACGCGCCGGGCGTAACGCATAACACCGAGCATGTGTTTGGCCTGCTGGTTGCGGAGCCCGTTGAGGTCAGGATTGCCCCGCGCGAGCATCTCGGCTTCGTCTGGCTGTCCCGGGACGAGGCGGCGAAACGCTGCTTCTCCTGGAGCAACGCAGCCGCGATCCGTAAACTGGCACATACCGGCATCTAAGGTGCGCCGGCCCCCGATAGCAGAGCCGACGACGGAGATGGGATGCAAAGCCTCCACATCCTGACATACAACATTCACAAGGGTTTCGCCCAGTTCAACCGTCGCGTCAGCCTGCACGATCTCAAGGATCGGCTGCAATCTGTCGAGCCGGACGTCGTGTTCCTTCAAGAGGTGGTCGGGTTCCATGCCCGACTCGCTAGGCGCCACGACGACTGGCCAACCGCACCCCAGTACGAGTTTCTCGCAGATGCAGTCTGGAAGGACTTTGCCTATGGCCGCAACGCCGTGGTGGACGATGCCCACCACGGGAATGCGATCCTCAGCAAGTTCCCGATCCTGCGCTGGGACAACGAGGACGTGTCTATGCACCGTCTCGAGCGGCGCGGCATGCTTCACTGCGAGATCGAGCTACCGGGCTGGAACCAGAGGCTGCACACGATCAATGTGCACTTGGGTCTGTTGCGCATCTGGCGTGAGAGGCAGCTGGAGGTGCTCGCCAGTCGCATTGAGCGTTTGGTTCCCCACGACGCTCCGCTCATCATCGCCGGCGACTTCAACGATTGGACCCGACGCGCGAGCGAGTATTTGATGCGCGCGCTAGATGTCTCGGAGGTGTTCGAGACCTACGGAAGGGGTCCTGCGCGCAGCTTTCCTGCCGTGCTACCGGTACTGCATCTTGACCGCATTTACGTTCGCGGTTTCCGGGTCAAATTGGCTCACGTCCACCGTGGGCTGCGCTGGGCACGCTTTTCGGATCATGCGGCGCTTTCCGCGCTACTGATTCGCGACCACCGCGAAGCTAAGCCGGGTGCGGGCACGACGGCGCCCCACTCCAACACGGCGGCTTAGTTCGCGTGGGTGACGCGCGCTACGCGCGTCTCTCAGCCCAACCGCAAAAACCGGCCTAGGTTTGGGTTTCTCGGCACCGTCCCAGCGCGTCGGATCTAAGTTTTGGCATCCACATGCGCGTTGGGACATGGCGAGTGGCACGGCCGTTGCTCGCTAGGGTCCATATCCCTCTTGGCGAGAACCCGTCGTGTTCGGCTTGCGCAGGCCCAAACCCCAATCTCCCCAGCTCGACCTGTCGGTTCCCCTGGAGCGCGACCAGCTTTTGTGGCTGCTTGGAAGCATGTGCCAGCTCTTCCGGGTGCCCTTCGATGCTCGCCTGATCCTCCAGCAATATCCACCACCCTATGCGCTGGGCAGCCTCTGCGAAGCGGCACAGGCGCTTGGTTTCCATCTTCACGAGCAGGCGCTACACAGGAATGAATTGCGCATGCATAACCTGCCGGCCATAGCCCTTTGCCGTGACCGAGCCCAGGCCCCAGCACTTGTCCTCAAGACTGACGGCGAGCGCGTATTGCTGTTTCGTGCCGGTTCGGAAGCGGGCCAGACAGTTGGGTTGGAGGAGTTTCAGCGCCAATTCGAACCGGTGCTTCTGGCGCTGGAGCGTCCGCCGAAGGCAGGGCCGTCGCGCCGACGACGGTAGCCCGTCCGACTCGGCTGCTCGCGAGGATTTCGGGTTCGGCTGGTTCATCCCGGAATTGCTCAGGCACAAACGCATTTTCCGCGACGTGTTGTTAGCCTCCTTGGCTATCCAGCTGATGGCGCTGGCCACGCCGCTGTTCACGCAGGCGATCATCGACAAGGTGATCGTGCATCAGACTCACAGTACGCTCGCAGTGGTGGGGTTCGCGCTGCTCATGTTCATGCTGTTTTCGACCGTCATGACGTGGCTGCGGCAGTACCTGGTTATCCATACCGGCAATCGCATCGACGCCGTGCTCGGAAGCCATGTCTTTACGCACATGCTCCGCTTGCCACTGCGCTACTTCGAACAGCGAGCCACAGGTGTGATCGTTTCCAGGCTGCATGGCGTTGAGACGATTCGCGATTTCCTCTCCGGCGCGGCAGTGTCCCTGATCCTCGATCTGCCTTTTCTTCTGATCTTCTTGGGAGTGATGTTCTTTTACAGCTGGCAGCTGTCCCTAATCGCACTCGTTTGTTTAGCCGCGATCAGTATTCTCAGCGTTGGCGTGACGCCAATCTTCCGCGCCCGGTTGAACCGGCAGTTTCTGCTCGGGGCTCGCAACCAAGCCTTCGTGACCGAGTATGTGGCGGGCATGGCGACAGTCAAGAGTCTGCAAACCGAGCCCCTGCTAGAGCGGCGCTACGGCGAGTATCTGGCGAGCTACTTAGCCGCCGGGTTCTCGACGCGGCAGCTCGCAAACACCTTCAACGTAGTTGCCAATACGCTCGAACAGGCAATGACGTTGGCAATACTGATCGTGGGTGCTCTGCTGGTGATGCATGGCAATGGTTTCACCATCGGCATGCTGGTGGCGTTCCAGATGTTCGCGAGTCGCATGTCGCAGCCGATGCTGCGTCTGGTGGGTCTATGGCAGGAGTTTCAGCAGGCGTCCGTAGCCGTCAAGCGCTTGGGCGACGTCATGAATTTGCCGACGGAGCCCTACACTTTGGTGCCTGCCCGCAGCCGGCGCGATGCGGGGCACATTCAGGTACTCGATCTCGGCTTCCGCTACAGCGAACAGCACCCGTTCGTATATCGGAACCTGACCCTGGCCTTCAAGCCCGGCCAGCTCACGGTACTCATGGGGCCATCCGGCTCGGGCAAGAGCACTCTGGCCAAACTGCTGATGGGATTTTACCCGCCGACAGAGGGCAGGATACTGATCGACGATCGCGACATTCGCAATCTTTCTGCGAACGAGTTGCGCCAATCGTTTGGGATCGTACCGCAGGAGACCATGTTGTTTGCGGGCACCGTCTACGACAACTTGGCCATGGTCGACCCACATGCGACCTTCGACCAGATTATGGGCGCCTGTCGCAAAGCGGAGATACATGACGTGATCGAGGGCTTGCCGCAAGGCTACCAAACCATTCTCGGGGAGCATGGCGTGGGTCTATCGGGCGGCCAGAAGCAACGCATTGCTATTGCGCGCGCGCTGCTCAAGCAGCCCTCTGTCCTTGTATTCGACGAGGCCACCAGCAACCTGGATGTCGAGACGAGCGAGCAGCTCGCGCGGACCATCAATCAATTGAAAGGAACTACCACCATCCTGTTCATTACTCACCACGCGCCGAGAGGGCTAGCCTTCGACGCGGTCGTCCGGCTAGGTGAGAAACAGGTCTCCGAGCTGGCCACGGGGGGCGTTGTCCGTCCCCTGGCCCTTGCCGCTCGGCACGCAGACGGCTCCGAAGTTCAGGTGCCGGCTGCTCATTGACTCGTCTTAACAGTTAACGAATTCAATGGTTTGCCTGGCATAGGCCTTGATGGGAAGGCTTACGCTGACCTTGCGCGTCCAAGACTCGACACGGGACGGCTGCGCGCTTTCACGTGCCCACAACCCGCCACAGGTTTCGGCTCGGTCCCAGCGCTAGAGGAGCAGCTCCAAGGCTCCGTGGCCCGGTCTCACGTTCGAGCGGCTTTCCTATACCTTACAAGCGACTGCGGGGGGCGCTCTAATTTTGGTACGGCGTTATGGACGCTGTGCCCGCCAAAACGACTAATCATTCAAAGTTTTTCACGAATCACGAGAGTCAGTGGCATTGGGCTTGCCCCTGATTGTCTGACCGCGGAGACGCTCCCGCATGCCCTTTGTGCAATGAAAGCTTTCGTTGACTTTTCGCACCGCGGACGAAGCCGGCTCACGCAACTGTGTTGTTGCATGCCTGGAAAGGAAAATACAGCGGTCGATGAGGGACGAGGGAACAGCGGACTAATGCACTCTAGGACACCCACGTCCGTATCGGGGTCCGTCGCCGCTGAACGCCCAGTGAATATCGTAAGCGGTTCTTTTGGAGGTTGATCATGGCAGACGTCAATGACATCGTAGGCAGCAGTGGCGACGATACTCTCAATGCTGCACCTGGAGCCAACAACATCATCGGTGGCGCGGGGAACGATACTATTTCCGTTACTGACGGAGTGAATACCATCCAATATCAGGCCGGCGATGGCGTTGACTCGATTAGATTTGCGCTGCCACGCACATATCAGTACGCGCGGTTTCTGACTGAGGCCAATAAGGGCCTCGCGGACTTTCAGGCCTTTATCACCACTGCTAGCACGGGCCTTATAAATGCGCTGCCTTTCGACATCTCTAGCGTTCTGCTGGATATGCGGCGCGGCACCGCCACCCCCGCCTTGGCCGACGCTGCGCGCAACCAGTTGATAGATTGGATCGGCACCCCCGTAAGCAACGTGATCCAGTTCGGCCCCGGGATCACGCTCAGCGACGTCGTGGTCCAGGTGGGCGATACCGCTACTTTTGGTGCCCAGCAGAGCACCCCTGTGCAATTTGCTGTGGCGCTCAACAGCGAGGCAGGAATGGTGTTCGGGCTCGCAGGCCCCCAAGCCGTGGCGCGCGACTTGGTGCTGCGGCGCTCCCGCCCACCATCGACATGACCTTCCAGTTCGCGGATGGTACGAGCGCAACCCTGGCCGACCTGCTCGCGCGCCCAGGGCTGGGCGTGATTGGCGTCCAAACAGGCTCGGACGGCAACGATTTCTTGC
>CAVVDJ010000012.1:0-162240 GCA_963747025.1 uncultured beta proteobacterium
CATCTTGGTGGCGGGAGTGGTGTACGCTGTCATGCTCGTGGTGTTTGCCGTGATGCCGCTGATCCTGGCTCGACGCGGGACCGCACCTTCGAATACCGCGGTCCAGCGGGGAACCCAGCCAAGCGAGCTTGCGGAAGTAGACGCGCGCATGAACCCGATCGAGTACGCGAAGACCATGGCGGCGTACAACCGCTGGATGAACGACCGCATCTACGCCGCGTGCGCCAAGCTCTCCGACGAGCAAAGGAAGCGCGACGCGGGGGCGTTCTTCAAATCCATTCATGGCACGCTCAACCACATTCTCCTTGGAGATCGCCTTTGGTTCGGGCGCTTTACCGGCGTCCCCTTCGCCGTGCAGGCCCTCAACCAGGAGCTATATGCGGATTTCGCCGAGCTGCGCGCTCAAAGAAGCAAGACCGACGAGGACATCATTGCGTGGGTCAACTCGCTTTCCGGTTCCGAGTTCGCGGGGCAGATGTCTTATATGAGCACCGTCAACCCTCAACTGCGCACCTACCCGTTCTGGGTGGCGGTTACGCAGCTCTTCAATCATCAGACCCATCACAGAGGTCAAGTCACGACCTTGCTGATGCAGCAGGGTATCGATCCCGGGGTGACCGATCTCATCTGGCTCCCGGAGCTTCAGCCCAAGGCGTCTTAGCGGTGCGATGAACGGTAGCGTACGATCAATTGCGTCGATCGTCCAGCGACTTCCTCGAAACGCTTCTACGCCGCGTTTCCAGTGCCGGTGCGCGACCCCGAAATAACGGGCCGGGGTCACTGGATCATGATGGACTCATGACTAAACCGATCGTCAACTTCGCCAATCTGCTCTTGGCTGCTCTCGTCGTCGGCACCATGTTCGGCATCTGGCTCGGCTACAACCCCGCGGATCTTTCGCCGCGGGCCTATGTAGAGCAGCAGCAACACGCCATACGAGCGTTGAACGTCACGATGCCTGTTCTGGGGGCTCTGACCGTTCTGCTCACGCTCGCATCGGCATTCCTCGCGCGCGGCAGCCGCCGACAGCTCGCGCTTCTGCTTGGCGCAGTGGTTTGCTTCGTGGCAGCGGGCCTCGTGACGCGTTTCCTCAATCAGCCGATCAATGCGGTCGTCATCACGTGGTCCGTGGATGCTCCTCCGACGAACTGGATCGAACTGCGGGACGAATGGTGGCGATGGCACATGGTCAGGACGGGATTCGGCGTCGTCGGATTGAGCCTGCTGATCGCGGCGAATCTGATGAAGGGTGCGCGTGACGCCTGGACCTGACGAGGGCAGCTTGCAGTCGGCTGCCCATGACTGACTCGCGAACCCTATGGATGCTCGTCGCGCTGAGCGCGGCGAACTTCACGGTCACTTCGTCGGGCTCGGCGACCGCGCCATTCCTGCAGCCGATCGCCGACGATCTCGGCACCACGCTCGCGGCGGTGGCCCATCTGTTCGCCGTCCAGGCGATCACCTGGGGTACCGCAGCGCTCGTCACCGGCACGTTCGCCGTCCGGCTTGGGCCGGCGATCCGTTCTCGTCGCGAGCGTCGTGCTTCTGGCCGCGACGCGAGTTGGTTTTGCCTTTTCCCCGAACTACGCGGCGGCGTTTATCTGGCAACTGTTGTCGGGGGTATGTGGCGGCGCCTTCATGGGTACTGTCTTCGCCGCCGTCTCGGACCATGTACCCGCCGGCGCGCGCGGGCGCGCGCTGAGCTGGGTCATCACCGGACAGTCGCTGTCCCTGGTGCTGGGCGTGCCGCTGGTGACGCTGCTCGGCGCGCTGGGCGGCTGGCGTCGAGGCGCTCGGCATCCATGGCGGGTTGACGCTGCTGACCGCGATCGCCGTGCGCCTCGCGACTCCGCCGGACCCGCCTGCGCACCCCGATGCACATCGCACGAAGCTGCCGCTCGCGGCACTGGCGCAGCCGAAGCTCATGGCTCTGCTGGCGGCCGGGACCAGCGAGCGGGTCTGTTTCGCCACGCTGGCGATCTACCTGCCGACTTACCTGCAGCGTGCCTACGGCGTATCCTTCGGCACGCTGGCCTTCGCGCTCGCGGTGGTGGCGCTCGGCAATTTGATCGGCAATCTGGTCGGGGGACGTATCGCGGATCGCACGCGCTCGCGCGGCGTGGTCTTCGCCGTCGTCATTGGCCCTCACCGCGGTCCTGGCCATCCCGACGTTGATGTGGAAGCCCGGGCTTGCGGTGTCCGTGGCCCTGGGATTTGCCTATTGCTTCGCGAATGCCTCCGGGCGGCCCGCGCTGATGGCAACGCTGGCCGCAGATGCCCAGCGAGGTGCGCGGCGCGCTGTTCGGCCTCAATGTCACGACGGCCAGCCTGGGTTGGCTGCTGGCGGGGTCCGTAGGCGCGTGGCTGATCGTAGCTGGCGGGTTCACCGGCCTCGGCGCATTCTGCGCGGGCATGGCTGTGGCAGGGACGCTGCTCGCGCTGGCCAGCGTGCCCGCCAAGACGCGTTCGACCTAGGCGGTATTCAAAGAACGATAAACCGCTGTCTGTTTGGAATTGGACTCCGACCCCCGGAAGAAACACGGAACCTACGCGCCAAAGTTCCTAAGACATTCGCTAGGCGAAAAATCTAGACCCCTCGGACCCGCGTTCGCCGGGCGAGCGGTTTGAAAGCGGCCTCGACGTCGCGAAGATACATCCAAGGGTCACCGTCTGACACGAGCGAGTGACTGATGTGTGCGGTGGCATACACGCCGTCGCTCCTAGCTATGGTTAGCTCATGGACAACGCGCAAGTGATTGAAATGGCCTCCGTCCCACGCCAGCGAGTAGTCACGCGCACGGAAGCCATGCCTCTCGGCGACAGCCTTAGCTAGCTCTTCAATATCGGACGTATTCATTCCCCTACTCAATGCAATGAAAACCGCTCATATCTTCCTATACAAAAATGATCACCGAATCTCTGTCAAGACAGATTTGAGACCTTAGAAATTGGGCAACACGTCCTATCGCAAGTTCACAACGAAAGCTTCGATCAGTGAGCGATCGGCGTCGTTCTATCGAGACGTCGGACGTTGCCGGACGAGCAATTCAGCAGCTGTCCGATACCATTGGTAGTGGCCAGCACTTATCCTTCCCTTCACGGAAGCTGTTTCCGTATGCGTATGCGTACAAAGAGAGGTGCTATGACGACCTATCGCGTACCGTTCGAGCTGAAACGAGAGGGCAACAATCCGGCGATGAAGGAAATAGAAGTGGTTGCCCATACGGCTAACGACGCAGAAGCAAAGGCCGAGCAGATCCTGCTTCGCCAGTTCGGCCACAGAGCCAAGATCATCGGGTTGGCGACTAGGTACATTGCTCCATCTCGCTCAGCCGAATAGGCAGCTCGTCGATTGCCGCCTCAATCTACGATCACGTCGCGCATTCTTGGCTTCCCAATACCTTATTTACGTGATAGCGCAACTCCCTTGACACGCATACATTTAGGGTTGATTGCGAGAGGTGCAGCATGATCGAGAAAGCAATCATCGAGTCCGTTGGCACGTTCGTATGGCCCATTTTCGGCGTTCTTCTGGGCGCTACCATTGCATTGTCGGGGTCCTGGCTCTTCTACAGACAGAGTCAGCGCTCAGTTATCGAGCGAGCGCTGCGTCTGCAGCAGCTTCGCAGGTTTGACGCAAAGCGGGCGGCGCTTCTGCGCTGATCGCGGCTTGCAGAAGAAAGCCTGGACCGGGCGGCGACGCACTCCGCGGTGTCGCGCGCGATGGCGCTGTCTTGCGCTCCCGGCGACCGAGCAAGGCAAAGTGACCGAGTGAGGTGGAACGCAGGAAGAAGAACGAAAGGGGAGAAGACAGACACGATGCAAACCACTAGGCTCGTCATTCAGAGGCTCACCGTGTGTGTCTGGGTGGGCCTCTTTGCTTTGCGTAGCTGAAGGAGACACCTCACTGCAGCGCGAACAGCGCTATTTCACGTTAGCCGCGCACTCGTTAGGCGCAGTACGCCCCCCACGGCAGATATCGATGAATTGAACGCAGAACCCTGACCGCCCAGAGCCTTAAGTGCGCGGGGCGCGAGGCAGAGGTGGCCCGTGGTTGGCGCTTGCACTTTGGATAGGCTGGATTTGGGCCGGCCTTGTTGCGGTAGATGGCCCACAAACAAAACGCCCACCGCTTCCACGGTAGGCGCGAACGTGCTGTCTCCCTGCTAGGTCAGGCGATCCGCCGTCTTTTCTTTCTTGTAGGCCCTGGGCAAGTCGAGTTGGCGCTTGCCTTCTCCCGCGAGTGACCCGCCGTCATACTACACGTGAGCCAGGATCTCTGGAGAATTAGAAAAAAATTGGCAGTGGCGCGTCCCCGATTTAGGCTAAGACGAACGGCACAGGCTTGGCGATGCCGTGAGGGCAGTTGCACAATCTATATTAATATGAATGGTCTAGTCGTTCCGCGCCCCGCCCAGGCGGTAAAGTCTTGCGACGGAATTTAGTCAAGGAGGACGAGGTGTGATGAAGCTCACTTGCCGATTGCGCGGTCGACATGGATAACTGGAGCACATCGCTGCGACTGACGAAGCCGGCGTTGCGCAGCGAGCATGGTGTCGTCGCGGCCCAGCATCGCCGTGCCGCGGAGGCCGGTGCTGCCGTCCTCAAGCGAGGCGGCAACGCGGTCGATGCGGCGATCGCGACGTCCTTCGCGCTCGGCGTGCTCGAGCCCTGGGCGAGCGGGATCGGCGGCGGCGGCGCAATGGTCTTGTATCGGGTTGCGGAAGACGACTACAGCGTCATCGACTTCGGCATGCGTGCTCCCGCCTCGCTCGATCCTGCGCACTACCCGCTGACAGGGCAGGGCGTCTCGTCGGACTTATTTCCGTGGGCGCGCGTCCACGAAGACCGCAACGTGCACGGGCCGCTCGCTGTCGCGGTGCCTGGCGTCGTCGACGGCATGCGAGTGGCGCATGAGCGCTACGCCAATCTCCCGTGGAAGGACCTGATCGAGCCCGCCGTCGGCTTCGCCGAAGAGGGTTTGCTGATCGATTGGTTCGCAGTGGAGAACATCGCCGGCGCGGCGGCCGATCTCAGCCGCTACGCGGCCAGCCGCGAGGCGTTTCTGGTCGACGGGCGCCCACCAGCGCCGGCATGGGCGGCTCGAATCGAAGTACGGCTGCCTCAGCTCCGGCTGGCCCGAACTCTGCGCCGGCTCGCCGACGCCGGTCCGCGCGACTTCTACGACGGCGACATCGCACGCAGCATGGTGCGCGAGATCCAAGACGTGGGCGGAGCGCTGTCGGCGCGCGACCTGTCGGGGTACATCGCACGGACGGTCGCGCCGCTGTCGATCACCTATCGCGACTCCCGCATCGCGGCGACGCCGGAGTTGACTGCCGGCCCCACGCTAGCCTACGCGCTGCGAAACCTCGAGCAGCGGCTTACGCCCGGGCGCGCGCCGGACGCGCAGACCTACCTCGCGTATGCCGAATGCTTGCAGGAGGCCTACGCGTATCGACTGACTCACATGGGTGACGTCGACGGCGGTCGGGCACCGGGATGCACTTCGCACTTCTGCGTCGTCGACCGCCGAGGCAACATGGCGGCGGTCACGCAGACTCTCCTCTCGATGTTCGGTTCGCGCTTCACCCTGCCGGACAGCGGCATCCTCATGAACAACGGCATCATGTGGTTCGACCCCGAGCCGGGAAAGCCCAACTCTCTCGCGCCCGGCAAGCGCTGCCTCACCAACTATTGCCCCATCATCGCCGAGCGCGGCGAGCGCCGGTTCGCGCTGGGCGCCTCGGGCGGCCGGCGCATTCTGCCGGCAGTGACGCAGTTGCTGTCTTTCCTGACGGACTACCGCAAGAGCCTGGACGAGGCCTTCCATCTGCCTCGCATCGACGCCAGCGAGGGCGAGATGGTGGTCGGCGATGCGCTGCTGCCGCAGGACGTGCATGCTGCGCTCGCAGGGCGCTTCCCCTACGTGCAGATGCGGCGGCAAACGCTGCCGCACAAGTTCGCGTGCCCGAGCGGCGTGCTGCGGAGCGGGACGACCAACTGGGGGGCGACGGAAGTCGGCGCGCCCTGGGCCGACGCAGCGGCCGCGGAGGCGTGAAGCGAGCGTCTAGCCGGCGAGCATGGCGCCGGCGACTACGTTGCGCGCCACGAACCGCCCGCCGCCGAGCTTGCCTTCGCGGAACAATCCCACGAAATAGGCGTAGGTCTCGTCCCATTTGCGGAAGTGCTCGGCGCCGAACTTGCGCACGGTGTCGGACTTCGAGGCTCCGATACATCGCGAGGCGCTGCACCAGAATCTGCGCCCAGTGCTCGCTCAAATCTTCCCGCAGGCTGACCGAGCAGCCGTTCTGGGTCAGCAACCTGCCATAGCCGTCGAGCGTTTCCAGGGTCGGGAAAGGCATGCCCTGCTGCATGCGCTGCAGTTCCGCGGCTTGAAGCGGCGTCACGTTGGAGGATATCGGTGAAGGCGATCGCGCCGCCGGGCTTCACGACCCGCGCGCATTCGGCGATGAGGCGCGGTTTGTCGGGTACGTGGCACCACGCTTCCTGGCCGATCACGATATCGAAGGTGGCGTCTTCGAACGGCATGTTCAGCGCATCGCCCAGGCGGAAGTCTACTAACCGGCTGAGGTTTGCGAGCTGCGTCAGGCGGATCGCGCTGTCGTAGCGGCTGCGCGTGAGGTCGAGGCCGGTCACTCGACAGCCGATGCGATGGGCGAGATAGCGGGCCGGACCGCCCATGCCGCTGCACACGTCGAGCACGTGATGCTGGCGCTGGATGCCGGCTTTGGCGGCGAGGATGTCGTTGGCTTCGATGCCGCCGAAGTGGTCCTGGTCGTGCTCCAGGAGGACGTCTTCGGTCACGCTCTCCAGCGCGACGCCCTTGCTCTTCAGCGCGGCGAGGATCTGCTCCTCGTTGATCGGGTGCGCATCGTAGAACGCGACGACCGCTGAAGGCTTATGGTCTGAGACATCGTCATCGATGCTATTCGGAATGTTCCGCAGCCTGGGTGGAGCGAAGGCGGAAGCCGGGACCTTGCAATGCTTCCCGGATTGGCGCTGCGCTCTATCCGGGCTACTCGCTACGACTATGAGCCTTGCTTCGCCCACGAATCGCGCATCGTGACCGCGCGGTTGAACACGGGCTTGCCCGGGTGTATGGTCTTGCTGATCGGCGACGAAATAGCCGTGCCGCTCGAACTGGAAGCGCTCTTCGGGTTTGGCCTGGGCGAGAGCAGGCTCGACGTACGCGGTGATGACTTTCTTCGCGTCCGGGTTGAGGTCCTGCAGGAAGTCGCGACCGCCGGAACCCGGGTGGGGGACGCGGAACAGCCGGTCGTAGAGTCGCACCTCCGCCGCTACGGCGTGTTTGGCCGAGACCCAGTGCACGTTGCCCTTCACCTTCTTCTGCTCCGACCCGGGGTTGCCGCTGCGCGTCTCGGGCTGGTATTCGCAACGCACGAGGGTCACGTTGCCGGCGGCGTCCTTCTCATAGCCGGTGCACTTGACGACGTAGGCGTAGCGAAGCCGCACCTCGTTGCCCGGATACAGGCGGTAGTAGCCCTTGGGTGGATCGATCTGGAAATCCTCGCGCTCGATCCACAGTTCGCGCGAGAACGGCATGCCGCGTTTTCCGAGCTCCGGCTTTTGCGGATGGTTGGGCGCTTCGCACACCTCTTCCTTGCCTTCGGGGTAGTTGTCGATCACCAGCCTGACCGGGTCGAGCACGCCGATGCGCCGTTGCGCGCGCTCGTTCAGGTCTTCGCGCATGCAGTCTTCGAGGATGGTGTAGTCGATCCAGGAGTCGGCTTTGGATACGCCGATGCGGTCCGCGAACAGACGGAAACCCTCAGGCGTGTAACCGCGTCGGCGCGCGCCTACCAGGGTCGGCATGCGCGGATCGTCCCAGCCGTCCACGTGCTTCTCCTCGACCAGTTGAATCAGCTTGCGCTTGGAGAGCACGACGTAAGTCAGGTTCAGCCGGGCGAACTCGATCTGCTGCGGCAATGGTTGCTTGAGAATGCCGAAGTCGGCCAGCCGCTCGTTGAGCCAGTCGTACAGTGGACGATGATCCTCGAACTCCAGCGTGCACAGCGAATGCGTGATGTTCTCCAGCGCATCGGACACGCCGTGCGTGAAATCGTAGCTGGGATAGATGCACCACTTGTCGCCGCTGCGGTGATGGTGGGCGTGGCGGATGCGGTAGGCCACGGGGTCGCGCAGGTTGATGTTGGGCGAGCTCATGTCGATCTTGAGCCGCAGCACGTACTTGCCGTCGGGGAACTCGCCGGCGCGCATGCGGCGAAACAGATCGAGGCTCTCGTTCGCCGGCCGGTCGCGCCAGGGCGAGTTCTTGCCCGCCTCGGTGAGCGTGCCGCGCATCTCGCGCATCTCGTCGGCCGTCAGCTCGTCGACATAGGCGAGCCCGTGCTGGATGAACGCTTCCGCGAACTGATACAGATAATCGAAGTAGTCCGAGGCGTAGTACAGGTGCTCGCCCCAGTCGAACCCCAGCCAGTGCACCGCGTCGAGGATGGAATCGACGTACTCGGTTTCCTCCGTCACCGGGTTGGTGTCGTCGAAGCGCATGTGGCAGATGCCGCCGTAGTCGCTGCGCGACGCCGAAGTTGAGGCAGATCGACTTCGCGTGCCCGATGTGCAGATACCCGTTGGGCTCCGGCGGGAAGCGGGTGCGGATGCGTGCCGGGTCTTTGGGCGCGCCTTGCTGCACGGACGCAGGCCCCGGACGCCCGGCCCAGGTACGGGACGCGTACTTCCCCGTCGCCAGGTCCTGCTCGATGATGTTGCGGATGAAGTTGGTGACGTGCGTGGGCTGGGCGGGAGCTGGCTTCGTCGCGGGCGTGGTGGGCATGTAGCTGAACGGATGGGACGGGTAGGGGTGGGAATTTTACAGCACGCAGACCCGCTGCAGGAGCAACGAAGCCGAACTGAGGGCTTTCGGTGCGAGACTCTTACCGAGTGATCAGCGAACCGTCCGATAGCCTTTTGCGGCCATGCATTGGTCCACCAAGGCTTGCAGCTTCGAACCGCGCCGCATCGCCGCTGCCGCGATTCGCTTCCTTGGCGTCGCCGGCGACTGCACTCGTCGCGGTGCCATGCTGCGAGGCCTCCGTTGGCCTTCTCCGCTTCCCACTCCTCGGTCACCGGCTTGGAGGCGAGGCACTGCTTGAACGCCTTGATGACGTGCTCGGGATCCTTTTCGTTATCCGGGTCGGCTTCGTAGTGCATGAGCAAGGTACTCGTACTCGTGCCTGTCGCCGGCGCTGGAGCAGCCGGCAACGCTCAGAGAGGCGAGCGCGATCCACAGCATCTTCACGGGCAGGTTCCGGGTGAAAGGACAATCTACGCGGCCTATCTCAGCTCTCCGATTCTGCGGCCGCGAATTTGGCGGAAGCGCCGTGCGATGAAGTAGTCGACCGAGATCTTGCCTGGACCGTGGAAGAAGGTCACGGCAAGCAGCGCCCCCCACAGAACGTGGTCCTTGATGCCGGCCTCGCTGATGTCGGGATAGGACGTCGCTGCGACGAGATTGAACACGAATGCAGCGAGTGCGACCGCCCGGCTGCCCAGTCCGAGCGCCAGCAGCGGTGGCAGACACAGCTCGGCGGCGGTGCCGAGATACGCGGCCAGTTCGGGCGGCAGGAGCGGGACGGCGTACTCGTTCTCGAACAGGGAGAGGGTCGACTCCCAGCTCTGGATCTTGGTGAGCCCCGACATGAAGAATACCTTCGCCACGTACAGCCGGATCGCGAGATCGAACACCGGCGTGAAGAACTCGATGATCTTCACGCCCTTGAATACGAGGGTGGCGAGACCGGTCAGCTTCATGTTGTCACTCCCTTGTGGTTTCGAAACGCGATCAGCGTCCCGCCAAGAACGTGATGCTGCAGAAGCGCGGTGAGATCGAGTCCGGGATCGGCTTCCAGCGCTCGCGCGTGCGCCTGTGCGAGCGTGAGATCCCCTGCCAGCGCTTGCAAGCAGCTCCAGTTCGCCCGAGTGAAAGGCGCTCCAGCTCGACGGTGCCGCTGCGGCGGATCACCAGCAGCGAGTCCGCGCCGGCCCCAAGGTCCACGCTCTGCTCTCCGGTGAAACCGGCTTGATTCACTTGCCAGATACGCAGAATCGGGTAGGGCGAGCAGACGATCCGACTGGCCGGGATGCAGCGCGAAGCGCAGCCCGGGCAACTCTTCTTGCGGCACGCCGGCGAGCCTCGACAGATCGAGCGGAGGGACTTCCGCCGCGTGAAAGACGCGTTCCACCGCCCACTCGAGTCTCGCAACGTCGGGCAGATACGGGAGTTGCGCCGCGGGCGGCCAGCCGGCGAGAAAGTCGCCGAACTCGCCGCCGAAGTCGTTCAAGTCCCCGGAGCGGGAAGGGTAGGTTGAGGCATAGGTCATCGGCGGCGCGGTTGAAGAACGGTTCGCCGACCAGTGCAAGGATGACGGGATACACCTCGCGCAACGCAGCGCGATAGTTGGAAAACACATTGTTGCGATAGACGCCGATCCGCGCCTGCCGCGTCGAGACCACGGCCGGCAACGATCCACTCCGTCAAGCGCGCGCGTTCGTCGCGCTCCATTATTGCGCGTGCGAAGTCGGTCTGAAGCTCAGGCAGCGACGGCATCGGCTTCCGCGAGAATCCCCGCTGCCTTCGACGCCTCGGCGAGCAGCACGTCGAGCGGCGGGATGTCGGTGTCCCACTCGATCAGCGTCGGGCGCGGGCCGAGACGGGCGACGGCTTCGCGGTACAGGGACCAGACATCAGCCGAGACGGGCGCGCCGTGCGTGTCGATGAGGCAGGCGCCCTTGTCGTCGAACCCGGCAAGATGAATCTCCCGCACCGCCGCCGCCGGCATTGCGGCAAGGTAGGTCAACGGGTCGAAGCCGTGGTTCACCGAGTTGACGTAGATGTTATTCACATCCAGCAGAATGGCACCGCCGGTGCGGCGGGAGACCTCGGCCAGGAACTCCCACTCCGGGATCGTGGAGTGGCGAAACTGCAGATAGCTGGAGACGTTCTCGATCAGAACTGGCGTCGAAGAGTCGTGCTGCGCTTCGTCGATGCGCCCACAGACGTGAGCGAGGGCCTCCTCGGTGTACGGTAGAGGCAGTAGATCGTTCAGGTGACGACCACCGGCCGCGCTCCAGCACAGATGCTCGGACACAAGCCCTGGTTCGTACCGCTCTGATCAGCCGGTCCAGCTTGCGCAGATGGTCGAGATCGAGCGGCGCGGCCGACCCCAATCCCAGCCCGACGCCATGCAGGCTCAATGGGTAGTCGGCCCGGATGCGCTCCAGAAACTGATGCGGCTGCCCGCCGTCGCCGAAATAGTTCTCGCTGTGGACCTCGACCCATCCGATGTCCGGGCGGGATGCGATGATGTCGCGGCAATGCGGAGCGCGCAGGCCGATCCCCGCGCGGGTCGGAACCCGTATGGGGTCGCGGTCCGTGCGCTCCGCTACCAGTCATGCGCGTCGGCCCTACTTCTTGCTGGCTACCACTGTGCCGCCCACGATCTTCTCGCAGGTGCCTTTCGGGACGTAGACCCACTCCTCGCCGCCGTCGGCCTTGGACTGTCCGGCGCAGGCATGCTTGCTGGTACCGCAGTCGTTCTTGCCGGCCTTCGCGATGCCGGCGCACTTTTCCATGTCGCCCTTGGCCGCGAACGCGTTGGTGCCGGCGGCGAGACCCACCGCGAGCACGGTGGCGAAGGCGGAACGAATGACGAGTTCGGATGGCTTCATGCATGATCTCCTTGAGAGTTGGATTGGAGCGAGCGGCCGTGAACAGATGGCCACGCTCCTTCTTGCTACGTACCTGACCCGGGCGCGGATGCACCGGACAGGCCGAGCGGCCGGAGCAATTTACCAGTGCCAGGCGAGCTTTGCTCGCCTGCGCCTCGATGCGGCGCGAGCTCAACCGCACCGGGCCGATCCGGGCTGTCAGGATCAGGCGGCGACGACGTACGCGAAGGCGAGAATGAGCCCAGGCAGCAATCCACACCGCGTTCGCGCAGTGAGCTTGGTCGAGAGTCGCGGTTGGGCTCGGAGGCGTTGCATGATCCGTACGCGAATGAGGGCCAGGCAGAAACGCGATATCCGTTCAGCGCTAAGTCTATGTCCCGGCTTGGGTCGCGCGTGCACCGTTCGAGCTGAGGCGTCAAGCGCGGAACGTGGACGAAGGCTTTGCCAGGTTGCCGGTCGTCCCTTCGACAGGTCAGGCTAACGGCACAATCTTGCCACCTCGGCACGTCCAGTCTCCTCGCATCATCGCCTCCTTCAATCTCGTCGCGTGCATCGCCATCCTTTGTATCTGAAGCTTCGAGCTGAACTCGGAGCGCCTCTTCGCGCGTAACGCATTCTTGTGCGTACGCCAACTGGATCGGCCGCCGTGTTGCCGTGTACCCCTCGACTTCTCCTGACTGATGCTTGGCCACGCGGAGCTCGAGGTCATCGGTATGACCCGTATAGTACGACCCGTCGGCGCAGCGCAGTATGTATACCCAGAATGGCTTCGACATGCGTATCGCTCGACTACGGTCCCATTCCAGCGCGGCCCACGTGCGATTCGCATGAACCAATATCCGTTCGCGCTGAGCTTGTCGAAGCGCGGAAGCAGTAGGGTCGTGAGTCAATGCTCGTTAGCCCCTTTGATGTTCGGTTGATTGCCGTTCACCCTTCGACGGGCTCAGGGCGAACGGAGCGGAGGTTCCGCTTCCGGCGCCCAGCACGACCCTTCGACAAGCTCAAGACGAGCGGGTTAGTGTGTTCAGCACCGCCTCGGTGATCTCCCGCGTGCCGTCTCTTCCGCCGAATTCGAACGGGAGCACGCGCCGCTCGGCAAACACGGTGCGCACTGCATCCTCGAGCAGTCGCGCCCCTTCGCTCAGTTGCTCATCCTTGTGCCGCTCGCCCAGCCACTCGAGCATCATTGCGGCAGACAGAAACATCGCGGTGGGGTTGGCCTTTCCGGTACCTGCGATGTCCGGCGCGGTGCCGTGGCAGGGTTGGAACATCGCGTGCCGGTCGCCGATGTCTCCGGACGGTGCCATTCCCATGCCTCCGATCAGTCCGGCGGCGAGGTCCGACAGAATATCGCCGAACATGTTCTCGGTGACGAGCACGTCGTAGGCCCAAGGTTGACGCACGAGGTTCAGCGCCATCGCATCGATGTTGCAGAAGTCCGCTGGCGCATCGATATGGCGTTTCGCCACGTCGGAAAACACTCGGTGCATGAAGGCCTGGGACAGCAGCACGCCAGACTTGTCCACGCAGGTGACTTTACCGGGGCGGCCGCGTGTGCGGCGGGTGCGCGCGAGGCGGAAAGCGTAGTCGAACACTCGCTCGCATCCGGCCCGGGTGATGCGCATCGTGTCGACGGCGGTGTCGGCGTCCTGCATCACGCCGCGCCCGCGCGACCAATACAGCCCTTCCGTCTGCTCGCGCAGAATCACGAAGTCGATGGCCTCGGCACGCGGGTCACGCAGCACTGAGGGAAGCGCCGGCAGTGCCCGGATCGGACGCACACCGGCGTAGAGCTCGAGGTGGACCCGGATGTCCAGTTGCGGCGCGATCTCGGTGCCATCCGGGTAGCGCACGTCGGGCAGGCCCATGGCGCCGAAGAGAATGGCATCGGCGCGCTCGCACTCCTGCATTGCTTTGTCCGTGAAAGCGCTGCCCGTCTCCCGATACGCGTTCGCGCCACCCGTCAGCGCGCTTCCATTCGAAGCGTAGCCCCGTGCGGCGCGACAGCGCCTCGAGGACGCCCAGGCACGCATCCATCACCTCGACACCGATCCCGTCGCCGGGCAATACGGCGATCTGCAACTGCGATCCGTTGCTCATCATGCTCCTCGTGGTTTGAGCTTCCCTATGCGCGCGCGGCGTGAGTGTACCGCGAGCGGCGAGGGTATACTCTTCGCCGCTGAGATCGAATCAACAACCGAGGTGGAAAGTGCCTGCCTACGTCATTGGCCACATCACCGTCAAGGACCCGGGCAAGTGGGCCGAATACCGCAGCCGGGTTCCAGCTACTCTGGCCGATTGGCAGGGGGAGGTGATGCTTCGCGGTCGGCGGGTCGCTGTGTTGAGCGGCGAGCACCGATACGATGACGCGGTCGTGATCCGCTTCCCCGACCCCGGCGCGGTCACAGGATGGTACGGCTCGGCGGCATACCAAGCGCTGATTCCGCTGCGTGAACAGGCCGCCGAGATGGTGCTGATCAGCTATGAACAATAATCGGAGGCGATGATGCTTGCTAGCAGGAACCGCTATCTGGCCCGACCGACTGAAGTCATCGAGAGCAATACGCCGATTCGCACTCCTGGCGCTCTTTGTGGGGCTGTGCTTCGGGGCCGATGGCAGACGCGTCGCGCTGTCCGCCGATGTCGTGGTCCCCCCCGAGATCCAGGCGATCATCGACAGCCCGGACCGCACTCAAGCCGATCGTGAGACGGATCGACGCCGCCATCCCGGCCGAGATGCTGACATTCTTCGGCGTGAAGCCTGGCATGGCTGTCCTCGACGTGTTCACTGGGAAAGGTTATACGGCGGAGTTGCTTGCCCGCGCCGTTGGGCCGAACGGCTCGGTCGTCGCGCAGAACGACCCGATCGTCTTCGAGAGATTTCTCAAGGGTCAATGGGACCCCCGCTTCGGCCAGGATGTCATGAAGAACGTGCAGCACGTCGTCACCCCGTTGGATGCACCGATTCCACCGAACTCCGGGCCGTACGATCTGATCACGTTCATCTTCGGTTACCACGATTCCGTGTGGATGGGCGCGCGATCGCGCCGCCATGAACCGTGCCCTGTTCAGCGCGCTGAAGCCTGGAGGCTACCTGGTGGTCGCGGATCACGCGGGCAATCCCGGCACCGGAGCCACGCAGACGGACAGCTTGCATCGCATCGAGGAGAGCGTCGAGCGCGCGGAGCTCGAAGCCGCCGGGTTCCGACTGGTGGATGAAGGACAGTTTCTGCGCAACCCGAACGATCCGCGCGATGCACCGTTCTTCAAGGCCACGGTTCCGGTCGACCAGTTCATTCTCAAATACCAGAAACCTTGACCCGCAAGGAGCCGACCTATGACCCGCGACGATCGCAGGCAGGAGTTCCGTGTCGAAACCCTTCACGAGCCCGTGAGTCATTACACCGACGCCGTGCGATGGGGTGATCTGTTGTTCGTCTCGGGTGTGGCGCCTCTGGACAAGGAGCTGCGGCTCGTGAGCGAGGACGTCGTCGAGCAGACGCGCAAGGTGTTCCTGAACATGAAGGAAATCCTGGATGCCGCCGGAGCCACCTTCGCCGACGTGCTCAAGGTGACGGTGTTTGTAACCGACGTTCGCGATCGCGCGCGGATCAATCCCGTCCGCAAGGAGTTCTTCGGCTCCGCACGGCCCGCTAGCTCGCTTTTCGCGGTGAAAGAGCTGGTGGTGCCGGGGATGAAGATCGAGATTGAGGCGGTTGTCGGATTGCGCAGGAGCGGAGCATGAATCTCAAAGGCGCCGTATGCATCGTCACGGGCGCGGCCACGGGAGCTGGCGCGGCCTGCGCCATCCAGCTTGCCCGCAAGGGGGCGCGCGTCGTCGTGAACTACAGCCGCAGCGAGGCGGAAGCGAAAGCGACGGTCAAGGCCTGCGAGGCGGCTGGCGGGCGAAGCGGTGCTGGGCAAAGGTGACGTCGCCAGCGATGCGGACTGCCGCGCGCTGGCCCAGACGGCGCTCAACAAGTGGGGGCGCATCGATGCGCTCATCAACAATGCCGGCATCACGAAGTACGCTGCCGCAACCGATCTCGATGCGCTGAGCGCCGAGGATTTTCAGCGGTTGTACGCGGTGAACGTCATCGGACCCTATCAGATGATTCGCGCCTGCGCTCCGGCGATGAAGAAGCAAGGCGCAGGCGCGGTAGTGAATATCTCCTCGATCTCGGGCGTGATGGGCATCGGCTCATCCACCGCGTACGTGGCGTCCAAGGGCGCGCTCAACGCGATGGGGCTCGCGCTGGCCCGCGCGCTGGCCCCCACGATCCGCGTCAACACCGTATGTCCGGGGATGATCGAGACGCGCTGGCACAAGGACCGCTTCGACGCGGAAGGTTACGCGAAGTTCAAGGCCGAATACGAGAAGACGGTACCGCTGGGCAAGGCCGCGAGCCCGGATGATGTCGCCGAAGTGGCGGTATGGCTGATCGAAGGCGCGAGCCTGGTCACTGGCGAGTGCGTGTTCGTGGACAGCGGCCTGCACCTCGGGTTCGGGACCCGCGGCCGCTAGCCCGCTGTGGGCGACCCCGGCGGCTGCGGCAATATGCAGGTGGGCATGAGACCTTGAGTGTGGACGTCATCCGAACGAGATTCACGGAAGCTTTCGGAATCCGCCACCCGGTCGTTTGCGCGCCGATGGGGTACGTTACGGGCGGGCGTCTGGCGGCGGCGGTGTCGGGGGCCGGCGGGCTGGGAGTCCTCGGCGGTGGCTATGCAGGCATCGTTGGCGGCGAGCCGGACCTCAAGCGAGAGCTGGCGCATCTCCAGGGCCACAAATTCGGCATCGGGTTTATCACCTGGGCACTGGCGCGCGCTCCTCACATGCTCGACGAACTCCTCAGCTATTCTCCGCTTTGCGTATTTCTCTCCTTCGGCGACCCGGCGCCGTTTGCCGAGCGGATCCGGAGGAGTGGAGCCAGGCTGATTTGCCAGGTGCAATCGCTCCGACATGTCGATCAAGCGATCGAAGCCGGCGCTGCCGCGATCGTCGCGCAAGGCACGGAGGCTGGGGGACATGGCGCCGTGCGCTCGACGCTTCCGTTCGTCCCAGAGGTCGCGGACTATCTCGCGAAGAAAGCTCCGACGACGCTGCTCCTGGCAGCGGGAGGTATCGCCGACGGCCGCGGGCTCGCCGCGGCCTTGATGCTCGGCGCCGATGGTGTCGTTGTCGGCACCCGCTTCTGGGCATCGGAAGAAGCACTCACACCGGTGGCCGCATCGGACCGGGGATTGCGCGCCACCGGCGACGACACGGTCCGCACCAAAGCGATCGACACCCTACGCGGCGTCCCGTGGCCCGATGAATTCTCATTTCGGGTCGTCAGGAATCGTTTCACGGAACAATGGGCGGATCGTGAAGCCGAAGCGGCTGCCGCTTTCGGCAGTCTTGCGGGCGCTTACGCGGAAGCAAGGTCGCGACAAGACTTCGATATGGTCGCAGTAGTCGCTGGGGAATGCGTGGGACTGATTGACGACCGTCCAAGTGCGGCGAGCATCCTCGACGCTATGGTCACGAAAGCACAGTTGCTTCTCCGCCGCGGGGCGACGCTCGATTTCGCCAAGTAGCGGCCGACGCGAGCTTCGGCCGCGCCACTAAGCCAATCCGTATCGCGGCTTGCGTTTCTCCGAAAAAACGCCTTCAGCCCTTGACCTTCGGGATGCGCGACGCAGCCGAGAGCGCCTTATGCTCGCGCGTCACCGGATCAAACTCCTTAAGAGAGACGGCATATGCCGGTAGCAACTTGCATGTGAGCTTGTTTTTCGGTTCTCGGGGTTTATCATGACGGCTACTTTTAGTTGGGCGTCTGAGCATGATTCAAGGAGGACAGAGCATGTCGCACGAAGAGTTTGTTGTCGAGGACTACAAGCTGGCTCTGCAGTACTTGCAAGCGCAGTTCGAGCGGCTGTGGCAGCGCTTCGGTTTGTTCCTCACGGTGCAAATGGCCTTGTTTGGTTTTGTCGGATGGCTCGCTTACGAAAAAGGAAAGGTGCTGGCCGTCCCTTTGGTAGCCATCTTAGGTACTGTCATAGCTTTGTTGTGGTATGTGGTAGCGGCTCAAGACAGATACCTTGTTGACGCGTATCGAGATCGCACCAAGTTTGCCGCGAGGAGAGTAGCTTCCATTTCGGAATTTCAGGCGAACGATTACGAAAGCACCTACGTTGGAAGTCCGGCACCCTCGCACTTCTGTTCCCCGCTCAGCTGGTACTGGGAACACACCAGCATCACTCGACTTCCTGTCTGGATAGCGGGAGGCCTAATAATTGTGTGGCTGGCGCTGCTGTGCAAAGGCGCCTCGTGGCTGGGGCCTCCTCAGTGAGGCCCAACCCGCCGCTGAACACGGACGCTCAGACAGCGCGCCTCGCTTGCTATCTGCGCGCCGGTTAGCGGCATGCCGTTGGGTGTACGGCGAGGGGTAATCGGTGCAACTCGACCCAAGGGATAGGACACGGCTGGACGCTCTGGTTGACTCAACTCAGCGCGAGAAGTCGCGGCGGGTGTGGCGCCCATATGGACGCTGGGATTCGTCACGATTCTGGTGGTGGTAGCCTTCATCTGATTTCATCTCACCCACGCGACGGAGGAGATTATGAATACGCACGGCAAGACAGCACTTGCCTCCATTTTTGCCATCGTGCTAGGAACGGCGGCGGCCAGCGCACAGCAGGCGCCATCCGCACCTCCGACGACACCCTATGGAACGCCAATTGGACTTGAGGCAGCCAAGAAAGTCATGGCGGCCGCCGAGGCGGAGGCCGTGAAGAACAACTGGGGCATGGCCATCGCGATTCTCGACAGCACGGGACATTTGGTGATGCTGCACAAGCTGGACAATACGCAATACGGCTCGATCCTGGTCGCTGAGGACAAAGCGCGGACCGCCCTGGACTTCAGGCGCCCGAGCAAGGTGTTCGAGGACTTGGTGGCGCAAGGGGGCCTCGGGATGCGCACACTCGGCCTCCGCGGGGCGACGCCTCTGGAGGGCGGACTTCCCATCATCGTGGATAGCAAGATCGTCGGCGCCATCGGCGTCTCCGGTGCGACGGCGGTTCAGGATGGCCAAGTCGCCAAGGCGGGCGCCGACGCGGCGAAGTGAGGCCTACCCCGCCTACGCCGATCCGTAGCGCGGCTTGCGCTTCTCCGTAAATGCCTTCAGCCCCTCCTGTCCTTCGGGATGCGCGGCGCACTCCGCTAGCGCCTTGCGCTCACGCTCGATCTGCGTCTCGAACGAGGTGTCGAACGAGTCGGTCAGAAGCTGCTTCGCTGCTCCGAACGCGTTCAAGGATTTCTGCGCGAGCTCCTCGGCCATCTTGATGCCGGCCGCCAGCGCTGTTCCGTCTTCGACGACCCTGGTTGCCAGCCCCCACGACAAGGCTTGCTCTGCCGAGATCGGCTGATCGAACGCGGCGATTTCCAGGGCGCGGGCGAGCCCGACCAGTCTCGGAAGGCTGAACGTCCCGCCCCCGTCGAGGCAAAGCCCGCTGGAGGTGTAGGCCTGCCTGAGCACGGCAGACTTCGCCATGACCCTGAAGTCGCAGGCGAGCGCCAGAGAAAAACCTCCTCCAGCCGCAACGCCGTTGACCGCGGCGATCACCGGTTTCGGCGTCCGCCGGATTTCGGTGATGGCGAGATGAAAGTGGCCGGCCAGCTCGTGGAACGCCGCGGCGACGCCGCTCTCCCGGGACAGGGCCCATTTCAGATCGCCGCCAGCGCAGAAGGCTTTACCGCTGCCTGAGATCACGATCCCCCGAATGCGGGGATCCGACCCCAGCGCGACGAGGTGGCGGGCCATGGCAACCCCCATCTCGAGATCGAGCGCGTTGAACGCGTCCGGCCTGTTCAGCACGACGGTGGCTATACCATTGTTGGTGGTGACCACCACTGAGCTTGTCATAGCGTTAGCCTTTCGATGAGGGTGGATCGCGCGGCGCACCCGTCGCACACCGCCATGATAAGGCTGGGAAGCGTCTGCACGCTGGGCGCACAGGCGCGGATAGGCGATAATCTCTCACCATCCGCGCGTACCCGAGAGTTTCCTGGCGCAGCGAATTGAGGGAGAATCCGCCGCGCGGCTATTTCGACGCGCGCAGCGTCACAAGGAGAATTTCAGACCATGGCAAAGCAAAGCAGTCCAAGAGATCCGGCGAAGCTCAGATCGCGTAAATGGTTCGACAACCCGGACAACCCCGACATGACGGCGCTCTATCTCGAGCGCTACATGAACTTCGGGCTGACGCGGGAAGAGCTGCAGGCAGGCAAGCCGATCATCGGCATCGCGCAATCGGGCTCGGATCTCTCTCCTTGCAACCGCCACCATCTCGAGCTCGCCGCCCGCGTGCGCGAGGGCATACGGGAGGCAGGCGGTATTGCCTTCGAGTTTCCGGTGCACCCGATCCAGGAGACGGGCAAGCGCCCAACGGCATCGCTCGACCGCAACCTCGCGTACATGGGCCTGGTCGAGATCCTCTACGGCTATTTCATCGACGGCGTCGTGCTGACTACCGGCTGCGACAAGACCACGCCCTCGCAGCTCATGGCAGCCGCGACGGTGGACATCCCGGCCATCGTGCTGTCGGGCGGCCCCATGCTCAACGGCTGGTTCCGCGGTGAGCGCACCGGCTCCGGCACCATCGTCTGGAAAGCCCGTCAGCTGCTGGCCGCGGGTGAAATCAATCGCGAGCAGTTCATCGACCTGGTCGCTTCGTCCGCCCCCTCGCCGGGGCATTGCAACACGATGGGTACCGCCTCGACCATGAACTCGCTGGCGGAGGCGCTCGGGATGTCGCTGCCGGGCGGCGCCGCGATTCCCGCCCCGCACAGGGAGCGCGCCGAGAATGCTTATGAAACCGGGAAGCGCATTGTCGAGATGGTGTGGGAGGACCTGCGACCCTCGAAGATCATGACGCGCGAGGCGTTCGAGAACGTCATCGTGGTCAACTCGGCGATCGGCGGCTCGACCAATGCACCGATTCATTTCAATGCGATCGCGCGCCATATCGGCGTCAAGCTCGACAACGACGACTGGGAGAAGATCGGCTACGAGATCCCCCTGCTGGTCAACCTGCAGCCGGCCGGCAAATACCTGGGCGAGGAATACCATCGTGCCGGCGGGGTGCCGGCCGTGATCAACGAGCTGATGAAGGCCCGCAAGATCCACCGCGATGCGATGACCGTCAACGGCAAGACCATAGGCGAGAACTGCAAGGATCGTCCGGTGCAGGACTTCGACGTGATTTACCCCTACAAGAACCCGCTCAAGAAAAAAGCCGGGTTCCTCAACCTGAAGGGCAACCTGTTCGATAGCGCGATCATGAAGACGAGCGTGATCTCTGATGCGTTCCGCAAACGCTATTTGTCCAACCCCAAGGACCGGAACGCCTTCGAGGGGCGCGCCATTGTGTTCGACGGGCCAGAGGACTATCACCATCGCATCGACGATCCGAAGCTGAAGATCGACGACACCTGCCTGCTGTTCGTGCGCGGTGCTGGACCAGTCGGCTATCCCGGCGGTGCCGAGGTGGTGAACATGCAGCCCCCCGCGGCGCTCATCAAGCAGGGCATCACCGAGCTGCCGTGCATCGGCGACGGCCGGCAGTCGGGGACATCCGGCTCGCCGTCCATTCTGAACGCCTCACCCGAAGCAGCGACCGGCGGCGGCCTCGCGCTTCTCAAGACGGGCGATCGCGTACGGATCGATCTGAACAAGCGCACCGCCGACATCCTCATCAGCAAGGCCGAGTACGAACGGCGGCGCAGCGCGCTCAAACGGAAGGGCGGCTTCAAGATCCCCGAGCATCAGACGCCCTGGCAGGAAATCCAGCGCGGCATGGTCGACGAGTTGTCGCGCGGCATGGTGCTGAAGCCGGCGGTGAAGTACCAGAGGATTTCTACAACCAAGGGTGTGCCGCGGGACAATCATTAGAGGGCTGCAGGCGCTGGTGGGTGAAGGGACCAAAACTCAAAACTAGATTAGGGAGGAGGAACCATGAAGCAAATTCTTGCCGCAGTGCTGGCGGCTGTCGCGCTGTTTGTACCGCAGGCGTTCGGTGCCGAGGCGAAGGAGTTGACTGCGCGCCAATCGATCAGCATCAACGCCCCACCGGAGGCGGTCTGGGCTGTTCTCGGGGACTTCAACGGTTTGCCGCGGTGGCTGGGGTTCATCGAGTACAGCGAGATCGTGGTGGGCAAGAATAACGAGGTCGGCGCGATCCGGCAGGTTACGCGGCGCAATGGCACCAAGGTCACCGAGCGCCTGGTTGACTACGATCCTCATGCTATGCGCTTGGCCTATACGTACGTGGACGGCGCCGTGATGGCCAGCGACTACTTCCCGGTCCTGGCGGTGAAGGACGGCGGCAACGGGACCAGCGTGGTCGAGTGGAGCGCCCATTTCAAGCGCCTCTTGTACTGGGTGGACCCGCCACCGGCGGGACAGGACGACAAATCACTCACCGATCTGTACAACGGCCTGTATAAAGCCGGCCTCGAGAACCTTAAGCGCGTTGTCGAGGCGGCTCAGTAACGGTGCCGTGTGCGGTTGGGACGTCAACGCGAAAGCATCGGGATCAGGATGGCGAGCACCATAACGGCCGCGATCAATCCCAGGATGCCCCAAACCAGGAACGAGGTGCGGTACTTGATCTGCGGCGTCGCTTCCACGATTGCAGCGTACTCGGGTGACAAGATGAATTTCCCTTTCTTGGACAGCACCAGGTACAAGATGTAAGCGTTGATCAGGGTCCCGATCGGAACCCCAAGCAGGCCGACTACCGCGAGGATGACGGTCGGAGTTCGCACGCCCGGCTGCAGCCTGCGCAATGCCCGTCCCATCAAGAAAAATCCGGGAGTGAGCAGACCGAACATGACGAGAGTCGCGACCCCGCTGAGATTGCGCTGCTCCGTCCACAACTGGAGCATCGCACCCAAGGCGCCGACGGCTGTCGCGAAGGCAGCGACGTAGTAAAGCGTTCCGATCGACCTGATCGAAGCTTCGTGATTGATGTGCGCCCGACGAATGGCCTCCGCCTGCGGATCTGCGCTGTAGCCGACGTCTGCTACTACTGCCTTCGGGGCAGCGTAGGGATTGATCTGCGTAGACACGCTTTCTCCTCAGAAGGCCGTACTTTCGGTGGTCAGCACTGCACACTCTAACGAATAGAACAAACACGCGGGCTGATGTAGAAGGCCAAGAATTACACTTCAACACTCAGGCGAGATCAAGGTGCCTCTAGAAAACACCGTTCGCGCCGATCTTTCGACTCCGGGCGCGGCGTCGTCGAAGGGCTCAACACGAACGGGTGTAGGGGTGCTTTTCAACGGCTTCCCTAAGCCTGCGCCGAGCAGCATCCCGGCCTCTTTAGTATTACCATCCGTCTTGCGTGGGTTACTCGGCGCGGGGATTTGGTTCCGCCGGGCAAAGCCACAGACCGAAACGAGCATGAGAGGTGGTGAAATGAAGCTATTTCGAGACTCCGGCAAGCACGTTCATCGCGTGGAGACACCCGTCGTAACCTATCTCTCGAGGGAAGAGGCGATTGGCCTTGCGCAGCTCGCGACCGAGACTGCCGGTTTGCGCTGGGACGAGCCGATCTCGGCGGGGGCCAGGCGCGACGAGACGGAATCCGTCGTCGTCTGGACCGTCGTCACCAATGCGCTTCGCCGCGGCGCCCACGTCCGCGTCCGGATCGACGACATCACAGGAAATACGATCGAAGTAGAGAAGGTGGTGATCTAGTGCCCCGTCCTGTGAATGGGTCCGTTCGGTCGAGCTCCTGAGCCCGTCAAAGGACGAAGACCGGGCGGAGTCCGAATCGTCGGATGTTCTGAGCCACTCGCACGGTCCAACATCCTTCATGACCTTCGAGGCGAACGAACCGCAGTGGCACCCGAGCCAGCGCTACCCGGATGCCGCGGTCGAGGTCCTGGACCAGAGCTTCGCAAAGTACCGGCTCAATCTCGCCTCTCTGGAGCGGATCGCCCACGGTTTCCGCTGGAGCGAGGGTCCGGTGTGGTTCGGCGACGGGCGTTATCTCTTGTGGAGCGACATCCCGAACGACCGCATGATGAAGTGGGAGGAGGAAACGGGCGCCGTGAGCGTCTTCCGCAAGCCCTCCAACTTCGCGAACGGCAACACGCGCGATCGGCAAGGCCGCCTGGTGACCTGCGAGCACGGAGCGCGTCGCGTTACGCGCACCGAATACGACGGCACCATCTCGGTCGTCGTCGATCGCTACGAGGGAAAGCGGCTCAACTCGCCGAATGACGTGGTGGTGAAGTCGGACGGTTCCATCTGGTTTACCGATCCACCGTTCGGACTGCTCGGGTACTACGAAGGTTACCTCGCGGAGCAAGAGCTGCCGATGCATGTGTACCGCGTCGACGGCGCGAGCGGCGAGATCACTGTCGTCGAAGGCGGTGTCAATCGTCCGAATGGGCTGTGCTTTTCACCGGACGAATCGCGGCTCTATCTGGTCGAGTCCGGTGGCACCCCGCGCAATCTGTATGCGTACGACGTGGTGGAAGGGAAGCGATTGACCAACAAGCGCAAGTTCATCGACGTGGGTGCCGGCACGCCGGACGGGATGCGCTGCGACGTCGACGGCAATCTTTGGATGGGCTGGGGGATGGGTGAGGCGGCGCTGGACGGTGTGAACATCTACAACCCGGACGGCAGATTGATCGGACGCATCAATCTCCCGGAGCGCTGTGCCAATCTCTGCTTCGGAGGCACCCACCGCAATCGCTTGTTCATGGCCGCGAGCAAGAGCGTCTACTCCCTGTACGTCAATACACAAGGCGCGCACGGGGGATGAGCCGCGTGCAACCCGCTTCGCCAGTGTCGACTCGCCCCAATTTGCTTAGGCAGCTCATCGTTGCGTTGGCCTTCGCGCTCGCGCTTGCTCCGGCCTCTGCTCAGAAGAAGTACGACCCGGGCGCGAGCGATACCGAGATCAGGATCGGCCAGACCAAGCCCTACAGCGGCCCGGCTTCCGCCTACAGCGCGGGAGGCAAAGTGCAGGCGGGCTTCTTCGAGAAGCTCAACTCGGAGGGCGGGGTCAACGGACGCAAGATCAAACTGATCTCGCTGGACGATGCGTTCACGCCACCCAAGACCGTGGAGCAGACACGCAAGCTGGTCGAGCAGGACGAAGTCCTGGCGGTGTTCAACTCCAACGGCACCGCAGCAAACTCCGCTGTCCAGAAATATCTCAACGCGAAGAAAGTCCCGCAGCTCTTCGTGTCGACAGGCGCGAGCAAGTTCACCGACCCGAAGAACTTCCACTGGACCATGGGCTGGCTGCCGACGTACTACAACGAGGCGAGGGCGTACGCGCGCTATGTTCTGCAAAATCGACCTAACGCCAAGATCGCCGTGCTGTACCAGAACGACGACTTCGGCAAGGACTATCTGAACGGGCTGTACGACGAGCTGGGAGACAAGCGAAAGCAGCTGATCGTCGCCGAGTCCAGCTTCGAGCTGACCGATCCCACCGTGGACTCGCAGATGGTGACGCTGAAGGCATCCGGCGCCGATACCTTCTTCAACATCAGCACGGCGAAGTTCGCAGCTCAGGCGATCCGCAAGGCGTACGACATCGGCTGGAAGCCGCTGCAGTTCGTCGCGATGCCCGGATCGTCGGTCGGTCAGGTCATGGTGCCGGCGGGCCTGGAAAAAGGAGTCGGCGTGATCACCGTGGGCTTCATGAAGGATCCCGACCGATCCGCAGTGGAGCAACGATCCGGCGATGAAGGAATGGCGCGCCTTCATGAAGAAGTACTATCCGGACGGCGATCTGATGGACTGGTACAACGTCTATGCGTACGCAGCCGCGCAGACGCTAGTGCAGGTGCTAAAGCAGTGCGGGGACGATCTGACTCGCGAGAACGTGATGAATCAGGCGGCGAACCTCAAGAATCTCGATTTGCCGCTGCTGCTGCCCGGCATCCGAATCAACACCAGCTCTACCGACTATCGCGTCATCCGGCAGGTTCAGCTGCAGCGCTTCGACGGCAAAGAGTGGGTGCGTTTCGGAGAAGTGATCGGGAACTAGTGTGCGGTAACGGGAGATCTTTCCGTTCGTGCTGAGCATCGCCTGTGCTGAGCCTGTCGAAGCATCGAACCATGAACGGGCTTGGTCCGGCTACAGCGCAACCTCGGTCTCACCGACCCCGATAAGACGCGACACGCGGATCGGTACGCCCGATCGATTCAACTTCGTCACGCGATCCTGCAGCTCCCGGTCTCTCACGGTCATGCGCGAGCGCTGGCGCATGTATTCTCCCCACGAGGTGAGTACGAAACGCTCGACGAAACGTTCCTCGTCTTCGAGATCGCGGTAGACACGCCAGCTGGCGGCGCCGTTGCGGCGACGAATGTGTTCGATCGACCGGATTGCTCGCAGGAATGCTTTGCGATTCTCCGGATCTACCCGGTATTCGATCTGGATCAGGACCGGTCCGTCGTCCGGGCATCGGCTCGATCGGGATCGACAGTTCCGGGGGCGCCACCCCCATCGTGACATCGTGCTTCATGACCCAGCTCGACGCGCACGCCGCGGCTCAGCATGTAGAGCAGCATCATGACGCCCGCGGAGAGGCTCAGCGCGATCGGTGTTCCTGCCGCCGACGCCACCGCTCCCCAGACCACGCTACCCACCGCGAGGCTCGCCTGGGTCGTGACCAGGTTCGTCGCTACCGCCCGCGCCCTGACCCAGGCCGGCGCGGAGGTCTGTGTTCCCGCCGACAGGCTCGCGAACACGCTGACCCAGGCGGCGCCGGCCGCGCAGCATCCGACGATCGCGAGGACGACCCAGGGCGCAAACGCAATCACGAGCGCCGCGAGAGCCCATAGGAGATACCCGCCGCTGACCACGGTGTTCAAAGACACCCTCTGCAGATGGCGTGGGATCCAGAGCGCACCGACCACTGCCCCTGCACCGAAGAAGCCGAGCAAGAGGCCGAAGCCGCCGGCACCGAGCCCGAAGTGATCGCGGGCGATCACGGGAAGAAGCGCCCAGAGCGCACTCGCGCACACAGCGAAGCTCAGATTCCGGATCACGAAGGCGCGCAGCGGCGGCGAGTGCTGCAGATAGCGCAGGCCGCTGCGCACGCCGGTGAGCAGGGTTTCCGGAACCCCGGGAAGTGCCCGCGCTTGTTTCGGCCAGCCGCGTAACGCCACGACCATCCAGACGAAGAACAGCGCGCTCGCCAGCAATGCGCTGCCCGAGCCCAGCCATGCGGCGATCGCGCCCGCAAGCGCAGGTCCGACGGCGCGGGCGACGTTGAATGCCACGGCCGAAAGCGCAACGGCCCGCGGCAGCTCTATCCGCGGCACCAGATCGTTGACGAGCGCCTGCTGCGCCGGCATGTAGAACGTGAATCCGATCCCGACCAGAAAGGTCAGCACGAGAAGCGAAACCGGGCCGATCATGCCGGCCAGCGTTGCGGCACCCAGGATGACAGTGCTCGCCAGAAGAAGGATCTGGGTCGACAGAACGACGCTGCGCCGGTCGACGATATCGGCAAGTGCGCCGGCGAACAAGCCGAACAGCAAAGAAGGCGCAGTGCTCGCGGTCTGAACCAGCGCGACCATGAGCGCCGACGGCGTCAACGTCGCCATCAGCCATGCCGCGACGGTGGCCTGCATGGTGTAGCCGAGCGCCGTGCCGACCGTCCCGAAGTAGTAGACCCGGAACCGCTTGTGCCGCAGCGGCGAGGAACGGAGCAGGGTGGAGACGATCGAGGTGATGCGTTCACGCATGCGGGAAGCTTAACCGGGATCGGCCGACTAAGCGCAAACGACAGCAGGGCTGCCGTTGAGTCATCAACTGCTCAACGTACCCACTCAAATCGAACGCCTCGGCGAGAGCCGCCGCGGTCTTGTTGTTGACGCCAGGCGAGCAATGTGGCGCAGTAGCTGCTTGCCTGTCTGTGGCTTGCGTCGTCACTTGCACGACGCTAACTCGCAACGTGGTTCAATCGCTCATAAATAGCTCGAAAACGCTAACCAGTCATCTCCGATGCCAAGCCCCGCCGCCCTGTTCGCTTCACTGATCTTCGGCATCGTCGGCTTCGCGGCTTTCCGATACGGAAAGAAATCCGCGCTGGTCGTCCCCATGATCCTGGGCATCGTGCTCATGGTCTATCCTTACTTCGTGCCCGAGACGTGGATGATCTACGCGATCGGATGCGCTCTGACCTGCGCCGCTTGGTACTTCCGAAACTGAGCTAGCTCGCGGCGGGAATCCGTACAGCACCTCGGGATTCTCGACCAGAATCCGATGGCGCGTCGGTTCGTTCGGCGCCCACTCGGTCAGAAGATCGAGGAGGATGGCGTCGTCGGGCTTGACGGTCTTCTCGGTCGGGTGCGGCCAGTCGGTTGCCCAGACCATCCGTTCCGGCGCGCATGTATATACGCTTGCGCAAGCGGAGCTACGTCCGCGTAGGTCGGCGGACCGACCTTGGTCGCCATGTACGCTCCCGATAGCTTTACCCAGGTCCGGCCTTGCTCGACCAGCTTGCTGATGACCCGGAATGCGGGATGGTTCACGCCGTCTGGCAACGGGATGCGGCCCATGTGATCGAACACGATCGGAGAGGGCAGTCGCTGCAGCAGGCTCTCGATCTGCACGATCTGGTCGCCGAGCATGTGGATCTGCACGTGCCACCCGAGCTCGTTGACGCGCGCGGATAGCGGTTCGATCATGTCCACGGTGGTCGCACCGGCCTGAACGAGGTTGAAGCGAATCCCGCGCACGCCCAAGCCCGCCAATCGCTGCAGCTCGGCATCGGACACCGTGGTGTCGACTACCGCCACTGCGCGTGCCGTCGAGCCGATCTGAGCCATTGCGTCGAGCGTGCAGCGATTGTCTGTGCCATAGGTCGACGGTTGGACGATGACGTTGCGCGTGGTGCCGATGCGCTTCTGGAGAAGCCGATAGTCGGATGGCAGCGGCGTTCGGCGGACGTAGCGTTGCGGTCGGCGCAACCGGGAAGCGGCTGTCGTAGATGTGCATGTGGCAGTCGCAGGCGTTGGCTGGGGCTTTGAGGCTGGGGGCTGCCGTGCCGGACGAGTAGGGCACGGGTTCGTCGGCGCGGGTGGCTCGGATGTCGATCCCGGCCGTTGCCGCCAGGGCCGCCAGCCCGGCGCCTCTGAGAAAAGTACGACGATCGATTTCGTTGTTGCTCATTGGTCTCCTCCGTGCGCTGCGTTTTGGTCGCGTCGATCCGGGATTGTAAGGTGAGAAGACGAGCGGTGCCAGGTCGATCGCGCGAGCTTCGCGCCGTCACTCCATGGCACGCTTCGACTCCGTAGCCGAGCGCAGTCCGCGTTCGTCCCAGGATCGAAGTCCGGGGCAGTTGCTGAGCGTAGTGGCAGTCCAGCCACGGAGTCGACGTCGTGGATCAGGCTGGCGGCCAGCGGGGCCCTTTTGCGGCAAGATGGTAGAGTAGAGCGCAAGCTAGGTCTGCGCCGGAGGAGCACTACATGGCAACGCATGCAGTGAACAGGCGCCGCCGCAGGCTGCTTCAGGTTGTTGCGGCCGGGGGCGCGGGTTTCGCTCTTGCGTCGGAGCGTCTGTTATCACAGACGAAAGGCCCTGCCATGAAGATCGGCATCATCGGATCGGGCAACATCGGGGGCACGCTGGGCGTGCTGTGGGCGAAGGCGGGCTACGAGGTGTTCTTTTCGTCGCGCCATCCGGATGAGCTCGGGGATCTGGTGAAGCGTGCCGGACCCTCGGCGCGGGCAGGCATGCCGCGCGAGGCGGCCGCTTTCGGCGACGTCGTCCTGATTTCTGTTCCCTATGGCGCCGTGCCACAGGTCGGCCGTGATTTCGCGACCGAGTTGGCAGGCAAGGTCGTGCTCGAAACGGGGAACCCGTATCCGACGCGTGACGGCGCGATGGCAGAGCCTGCGCTGGCGAAAGGCACGGGACTGGCATCGGCGGAATTCCTGCCGGGCGTGCGGCTGGTGCGTGCATTCAATTCCATCCCGGCTCATGCTCTGGCCAACGAAGCCAACCGATCCGGAGAGCGCATCGGGGTCCCCCTTGCGGGAGACGATCCCGGCTGCGCTCGAAGTCGCCGCGCGCCTGGTGCGAGATGCGGGCTTCGAGCCGGTCGTGGTCGGGCCTCTCGCAGCCGCGAAGAAGTTCGACCGCGGACACACCGGTCTACGGCCAGGCGCTGACGGCGCGTGAGTTGCGGCAGCGTCTGGGACTCGATCCGGCTGCCAAGCCCTGATCCAGGAGGGTGAACATGCCCCGAGTGTCTGCCGCAATGTTGATCGCCGCGTTCGACCTGTGCGCCATGCCCGGTCGTCGCGGACGAAGACAGTGCCTACATGAGCAAGCCGAAGATCGCAACAGGACATCATCAGAGAGAGGGAGCAGGCCTGTCGGGGCCTCAAGGGAGAAGCGCGGAACGAATGCTTGGCCAACTATGTGGGGCCGACGCGCGAGAAATCGGGCGGAGCCTGGAAGAGACCACCCAATCCTCCGCGGGCCCAAGGGCGTAGTTAACAGGGAGTCGAACACATGGCGCGCGTACCCTATCTCGAGCAGGCCGATCTCGCACCGCAGAACCGCGACCTGCTGGCCCGAAACATCAACCTCTATCGAGCCCTGGTGAACAGTCCCGACGCAGCTCGCAGCTTCCTCGGCCTGGGCCGCTACATCCGCTTCCACAGCCGGCTCGATCCCAGATTGCGCGAGATGGCGATTCTCCAGGTCGGATATGTGACCAGATCGCCTTACGAGTACTCGCACCACATCAAGATCGGGCGCGAGTTCGGCGTCACCGACGAGGACATTCGTGCGATCGAGCTCGATACGCAAGGGCAACCCACCAGTCTTTCCCCACTGGAGCGAGCGGTCTTGCGTGCGGCGCGCGAGCTGACTGCGCAACCCAACCTTCCCGACGCCACCTTCGCCGAGCTGAAGAAAGGGCTCGACAACGAGCGGCTCGTGGATCTGCTGCTCACGATCTCGTTCTACTGCGGTGTCGTGCGACTGCTGGCGGCGCTGCAGATCGACGTCGAGGAAGATTACATGCAGTATCTGCGGGAGTTCCCGCTGCCGGGGTGAGTAACGTGGCACCCCGTAGAATCAAATCCGTGCATGTCCGCAAAGAGCTTGTCGCATGAAGATCGCACGCGTAGATTGCCTGCATTGTGACGGCGGCTGGCGGCCGTGGACCTTTGTCCGGATCGAGACCGACGACGGACTGGTGGGTTGGGGCGAGTGCAGCGACAACCGCAGCCCGCACGGCATCGCCGGCTGTGTCCGCGACATGGCGCATCTGCTCGTTGGCGAGGATCCGCGACCCGTCGAACGGCTCTACTGGGACATGCTGCGCGCCACGCGGCAGAACCTCGGCGGCGTCACGCACAAGGCCATGGCCGGCATCGAGCTGGCGCTGTGGGACATCAAGGCGAAGGCGCTCGGCGTGCCGGTGTACGAGCTGTTCGGCGGTCCGCTGCGCGATCGCGTGCGTCTGTATTGGTCTCACTGCGGTACGACCCGCGCGCGCATGGGGCAGATGCTGGGCACGCCGCCGCTGCGGACCTACGACGACATCGCAGCGCTCGGGAAGGAAGTGGTCGCGCGCGGCTTCACGGCGCTCAAGACCAACATCGTGATCCCGGGCGATCCCGCCAACGTCTACTTTCCCGGGTTCAGCGCCGGCATCAACTCCACGGATGGCGCGCCCAGCGCAGACATCCTCGAAGCGATCGAGCGGCTGATCGGCACGTTCCGCGATGCGGTCGGACCGCAGGTGGGACTGTGCCTGGATCTCAACTACAACTTCCGCACCGAGGGCGTGCTGCGCATCGGCAAGCTGCTCGAGCAGTTCAACATGCAGTGGATGGAGTACGACAACTGGGATCCGCAGGCGCTGCTGCAGATCAAGCAGTCGACTTCCACCCGCCTGGCGTCCTGCGAAAGCCTGGTGAGCACGCGGCAGTATCGGCCGGTGTTCGAGCTGCATGCCGTGGACGTCGCCATCATCGACGTGCCATGGAACGGCTTCTCGCAAGCAGTGCAGATCGGGCGCATGGCCGAGGCCTACGAGATCAACATCGCTCCCCACAACTACTACAGCCATCTCGCCGATCTGCATTCGCTGCATCTGTGCGCGGTGCTGCCGAACGTGCGGATCATGGAGATCGACATCGACGATGTGCCGTGGAAGGGCACTCTGGTGACCCGACCTCCTGTGATCAAGGACGGGCACGTCTTCCTGCCGGATGCGCCGGGCTGGGGCGCGGACATCAACGAAGAAGTTCTGCGCGAGCACCCGTGGCCGGGCAAGGCAGGGTCGGCGCCGAAGTTCTTCTACGGCATGAGCGCCGAGGATATGGTTTCGCGTCCTCGGACGTAACCCGCTGCTGCTGAAGCTACGGAGCAGCTCGATGATCAACGCTGTGGGGCGTCACTCCGGACGGCATCAGGCGAAATGGCGCCGCATTCCTGGCGCTGTGCGGCTTCTGTTCTGCGGCACGGCGTCGTCGCCTGCCGCGGCGCCCAAGCCGGCCGAGATCCCCGACACGCTGGAGCAGCGGCTGATCGCGTGCGAGGCCTGTCATGGCAAGCAGGGCGAAGGCGCGAAGAAGGGCGAGATCTATCCACGCCTCGCCGGCAAGCCCGCCGGCTACCTCTACAACCAGTTGATCAATTTCCGCGAGGGACGACGCAAGTATGCGGTGATGAATTACATGGTGGGCTATCTGTCCGACGCCTACCTGAAGGAGATCGCGGAGTACTACTCCAAGCTCAGGCCTGCGTATCCTGCGCCCGCCTCCACCGCATCGCCCGCAGTGCTTGCTCGCGGCAAGAGCACTCGCCACCCGGGGCGACCCGATCCCGCCATCTTCCTGCTTGCATCGCCTGTCATGGGCGCGAGCTCACGGGTATGGCGCCGGCGATACCGGGGCTCGCGGGTCTGTCGGCCGACTACATCGGCGCACAGATGGGCGCGTGGAAGAGCCGACCGACGGGTCGCGCGCGAACCGGATTGCATGGCGCAGCATCGCCGACTTGCTGACGCCCCAAGACATTTCAGCCGTCGCTGCGTGGTTGGCAGCCAATCCGCATCTACGAAAGCCCCGCCGACGCTGTCGGCATCGACGAAGCTTCCGCTGCAATGTGGCAGTGTGGTGCCGCAACCGACTACGTCCCGGAGCGCAAGAGCTCGAGCGGCGGCCCCCGCAGGTCGTGCGCGGAGAGTATCTGGCGCGGGCAGGAGATTGCAGCGCCTGCCATACGGTCAAGGGCGGGGAAGCCTACGCTGGCGGCGTGCCCATGCCCACGCCGTTCGGGACTTTGTATGCTCCGAACATCACCCCCGATCCCGATACCGGAATCGGGAAATGGACGGCGGACGATTTCTGGCGCGCCCTGCACGACGGCCGATCCAAGGACGGCACGCTGCTCTACCCGGCTTTTCCGTACACCAACTACACCAAGGTGATTCGAGCGGACGCGGACGACCTGTTCGCCTATCTGCGATCCGTCAAGCCGGTGCGAAAGCCGAGCCGGAAGCACGAGCTGACGTTCCCCTACAATCAGCGGAAGCTGTTGATCGGCTGGCGAGCGCTCTACTTCAAGGCCGGCGAATACCAGGACGATCCGGCGCAAAGCAAAGAGTGGAACCGCGGCGCCTATCTGGTCGATGGGCTCGGGCATTGCAACGCCTGCCACAGCTCCCGCAACATGCTGGGTGCGGTGACGCAGCGGCGACGTGGTTGCCGGCGGTCTGATCCCGATTCAAAACTGGTACGCTCCTTCGCTCACGTCGAATCGTGAAACCGGTCTGGGAGACTGGGAGATCAGCGAGGTGGCCGATCTGCTCAAGACCGGGCGTATCTGCGCGTGGCGTGGTGTTTGGCCCGATGGCCGTCGTCGTGCACGACAGCCTGCAGCACCTGACCGTCGCCGACATCACCGCCATGGCGACTTACCTCAAATCTCAGACGCAGCAAGAAGAGCCGCCCGAGCCGCCACAGATCAGGGTGACGGAGAAGCAGGCGCGAAGCGCTGGTGGCGCAGGGGCCAAGCTTTACGAACACCACTGTGCGGATTGTCATCAGCGCCGTGGAGAGGGGGTGCCGCGCATCTACCCGCAGTTGGAGAACAACGAATCGATCGTGATGCGCTACCCGATCAACGCCATTCGGATCGTCGTCAACGGGGGCTTTCCGCCCAGCACTCAGGACAATCCCAGGCCTTACGGGATGCCGCCGTTCGGTCAAGACCTCACCGACGAGGAGATCGCCGCGGTCGTAAGCTACATTCGCCAATCCTGGGGAAACCACGCGCCGGCGGTGTCTCCCGCCGAGATTACGAGCGCCCGCGGCATACCGGTCGATTGACGCTGGGCTGGCGCTTGCGGCCTCGACACGAAACCGAGGAACAATGGCGGCGCAAGCCTCAAATGCGACTAACCAAGGGAGCAATATCATGACCAGAGGAGAGCCGGCGTCCTTGCTGCCGGCGCCGTGCGCGTTGGCCGCGATATTCGTGTGCGTCGTTCGGCGGAGGATTCGCAGCAGGCCCTGCTCGAACGCGCGCGACAGCTGTTCAAGCCGTTGCCCGCGGACGCGAGCACCCCCGAGCGGCCGCATGACTCCGGAGCGAGTGGCGCTCGGCAAGGCATTGTTCTTCGAGCCCAGGGTGTCGAGCGATGGAGTGGTGAGCTGCGCGAAGTGCCATCAGCCGACGCTCGAAGGCGCCGACGCGCTGCCGACGTCGATCGGCAACCACGGCAAGGTGTTGCCGCGCAATGCCCCGACTGTATTCAATACGGCGCTGCAGTTCGTGCAGCACTACGGCGGCAATCGGAAGGATGTGGAGGAGCAGGCGGTCAAGGCGCTGATCAGTCCTCTCGCATACGGCAACGCGGACTACGCCGCCGCCGAAGCAGAAGCTGCGAGCGATCCCCGGTTACCGGCGCTATGTTCGAGAAGGCCTTTCCCGGCGAGGCCGAGCCCGTGAACGTGGAAAACTGGGGCAAGGCCATCGGTGCATACGAACGTGTGCTGCTCACGCCTGCGCCCTTCGATCGCTATCTGGCGGGCGACACCGGTGCACTGAGTGCGCAAGCCAGACGCGGACTCGACAAGTTCATGACCTTTGGCTGCGCAGGTTGCCACAACGGCGTCACCGTCGGCGGGCAGATGTTCCAGAAGTTCGGTCTTACGCAGGACTACTGGCTGTTGACCGGGCAGCAAGGAAGTCGAGCTGTTCAAGGGACGGGACAAGGGGCGCTTTCAGGACACCAAGAACGAGGCCGATGCGTTCATCTTCAAGGTCCAGCAGCTGCGCAACGTCGCGGTGACGCCGCCCTATTTCCACGACGGCTCGGTGGCGGAGCTGAAGGATGCGGTTCGGATCATGGCGAAGCTGCAGCTCGGTCGCGATCTGAGCACGGACGACATCGCGGACATCGTGGCATTTCTCGAAAGCCTGACGGGCGAGGTGCCGGCGGAGTTCGCGAACGTGCCGATGCTTCCGTCGGCGCCGTATCGCAATTAGCGGGACAGCTCAGCGAGCCAGAGCGCAGAAGCGCGACAAATCCTAATCCCGTTCGCGCTGAGCCTGTCGAAGCGCGGACGCCTCCAACGTGGTCTACACGCGCTTCGATGCTTCGACGAGCTCAGCACGGCCGACTCAGCGCGAACGGCCTAAAACAGCGCGTGTAGCCCGGATAGAGCGAAGCGTAATCCGGGGATGCCCGGCCTCAGATCGTAATCACGATCTTTCCGAAGTGATCGCCGCGCTCCATGCGTTTGAAGGCTTCGGCCGCGCGCTCCAGCGGGAAAACGCTGTCGATCACCGGCCGCAGCTTGTGCTGCGAGATGGCTCGGTTCATCGCTTCGAAGCGGGCGCGCGAGCCCACAGCGATGCCTTGCACCCGCACCATCGGGCCGATGAGCTGGCGGACCGGCACCGTTGCCTCGAAGCCTGCAACGAAACCGACGACGCCGACGAAGCCGCCGAAGGCCAGAGCAGATAGCGATTTAGCCAGCGTCGCGCCTGCGGTTTCCACAACGATGTCCACGCCCCTTCCGCCGGTAGCCTCGCGTGCGGCGGCATCCCAGTTCGGGATCGTGCGATAGTTGATCCCGACGTCGGCGCCGAGCTGGCGGGCGCGGGTGAGCTTTTCGTCGCTCGAGGAGGTTACGATCACGAAAGCGCCGGCGAGCTTTGCGAATTGAAGAGCGAACAAGGAGACGCCGCCCGTGCCTTGCGCCAGCACCGTGTCGCCGGTCTTGACGTGACCTTCGGCGAGCGTCGACCATGCCGTCACTCCCGCGATCGGAAGCGTTGCCGCTTCAGCATCCGTGAGATGCGGTGGCACGGAGACCGCATCTTCCGCCGGGACGACGACGTATTCCTGCAGAACGCCGGTCAGCGGAGCACCGAGCGTTCGCTTCGTGCGCAGCTCCAGCGTGGGCATGCCGTCGTACCAGCCTTGCGTGTAGATCGGCGTTACGCGGTCGCCGACGCGGAAACGCGTGACGTCCTCTCCGATTTCTTCCACCTCTCCGCAGGCGTCCGATGCGGGCACGTAGGGCAGGGGCAGATTCGGGAGATAGATCGCCTTCAGGATGGCCAGGTCGCGATAGTTGAGGCTGGCAGCTTTGACCCGGATCAAGATCTCGCCCCGGCGCGGGCGCGGGACGGGTCGCTCGACCACGCGCAGCGCATCGATCGAGAAGGATGAAGCTTCAAGGGCGCGCATTTGTCACCTTTCAGTTCTACTGGATTGCACCGAATACTCTGGGCGTCGTCGTTCCGGCCAAGCGGAGCGCGAGCCGGAACCCAGGATACTTGGGCACCAAGTCTTCTGGATCCCGGCGTACGCCGGGATGACGGTAGATGGGGATCGCAGCGGTCGAGCTCGGCTCAACTTGGCATTCGATCCGCCAGCTGGCGCTCGAACATCCACCCTGGATACTCGCGTGGCAGCTTGCTCACCTCGTCCAGGGCGCTCATCTCGGCGTCGGAGAGTGTCAGCTCGGCCGCCGCCAGATTGTCGGCGAGCTGGTCCAAGGTCTTCGCACCGATGATCACGCTGGTGATGGCAGGCTTCTGCAGCACCCAGGCGAGCGCAACGCGCGCGACCGAAACGCCGTGCGCGGCGGCGATCGGGCGCATGGCCTCGACGGCGCGAAACGCTCGGGCTCGATCCACCGGAGGGAAGTCGAAAGTGGTGCGACGCGCGCCTTCCGGGCCGGTGGCGGCCTCGGTGAACTTTCCGCTCAGCAGTCCACCCGCGAGCGGACTCCAAACCAGGATGCTCAGCCCTTGGTCCAGGGCCACAGGTACGATCTCTCGCTCGAGATCGCGTCCGGCAATGGAATAGTAGGCCTGGATGCTCTCGAACCGGTTCCACCCCTGACGCTCCGAGATGCCCAGGCCCTTCATGATCTGCCACGCGGCGTAGTTGGATAACCCGATGTAGCGGACCTTGCCCGAGCGCACCAGATCTTCCAATGCGCGCAAAGTCTGCTCCAGAGGCGTCACTTGATCCACGCCATGGATCTGATACAGATCGATGTGATTCAGCTTCAGCCGCCGCAGGCTGGCTTCCACTTCGTCCATGATGTGAGCGCGTGTGAGCCCTACACGGTTGGGGCCTGGCCCCATACGCACGCGCACCTTGGTGGCGACGACCAGGTCCTCGCGCGGCAGCTTGAGGTTGGCCAGCGCTTCTCCGACGATTCGCTCGGAGTCTCCTTCCGAGTAGACGTTGGCCGTGTCGATGAAGTTGACCCCCGCGTCGAAGGCCGCCTTGATCTGCGCCTGAGCGTCGGCTACGCCCAGCTGACCGATCGGCGCCCAGCGCCCTTTGCCGCCGTAGGTCATTGTTCCCAGGCAGATCTCCGAAACATAAAGGCCGGTACGGCCGAGCAAGCGATAACGCATCAGTACTCTCCTAGAGGTTCACCGCCATGCGCGCCGACGAATTGACGCGACGGATGCTTGGACAAGCTTACACAAATCCGGTACGGAGGGCCGTTTGCATGCGCATTCCGCGACAAGCGAACGGGAATGCCTTGTTCGGGCAGGCTAGGGTCGCAACGCGATCACGGCGACCGCGCAGAGCGCTCACCGTCGCAGTCGAATTCGCCGTCGTAGAAGACCGCGCGCTCTCGACTGCCGATCATCTCAAGATAGGCATTCTGGATGGCGTAGGCCTCTTGCTCCTTGGTCTTCTCGCGTTCGCACGGCGCCATGTGCGCGAACTTGGGATGCCCTTGCTGAAGGTAGTGAACGAGCTCGTGCAGCAGCGCGGCCCGATCCTGCGGCTCGTGCACGGGATCCAGGTTCTCGGCGAGATAGATCCCCTCGCGCGGAACATAGGCTGCCGTCACGTTGCAGGGCTCTTCACAGACCTTTGCTTCGATCAGGTTCTGGCGAAGCTGGAACACGGGTGGCAAAGCCTCGGGAGCGCGATAGTCCGAAAGCGACTCGATCGTGTGAAGCAGAGATCGAACGGTCGGCTCTAGCTCTGCTGTAACCGACACCGCCCCGGAAGGAGCCGCGTCCTGCGCCAAGGTTGGTGCGCTGCTCGCGCCGGCGACAAGCATCGCAGCACAACGATGACCTTCTTCGTCACCCCGAGCGCACGCCGGGATCCAGGCGCTTCGCATCTGTCGCCTCACAACCGATAGATCCGCACCGCGTTCTCGCCGAACAGCTTGCGCTGATCGGATATCGGCCGATCCGACACCGCGGCCCGGAAGCCCGCGAAGATCGTCTCGAATGGCGCACAAAGCTTGTCGACCGGATAGTTGCTGGCGAACATGCATCGCTCGACGCCGAAGATAGCGATTGCATCACGGATGATGGGTCCATTCTCCGCGAGCGTCCACGGCCTGCCGGCTTGTCCCAGGCCCGAGATCTTGAGAAACACGTTCTCAGCTGAGCGACGACATCCATCGCCTTGCGCCAGCCTGCGAGACCTTGCTCGCTTCGGTCCGTGGGCAAGCCGGTGTGATTGATGATGATCGGCGTAGTCGGAAACTCGCGCGCGAGATCGGCTGCTGCGTCCAGATGCCACCACGGCGTCTGCAGGTCGAAGGAAAGCCCGTGCCGTTCCAGTAGCGCAAAGCCCTGCCGCCACCGCGGGTCGTCCATCGAGCCGCGCGCACCGCGCTCAGCTGCGTCGGGCCTGGCGGCCGAACGCGGCTTGTGGCGGATGCCGCGCACCAGCGGTCGTGCCGCCTGGGCCGCCAGGACTGCCGCTACGTCGTCCCGGTCGAGCCACGCTTGCGCAACGCACGCGGTGGGCAGGCCATGCGATCGCCGCAAGCTCCTCGAGCCATCGCGTCTCGCCGACCGGGTCGCGCGGATCCCACTCCGCCTCCACGTGCACCGTCATGGTCGGACGGTTTTCCCCGGCGTCGCTCAGGTAGTCCGGCGGCAGGTAGCTCTTGCGGATCGCGCTGTAGTCCCCGTAGCGAAACGGAATCGGGTCTCGATCGCAGAGCCACGGATAGTAGTTGCGCTCGAGATCCCAGAAGTGCTGATGGGCATCGACGATCGGAGCAGGCGTGTTCGGTCATGCGGATTCGCCGAGCATGAGGCGCCAGGTCGAGGCCTCTTGTCGTTCATGCTCGATAGAAGCGTTGAGCGCGCTTCTCGGCCTTCTCTGCCGCCTCCTTCGGCGAGAGCTGACCGGTTGCGGCCTCGGCGAACATGTCGACCACAACAAAGTCCGCCAGCGTCGCGGCGGCCGCCTGCCCGAGCGCGCCGGCGTAGCCGCCCGACCTGGCGCGCGCGCTCACCTCGCGAAATGGCGTGATCTTCGGGTCCTTGAACCACGAAGGATCGTTCTCGTAGGCTTTGAGACTCTGGGAGATGTATCCCACCGAGCTGCGCAGCATGGACTGGTACTGCTCCTTTTCCAGCATGAAGGCGAGAAACGCCTTCGCCGCGTTCGGGTACTTCGTGTACTTGAAAACGATCAGCGGAAACAGCAGGTGCAACTCGGTCGGCACGCCCACCGGGCCAACGGGCCAGGTGGCGTGGTTGATATCGGCGGCGATGGGCATCTTGTCCGCGAGCGCCTTTCCGTAGATCGAGCTCGAGTTGTCGGTCAGCGCGATCTCGCCGGCGAGGAATGCCTTGTTGTTGCTGGCGTCGTTCCACGAGAGCGTTCCCGGGGACCATCGTGGCGTAGATGGCGCGCGCGTACTCGAGCGCGCGTAGAGTCTCGGGGCTGTTGATCGCCACGCGGTTCTGCTCGTCGACGATCCGGCCGCCGTGCGACCACAGCAGCCAGTGACACCAGCAGTTGCCGTCGTTGGTCGAGTGACCGAAGGCGAAGCCCGCTGGATGTCCGATTTTCTGGAGCTGCTGGCAAAGCTTGAGGAAGCGGTCGCTGTCGGTGGGGAACCTGTCGAACCCCGCGTCGTTCATCCAGGAGATGCGATAGGTCGGCAAGACCCCCACCAGGATGTTCGGAATTGCGATCCAGCGGTCGCCGCTCTTGCCGTAGGTTTCCACGATCGGGTACCAGCCGCCGTACTTCTTGCCGATGTAGTCGGCCACGTCGGTGACGTCGAGCAACTTGTCCGGAAATAGATGCGCCGTGGCGTTCAACGTCCAGACGATGTCCGGGCCGCTGCCGACATTGACGGCGATCGCCGCTTTGGTCTGGATGTCGTCCTGCCATTCGTTCTCGATGCGGACATCGACACCGGTGACCTGGCTGAACGCTGCGATCGCCTCGGACGTCGCCTTGTTCTCGGCATCGAGGAACTTGCTCCAGCGCAGGAAGCGGAGCTTCGCGCCGGCCTCGGGCTTGAACGGCTGCTCCGCCGACCAGGCATGAGTCCAATCGAGCATTGCGGGGGCAACCGCCAGGGCGGTGCCCGCTTTGAGGACGTCGCGTCGGGTGAAAGGCATCTTCGCTCCTCTAGGCCGACCTACCGCGCCTGACGTCTTTCTTTGTTTTCGTCACCCCGGACTTGATCCGGGGTCCAGGGGTCGGTCTGTCGTTACTTCCATCGCGCTCGGCATGCAGAACCGCTCCCCGCTCGCGACCGTCCGCCGCCACACGAGACGAGCCCACGCCAGATGATGGCCATGACCCTTCAGCAACAAGCCGCCCTGGCCAGTCGCGCCGGCTGCGTACAGTCCGGGGATCGGCTGGTCCTGCGCGCCGAGTACGCGATGCTGGGAATCCACGGCAAGCCCGCCTTCGTTGTGCACGAAGACCGACCGCACCGGCCCCAGCGCGATGAAGGGAGGATCGACCAGGGCCGGCCGCCGTCGCTCGGCGGATTCGGTCGGCAGCGCGGCATTGTGCTCGGAGACTGCGGCATTGAGCGCCGCCGCGTTGACGTCGAGCCTGGTCGCGAGTTGAGTCAGGCTCGGCGCCTGCGTATACACGTCCGGGCGGTTGCGCCGGTAGTCTGGCACATACGCATACGCGACGCCGGGTGCGGTGGAGACGAAGTGCGGCCACGCGGAGAATTGGCGCGCGAGGCGAGCGTCGATCAGGATGTAGCCGACCTTCCCGGGTTGGTCGGGGAGCGCCAGCGCAGGCGCGTCCAGCTCGTCGCAGAAACGGCGCCCTGCTTGGTTGATGAGCACCGCGCCCTGCTCGAAGAGCTTCGGCGACGGCGCCAGTGCCGTCGTCAGAAAGCCCATGATGAAGGGGCGCAACAGCGCCTGCGGCACATGGCCCATCGCCCAGTCCATGGTGTGCGCGAGAGCGGGCCAGGGCGGCAGCCGGCGAACCAGCGTTGTGTGCGCGGGCGGGATGAAGCGGATCTCGGGTCCCAGCGCCAAGTCGCCGTTGACGATGCGCGCTCCGAGCGGCAGTGCGAGCTTCTGTCCGTCGCCGGTAGCCGTGACGTTGACCCCCTCGACCTTGGCCTGCTGCGACCCCATGAAGCGCGCTTTCAATTCCGGATCGTTGGTGAAATCGCCGGCCGCGAGGACGACACCCGAGCGTGCGCGGAAGCGGTGTGCTTCACCACAGGCGACACCGGTGACCGCGCCGCTTTCGGTCAGCAGTGCGCTGGCTCGCATGCTCGAGACGGATGTCGACGCCGATGCGACGGGCATGGCGCTCGAGGTGATAGATGTACGAGAGCGAGTTCGGCAGCACGTTGTGCATGCGCGGCCGGCGATGCGGCGGTTCGGGCATCGGGACCGTAGAAGCGGACGCCCAGGCCCAGCAGCCAGCGGAAGGTTTCGGGCACCTCATCGCAGAGGATGCGGCGCAGCTCGTCGTTGTCGCGGCTCGCGAGGTCCCCAGCGAACAGCGGCATGTCTTCGTAGTGATCCTCGGGACGGTCCTGGATGCCGCTGCGGATCTGATGCGGCGTACCGGTCGAAGTGATGGAACCGATCGACCACGCGGTGGAACCTCCGAGCTTCTCATTCTTCTCGAGCAGCACGACTTCGCACCCGGCCGTTCGTGCCTCGATCGCGGCGGCCAGCCCGGATCCTCCGCCGCCGACGACCACGACGTCGAAGCTCTGCTCCGCCACGTCACTAGTTCCTCGCGGCGCGGCCAGCGCTGTCGCCGGCGATGCGGCCGAAGACCGCGCCCGACATCAGCCCGGTGCCGCCGGGATAGTTGAAGTAGAACAGCCCGCCCACCAGCTCGCCCGCGGCGTACAAGCCGGGAATCGGCGCGCCGTCGGTGTCGAGAACCTGCGCATCGGTGGTGATGCGCAGCCCTCCGAACGTGAAGGTGATTCCGCACGAAACCGCGTAGGCCTCGAACGGCGGTTCGTCGATCGGGTTGGCCCAGTTGGATTTCGGCACGGGCAGGCCCTGCGTGCCGCGACCGTCCTTGACGTTGGGGTTGAACGCGATGTCGGTGCGCACCGCGGCGTTGTACTGGCGGATCGTCTCCAGCGCCCGGGCTGCATTCACATCGTCGAGCTTGCCGACCAGCGCTTCGAGCGTGTCCGCAGTGACTTTGGTCACCTGACGGATGCGGTACTCGTCGCGCAGCAGATGCACGACCTTCCGGTCGAAGATCTGCCAGGCGAACTGACCGGGCTGGCGCAAGATCACGGCGCCGTACTTGGCGTAGGTGTAGTTGCGGAAGTCCGCGCCTTCGTCGACGAAGCGCTCGCCAGCGGCGTTGAGCATGATGCCGAACGGATAGGAGTGCTTCTGGAATCCGTCGCCGACGGCGAGATCGCCGAACTCGGGGGCGTTGCGGTCCCAACCGACGGCATGGCAGCCCGACCAGTTTCCGCACGGCGCGGCGCCGGCCTCGAGCGCCATGCGGATGCCGTCACCGGTGTTGAAGCGTGTGCCGCGCACTTTGGCGAGGTCCCAGCCCGGGCCCAGGTAACGGGTGCGCCATTCTGGATTGGCCTCGAAGCCGCCCGCCGCGAGGACCACCGCCCGGCTGCGGATCGCGCGCGTCTTTCCTCGATAGCGCACGGTGACGCCATGCACACCGTCGTCGTCGTGCAGCAGGGACATCGCGCGCGCCTCGTATGCGATCCGGATGCCGTGCTTCGCGGCTGCATTCTTCTGCGCTTCGATGATGCCCGGACCGCCGCCCCAGGCCTCGACTGTGAGCCCGCCCCAGAACTTGAACCGGCCGTCGACTTTGAACGCTTGCCGGCCATAGATCGGGGCGAAGCGCATCCCCTTGCTGCGGAGCCAGAGCAGGGTCGATTTGCTGCGCCGAACCAGCAGCTCGACGAGATCGGGATCGGCGCGGTTTTCCGTCACCCGCGCCATGTCGTCGAAGAACTGGTCCTCGGTATAGGCGCCGAAGTCGGTGCGCGCGATCTCGTCCTCGGTGAGATCGGGCATCAACTCGCGCAGGTCTTCGACCCCGCTGTAGGCGAAGCGGATCGCGCCCGCGGTGAACCGGGTGTTGCCGCCGGATTCCGCTTCGGGCGCGCGCTCGAGCACCAGGACCTCTGCACCTTGATGCTCGCGCGCGGCCAAAGCGGCGCAGATGGCGGCATTGCCTGCCCCGACGACCACGACATCACAGCTTTCCGGCAGCATCGCTCCTCCGATCGCGTTGCGGGATTGTAGGCGAGAGGCTCTTCTTGCGCTCTTGACGCCTTGGCTCCTAATATACTCGGAGCAGACAAAACGGCGGAGTCAGTCGTCGAGAAATAGTCCGTAGCAATCCGAGGAGGCAGGGTTGTCCGGCATGAATGTACCGGTGCGGATCAGCCGGTCGTTCGAACGCGACTGCGGGTAGGTGTCGGTCCTGCCGCCGCGGTGGATGCAGGACGCTGAAGCTGAAAACCTGGTCCGTGTCGTAGTGATAACTGTTGTCGCCACTCTGGCCCAGGCAAGCGCTGGTGCACTGCGTAACGGTCTTGGCCGTCGAGATCGACGAGGATTCCAATGGCTTGTTGGGCGCCCGAGCCCTGCGCGAGGCCGCTGGCGGAGTAGGTGTCGTCGCCGGCACGGTCGACAAGCATCGCGACGCTCTGATCCCAGGACGCACCCTGAGCTGCCGGGCCCGGACAGGAATAGGAGTCGTTGCCGGCGTCGTCAACTAGAATTCCCGCGGCCTGATGGGCAGCGCTGCCTTGCGCGTACCGCGAGCCGACGTACTGATCATTGCCGGCGGCGTCGTGGAGGATTCCGAGACCCTGGAAGTATCCGCTGCCCTGACCGAATTCGCCGACGGAGTAGCGATCGTCGCCGGCGAAATCGTAGATGGCCCCGATGCCGCCGGGAGCGTAGCCGCGAATTCCAACTCCGAAGCCCTGGCTCAGGCCGGCGAATACGCCTGGTGTTTCATAGACGCTGGGGAAATGCGGCCCGTTCGCGATATAGATGTCGTTGCCGGACGCGTCGACGATCAGGCCGATGCCGCTCGGCCCACCGACGCCTTGAGCGAGGATCTGAGCTTGGTAGAGGTCGTCTCCCCCGCGATCGATGAGCACCCCGGCCCCGTAGAAGCCGACGCCCTGAGACCAGCCCGCGCCCGGAGTGTCATTGATGTACTGGTCGTCTCCAGTCTCGTCGATCAGGATGGCGACACCGAAGAACCCGGCAGCGACGGAGCCTTGGTAGTGGGAGACGTAGCGGTCGTCGCCGGCGCGATCGCAGAGCACGGAGACGGAGAAGAGCGCCGTGGCGGGGCCCGCGAGATCCGCTTTGGACTCGTAGAGGTCGTCGCCGGACTGATCGATGATGATCTGATACGGCCTCTGCGGCGGGAGCTGAGAACGTATACACATCCGCGCCGCCCACGTCGAAGACTGCGGCGATGAGATCCATGTTGTAGCGATTGGATTGTTCGCCGCCGACGACCCAAAGCTCGCCGTCGACGAGCTTGGCGCCGAGGACCGGTCCCTCGACGGCGGCACTGACACGCTCGGCCAGCTCGGGCGGGATCGGCTGCGGGGATGCGGTTACAGCTCCTGCGCGAATTTCTCGAGCTCCGCCGCATGCTGCGCGACCTTCGGAAGCAGCGCAACGGACAGAGCGAAACGATCTCAGGGCCTGCGCGCATCAACTCCAAGTACTGCGGAAGTTCCGGACCCAGCGCCGCGCTGTCGTGGCGCATCCCCTTCAGAAGACTGACGGCGCGCTGCTCGTAGTCGCGTTTTGCGGCCGCCAGCCTGACAGCGATGTCGGGCTGCGCCTGAAGGTCCGGAAGACCGAGGGTGCTGCAGGTACGAATCGATGAATCGCGAGAAGAGTCTGCTGCAGAGATTGGGGCTCGGCGAACGGGCGAACCTGCGATGCGATGTCGGCCTCGACGCGATCGAGCGAAAGCGGACGCTGGAACGCCTGAACGACCGCAGGCAACGAGCTGGGAGCGAGGATCTTCTGCTGCGCCGAGGACAGATTTGCGAGCAACGCGTCCACTCCGCCGGGCGCGCCGCGCAGCCCGAGATCCTGAGCCTTGGCGAGAACGAGATCTTCGAACTCACCTGGCGCTGCGGGAGGAATGACGTGGCCGGGCGGACAGTCCCTGGCCGATGCTGCTGCTCCATGTGGCGGCATCGTCCGAGCACGATCTCGATGGTGCGCTCCTCGCCATCCGGGTCGCCGTGCGGGACCGCCGAGTAGGGATCGGCACTCGAGCCGCGGCGATAGACCACTCGCAGCGTGTCACCGGCGCCAGGGATTTCAGCAGCTGCGCGTAGCCAGGCGACGTCGAGCGACTGACCATTCATGGAAACGATCAGATCGCCTCGCCAGATCGAGGGAGACTTGAAGCCATCGCCGGCGAAGGGCCCAGGCAGGACGCGAACGACGACTGCGCCTTCGGGATTCTGGCGCAGGCCAAGACCCGAAATACCCGCGCTTCCGGGCGGATTCTCTGCGACGGGCGCGGTTGCGGAGCGACAGGCCGATCGGGGCGGGCGCTTCAACTTCGACGCGTCCGGAACTATCGCTCGTGTGCGGCTCGCCGGGTTTGTGCAAACGCAGGGCCGGCACCGCCCAGCAGAAATGGCCACCAAGACGAGCATTTCTCGATTGCCAAGTCCAAGCGCGAGCGCTACGTGAGGGCGTTGCTCCAATCTTGTCCGCTCCGAGTAGATCGAGAACCAAGGCGTAACGAGCGCAGAACGAGACTATAGGCTAGAGTATCGCAGGAAGACGCCGAAGGAGGAGCAAACGATGGCTGCGACAATACTCCGCGCCGCTGCCGGTGGGTGCGAACACCATGTCTTTCATGTGGCGGTCTTCGGCACGTGAAGCACTGGAAACGCTGGCGCGCGAAGGGTACCGGCGCTTCGAGGTGATGGCCCAGCGCCCGCACCTGGATCCAATGATGGAGCGTGCCGAGGTGGCCGCATTCGCCCGCTTCCTCCGCGACGCGGGACTGACGGTCGAGACGATCAACCTGCCGAGCCTGGATCAGAATCTCGCCAGCGCCTCTCCGGAGATGCGCGACTACACGGTTCGGATCTTCGAGCGTCTGATCGGGATCGCCGAGGCGATCGGCGCAAGCGGCGTGGTCACCGTGACGGGTCGCGTCAACCCGCTGATTGCGCCGGCTCGACGCGATCTGGAGAGCTGGTTCGGCGAGGCGTTTGGCCGCGTGCTGCGCGCGGCGGAGCCGAGCGGTGTGCGTCTGCTGCTCGAGAACATTCCGATGGGCGTCTTCCCGCGCGCGGACCAGCTCATCGCCTTCGCCGACCGCATCGATAGTCCGCTGGTGGGGATCTGCTACGACATCGCCAACGCTCACTTCATAGGCGAGGACGCGGCTGCAGGTCTGCGGCAAGGTGCGCTCGCGGCTCGGCATCGTGCATCTCTCCGACACCGGACGCGAAGCCTGGCGCCATGATCCCGTGGGACAAGGAACCTGCGACTTCGCTGGCTTCGGCGCGGCGCTCCGGGAGGTCGGCTACTCCGGGACCTCGATGCTGGAAATCGTGGCGGATCCGCCGGTGGAACACATTGTCGCGAGCCACCGGCGTTTGGCTGAATGGGGGTGGGCGTTGCCCTCGGCTTGAGGGAGAGCAAAAGGGATCCAGCCCCAGTCGTCATTCCGGCGAACGCCGGAATGACGACAGCGGGTGAGTTTCCGCCTTGCCTCGAGATATGTTCCGGTTCGTTGGGAACCTCCAGGGATTTCACAAGATCGATTCTCGCCTTGTCTGATATAGTTTCCGCATAGATCGAATTGGGCTCGAAGACAGCCCGCTGCGTCGACCCAACAACTCGACTCGGCCCGTCAGGAGGAACAACGCCATGCCGCGCATGAAGGGCGGGGATCTCATCTCCGATTTTCTGATCCAGGAGCAGGTGCCGTACGTCTTCGGCATCTGCGGGCACGGCAACGTCGGGCTTCTCGACGCTCTGTTCGAGCGCCAGGACAAGATCAAACTCATCTCGCCGCGCCATGAGCAGACCGCGGGGCACATGGCCGACGCCTACTTTCGCATCGCGCACAGGCCCGTCGCAACGCTGACCTCCTGCGGCCCCGGCTCCTGCAACATCGTGATGGCCACCGCGTGCGCCGCCGCGGATTCCTCGGCGTTCTACGCGATCACCGCCAACGTCCCGACCTCTCAGTTCAACCGCGGCCCATTCCAGGAGAGCCACCGCAACCAGGCAGCGGAGTTCCCCGTCGTGCTGCGTCCGTACGTGAAGCGCACGTTCCAGCCCACGCGCGTGGACATGCTGCCGCTGGCTCTGCGCCAAAGCTACAACCTGATGCTGAGCGGGCGTCCCGGTCCTGTGAACCTGGATGTGCCGTTCAACCTGTTCCAGGAAGAAGACGACGTTCAGATCCAGCGTTCGGATCGAGCCGCGGGCTTCGTGCGCCCCGGCGCGTCGCCCGAGGACGTGAAGCGCGTCGTCGACATGATTCTGGCGGCGGAGCGCCCCGCCTTCTTCGTCAGCCACGGAGTGACGCTTGCCGAAGCCGGGCCGGAGCTGACGAGAGTCGCGGAGCTGCTGGATATCCCTGTGATCACCTCGCCCAACGGCATGGGCGCGGTACCCATGCCGCACCGCCTCGCGGTCGGGTTCATCGGACGCAACGGGACTTATCCCGCCAACCAGGTCGGCCGGCAACTGCGATCTGCTGATCGCGGTGGGGGCTCGCTTCGACGATCGCTCGTCCTCGTCGTGGATTCCGGGCTATTCCTGGAACATCCCGCCGACGAAGCTGGTGCATGTCGACATCGACCCGGTCGAGATCGGGCGCAACTATCCGGTCACGCTCGGCATCCTCGCCGATGCGAAGGTGTTCCTCGCGCAACTCGCGCAGGAAGCGATCAGCCGGCGCGCTTCCGGCAAGCGCTTCGGGCCGTGGCAGGAAATGATCGATGGGTGGCGGCGCGAGTGGCAGGCGTATACGAGCCCGAACTTCGACTTGAGCGGCACGCCGCTGCGTCCCGAGCGCGTGGTGAAAGAGGTACGGCGCGCGCTGCCCGACGACGGCATCATCTCGCTCGACAGCGGCGTGCACCACAACTGGTTCATGCAGTTCTGGGAAGCGCGGCGCCCGCAGGCGATGCTCAACTCCTGGGGCTTCTCGGCGATGGGCTTCGGCGTGAGCGGTATTCTCGGCGCCAAGCTCGCCGCGCCGGACCGGTCCGTGTCTCGCGGTGATCGGCGACGGCGGCTTCGTCATGACACCGCACGTGCTGGCGACCGCCGTCGAGTACGATATTCCCGCGGTGTGGCTGGTATGGAACAACTTCGCGTGGGCCGCGATTCGCGACATCCAGTACGGAATGTTCGACGGCCGCGAGATCGGAACCGGTTTCTACGCCGGGCCCAAGCAAGAGCCCTATAACCCGGACTTCGCCGCGATGGCGCGCAGCTTCGGCGTCGAGGGCATCACCGTCAAGCACTCCGATCAGCTCGGAGACGCACTGCGCCACGCGCTCGCGCTCGGCAAACCGTGTGTGCTCGACGTGCACGTGGACGACAAAGTGAAGCCGCCCGGCACCGGGACGTGGCAGCTCCCACCCACGCCTTTCAAGGAGCCGGTGTTCGGCAAGCCGGTCAAGCGCAGCCCCCTCACGCCGGCATGAGCGCTGTCATCGCGAGGAGGGCGTTCCAGCCGGTAACGGCCAAGGATCTCGTCGGCGGAACTTGGTCCGCGCTCGAGCGCACTGCCGAGATTCGCGATCCGTACCGGGGGGAGATCGTCGGGACCGCGCCGCTGTCGTCACCCGCCGAAGTCGATGTTGCGGTTGGCGCTGCAGCGGATGCTCGCCAGAAGGCCGCGGCGATTCCGCCCTACGAGCGCGCCGCGCTGCTGCGCCGAGTCGCAGCGCTCGTCGAGCGCGACGTGGCAAGTCTCGCCGAGCTGCTGACGCGTGAAACCGGCAAGGCGATCAAGGACTCCGACGCGGAGATCCGCCGCTCGCTGGAGACCATGCTGCTGGCCGCAGAGGAAGCGATCCGCATCGAGGGTCGTCACGTACCGCTCGACGGCAGTCCGATGGGAGCCGGCAAGCTCGCCATGCTGCTGCGCTTTCCGGTCGGGAGTGGTCGCCGCGATCACGCCGTTCAACGCGCCGTTCAACCTCGCCGCGCACAAAATCGCACCCGCTATCGCCGCGGGCAACAGCATGGTGCTGAAGCCGCCACCGCAGGCTCCGCTCATCGTTCACCGCCTGGTCGAGCTGGTCGTCGAGGCAGGCTTGCCGGCGGGCGTGCTCAATGTCGTCCACGGTGGTGCCGACGTCGGTGCGGCGCTGGTAGCCGACCCGCGTGTGGATTTCATCACGTTTCACCGGTTCGAGCCGCGCCGGGTGTCGCAATCAAAGCAGCCAGTGGCCTGCGTCGGGTCGCGCTCGAGCTCGGCGGCAACAACGCCACCATTGTTCATGATGACGCCGATCTCGCCACCGCGGCCGCGGCGTGCGCACGCAACTCGATGCGGCTCGCCGGCCAGAGCTGCATCTCGGTGCAGAGCGTGTATGTTCATGAGCGCGTATACGATGCATTCCTCGGTCTGATCGAAGCCGAAGTTCGCAAGATGAAGCTCGGCGATCCTCTCGATCCCGCCACAGATATCGGCACGCTGATCGACGAGCGTGCGGCGCAGCGCGTCGAGAACTGGGTCGAGGAAGCTGCTTCCGGCGGTGCGCGGGTGCTGACTGGTGGCCGTCGTCATGGCGCAGCCTTCGAGCCGACGTTGCTCACCGGCGTGAAACCGAGCATGAAGGTCGTATGTGAGGAGGTGTTCGGCCCCGTCGTCAACGTCATTCCCTACAAGGCGATCGACGAGGTCTTCGCGGCCGTGAACGCTGGCCCGTACGGACTTCAGACCGGGATCTTTACCCGCTCGAACGAGATCACGTTCCGAGCGATCCGATCGCTGCGCGTCGGTGGGGTGATCATCAACGGGACCTCGACTTGGCGGACCGACCAGCTCGCCTATGGCGGAGTGAAAGCAAGCGGCAGTGGGCGAGAGGGGCCGCGCTACGCCATCGAAGATATGACCGAACAGCGGCTGGTCGTGTTCAATCTCTGACAACTTTGCTATCCCTTCTCCCGCCTCGGGAGAGGGCTTAAGGTGAGGGTAGGATGCGCGTGCTGGTCACGGGTGGGGGAGGCTTTCTCGGCGCGGCCGCGATTCGCGCACTGATCGCGCGCGGCGACACGGCGATTGCCTTCGACACTCAGCTTGCGGGACTCGCGGCTGCCGGCCCCGCCGAGCGGCTGGTCCGCGTCCTTGGCGACATCACCGACATGGCGAACGTCGCGCAGGCGGTGTCCGTCCACAAACCCGACGCAGTTCTGCACTGCGCAGCCATTGTCGGCGTGCTGTCGTCGCTGGGCAGCCCCATCAACGTCGTACGCGTCAACGTCGAGGGCTCGCTCAATGTGTTCGAGGCGATGCGGCTGGGCGGGATCCGCCGCTGCATCCACATGAGCTCGGAGGAGGCCTACGGACCGTTCCGGGCCGACAAGATCGACGAAACGCATCCGCTCGACCCGGTGCTGCCTTACGGGATCTGCAAGGCGGCGGTGGAGCAGCTCGGGCGCAGCTACCATGCGCTGCATGGGCTCGAGATCATCAACCTGCGCACGTCCTGGGTCTATGGGCCGGGGCTGCCGCGCGATCGCATCCCCAAGAATCTCGTGGACGCCGCGCTGGCTGGACGCAAGCTTCATATCCCGACGGGCGCGGACTCGCCGATCGACCACACACATGTGGACGATGTGGTGTCGGCGATTCTGGCGGCCCTCGATCACGCGCGGCACGCCTACGACGTTTACAACGTTGCCAGCGGGACGGCGGCTACGGCCGCGCAGATCGTCTCGATCATCCGCGACCTGGTGCCGGGTGCGCAGCTCTCGGTGGGTCCCGGAACCTACCGTCACGGCGACAGCGTGGAAGCCGTGCGCAAAGGCGCGCTCGACGTCAGCCGCGCTGCGGCGGAGCTGGGCTGGAGGCCGCGCTACGATATCCGCACCGGGCTTGCCGCCTACGTAAAAGCGGCGCGCGAGGCGCAAGCGGTTGCCAACAAATGAAGGAGAGACAAGTGGGTGCCAAAGAGCCGAAACCAGCCAAACCGATGATTCGCCCGACGGCGAGCGTGATGTGGGAAGAGCCGCCAGCCCACTATGGCGGCGCTTATTCGAAGATGCTGGTGCGCCCCGAACCCTGCGGGTCGAAGACCCTCGACTACCGCGTGTCCGTGTATCAGCCCAAGGCCTACGTCGCACCGCACCGGCATCGCATTCAGGAGCAGATCTATCACGTCCTCGACGGCGAGGGGTTGATGGAGCTGGAGGGCGAGCGGACCGTGGTGCGCAAGGACGACGTCATCTTCATCCCGCCAGGGGTGGAGCACGCGATCTACAACACCGGGATGACGGACCTGCGCTTCATCGTGGTGACGTCGCCTCCGGACGAATGACGCCGCAGCGGCGCGCAAGAGGGAGGGGCACATGGGGAAGCTGGATGGAAGGATAGCGCTCGTTTCCGGGAGCGGCCGTGGGATCGGGCGGGCAATCGCGCTGCGCTACGCGCGCGAGGGCGCAAAGGTCGTCGTAGCTGACATCGACGCAGCCAGCGCCAAAGCCGTGGCTGCTGAGATCCAATCCCTCGGAGCGGAGGCGGATGCGTTTCAGGTGGACGTAAGCGATCCAAAGCAGAGCGCTGCGATGGTCGCTCGCGCCGTCGAGCGGTTCGGCCGGCTCGACGTTCTGGTGAACAACGCCGGCGTGATGCGCGTGCGGCCGCTGCTGGAGCTCACGCCCGAGGATTGGGACTTCGTGAACGACGTCAACGCGCGCGGACTCTTTTTCGCGGTGCAGGCGGGGGCGCGGCAGATGATGCGCCAGGCCCCGGCGGGCGACAGGGCGGCCGCGCGGCAAGATCATCAATACCGCGTCCATCGCCGGGCGCAGCGGGCGGCCGATGTTCGCAGCCTACGCGGCCAGCAAGGCGGCGGCGATCAGCATCACGCAATCCGCAGCGGCGGGACTCGCGCCGGACATCACCGTCAACGCCATTTGTCCAGGCGTCGTCGACACCGAGATGTGGCGACAGATCGACCGCGAATGGACGCAGGCGGAGCGGCGCCCCGCCGGCTCGGCGTGGCAGGCCCGCATCGGCGGCATCCCGATGGGCCGGCCGGAGACGCCTGAGGATGTCACGGGCATGGCCGTGTTCCTGGCGAGTGCCGACTCCGATTACATCACCGGCCAGTCCTACCACGTCGACGGCGGACTGGCGATGAACTGAAATCCTTGCCTCCGGCCGCGTGGCACAGTTCTCGCTGCGCGAGCCGGCATGGATCGAGCCCCTCTCTGGCCGTACGCGCTGAGCCTGACGCTGCTGGCGGCGCTTTGGCGCTGACCTTCGCGTGGCTCGGCTACGCCTGCACGGCGGACACGCCGCCTGATTGTCCTCTGGACCCCGGGTATCGAGTGGGGCCGGGACTTCAGCCCGGTGCAGCCGGCGCAGGCTTCACGTCCGCCGGTGGTGATTCTGCCCGGGACCTGAGGCTCAGACCCAGCGCCATGTCCTCAAATTGAGGTGTCGGTGGCGGCCCTGTTCCGCAGCCCGAGAGAGCATACCCTGCCTTACCTGCGCAGCCCCTGCCGAACGATGCGCGACCGACGCCCGATCTCGATGTAGACCACCAGAAGCCACCACAGTAAGCCGACCATCCAGTCGGTGATCAGCCAGACGGGCAGCAGTGTAAAGGCTGGCCCACAGGGCGGGAATGCCGGCCTCCCGCACAAGCTGGTGCCCGGCGGCGCGCACCCTGTTCACATGGTCGCGCGTGCCGACGCCGAGCAATCCCACGAGCCATGCCAGCGGGACGACAATGAGAAACGTACCCAGCAGCAGGCCACTCAGCACGCCCGTTGCGGCTATCGCCAAAACCACTGCAATGATCCCTACCGGCCAAAGCACCCAGGCGTTGCGCCCAGCGAAAAACCAGCGCGTCGCGCGCTCGATCGCGTCCATCATCAGGCCCTCCCTTGCCTTGTACCGATGCTGCACGCATACGCTGCCCGGGCGCAAGAAATGTCAAAAGGCACCGTTGCTTCGCGACGCCCCTACTCCGGAAACCTAGCCTCGGCGCCTACTTTGTCCCGCAGCACGACCGCCTTGATTGCGTCGACGATGTCCTCCGTGGACGGGATGACCAGCCGCTCGAGCTTGTCGTTGTAGGGCATGGGAGAGTCGCGCGCGCCCACGCGCAGGATCGGCGCGTCGAGCCAGTCGATCGCCTTCTCCGCCACCATGGCGGAGACCTCGGCGCCGAAACCCCAGCGCTTCCAGCCCTCGTGGGCGATCACCAGCCGGCTCGTTTTCTTCACGGACTTGATGATCGTGTCCTCGTCCAGCGGTCGCAGCGTGCGCGGATCGATGACCTCCACGTCGATCCCCTCTGCCTCCAGGCGCGTCGCTGCCTGCAGCGCGGAGTCCACCATCGCCATGGTGGCGACCAGCGTCACGTCGCGGCCATGACGCTTGATCGCGGCTTTGCCGATCGGGATCGCATAGGCTGCTTCGGGCACCAGCGCCTTCTTCCCCACGTACAGCATCTTGTGCTCGAGGAAGATCACGGGATTGTCTTCGCGCATCGCACTGATCAGCAGACCTTTCGCCTCGTACGGCGACGACGGCCCGAGCACCACCAGGCCGGGGACGTGCGTGAACCACGCCTCCAGGCTTTGCGAATGCTGCGCGGCGAGGCGTATCCCGCCGCCTTGCGGGCCGCGGATCACCAGCGGCACGGTCGGCTTGCCGCCCAGCATGAAGCGGAACTTGGCGGACTGATTGACGATCATGTCCATCATCAGCGTGATGAAGTCGAAGATCTGCACCTCCGCCACTGGGCGCATGCCGGTGACCGCGGCGCCGACGGCGCAGGCAGCGATCGCTCCCTCCGAGATCGGTGTGTCGCGCACGCGCTCGGCGCCGAACTTCTCGATGAGCCCACGGGTCGCCGCGAAGATGCCGCCGATCTTGCCTACGTCCTCGCCCAGCACAAAGACGCGCGGGTCGCGCTCCATTTCCTGGGCGAGCGCTTCCTTGATCGCCTCGGCGAACGTCAGCTCGCGCGCCGCGGCCGGCGCGGGCTCGGCAGGCCGATAGTGCGGCGCGTACACCGCGTCCTCCAGGTCCTCCAGGGTCGGCTCCGGGCTCGCGATCGCGAACTGTTTAGCCGCGAGAAGCTCGGCTTCGACCTCGGCGCGGATCTTTGCCAGCGCATCCTTGGTATGAGCCGTATTCGGTCTCGAGCTTGTGCTCGAAGCGAGCGACCGCGTCGAGCTTGCGCCACTCCACTTCCTCGCTTTCGGTGCGGTAGCGGGGGAGGTTCGCGCGCATCGAGTGATCGCCCCAGCGGTAGGTGAGCGCCTCGATCAGGGTCGGTCCCTCGCCGCGGCGTGCTCGCGCAACGGCTTCGCTCACTGCGCCGTACACCGCCAGGACATCGTTGCCGTCAACCGTCGTTCCCGGCAACGAGTACGCGCTGGCGCGCTTGGAGAGGACGTCGATCGAGGTGGAGTCCTTGGCGGAGGTCGACAGCGCGTACTGGTTGTTCTCGCACAGATACACGACCGGGAGCTTCCACACCGAAGCGATATTCAGGCACTCGTGGAAAATGCCCTCGTTGATGGCGCCGTCGCCGAAGAACACGACTCCGACCGCGTCGGGTTCCGCGCAGTTTGTTCGACAGCCCCGCGCCTGTGCCGATCCCGATTCCGGCGCCAACGATCCCGTTGGCCCCCAGGATGTTGAGCTCGAGATCGGCGATATGCATCGAGCCGCCAAGGCCTTTGCAATAGCCGGTGACGCGACCCATCAGCTCGGCCATCATCTTCTGCAGCGATGCGCCTTTGGCGATGCAGTGGCCGTGGCCGCGGTGATGGCTGACGACGAAGTCGTCCTTGGTCAGCGCTGCGCAGGCTCCCGCAGCCACCGCCTCCTGTCCGACGTAGCTGTGGGCCGTGCCCTTCACCAGGCCTTCCTTGAACAGATCCATGACACCCTCGTCGAATCGACGAATCCGCAGCATGGATCGATAGATCGCCTCGAGCTCTTGCGCTTTCATGGGTTCTTCTCCTCCCTGAACAGCGTTACCGCGGCTTCTCGCCCGCCAGCGTAATCCGATGCATGACCCTGCGGTACCCGTGGTAGTCGTTCACGGGGTTATGCTGCGTGCAGCGGTTGTCCCAGAACGCGAGCGAGCCCACCTGCCACTGAAAGCGGCAGGTGAACTCGGGCCGGGTCTGATGGCGGAACAGGTAGTCGAGCAGCGGCGCGCTCTCTTCGTCAGTCATGTCCTTGAAGCGCACGGTATGCGCGACGTTCACGTACAACGCCTTGCGGCCGGTCTCCGGATGCGTGCGTACCGCAGGGTGCTCGGCCAGATACTCTTTCCTGGCGTCCTCGCGTCCGTCCTTGTTCACCCGGTCCTCGCGCGTCTTGGTCGCGTCCGCCTTGGCTGAGCTGTTCACGGCGATCACGCCGTCCAGCATGCGGCGCAGCCCGGTCGAAAGGGTTTCGTACGCGAGATATTGATTGGCGAACAGCGTGTCGCCGCCCGCAGGCGGGACCTCGCGCGCGAGCAGCATCGAGCCCATGGGTGGGTGTTCGAGGTAAGTCGTGTCCGAATGCCAGATGCCGCCGAAGTTTGCCTTCTCGTGCTCGAGCTTGGTCACCTCGATCACGTCGGGGTAGTCGGGCAATCCCTTTATGAGCGGGTACTCGATGGGCTTCCCCAGGGTGCGTGCGAAGGCGAGGAATTGCGCGACGGTGAGGTGCTGATCTCGGAAGAAGATCGACGAGATGCTCGAGCAAGCGCCGCGCGGATCTCGGCCACGATGTCGACAGAGAGCGGTGCAGCCAGGTCCACGCCGTGGACCTCCGCGCCCAGTGCACCAGCGATCTTTTTGATCTCGAGCAACGGTCTCCTCCCTGTGTGCCTCTACTTTACTCCGCTCTTGGAGGGCTCTCTTGGGTTCTCGATCAGCGGCCTGCCGGACGCGCCTCGCCCGGCATCACACAGCTCGACGAAGCGATTGTCCTGCGGCCAGCGCTCGAGGTCCAGCGTGAGCTTGCGGCGCCAGTTCGGGTACTGACCGGAGGTCCCGGGCAGATTGACCTGGTCGCCCTGTCCCAGGACGTCCTCGAGCTGGATCACAAGCACCTTGCATGGCGTACGCGCTAGGTAAGTCTGAATCGCGCGCATGAGCTCCGGGGTCATCGCTGGCGCGGAGCTCGGATCGAGCGTAAGGCCCGACGGCAACAGCCCTTCGCGCTCGAGCGCGAGCAGCAGCCGTGCGCGGTCCTGGTTGCGTTCCAGCATTTGCCGTTCGCGCAGCTCGTCGGAAGGAAACAGATTCAGCTCGGAGCGCACTGCGAGATCGCGCCCTTCCCAGAATCCCGCCAGCGTTGGCAGGTCATGAGTCGTCGCAGAGACCAGCGCTTGCGCAGGATACTCGCCAGGTGCTTTGAATTCGCCGCCCGCGCGCCGCTCGAAATACAGGATCCGACAGGATAGCGCCCGCAATTCTGAGAGCGCTCGCCGGACCTCGTCGGGCACGGTGCCGAGGTCCTCGCCGATCACCATGCAGCGGTTGCGCTGGCTTTCCAACGCCAGAATGCCAAGCAGCTCGTCGAGCGGATAGTTCACATAGGCGCCCTCGGCGGGGCTGGCGCCCGATGGGATCCAGAACAATCGCATGAGGCCCATCACATGGTCGATGCGCAGCGCGCCGGTATGGCGCATGTTCGCGCGCAGCGTCGCGATGAAGGGCGCGAAGCCCGCCTGTTGCGAGGCTGCGCCGGAATCATCGGCGGCAGGCCCCAGTTCTGGCCGGTCAGGCTGAAATCGTCGGGCGGGGCGCCGACGCTGGCGTCGAGGGCGTACAGATCCTGGTTGGACCAGGTTTCCGCACCACCGCGGTCGACCGACACTGCCAGATCGCCGTACAGTCCGACCCCCAGCCGCAGCTCGAGCGCGCGCTGGCTGACTTCGGCGAGTTGCCGGTCGGCCTGCCACTGCAGCCACTGGAAGAACTCGACGCGCTCGCGCTTCGCTTCGGCGAAATGCGCGACTTCAGCTGAGCCGGGGTCGCGGTAGGGGCTCGGCCAAACCGACCAGCCCCATGTGGTCGGGTCTTGGCGGAAGAAATGTTCCTGCAGGGCTTCGAACAGCGCATGTCGCTGCAGGGTCGTGCCGGCGTTTGCCTGATAGTCGCGGAACTCGCGCGAGCGCGCCGTGTTCAACGCGAGATGGCGCTGGCGGAAGCTCGTGTAGAGCAACTCCAGCGCAGCCATTTTTGCGGCGGCGACCGCGCGGTAGTCCACCAGCTCGGTGGCACGCAGCTCACGCAGTCGCGCCATGAAACTCGGACGAGTACACCAGATCGCGCGCCTCTTCACATTCGCGGAAATCGTCGATGCGCTCCGGATCGAGGTACAGCGGAGTTCAGAAACAGCCGGCTCGACGGGCTGTAGGGGCTGGCGCTGCTCGGGGTTGTGCGGAAAAAGCGCGTGCAGCGGGTTGAGACCGACGATGTCGGCGCCGTGCTGAGCCCACTGCTCGAGCAGCAGCCGCAGGTCGGTCGAAATCGCCTATCCCCCAGTTGCGCTCGGAGCGCAGCGTGTATAGCTGCACCGCGGGACCCCACGTGCGTCCGTCGTCCCGCACGGCTTCCGGTTGGTAGCAGCGAATCCGGCGCGACGATCAGCAGCGTCTCGGCGACAACCTGCTCGCCGCGCAACAAGAGCAGCCGGTGGTATCCGGGGGCAGGCTTTGCGTCGAGCGTCAGGCAGCCGCGCGACGAATCGCTGGCCGTCCATCTCGCGGCGCTCCGCTTCCGGCAACGTGCCGAACACGAAAGCCGCGCTGTGCTGTTCGCCGTTCTCCTCCAGCAGGCGCCACGACAGCTCGTCCGCGTCCCACTCCTCAGGAAACCGGACAACGAGCCGCGCTGGCAGCGCCGACTCGCGCACGACTACCGCTGGCGGCAGCGGCTCGCGCCAGGTCGCTCTCTCGCGCTCGTACAGCGCGCGCTGCACCTGTGCGTCGTCGCCGGCCTGCACGTGCATAGCCGCAAGCACCGCGCGTAGCGTCGCTTCGGACACCTCGTGAGCGTGACCCCAGATGTCGTACCACTGCGGCTCGATACCGTAGGCGACGGCGAGCCGAGTCAGTGACTGAAGCTCAGGCGACATGAGACTCCGAGCGTCCGCACCGCCGCCAGCGGAATCGCCAGCATCGGACCCGGAGGCGAAGCGCACGCTGCCCTCGGGCCGCACGTCGCGGCCGAAGGGCATGCAATGCGTGCGCCTCACGCCAGCGGGATCTCCGTGAACAGCGCCAGCGAGCGACCCTGCAGGTCGTAGCGCGCCGCACCGGGGAAGCGGCCGTCCATTGCCAGCCCCTGCTCGTAAGCGGTGTCCAGCAGCACCTGCCAGGTCGAGCCGGCGCGGAATTCGGGCAGCGCAAAGGGAATGGCTCTCGTGGTGCGCGTTGAGCAACAGCAGGAAGTTATCGTCGCGCACGCGGTGCCCGCGTCTGTCCGTCTCTTCCAGCGCCTCGCCGGCGAAGTACACACCGAGCGAGCGGGCGAAGTCCTGGCTCCACTCGTTGTCGTCCATCTCGCGTCCCTCGGGCGTGAGCCAGGCGAGGTCCTTGACCTCGCCGCCGCGGATCGGCCGCCCCTGGAAGAAGCGGCGGCGGCGGAACACCGGATGCTGGCGCCGGATCTGGATCAGACGCTGGAAGAACAGGAGCAGGGCCTTTCCATCCTCGTCGAAGACTCCAGTCCAGCCACGAGATCTCGTTGTCCTGGCAGTAGGCGTTGTTGTTGCCGCGCTGGGTGCGGCCGATCTCGTCGCCGGCCAGCAGCATGGGCACGCCCTGGGACAGCAGCAACGTTGCGATGAAGTTGCGCTTTTGCCGCGCGCGCAAAGCGTTGATGGCGGCATCGTCGGTCGCGCCCTCTACGCCGCAGTTCCATGACAGGTTGTTGTGCTGACCGTCCCGATTGTTCTCCAGGTTGGCCTGGTTGTGCTTGTGGTTGTAGCTGACCAGGTCGGTCAGCGTGAAGCCGTCGTGTGCGGTGACGTAGTTGATGCTGGCGTGGGGCTTGCGCCCGCTCGCTTCGTACAGATCGCTGGAGCCGGTCAGGCGCCGCGCGAAATCGCCGATCAGTCCGCCGTCGCCTTTCCAGTAAGCGCGCACCGTGTCGCGATAGCGGTCGTTCCACTCTGCCCAGCCGGTCGGAAAATTACCCACCTGGTAGCCGCCCTCGCCGAGGTCCCAGGGCTCGGCGATGAGCTTGACCTGCGACAGCACCGGGTCCTGCCCGATGATGTCGAAGAAGGCGCCCAGGCGGTCGACCTCGTGCAGCTCTCGCGCCAGCGCCGAGGCCAGGTCGAAACGGAAGCCGTCCACGTGCATCTCCAACACCCAGTAGCGCAACGAGTCCATGATGAGCTGCAACACGCTCGGGTGGCGCATGTTGAGCGTGTTGCCGGTGCCCGTATAGTCCATGTAGTAGCGCGGATTGCTGGATATCAGACGATAGTACGAGGCGTTGTCGATGCCGCGCAGGCTGAGCGTGGGACCGAGCTGGTTGCCCTCGGCGGTGTGGTTGTAGACCACGTCGAGAATGACCTCGAGCCCGGCGGAGTGCAGGGTCTTGACCATGGTCTTGAACTCGCTCACGCGACCCGTCGACGAGTAACGCGTGTCGGGCGCGAAGAAACCCAGCGAGTTGTAGCCCCAGTAGTTGCGCAGGCCACCGGCGACGAGATGGCGGTCGTCTATGAAGGTGTGTACCGGCATCAGCTCCACCGTGGTGACACCCAGGCGGCGCAGATGATCGATGACCGGCTCGCAGGCGAGGCCGGCATAGGTGCCGCGAAGCTGGGGTGGTACATCGGGGTGGCGCAGCGTGAAGCCGCGAACGTGCAGCTCGTAGATGATCGTGTCGTGCCAGGGCACGCGCGGCGGCCGGTCGTCACCCCAGGTGAAGGCCGGATCGATGACGCGGCATTTGGGCATGCCGGCGGCGCTGTCGCGCCGGTCGAAGGACAGGTCTTCCTGGCGATGGCCGACGCGGTAGCCGAAGTGCGCGTCACTCCATTTCAGCGGTCCGACGAGGTGTTTGGCGTAGGGCTCAACGAGCAGCTTGTGCGGGTTGAAGCGCTGGCCGGCCTCGGGGTGATACGGGCCGTGTACGCGATAGCCGTACAGCAGTCCGGGCCGGGCCTCCGGCAGATAGCAATGCCACGCCTGGTCGGTGCACTCGCGCACCTCGACGCGCTGCACCTCGTGCCGTCCGGAGGGATCGAACAGACACAGCTCGACTTTCTCGGCGTTGGCCGAGAACAGCGAGAAATTGACGCCTTCCCCGTCCCAGGTGGCGCCGCGCGGGTGCGGATCGCCCGGCCAGACAGCGCTGATGAGCTTGGCCAACTATGCTAGCCCGCGCGCCTCTCCAGCCCGGTTCGTCACGGTCCAGCAAGCGCTTCAGCGCCGCGAAGTGCAGCTCGGATTGCTGGCGCTCTCCGCCGATCTGCCGGGCCGCCTGCGCGCACACCTCGTCGGGCTGCGTACGCAGCGGCTTGCCGGTGCTCTGCGCCAGCACCTGCACCATGCAGGAGCGCTCCAGATAGTAGAGGTCGTCGAAGGCGTAGTCCATGCGTTCGCCGCACACCAGGACGCCGTGATGGGCCATGATCATCACCTCGGCGTTGCCGAGGGCGCTGGCGATGCGGTCGCCCTCGTTGTCCGACAGCGCCACGCCGCCGTAGCCGTCGTCGTACGCGATGCGGCCGTGAAAGCGCATGGCGTTCTGGTTGGCACCGAGCTCGAGTCGCCCACCCTCGATGATCGCGAGCGCAGTCGCGAACGGCATATGGCTATGGAGCACGACCTTTTTCTTGCATCGCAAGTGAACGCGGCTGTGAATGAAGAAAGCGGTGGGCTCGACCTTGTGCTTGCCTTCGAGCACCTTCCGTTCTCATCGACCACCACGAGATCCGCGGGCGTGATCTCGGACCAGTGCAAGCCCTGAGGATTGATCAGGAACTTGTCGGGATGGCCCGGCAGCTCCATGCTGAAGTGGTTGCATACGCCTTCGTTGAGTGCCATGCGCGCCGCCATGCGCAGCGCCGCGGTGAGGTCCAACCGGGCCTGCCGGGCGTCATAGCCCTTCCGGGCTGGCGCTGTCTTGCCAATGGTCTTCAGGTCGCTGACGTCCATGTGGTGCCTCCTCGACTCGATGCGGATTCTAAGCCAAAGCCGCGTCCGGGAGGGGCACCCTTAACCCCATTTGGCTGCCGCTGCGTTTAGACGTGTCAGAATTGCTCAACCCGTCAAGTCAAAGGAACCCAACGTGAACCGTTCGCGAGTTTTCGTACTCACCGCTTCAGCCGCGTTGTGTGGCGGCTATGAGGCTCACGCCGCCGAGCCGATTGCCAATGCCGTCACGATCTACAGCAGCGCGCAACCTGGCGCGGTATCCCCCGAGCTCTACCGCTACGGCGGGCAGCAAGGCAATCAGGTGCCCGGCTATGCCGTGGTCCGTCACGAACGCCCGATCGAGCTCAAGAGCGGGCGCAACGATGTGCGCTTCACGGACGTCGCCGGATTGATCGACCCCACCACCGTGTCCTTCGAGTCTTTGACGGATCCCGGCGGCACGCGCGTGGTGGAGCAGAACTTCCAGTTCGACCTGGTCAGCACCGACAAGCTGCTGCGCAAGTTCATCGACCGCGAGATCACCGTGGAGCAGACCCGCGGCGACAAGGTGGACAGTTTTACCGGCACGCTTCTCTCGACCGCTGGCGGGCTGGTGTTGCGCGAGGCCGACGGCTCGGTGCGCGTGGTGTCGCACAACTCGGGGATTACGCTGCCCAATCTGCCGGGCGGATTGATCACGCGGCCCACGTTGGTATGGGACGTGGCGACAAAGAAGCCGGGCAAGCACGCGACACGCGTCGCGTACCAGACTACGCGGTATCACTTGGTGGGCCGACTACAACCTCACCTATTCCGAAGGCGCCGACGCGAACTCTTGCAACTTGAATGTGGGCGCATGGGTCAGCATCCTGAATCAGTCGGGCGCTTCCTATCCCGATGCCAGAATCAAGCTCATCGCTGGCGACGTGCATCGTGCGCCTCCCGCGGCCGCGCCTTCGACGCGGGTGATGATGAAAGCCATGGCGGAGGAGGCCAGGGACGAAGCGGGCTTTCAGGAGAAGACCTTCTTCGAGTACCACTTGTATACGCTGGGGCGCCCCAGCTCCTTGCCCGACAACTCCACGAAGCAGATCGAGCTGTTTCCGGCCGTGGCTGCGCGTGCCGTGTGAGAAGACCCTCGTCTACTACGGGCAGCAGGGTTTCAACTACGGCTTCGGTCCCAACCCGTACACGGACCGCAACTTCGGCATCGCCAGCAACAAGAAAGTAGACACCTATCTCAGCTTCAAGAACACGCAGGACAACGGGATGGGAATCCCGATGCCGTCGGGGCGCGTGCGCGTGAGCAAGACTGGACGCGGCCGACGGCTCGCTCGAGTTCATCGGCGAGGATCGTATCGATCACACGCCGAAGAACGAGACCATCTTGCTCAAGCTGGGCTCCGCGTTCGACGTGGTGGGCGAGCGTCGTCAGGTAGACTTCAAGATCGACACGAGCCGCAACACGATGACCGAGGAGATCGAGGTCAAGATTCGCAACCGCAAAGAAGAGCCGGTCAAGGTCATCGTCAAGGAGAACCTGTACCGCTGGACCAATTGGAAGATCGTCGCCACCACCCAGCCTTACGAGAAGCAGGACGCGCGCACCGTGCACTTCCCGGTGACTGTGCCGGCCGACAAGGAGGTCGTGGTGCGGTATACGGTGCGGTATACGTGGTGAAGGACGTCAGGCGAACTTTGTAGCCTGGATCGAGCGAAGCGCAAGCCAGTGCTTGTGCCGCGGACGAAATGACGGGCAATCCAGAATCCGGGGAGCTTTTCTCCGGATTGCGCTAGCGCTCCATCCGGGCCACCGCTTATGTTCCAGAAACTTGCGCATGGCTTCCTGCGGCTCGCCGCTCATGTAAGCCTCGCGCTGCGCCTTTTTCGCCGCCTCCAGCGCGCCGTCAAAACCCGCTTGCGTTTGTTCGCGGAACCGCTGCTTGGTGAGTCGAACGGCGGTTGGCCCGAGCTTCGCAAGGTCGGCGGCGAGCGTTAGCGACTTCTCCAACACCTGATCGCGCGGCACCAGGTAGTTGATGAGCCCAAGCTCGTAGGCGCGCTGACCGGTGGTGAGCTCGCCCGTGAGCGACATCTGCACGTTCTGCGACAGACCCAGGTGCAGTGTCATCAGATAGGATCCTACGATGCTAGCCAGCCCGGCGCGAATCTCCGGTTGGCCGAGTTTCATTTCGGGGAAGCCCACGCGCAAGTCGCAGCACAAACCGATCTGGTAGCCGGCACCCGCTGCTACCCCGTTCCAGGCGGCGATGCAGGGCTTGTCGAGGTCGCGTACCGCTCGATACATGGCGTGCAGACGCGTGAGCCAATGCTCTACGTCGTCGACGGTGTAGCGCGCAGTCTCGTTGAGGTCCTGGCCCGAGCAGAAAGCGCGTTCGCCCGCGCCGGTGATGGCGACCGCGCGAACGGCGGAGTCGTCGTTCAACTCGGCGAACGTGGCGATCAGCGCCTCGCGCATCGTCGGTGCTGACTGCATTGAGAGCCGACGGGCGATTCAGAGTGACGACGGCGGTGGTACCGCGACGTTCCACCAGCACCGGGGCGGGCTCGGCGTCCATCTCAATCACCACTGCGGGCGCGGAGGCCGCAGGTCCGGATAGGCTCGACCTACGACTCGTTTCGGGCCGACGCGGTCAGGTCTTGTCTTCCAGCAGATAGCAGGAGCGTAGATTGAGTCTCGGCGGTGACGCGGTCGACAAACTGAGCTCGGAGGTCGGTACGAAGAAGCCGATGCCGATGTCCTGCCAAACGTAATATATGCGCCCGGCCTCGGCATTGACCATCAGGCCGGACCAGTCGTGGGTCTTGGAGATGATCATGTGCTCGCCCGGACTCACCTCCCAGCGGAAGTAGGTTTGCCCGCCGGTTACGCCCATTTCCTTGCCGTCCAGCGTCACCGGAATGGTCCAACCCGCGCTGGGAGGGGAATTGCGGAACAGGTAGATCACCGCTTTGCCCTCAGCCGGCAGCATCTGCTTGGCCAGCGTGTCGGCTTTAGGTGTGGCGAGCGGCGCGATGCCGCAGCCGGCGAGGCCGGCGGCCAGACTGAGCAGTGCGCAGGCAAATACGGATTTCAGGGTCATGAGCTTCTCCTACGATCGAATCGAACCAAATGCATTGCGGCGTACCTGCGGCTGAGCAGTCGACGCGCGGCCTTCAGACATACGCCGGTCCCTCGATGACGGGGTGGGCCTGGAGGAACTTTTCGTCTACCTCCACACCGATGCCGGGAGCCTCTAGCGGGCGAACGCAGCCGTCGCTCCCCACCTGATACGGCGGGCTGACCAGCTGGTCGCGGAACAGATTGTCCTTGGACACGTCGCCCTCGAAATAGCCGCCATTGTCGATTGCGGCCAGGAAATGAATCGTGGCCGCCATATTGAGCCCGGTCATAGAGGTATGCGGGTTTATTGGCAACTTCCATGCCGAGGCGAGGTGGGCTACCCGCAGCCCCTCGGTGATCCCGCCGGTTTTGGACAGATCCGGCTGCAGGATAGTGACGGAGCCGTCCTCGATCAAGCGGTTGAACTCGAATCGCGTGTAGTGGTTTTCGCCTGCCGCCAACGGCACGCTGCCGAACGAGGTCGCCAGACGGTAGCTCTCGTAATCGTGCGCCGGGAATGGTTCCTCCAGCCAGCCGACGGCGTAGTCGTCGTAGCCGGGCATGACCTTGCGAACATCGGCTACCGTGTAGCCGGTATTGGCATCCACCAGGATCTCGATGTCATCGCCCACGGCCTCGCGCACCGCTTGCACGCGCGCGAGGTCACGTGCGGGTGTGTCGCCTACCCGTAGCTTGATGGCCTTGTACCCGGCCTCGATCAGCGGCCGCGCTTCGGCCACCAGCGCCTTCGGGTTCCTGGTAGCCCAGGGATACGCCACCGGCATAGGCCGGAATCGGCTTCGATGCGCCGCCCAGCAGCCGATAGAGCGGTGCGCCCAGCGCCTTGCCGCGGATATCCCACAACGCCATGTCGATGCCGCTCATTGCCAGGCAAGTGCCCGCGCCCATGCCATGACTGCCGAGCTGGCGCACGTAGATCTTGTTCCAGACACCGACGACGTCGTGCGCGTCCATCCCCAGCGACGAGTTGCTTGAGTGTCGTGTTGACCAGATGCGCCACTGCGCCGGGGCAGCGCCCGTGGTGCGATTCGCCCCAGCCCACGATCCCTGCATCGGTGGTGACCTTCACGATCACCGCGTCGCGCTTTACAGCGCGCCCGATGCCGAGCGTCACGCTGTTCTTGGGGTCGACTGGAAACGACGTTGGAAAGGCCTTGATGTCGACGATGCGCAGGCTGGTTGTTGCCTTTGTCATGGTTTGTCTAGGTCGCGGTGTGTTTCGATCGCCACGATACACCTTCCCCGCGGCCGACAGCAACGCCGCGCGCCCGTCCATTTGTGAGCTCATCTTTCGAGCTCGAGCGCGCTCGCTGGCAGCGGCCGTCAGTCGAGCGCGCTGCGTCTTGACCTGAACGCCATCGCGTTTGTGAAGATCAGGCTGTAGACGCGTGCCCAGCCCCGGCCCTGACAGCCCATAGATGTAGCCCTGTTTCACTTCCGGGAGCTCGGTGAGGATATCCTTGTACCACGTGCTGTAGTAGGCGCGAACCGCCTCCATGACCAGCGCGTTGGGAATGTGGAGCATCAGGTGGATCGAGGCCACCCAGACCACCGGGCCCGTTGCAGTCATGCGGCGCCACCGGGCGCTGGTAGGCTTCCGCCAACGCCGCGATCTTGCGCGCCTCGGTAAGGCCCCCGCACCAGCCAACGTCGAGCATCACGATGTCGGCAGCCTGCGCTTGAAGAATGTCTCGGAACGGCGCGGTGCCACCCAGCGTCTCGCTCGCGCATACCGGAATGCGCGTGGAGCGCGCGTACTCCTTGAGCGTGGCCACGTCGCACATCTTGATCGGATCCTCCGACCAGAACGGACGGTACTCCTCGAGCGCCCGCGCGATGCGCTTGGCCTGCTCCAGGTCCCACAAGGAATGAAACTCGGCCATGATCTCCATGCGCTCGCCCACCGCTTGGCGGATCTTGCGAAACGGCTCCAGCGCGACCTTGAGATCTTCGGCGCACAGCAGTGTCCCGTCGCGTCCGTTGCGCGAAAGGATCGAAGGGCCAGATCTTCATCGCGGTGTAGCCTTCGGACAGGAGGCTTTGCGCCAGCTCGTCCGCGCGATGCACGAATGCGACTTGATCATCGTACGGCCCCTCGGACCTGGGCACGGGTTCCTCGACGGTGACGCTGCGGCGCGCGACGCTGCGCGTGTTGTAGTTGTAGCCGGCGCAGGTGTTATAGGCGCGGATGCGCTCGCGGCTCTGTCCGCCCAATAGCTGGCAGATCGGCGCGCCCATCGCCTGGCCGAAGATGTCCCACAGCGCGATGTCTATCACCGATGCGGCACGAATCTCGGCGCTGCTGCTGGAGAAGCCCGAGGTAACTGTTCAGCAACTGGCGGCTGTGCTGCTGAATGGCGAGCGGATCCTTGCCGAGCAGGTAGGGTGCTGCCAGATCATGGATCTGGGCTTCTACCGCGGCGGCGCCGCGTGAGGTTTCGCCCAGGCCGACGAGCCCCTCGTCCGTGTGCACTTGCGCCAGCAGCAGATTGGGACGATCGGGCAAGCGGATCGTCTCGATTGCAACGACCTTCACGTCCCGGATCCTGGCTGATCCTGCGCTCGTTGCTGGGCGCGCATGCGGTTGTGCCAGCGGAAGATGTTTCCCAACGCAAACGTCACCAGAGCGAAACCGACCCCTGCCGTGATACCAGCCACATGCTTGTCGGCCATAAATGCCAACGGTCCCGACAGCTCGGTGAACAATCCCGCGAGCCCAAGCCCGGCGAGGACCATACCGATGGCATCGATGATCGAGCAGGCGGGTTGGGAGCTTCGGAGCCGCGGACTTGGGGGGTTGCGCATGGCTTGCTCCTGTCTCACGCACCCAGGAGGTCGGGCGCGTCTCGGACTTCGATCGGAACTCTCCTAGATCCGGTGCAGTGCGGGTAACAGATCCAGCGCCACCACTCGGTAGGCCGGATGATATGCAGCGCGGTACGCGTCCGAGTGGTGCACCACAGGATATGCCCAGGCTTGCAATGACTTGAACGTATCTCTCCACCTCGTCCCGCGGGAACGGGATGCCGCCGGCCGCCGCCAGATCTCCCAAGCATCGCGCAGAACTTCTCGAGCCTCTCGGGCGCGGCGGGATGGCTATGCCCGGTCTGGACGAACGCGTCGACGAGGACGCTCGCGCTGTGGCCGGCAGCGAGGTAGGGGCGCAGATGGATGCGCGCCAGCTTGCCGTCGGGTGAGATCGGGTCCGCGATGGGATCGTCCGGCCCTTCGCCGAGCTGCGCCACCTCTGCTTCAAGCTTGTCGCGCGCGACTCTCCGGGTCGTCGATCGCATGGCCCGGGCCCATGGCCGCCTGGTGCAGCAGCTTGTAGACGTCCACCAGTTCCATGCGTGGATAACGCTGGAAGTGGTGGGCGAGGAGCTGGCCGATGAATTTCATGCGAGAGGGCTGTCTACCGGGCAACCAAAACCGGCACTTTCGAGTGCGTCAGCACCTTGGTGGTCTGGCTCCCCAGTACCAAGCCGGCGAGGCCGCTGCGTCCGTGCGAGCCCATGACAATGAGATCGCACCTCTTCTTCTTCGCCGCGGCGATGATCGCTTCCCACGGCGCGATGCTGGCGAGGTAAAAGCCTTCGTAGAGCACGCCCTCGGCTTTGGCGGTCTTCTCAATGAAGGCGAGGTGCTTCTCGGCAGTCTTCCTGGCCTGGGCTTGGAACTCTTCTTCCGACATGAGGCTCGGCGGGACATATTCGCTGTACAGCAGTGCGCGATAGTCCTCGGGCGAGAAGAAGCCGATGACCTTTGCGCCCAAGGTCTTTGGCGAGGGTCACACCTTGTTTCACGGCCTTGCGAGAGACGGGTGAGCCGTCGGTGGGCAGCAGGATCCTCTTGAACATTGATCTCCTCCCGTGGGGAATAAGCAGGCTGGTCGGGCAGCTTCCTGCGAGATGCTGCGACGAAGCGCAGTTTGTCAGAGCTGGAGCGAGAAGCGCTTGACGCAGATCAACCCCCTCTACAAGTATAGCCAAGGCTCGTGGCGCGTGCGGGCGGCTACTTTGACAAACCGGTGGTGATGCATTAGTTTTGGTCTGCGAGCGAGGGCCGAGCCGGGATGATCACGCTGGTCGCCTCGCCTGTTGCGGAGCTTGCGCTGATCCGGATATTGAGCTCCGAACGCCGCCTCAGCCAGTCACATCTCCGCGAGACCAAATGGCCTACGCCCCCACGCCGCTCACCTTCCGTGCCCTGCACCTGCTCAGCGCAGAAGGGTTCCGCTCGGGTGAGCAGCTGGCACGCGACGCTCGGCGTCTCGCGCACGAGCGTATGGAGGGCGTTGAAAGATCTCGAGGCGGCCGGGGTGACGTTGCTTCGCAAGCGCGGCCGCGGCTACCGACTGGCCACAGCCATCGACTGGCTCGACCCCACTCAGGTGGGCCGCCACCTCGGTGCGTACCGGGATGTCTACAAGCTGCGCATGGTCGACGTAGTCGAATCCACCAACACGACGCTCTTGGAACAGGCGGTGAACGGAGCCGCAGCCGGGTTGATGCTTGCCGCGGAGCTGCAGACCCGGGGCCGTGGGCGTCGCGGACGCGTCTGGTACGCAGGGTTGGGTGGCGCGCTGACCTTTTCGGTGCTGTGGCGCTTTGAGCAGGGTGCCGGCTTCTTGGCCGGCCTGGGGCTCGCGGTGGGCGTAGGGCTGGTGCGTGCGTTACGCTCGCTGGGGGTTGAAGGACGCGACGCTGAAGTGGCCCAACGACCTGCTGATACGGCATCAAAAACTGGCTGGAACCTTGGTGGAAATCCAGGGCGACGTGCTCGGTCCCAGTCTGGCAGTCGTCGGTGTCGGTATCAACTTTAGATTGGATGCATCGACGCGCGAACGCGTCGACCAGGCTGCTACAGACCTGGTCAGCGCCGGCGTCAGGCACGATCGCAACGGTGTGCTGGGACGAGTTCTCTGGCATTTGGCGGAGGTACTGAACGCGTTTCGGGATCATGGGTTCGGACCCTTGCGCGATGAATGGGAAAGCTATCATGTCTACGCCGGGCGAGCGGTGACGGTTCGCCTTCCGGACGGCGGGCGGGAAGAGGGTACGGTGGCCGGTGTGGACGACAGTGGGGCGCTGTTGCTGCAGACGCGCTCGGGTCTGCGACGCTTCCATTCCGGGGAGGTTAGCTTGCGCGCGTCCGCCATCGACCGGCGCCGGCGCAGCGCTTCTTCGTTCTAGTTGCGCCTATGAGCATTCTTGCTGTCGACGTGGGCAACAGCCGCATCAAGTGGGGGCTGTGGGACGGAGGTTGGTTGCGGCAGGATTCGGTTCCGAAAGGTGACGCGCCACTGCTCGCGGATACCTGGCAGGCAGCTGTACAAGCCGCGACATGTGATCGCCAGCAATGTCGCCGGCGCTCAGGTGAGCGAGTGGCTGAATGCCTGGGCGCGCAGCCAGGGTCTCGCCGTGCGGTGGGTCACGAGTCAGCCCGAGCAGTGCGGAGTCCGCAACGGGTACTTGCAGCCAACGCAGCTCGGCGCCGACCGCTGGGCGGCCTTGGTCGCCGCGCACCATCTGGCGGACGGAGCTGCGTTGGCAGTCAATGCGGGCACCGCGGTGACCATCGACGCGCTGACGCAGGAAGGAGAATTCCTGGGTGGACTGATCGTGCCCGGATTGGATCTGATGGCCGCGGCGCTGGCGCGCGGAACAGCGGGGCTTCCGCGTGCCGCCGGTGTGCATCGCGCAATTCCCGGGGAGCACGGCGGATGCGATCGCAAGCGGCGCGATGCAATCCGTGTGTGGTGCGATAGAGCGCATGGAGCGCGCGCTGGCGGAGCGGGGTACGGAGCCCCAGATTCTGTTGAGCGGTGGCGCTGCTCAGGTGATTCGTGACCACCTGGGACGGCCTGCGCGCTTCGTTCCCAATCTGGTACTGGAGGGGCTGCGCAGTGATCGCAGCGGAGGAGGAGCGACGGATGAGGGCTCTGTTCGTCCTCCTTCTGCTGGCCAATTTGGCGTTGCGCGCGTACGCATGGCACGTGTCGCACCAGGCCAACCCTGACGCCGCGCTGCTCAACCAGCAGCTAAATGCCGACAAGGTGCGCATCATCGCGCCCAGACCCATGGTGCCGCCGCAGCGTCCGAAGCGTGCTTGTCTCGAGTGGGGTCCGTTCGGCGCCAGCGACCAGAAGTCGGCGCAATCGGCTCTGGAAGCGCTCAAGCTGGGTGAGCAGCTCACGCTCCCACGACGTGCAGGTGGTGGCAGGCTTCTGGGTATACATCCCGCCGCTCAAGAACAAGGCCGAGGTCGACCGCAAGATCGCGGAGCTGGAACGGCTGGGTGTAAAGGACTACTACGCAGTCGAGGGGCAGGGGCCGATGAAGAACGCGATCTCTCTGGGTCTTTTCAGAACCGAAGAGGCGGCGACAGGCTATCTCGAGGGTTTGCAGCAGAAGGGCGTGCGCTCGGCTCGCGCGGGCAACCGCGAGCACCGGGTGACGCAGACCGTGTTCGTGGTGCGCGAGCCCGACATCGCATTGACTTCCAAGCTGGCTGAACTACGTCTGCAGTTTCCGGGCAGCGAGGTGAGAGCGGTGGATTGCCCGTGATGAGTGCGTGCGGAAACACGAAGCAACGTGGAGAACACCCGAGAGCGATCGGCCCGACGGATGCGACCACCGTCTTCTGCGGGATTGGTGCGTGTTCGTCGCGCTACAGCGGCGTCCTCGCTGAGGACACCCGTCAAGCCGGCTGAGGCTTCGGGTTTGCTCAGTCGATGCGTACCGCCGGGTCCTGGTTGCATTGTCACCCGCTGCTGGTGGTAGCGACGCCAACTCTTCGCGATGTGCAATGCTGACGATGGTGCAGTCCTTCAGCCGCTGCGTGAGCAGATCGTAGAGCCGGGCCTGACTTGCGTCGTCCAGGTTCGAGCTAGCCTCGTCGAGGAACAGCCACGCTGGCTTCTGGAGGAGCGCGCGCGCGAAGGCCACCCGTTGCTGTTCACCCCCCGAGAGCTGCATGGCCCAGTTGGCCGATTCGTCCAGGCGCGCGATGAGGTGCGCGAGACCCACCGCAGTAGCGTATCTACCACCTCTTCCTCGCTGCAAGATCGGGAACTCTTCGGATACAGCACGACCTCGCGCAGCGTGCCCAGCGGAAAATAGGGGCGCTGCGGGAGGAATAGTGCATTGAAGTCGCGCGGCTGATAGATGCGGCCGCGCCCGAAGGGCCAGATGCCGGCGATGGCGCGGAACAGTGTGCTCTTGCCCGAACCGGACGGACCTTGGACCAGCACCCGGGAACCTTGGGCAATGGTTAGATTCCCGTTCGATAGCAGCGGCTGCCCGTTGGGTAGATCCAGCTCGACGTGATCGAGCGCGAGAGTCGCTGCGCCGTCGCTCACTGGTCGCGATGCCGGGATTGTTTCGTGTCTGTTCCTGGCATTGGGCTATCGCTTTATGGAAGCCCGTGAGCCGGTCGACGGTCGCTCTCCAGGCCGCAACGCTGGAATAGAGGTTGATGAACCAACTGAGCGCGTCTTGGACCTTGCCGAACGCGTGAGAGATCTGGATCAGACCGCCCATCGGAATCGCTCCGGAGAAGAAGCGCGGCGCACCGACCAGGAATGGAAATACCACTGCAGCTTGGTTGTAGCCGATGGTGAAGAAGTTCAGATTCTTCTGTCGACGCATGATCGACCACCAGTTCGTGAACACCTGTGTGAAGCGATTGCGGAACCCGCGCATCTCGTCCTCTTCGCCGTGGTAGAGGGCGACGCCTTCCATGTTTTCGCGGAAGCGGACGAGGTTGAAGCGGAAGTCGGCTTCGTAGCGCTGCTGATTGAAGTTGAGCGCGATGAGCGGTTTGCCAATCTTGTGAGCGAGCCAGGTGCCGACTACGGCGTATCCCAGCGCGACCCACACCATATAGCCGTACAACACGTAGGTGTTCCCGCCGACCGGAAACTCGAGCGTTCCCGAGAGCGTCCACAGGATTCCGACGAAAGCGACCAGAGTCACTACGGCGTTCAGCAGCCCCAGTGAAAGCGAAAGCGTCGAGTCCACGAACAGCTTCAGATCCTCGGCAATGCGCTGGTCGGGGTTGTCGGTCTGGCTGGCGCCAAGTTGCATGCGGTAGTAAGTCCGGTCGGACATCCACTCGGTCAGGTATCTTCGGGTGAGCCAGCGGCGCCAGCGGATCTGGAGCATCTGATTCAAGTAGGTCGCGTACACATAGATGACGATGTATATGGCCGCGAGAATGCAGAAGCGTCCTATCTGGTGGAAGAACTCAGACTTGTTTTTGTCCTGCAGCGTGTTGTAAAAGAGGTTGTACCAGGCGTTGAACTGGACATCCATGTACACGCTGGCCAACGTGAGTGCGATGATGGAAAAGAGCAGGAGCCGCGCGATTACCTTCTCCTCGGAGAACCAGTAGGGCTTAAACAGCGCCCAGAAGTCGCGCCAGAAACCCGATCCGACCATGCTCATGCGATTGCTCCCGTTGGTGTTGTAGTAGGCCGCGGGCTCGCGCGCGTCTGTCGTTGGTCCCGTCCCGCTGCCCCATGGGTGAGTGCGCCCACAGTGTAACCCAGCGCTAAGGTGTGGCGGCGAGGGCGCACGATTGCGTTCTCGCGTGGGTTCTCGAACGCAGATGCTGACGGCGCGTGCTTCGTCGGGTATACACACCATGCGCCGGCGCAGACCAGTGGCCGATGCTCATCGGCAGTACGGATCGGACATGCGGAGCCGACAAGGCGGATAGCCTGCGATCGCAACGCGCCAAAAGATAAAGCTTGGTTTAGGAAACTGAACCCGGCCTTAAGAGGCTCCACGCGCATCGAGCCGCCCGCGTCAGGCCGACGTGTCGGACGTGTCTCGGTCTGGACGCCTTAGCCCGACTCGGGATTTAGGTCCGGGTGACGCGGCGCGGCACGGTCCAGAGGGAGCCAAGCCGGCTGCGCCAGCCTGAGGTGACGCGTAACGACAGTTCTGACTCACCCAGGGCCAAAAACGAGCAACAAAATCCGCGATTTAACACGGCTCTAAAGTTCTCGATCACGACTGCCGTAAGAGACCAGTAAGTCAGATTTTCGTAAGACCCCACGGCAGCAAGCCGTGGGCATGTTCGAAAAGGGCAAACCCGAGCGAAAGCCGGGGGCGCAAAGTTACCGGTCTAAGGGCGAGAGCCTAGGACAGCGGGACCGCCGGACATAAGACGCGCCTGTCGCGGCTTCTGGCAGTCTCTTTCTCCTCCCGCCTCCACCCAGTTTGATCGGAGCCCCTTTCCGCCCCAGCCGCATTGCGTCGCGCTAGCCCTCGCGTTTGTGCGTGAGTCCGTTCTGAGGAGGGTTGATGTTGGTTACAAAGGGGGCGGGACGGGCCGGCATGACGCGCCTTGCGAGGACTGCGCGGATCAATCGCCAGCGATGCCCATCGGTTTCGCGTACAGGCGGCTTCACTCTGGTCGAAGCCGTCGTCACGCTTCTTGTCTTGAGCATTCTCACGACCACCGCCGTCAACAGCTACAACGCCTACGTCAAACGGGCTCGTGCAGCAGATGCAATCGAGCAGCTCGACCAGTTCCGTACGCACATGGAGAAGGCGTTCCAGGACAACGGCAACTACGGGGTGGGTGTTTGCGCTGTGAACCTGCCCACCGGAGTCTACCAACTTCGCTTTTTTCTGCCAGCTGAGTCAAAACGGTCAAGCCTTTGCCGCAAATGCCAGCGGGTCCGGAAGCATGGCTGGCTACATCTTTAGCATCAACGATCAAGGCTTCCGACGCACTGAAGCGTTCCCGGGCGCGTCGGTGCCGGCTGATTGCTGGATGGTGGAACAGGATAAGTGTCGATGAAACACCCTGCAGGATTTACCCTGGTTGAGCTGCTCTTGGTGCTGGCGGTGGTCGGTCTGATGACTGCCATTGCCCTCCCCGCGATGCGCATCCACTTGGCGAACGCCGACATCCGCGGCGTGGCTGAGGAGATGCGAAGCGGCCTGGAGCTAGCACGGACAGAGGCCATTCGGCGCAACGCCAGCGTTCAATTCCAGCGCAACGGCACGGGCTGGACTGTCGTTGTGCCCGGCGCGAACAATGGGGCGGACCTGGTTGTCGCGAAGCGGGCGACGCGGCAGGCGCAGGTCAGCGTGAACACCGACATCGACAACATAGCCTTCAACGGCTCGGGTTGGACGAGCCCCTTCGGTCAGGCGATGAACATCACCTTGCAGGCGCCCGCGATCAGCGCTTGCCGACCGCAGGGCGGGATCTACTGCCTCAACGTCGTGGTGGCGGCCGGTGGGTTGGTCCGGAGCTGCGATCCGGCGGCGCAAGCTGGCAGTCCCTACCGCCTGCAATTGAGTCAGGGAGGGCATATGAAGAGTTACCAAATGGGCGGAGGTCTGGTCGAGGCGCTGATGTCGCTGGTGGTCCTTTCGGTTGGAATTCTCGGCCTGATCGGCATGCAGGCGACGCTGATTCAGGATAACAGCGAGAGCCGCGTACGCATGCAGGCAGGGTTCTTCGCTACCAGTGTCCTGGGCATGGCTGCGGCCAACCCTGAGAACGTGGGCTGCTTCATCGTCAACAGCGCGCAATCGGCAGCCTGCATCAGTCCAGATGCCCAGACGCAAGCATCCGGGTGGCTCGATCAGGTCATGAGCGTTCTGCCGGGCGCCGCCAGCGTACCGCCGCAGGTGACCTATGACAACGCCAGCGGCCAGCTCACCGTCACTCTGCGCTGGCGAATGCGTGGCGACAACATGGTCCACAACTATGTGGCCGCAACGCAGGTTAGCACGGGGCTGTGACTATGCGCAGATCTCAGTCGGGCATCAGCTTGGTCGAGCTCATGGTCGGCATCCTGGTGGGGCTGCTGGTCGTGATGGCGGCGTCTGGATCGCTGGCTTTTTTCGAGGGGCAGCGCAAGACGTCGCTGTCCGGGAACGCGGCGATGAACAGCGGCGTCATGGCCGGCTACGTGATGCAACGCGACTTACGCAACGGTGGCGTTGGTCTCATGAATGCCACGCAACTAGGCTGCACCAGTTTGAACCTCTACTACAACAATGCCACGCGTGCCGATGGTGCTGCAGTGGCGCCGGCGCAGATCGTCGACGGCGGCGTCGCCCCCGACGTGGTGAGCGTGTTCTTCACTGAGTCGGTGCTGGGCAGCGCGCCGGTGAAGCTGACGCGTGGTCTCACCATGCCGGGCGAGAACCTGCGCGTTAACTCGACCTCCGGCCTGCAGAACGGCGACGTAATTCTGATCACCAGTTCTGCCTCTGCGGACCCCTGCACCGTGGCTCAGATCTCCGGCATCACGCCGATGGGCACCGAAGTCGAGCTTGCCCGAGCCGCCGGCGGGAGTCGCCCTTGGAATGCACCCGATCCCGCCGCCGCCTTCTCCAATGCTCCGCTCTACCCCGCTGGCGGGGCCGTAGTCAAGGCTGGCAACACGCTGACCTGGCGCCGTTACAGCGTGATCAACGGTGCGCTGAACGCCACGGACTTAGTTACCGGCACAGCCATACGGGTGGCCACCAACGTGGTGAGCCTGCAAGCACAGTACGGTGTCACCGACGGCATCAGCAACGAGATCCGCCGCTGGGTAGACGCCACGGACGAGTGGGCGAATCCCGCGGCGGACCATATCACGCGCATCCGCGCAGTACGCTTCTCGGTGGTGGTGCGCAGCGATCGCAAAGAACTCCTCAAGGATGTTGCAGGCGACTGCGCTATCACCACTGTAGCGCCGTCGCCCTGGCCGGACGTCCCGCCGCTGGACCTGTCCGCGGACCCGGATTGGCGCTGTTACCGCTATCAAGTTTATGCCTCCATTGCACCGCTCAAGAACGTGGTTTGGAGCGTGTCCCAATGAGCCGCGCACAAAGACAGAGGGGCGTTTCCCTCATCATCGTGCTAGTGGTGCTGGCAGTAATCCTGGTTGGATCTCTCGCCATGCTGCGTTCCAGCGAAGTGTCGTCGCTGGTGGGCGGAAACGTGTCCTTCAAAGAGGCTGCGACGCAGGCCACCGACATCGGCATCAGCGACGCCGCCAAGGCTCTCAACGCCATGATCAACGTGGACGGCAACATTCCCAACGTCTATTTCGCGACGCGCCAAGCGGAGGACAGCGACGGCATTCCGACCACGGTCGATTGGTCGGCGGTGGCTGTCTCGTCGGTGGGTAACTACAACGTGCAGCACGTCGTGGAGCGGCTGTGCCAGACCACGCCGGTGACTGATCCGCTGGCAGATTGCATGGTGCGCGACGCAGAGGCGCCGGGCAGCAACAAGGCCGGGTCGCTGGCGTACAAAACGCCACCGAGCGTCTACTACCGGATCACCGTCCGGGTGACCGGCCCCAAAAGCGCCAACGCTTTCGTCCAGGCGCTAGTCCTGAAATAGACCCGTTTCCTGCCGCTCGCCGCGGCGGGAGCCCGATCGTCACGAGACACACAAGAGGTACCCGAAATGCTGCGCACACCTTCGCGTAAGGCCATTGTCTGCGTGCTGCTCGGCCTGCTTCAGACGCCCTGGCAGGCGCACGCAGCTGTGGCCAACATGGACATTTCAACTGTGCCTCTGGATCCTCGGAGCGCGGCTAAGCCCAACATCATCTTCGGTCTGGACGATTCAGGTTCAATGGACTTTGAGGTGATGCTCAACGCCAACGACGGGGCCGCTTGGTGGGAGCGCAGCGCCGCTTCATACACCGACGCGACCGGAACTCTGCTGTACAACACCAACGGGACTGCCGGAACCGACGGCAGCAAGACCTGGTACAAGTACGCGTATCTGTTCCCAGATGGCACTGCTTCCGACGCCCGCAACATATCGGACAACACCTACGACCACTTTGCTATCCCGCCGATCCCGGCTTTCGCCTTCTTCCGCAGTCACCAGTACAACCCGCTCTACTACGATCCGCAGACCACTTATCAGCCCTGGGACCCGGCGTATATCAGTGGTGCCACGCGCACGTTCGGCAATGCCAGCACCACCGCAGCACGGAGCCATCCCTGGTTCCCTACCTCCGGAGCGGCAACCACCATCAATCTTACGGTCAACCTGTCCTCCCCTGCGGCAAACTGGACCTTCCGCATGCTGCCGGGGATGACCATCCCGGGCGCGAGCATCTCGGGGATCGTGGGCCGTCGTAACGGCGGCACCTGGAATAACGTCACGACCAATGTGTTGATTGCGGCGGGCGATACCTGGGATGTGGCGATCCCCTACTATCCGGCGACCTATTACACCGTCGACAGCACATGCACGGCTGCAGAGCTGAGCAGCGGCGCGTGCGTGACCGCTCCCGACGGACAAAAGTTGCGGCGTTACGAGATCAAGACCGGAGTGACGTTCCCGTCGGGTCGCACCTACGCGGCCGAGCTCCAGAACTTCGCCAACTGGTTTACCTACTACCGGAAGCGCAAGCTCATGCTCGCGGCGGCAATGGGCCAAGTGCTATCGCAGGTGCGCGACGTGCGCGGAGGCGTGGTCAAGTTCAACAACCGCTCGCCGGTGACTATGTACGACTTCAACGCCACAACCGACAGCCTGAGCTATAGGCAGGTGCTGGGCGCGGTGTCCGTCAATCCTGCCAGCGGTGGCACCCCGACACGCGATGCGCTGAACTACATTGGGCAGCAGTACCTGCGCACCGACGCCAACACGCCAATCCAGTACGCGTGCCAGCGCAACGCAGCGTTCGTGTTGACTGACGGCTTCGCCAACGCAAGTGGTCCGACAGTCGCAGCCTACGACAAGACCACTTGGGGAAACGGCGCCCCCTTTACCCAGATTTTCAACAATACTCTGGCCGATATCGCGCTGTACTACTTCACTATCAATCTGCAGCCGACGATGCCGGCCGGGCTGGTGCCGTTCGACCCCAGCAACACGCGTCCAGATGCTGACCGCAACCCGAATCCGCACATGAATACCTACGGTCTAACGCTCGGTGTTAAGGGCACCATCTTTGGCGTTAACCAGCAGCAGACAGACAATCCCTATACCTATCCTCCAACCTGGCCCAACCCTAACGTGGACCGCAATCCAACGGCCGTGGACGACCTTTGGCATGCGACAATCAACGGGCGCGGGCAAAAGTATGTCGCCACGGACGTGACGGGGACCGTGTCGAAGATCAGGGCCATGGTGGCCGATCTTCTCAACAAATCCGGCTCAGCCTCCGCCGTGGCAGTCTCCAATGTAAACATCCGCGCTGGCGACAACACGGCCTATGCCTCGGCCTATTCGACCGGCGGCTGGTATGGCGACCTCCTTGCCTTCTCGGTCGACGTCAACACCGGTAGTGTGGCCACCAACACACCCTTATGGTCCGCCCGTGATCTGCTGGAAGCGCGCACTCCGGACTCGCGACAAATCGCGACATACGACTCGACGCTGCGTTCGGCCATGCCGTTCCGCTGGACCAATTTGCCATCGGCCATGCGCGGGCAACTGTCCACGATTGCCTCTGCTCCCACGCTGACCAATGGTCAGGAGACGCTCAACTTCCTGCGCGGCGACCGTGCGCCTGAGGCTGACGGCTATCGCATCCGCGCTAACATCTTGGGGGACATCATCAATGCCGAGCCGGTAGCGGTGCGCGGTGCAGTCGGCGAGTATGCCGACAGTGGTTACACGGTCTTTCGCAACACCCTGGACGTACGCAAGGCCATGGTGTATCAGGCGGCCAATGACGGCATGCTGCACGCTTTCGACGCCGCGACCGGCGTGGAGTCCTGGGCCTATGTCCCCAGTCTAGTGTTCGGCGGCCTCTCCGAGCTGGCTTCGCCCAGCTATCAGCATCGGTACTACGTAGACGGTACGCCCGCGGTCGGCGACGTCGACTTTGGCAACACCGCGGGCGGTGGCGGAAGCCCGAACTGGAAGACGATCTTGGTCGGTGGTCTGCGTCAGGGCGGCCAGGGTTTTTACGCGCTGGACGTGACAGTGCCCGACGCCGCAAGCGAGAGCGCCGCGGCTGGCAAGGTGTTGTGGGAGTTTCCCAACGCTAGCACCGCCGCATATGCGAACAACCTCGGCTACAGCTATGGCAAACCGCTCATCATCAAGACGAGAGCTCTTGGCTGGGTCGTCGTGGTGACTTCCGGGTACAACAGCACCACCACCGACGGTAAGGGTCACCTATTCTTTCTCAATCCGACTAACGGGGCAGTTCTGAAGGAGCTCGTGACCTTGGATGGCACGCCTGCCAACCAAGCCAACCTGGGTCAGATCTCCGGCTTCGTGCTGAACGGACAGCAGGACCTTACCGCGGAGCAAATCTACGGCGGTGACAACTTGGGCAACATCTGGCGCTTCGACGTGTCCTCAGCCAATGCGGCAAGCTGGACGGTGGCCAAGCTTGCGGTGCTCACTGATGCCGCAGGCAACCCACAGCCGGTGACATCGGCGCCGGAGCTGGTCATGGTAAAGGGCAAACACGTCGTGCTGGTCGGAACAGGCAGGCTCCTTGGCGATAGCGACGTCAACAGCACCGCGGTGCAGTCGGTCTATGCGATCGTCGATGATGGGACCGCCACCCCGCTCGTCAGTCCGCTCCGTTCCAAGCTTACGCGCAAGATCCTGACTGTGGCACCGGGTGGCGTGCGCAACGTCAACTCGGACGCGATCGACTGGACCAACAGCTTCGGGTGGTACTTTGACCTGCCGGCAGGTGAGCGTGTATCCGGTGATCCGACAGTGGTGTACGGCACCCTGATCTTCACTTCCAACCAACCTTCTCCGGTGGCCTGCTCTTCGGGTAGTTTTCTCTATGCCGTTGACATTACAACTGGAGGCCAGGTTGCGCAGTCGAACTTTGCTACAGGCGAACTGCCTTGGACCGGGAAGTCGCTGGCCCAGAGTCTATCGACTAGACCGGTGATTGTGGTGCTGCCAAATGGGCAGATCAACTCCCTGGCACGTAGCGCTGATGGCGGAATCATGTCGAACCGCCTGCCACTGTCCTGGAACCGCAACGTCAAGAAGATCTCATGGAAGGAGATTGTTCGGTGAGTAGAAAAGTGCGATCAGCCGACATCACCGATAGCACGTCGTTTCCTCGATCTGAGGGCCACTGCAGTCCGGCGCGCGCGAGCGTGCTGAGCGGTGACCCCCGTCTTGCATGGTCCAAGACTGCCCCGCAGCGGTTCCTAGTCGATACCACCACCATGCCCTCGGGCCAGCTCGTAGACGGTTCTGCCACGCAGGCGGAACGTATCAGATACATGAAACAGGCTCTCGGAGTGGCCGACAAACAATAGACCGTCCGAACGCAGCAGGGGTGCGAACCGCCTCAAGATCACCGCTTGCGTCGCCCTGTCGAAGTAGATCATGACATTGCGGCAGAAGATCGCATCGAATGGTCTGCTCGACGGCCAAGCGGAAGTGAGGAGGTTGAACGGGCGGAAGCTGACGAGCGTTCGCAACTCCGGCCGCACCCTCGCTTGGCCAGCCTGGACGCCGGTTCCGCGCAGGAAAAATCGCCTTATTCGTTCCGGACCGAGCCGCTCCACGCGTTCCATCGGATAGACTCCCTCCTCGGCCCTACGCAGGACTTGTGTATCCACGTCGCTGGCCAGGATGGAAACCGGGGGCCTCAGCGAGGCGAAGGTCTCTGCTAAAGTGATCGCAATGGAATAGGCTTCCTCGCCGCTGGAACAGCCACAGCACCACACCTGGAAGTCGCGGCCCGTCTTGTGTCGAACAGCGTGCTGGGCTAACAGCGGAAAGTGATGCGCTTCGCGGAAAAATGACGTAAGGTTGGTGGTCAGCGCGTTGGTGAACGCCTCCCACTCCGCTTCATCTCCAAGCCGTAGCAGGTCGAGGTATTCCGAGAAGCGCTTCAACCCGCGCGCACGCAGCCGGCGCGCTAGTCGGCTGTACACCATGTCCTGCTTGGCCTCCGACAGGGAGATCCCGGCACGCTCGTGAATTAGCCGGCGGATCCTCTGGAAGTCCTTGTAGGAGTATTGAAACTCCCGGGTTTCTGTCGACGTCCTGCCGGCTCCCACTGCAGCGTCTGTTCCCGTCTTTGAGTCTTTGGACCGGGCGGCGAAAACCGGTCGCCACCGTCAGCTGGATTAACGGTGCGCTTTGACCTCGCCTTTAGAGGCAGCAGTGCGACCCGAACCGCTGCTGAGGTCTGCTGGCACGCAAAGAAACTAGCCGCTGCGCCGCTGCTGCGGCATGCGAACTATTGATCTGCCAGTGAGAACAGGCTTCGCTAGCTCCCGCTTCGGATGCGGGCCAGCGTGGCACTTGTAGAGCGATCGAACAGGAATGGGATCGAGTGGACCTGCCCGCCCCACGAGAACACTTCCGTGGCGCCGACGATTTTCTCCACTGGCCAGTCACCGCCCTTGACCAGGACGTCCGGGCGCGTGAGCAGTATCAATTCCAATGGCGTCTCATCGTCGAACCAAGTTACTAAGTCAACCGCCTCGAGCGCAGCAACGACCGCCAAGCGATCCTCGAGGGGGTTGACGGGTCGGTTCCCGGCCTTACCCAGGCGTCGCACCGACGCATCGGTGTTGAGCGCAACGAGAAGGCTCGCGCCCCGTGCGCGAGCTTGCGCGAGGTAGGTTACATGGCCGCGATGGAGGATGTCGAAGCACCCGTTAGTGAAGACCAAGGCCCGCGCCAACGCTGGTAGGTGCGAAGGCAGCCGCTCGGGCGCGCAGATCTTGCGCTCGAATCCGAGCGTGTCGGTGTCGGAAGGGTTTGAAGCGGACATCATTTATCATGATGATAGCTCGTCGGCGCCGCGTTCGTATCACACCTGGGATTCGAGCAAGCGAAGCAGATGTAAGCAATCGACATAAGTTTGACAGTGAGGCGTTGACTGGCTATTCTCATTCCAGGTCCGTGCAATTAAGTGGGACAAACCACGATGGCGAAGATAAGAGAATTGTTGCTTGGTGCCAGTCTCTTGCTGGTGACATCGGTTGCCAGCGCAGGGCCGGCATCTCCGGGAAAGGGTTCGCCGCTAGCCGGTTACCCGGAATGTGAGAATGCTGCGTACGGGACGCCGAAGCGGGTGGCGGCCCCCGGACGCAGCAACGCGTCCACCGACGACGCTAGGCACGGTGAAGTGAGCGATGCTCAGAACCGCAGCATCGACGAGTACCTTTCGTTTCACGCGCGCGTGACTGAGGACAACGGCAAGTTCACGCTGATGCCTTGGTCGGGGCTGCGCACCCACGCGAATTAGCACGCGGCTCAGCGGCCGAACGTCCGTATCTTGGTTCGCTCGCCGCGTCGCTCGCTAGCGACGAGGCCCTGTCGGTCGTTTGCATCGAGCGCACGTCGCGAAGAATCAGATCCTCGAACAGGCCCGAGTTCCTACGCGAACCTTCGTTAGCGTGTTCGCTGGGTTTTGATATGAGCGAGCGACGCTTTCCGCATCCTAGTCTGGTTCCGCGGAGACCTGCGCGCCTACGATCACGCCGTCTTGTATCACGCGCCCAAGGACAGCGGTGCTCTGCACTGCGCGTTCGTGTTTGATACCGAACTCCTTGAGTCCCTGCAGCGTTACGACCGGCGCATAGAGTTCATTTGGGACAGCATCACGGCGTTGTGGGCGGCGCTCCAACGCCTGAGCGAGCTTGTTGTCCGGCGTGCATCATGGATCGCGCTGCGTACGTTCAAGGACCAGGTGGTGTTCGAGAAGCACGAGGCGCTGGCGCGCGACAGGCGCCCATTCAGCGTCTTAACGGCCTATCGGAACGCCTGGCTCCAGCGCGACTCACGCCTTTCTACGTGGCCGCCTATCCGATGGAAACGTACGCCGCATCGCTGGCTCGTTTGCCCCGGAACGTGTTCCGACGCTGGAGGAAATGGGGTTGAGCGTAGCAACCTAAGAGAGCTCCGTCTGCCGACGGGCACGTCTGGCGGGCAAACTTGGTTCGGCGATTTCCCGTCCTGCATGGACCGCTATCAGGAGCGAGGCGACTATCCTGCTCTCAGAGATCCATCCTACCTGTCTGTTCAGCTGCGGTTCGGGACCGTGTCAATACGTGAACTGGTGGCGGTTGCGTCTTCGCGTCGTGCGCCGGGCCCAAGGACCTGGCTGTCGGAACTCATCTGGCGCGAGCTCTAAGGAGCTGGAGCTTGCCAGCTCAAGCGTGGAAACACGCCGCGTTCACTCGGTATACTCGAACACTTTCACGACTTTCCGCACTCCGCCGGTTGTGCTGGCGATCTCCGTCGCCTCGTCGGCTTCTTTGTGTGTTACCAGCCCCATCAGATAGACCACGCTGTCTTCAGTCACGACTTTGATACGAGCGGGACTCACTTTGCTCCCGGTCGCGAGACGAGTCTTCACTTTGCTGGTCAAGTACGCGTCGTTGGCGCGTGTGGCACTGGAGGTAGCCGGCCCGACCACCATCTCGTTCTGGACATTACGCACATTCTGCACTCCTAATGCGAGGGCACCGATTTCATCCTTGGCCTGCTGGGTCGGGACTTCGCCCATCAGTACGATGTAGCGGTTGAAGCTCACAACGTCGTAGTGAACTTCGGTGCCGAATTTCTCTTCGATCCGATTGCCGATCTTTCTCTCGATGCCGCTATCTTCGAGTTGGGTGGCGCTGGTGCGGCGGTCGTCAATCAGACCTGGAATGCATCCCTGCAGCGCAGGTAGGAGCAGCGCCAGATAGACCAACAGCAAGCCTCGGTTCCTCATGTCTTATTCCACTCCTAACAGTAGACAGTCGATGGCGTCGCACAGGCAGTGCAAGCACAGGATGTGCACCTCCTGGATTCGCGCCGTGCGCGAGTGCGGCACGCAGATATGAACGTCTTGTTGCCCCAGCACCTCCGCCATGACGCCGCCGTTCCTGCCGGTCAGAGCGACCACGCCCATCTGCCTTTCATGTGCGGCGTGAATTGCTTCCACGATGTTGCGGGAGTTCCCGCTGGTCGATATCGCGAGCAATAGGTCATCAGGCTGGCCCAGCGCGCGCACCTGCTTGGCGAACACCTGGTCGAAATCGTAGTCGTTGGCGATGGATGTGATGGTCGAAGAATCTGTGGTCAGTGCGAGGGCTGGCAGCGCCGGCCGCTCCATTTCGAAGCGATTGAGCAACTCGGCGCTGAAATGCTGCGCATCGGCTGCCGAGCCGCCGTTGCCGCAAGCCAGAATCTTCCCTTCGCCCATCAAGCATTGGACCATGCGTTCCGCCCCCATCCTCAGAGGCTCGGTCAAGACTTTGGCGGCCTGCATCTTGAGTTGAGCGCTCTCGGCGAAGTGCTGGCCGATCCGCTTATTGAGATCCATGTCGCGGCTTCCCGTTCATTAAGCCTAAAAAATTATCACATGCGCACTGCGATCGCCGCGTCGTTAGACCACGACACGGTCTACTCACCTAGGGCGTCCTTGATCCATTCGGGCGCGCCGTCGTGCTCGATCAGCACGGCATCGAAGCGGCACGCTGGAATCGTGGGCTGCCGGGAAAGATAGTGGCGCGCTGCGGCGAGCAGCCGCCCGCGCTTGCGCGCAGTTATGCTCTCCGCAGCTCCGCCGAACGAACGAGCTGTGCGCATGCGCACCTCTACGAATACAACAGTCTTGCCATCGAGCAGGATCAGGTCGATCTCGCCGAAGCGGCAAGCGTAGTTGCGCTGCATGAGCTTCAGTCCGCGGCCGAGCAGGAAGCGCAGAGCCTGATCCTCTGCCTGCGCGCCACCGGGATTCATGGTCTAGCTCTGGGTTGCATGAGACGGCATTCACCGTTCAGACGAAGACACGGGCTGGCTGAGGACACGCGCTTCGCCTTGACTGAACTGCGCCGGGATGAGTTCCCGGACGTAGCGATGGTCCTTCTCCAGCGTGATGTAGCCGGTAACGCCATCCAGCGGCGTCTGGTTCGATGGCGGCTTGAGCAGATCCTGCGCGATGCGATAGGCATCAATGCCCAGAGCGTAAAAGCGCTGGAACTCGAGCCCGGCTTGATCCTGGCGAGCGTAGGACAACACGGCCGGATGGTCCGGCGAGAGTAGCCACGGCATGTCGACGAAGTAGACTCCGTTCAACTCGAAGTTGGCGAGCGGCTGTGCGCTGGTGTGGACCATCGAGGTTGCGAATATCGGTACAGTGCCGCCCAAGTAAGACCGGATGAGCTTGGCGCGGGGGGCATCCAGCGCCAGGAAGATGGCGTCGCTGACGCCGTTGGCGATTGAGTCCCGCAACTTCATCAGGTTTGGCCCATCGCTGGTGGACTGAAACTGGTCTTGTATAGTTCCGCCGCGACGCATGAACTCCTCTGCGAAGGCCTGCGCGAGCCGACGCGACAGGCCCGTCTCGCTCAACACCACGATGGCGTTGTGCCGGCCCTGCTGCCGTGCGAGTTGCGCGACCTGCTTGGCCTCGTTTTCGACTTGTAGGCCGAACACATAGAGATTCGGTGGTCTCGGCGAATCGTCCTCGGGCGCACTGAGTGCGAGGGTCGGAACGGTGACCAGAACAGTGCCCGCGAGCGCGGTCACTGCGCTGCGCGTCAGCGGTCCAATCACCAGCTGTGCTCCGGCGCGCACCACGTCCTCATAGGCCTGCACAACGTCGAAAGACTCATCGCTGGTGGCGCGAACGACGAGCGGCAAGGTGGTTCCTCGATGTACCTTGGCCGCCTCGAAAATTCCCAACCGGACTGCATCTGCCTGTCGGCCGACTGACGGTGATCTCAGTGGCAACAGCACCGCGATGTGGGGTCCGGGCTGATCGGGCGACTTGGCGCCCGGCTGCTCGGCGTGCGCGAGGTGGTTGGCCAGCGCGCCGCAGCCCAAGTATAGTAGCGCCACGATCAGTAGCGGAGAGGCCGGTACACGTTGCATAGCGACGCTCGCGCGCGGATGGAGGCGGCATTATATGTCGTGGCGACACCTCTGGGGAACCTACGCGATATTACGTTGCGCGCGTTGGATGTGCTCGCTGCGGCCGATCTGGTGGCCGCTGAAGATACTCGGCGCACGCAGCAGCTGTTGTCGCACTTTACGATCCATGCGCGTTTGATCGCCCTGCATGAACACAACGAGCGGCGGGCCGCGGGAAATATCATCGAGCTGCTTAGCGACGGCAAATCCGTAGCCTATGTGACGGACGCGGGGACGCCGGCCATCAGCGATCCGGGCGCTCAGTTGGTTACGCGAGTGCGCGAAGCTGGCCTGCCCGTGATTCCGATCCCAGGGCCGAGCGCATTGACCGCCGCCTTGTCGGTCGCTGGGTTGAGCGCTCCGCAGTTCCTGTTTTACGGCTTCCTGCCCAGCAAAACGGGCGCGCGGCGCGCTGCGCTGTCTGGCTTGTCGGCGTTCCCGCATGCGCTGGTATTCTTTGAGGCTCCGCACCGGTTGCATCAAACGCTCGAAGACATGACACAAGCCTTCGGGCCGGATCGCGTGATCGTGGTAGCGCGGGAAATCACCAAGGTCTTCGAGAGTTTCCAACGTTGCAAGCTGGCACGGGCGCAAGCGTGGGTGACCGAGGACTCAAACCGCATGCGCGGTGAGTTTGTACTGATCGTCGAGGGTAATGTTGCGGCTCCTGCGGAGCCAGCTGCAGCGCAACGCACGCTCGAGATCCTGCTGGGCGAGCTGCCCCTCAAGCAAGCCGTTCAACTGACCGCTGCGATCACGGACACCAAGAAAAACATTCTGTACAAGCGAGCGCTGGAACTGAAAAGAGAAACGGATCGATCATGAGCCCATGCAGCGTTTGACGATAACCAAACCGGATGATTGGCACCTTCATCTGCGCGACGGTGAGGCGTTGCGTGCAGTCGTCTCGCATAGCGCCACGCGCTTCGCGCGCGCTATCATCATGCCCAACCTGAAGCCGCCGGTGGTGGATACTCGACTAGCCCTGGCGTACCGTGAGCGCATCCTGGCGGCGCTGGCGCGAGACGTTCGATTCGAGCCACTGATGAGTCTGTACTTGACGGACAACACTTCCCCGCTGGAGGTGCAGCGCGCACGCGATAGCGGCGCGGTGTTCGCGGTCAAATACTACCCGGCTGGAGCGACTACCAACTCCGAGCACGGCGTGACGGACATACGCAATTGTCTGGCGACTTTGGAAGCCATGGCCGAGATCGGCATGCCGCTACTGGTGCATGGCGAGGTAACCGAGCCCGATGTCGACGTGTTCGATCGCGAGAGGATCTTCATCGAGCGTGCGCTTATCCCGTTGCTCCAACGCGTCCCGCGCCTCAAGGTCGTGATGGAGCACATCACCACCGCGGACGCAGTGAAGTTTGTGCTGGCTGCGCCGGACAACGTTGGGGCAACGATTACCGCGCACCACCTGCTTCTCAACCGCAACGCGTTGTTCGATGGCGGTATCCGACCCGCATCACTACTGCTTGCCGGTACTGAAGCGTGAGGAGCACCGGTTGGCTTTGGTCGATGCGGCCGCCTCGGGCAACCCCAAGTTCTTTCTTGGGACGCGACAGCGCGCCGCACGCCCGACACACCAAGGAGACAGGCTGCGGCTGCGCCGGGATCTATACCGCCCACGCGGGCATTGAGTTGTATGCCGAAGCCTTCGAAGCGGCAAGTGCGCTGGACAGGCTGGAGGCGTTCGCCAGCTTCCACGGTGCCGATTTCTACGGCCTGCCGAGGAATCGAGAGCGGATCCCCCTGTTACAGCGGGAGTGGTCAGTACCTGAGGAGATGCCATTCGGTACAGGCACTCTGGTGCCGTTTCGCGCGGGAAGCATGGTGCGCTGGGCGCTCGCTTGACTGCTGCGCCATGCAGTACAGGATGACTGAAACCAGACCGCCAACTGCACGGTTGTAAGTTAGTATGCGGTCGTGAAGCTGGCCGGGCAGTCGCTGCGTGGTGTTTCGCCACGTAGAGGAAAGTCCGGGCTCCGCAGAGCACGATGCCGGCTAACTGCCGGGCGCCGTGAGGCGACGGAAAGTGGAACAGAGAGCAGTCTGCCTAAGTCTCGGAGACGGGACCGGCGATGGTGAAACGGTGGGGTAAGAGCCCACCGCGGACCTGGTAACAGGTACGGCACGCCAAACCCCATCGGGAGCAAGGCCAAATAGGGGAGCGATAGCGCGGCTCGCGCTGCTCCCGGGTAGGTCGCTTGAGCCGTCGGGCAACCGGCGGCCCAGAGGAATGACTGCCCAAGGGGATCGCCCCTGGACAGAACCCGGCTTATAGGCCAGCTTCACTCACCCCCATCGTCCTTACCTGACTTCCCGCCTCTGTCGTTCTTCCCCGACGTTCATTGGACACTGGGCCTCTGTAGACATTAGGTTCACTATCGTCTCTATCTCATTATTTCTTCTAGATTTGCGGTTATCGGTAGGCGGTTCGTTATCAGGGCTCAGGTAAGTCCTTGTCGCTGCTGCAGAATCCAGAAGTTTTTCCTTGACCCTGGTATGGCTTTTATCTATAGTGCCCCGAAGTGGGAAAAAGTGGGGGATTGTGGGAGATCCCTTCTAATCAGGGGGCTATGTGTTTCGCGGCGTCACCTCGCTTACTCTCGATAGTAAGGGCCGACTCGCGGTACCGACGCGGTTTCGCGAGGTGCTTCAGCTTCGTGCCGCCGGCAAGCTGGTGATTACCGCCGATTCCGCCGCCTGCCTTCTCCTCTATCCGGCCCCGGATTGGGAACCCATTCAACAGAAGTTGATGAGCCTGTCGAGCTTCAATTCCCGCACACGCGATCTGCAGCGCCTTCTGGTTGGCAATGCGTCGCGACGTGGAGGTGGACGGGGCGGGGCGAATTCTGATCCCCGGCCCGCTGCGCAAATTCGCGGGGTTGGAGAAGGACGTGGCGCTTGTTGGGCAAGGTGCGCGGTTCGAGTTGTGGGACGAGGCGAAGTGGGCGGCTCAGATGGAAAGGTCGAGCGCGCCCGAGCGAAGACGACATTCCGACGGATCTGGAGGGATTTTCCCTCTGAGTTCGAGGCCAAAGCGTGTAGCGGCTCAAACGCAGCATGTTGCGGGAGTGTTCTGCGCGCTGGCGACCAGCTAGGGCAGGAAAGGGCAGCGAAACGTGGCGCACCTGCCGGTGCTCCTGCGGGAGGCAGTCGACGCGCTCGGGGTCAAAGCAGATGGGGTCTACGCGGACTGCACCTTTGGCCGAGGAGGGCATAGCCGCGAGGTCCTGCGCCGGTTAGGCAGCCGGGGCCGGCTGTTGGCGTTGGATCGAGATCTCGAGGCAGTGGCGGCGGCGCAAGAGATCGCCGATGCGCGCTTGACCGTGCTGCATGCGAGCTTCGGTCGCTTGCAGGAGGCGCTCGGCGCGGAGGGCATTGCACAGGTGGACGGAATCTTGATGGATCTGGGGGTGTCCTCGCCCCAGCTCGAGGATGCGGGGCGGGGCTTCAGCTTCAGGTTGGACGGGCCGCTCGACATGCGCATGGATTCGAGCCGCGGGATCACTGCCGCGCAGTGGCTGGCGAGTGCTTCGGAACAGCAGATCGGGGAGGTGATCAAAACCTATGGCGAAGAACGGTTTGCTCGGCAGATTGCAAGAGCGATTGTTACGGCTCGATCGGGGCGAGCTCTCCACTCCACCCGAGAACTTGCCCAGATCGTGGAAGACGCCGTTCGGACGCGCGAGCCAGGCCAGGACCCGGCGACGCGGACATTCCAGGCTATACGGATTTTCATCAATCAAGAGCTTGAGGAACTTTCGCTAGCTTTGTCGCAGAGCCTGGAGCTTCTCGTGGATGGTGGCCGCTTGGTGGTGATCAGCTTTCACTCGCTTGAGGACCGCATCGTGAAGCGCTTTCTGCGCCGCCATGCGCAGCCGGCGCCGGTGCCGCGTGGGCTTGCGGTGCGCGAATCCGACCGCGAGGCGCCCAAACTCCGGCTTGTCGGCAAGCCGGTGCGTCCGAGCCAGTCGGAGATTGCATCCAACCCTCGTGCACGCAGCGCAATCATGAGAGTTGCCGAGAGGCTTCCCGGTCGGCCGGCTTCGGGGCGGGGGCGCGAGTGATCAAGCTCAACAGCGTCGTTGGCTCTACTCCTTGTCCTGTGCGCGCTGGCGCTCGTTACGTCGCAGCACAAAGCGCGCAAGCTGTTCTCCGAGCTGGCCCAGGAGCAGGACGTGGCCAGACAGATCGATGTGGAGTGGGGGCAGCTGCAGCTCGAGCAGAGCACGTGGGCGATGCATGCGCGCATTGAAAAAATCGCAAGCAGCCGTCTGCAGATGCACGTGCCGGTGTCAGCGCGCACGCGCCTGGTTTCCGCCGAGGGATACACGCAGCCGGCTCCGAAGCTGTCGCTGAACGCGGCAAACGCAGCCAGGCACGCGGTGCGCGCGCGGTGAGCCCGGCGCGGCCCGGGGTCAAGCGATGAAACCCCCGCTTAATCCCGCACTCCAGCTGCGTCTGCCCACGGCGCGGGCAGCAGTGCTCGTTGTCACTTGCTGTTGCTGTGGTTCGCCCTACTCAGTTTGCGCGCCCTGTACCTGCAGGTCTGGCACAACGATTTTCTGCAGCAGGAAGGCGCCTCGCGCTTCACCCGGATTATCGAACTTCCCGCGCATCGCGGTATGGTGACCGACCGTCTACGGCGAGCCGCTCGCCATCAGCACGCCAGTGGAATCGGTGTGGGCCAGCCCGGCCGATGTCGAGATCACCGCTGGTCAGCGCCGCCAGCTCGCCCGTCTGCTGGATCTGGAGGAGCAGGAACTCAAGAAGAGAGCTCACCGAGCCGGACCGCGAGTTTGTCTATCTCAGGCGGCACCTGCCTCCGGAGCTGGCTGCGAAGGTCGTGCAGCTCGGATTACCGGGCGTCGGACTAAAGCGCGAGTATCGCCGCTACTATCCGGCCGGCGACCTGACCGCCCAGTTGATTGGCATCACCAACATCGATGACCGCGGCTTGGAAGGCATCGAGCTCGAATACCAGGATTGGCTGGCAGGCAAGCCTGGCAGCCGGCGTGTGATCAAGGACCGGCTCGGGCGCGTGGTGGAAGATGCGGAGAGCATCCGCGCGCCGATCGAGGGGCGCGACCTGGCGCTGTCGATCGACCGCAAGCTCCAGTATCTTGCCTTCCGTGAGCTGAAGGCCGCGGTGGCCCAGCATCAAGCCAAAGCCGGCGGCATCGTCGTCCTGGACATCAAGACCGGCGAGGTGCTTGCGCTAGCCAATCTCCCCGCCTTCAATCCGAACAATCGCGCCACGTTGGACGTGCGGCGCGCGCGCAACCGCGCCATTACCGACACGTTCGAGCCCGGGTCGACGCTCAAGCCGTTTACGGTCGCTGCGGCCCTCGAGGCCGGTGTGATCAAACCCGATACCGTCCTGCAGACGGCTCCCGGTTATCTCACGGTGGGCGATGCCACGATCCACGACGCTCATCCCGAAACCCTGCTCACCGTGGGGCAGGTGATCCAAAAGTCCTCCAACGTAGGCGCCGCGAAGCTGGCATTGGCGCTGCCTCGGGAGTCGCTGTGGGGCATGTTGTCCGGGGTCGGGTTCGGCGCCGCATCGCAGCTCGGCTTCCCCGGCGAAGTGTCCGGCTTCCTGCGTGCCTATCAGCATTGGCGACCGATCGAGCAGGCCACCTTGTCCTATGGGCACGGCATCTCGGTCAGTCTGCTGCAGCTCGCGCGTGCCTACACGATTTTTGCCACCAACGGTGAACTGCAGCCTCTTACGCTGGTGCGTCGCGACCAGCCGGCGGAAGGGAAGCGGGTCATCTCGGAGCGCACCGCGCTGGCGGTGCGCGAGCATGCTCGAACTGGTGGTGAAAGCAGGCGGCACAGCCCCGCGCGCACGCATCATGGGCTATCGCGTGGCCGGCAAGACCGGCACCGCGCACAAGCTCGATGGCGGGGCTACGCGGGAGACCGCTACGTGTCTTCGTTCGTGGGCATCGCGCCAGCCTCGGATCCGCGGCTGCTCGTGGCGGTGATGATCGATGAGCCGAGCGCGGGCGAGTACTACGGCGGCGTGGTCGCGGCACCGGTATTCAGCCAAGTCATGTCGGAAGCGCTGCGCATGCTGGCAATCCCGCACGACGCACCGATAACCGATGTCGCGCCGCTGGAAGCCGTGCCAGAAGTGCGCGAGGAGGTGTGAGCGTGGGCGCGACGGTCATCGCACGGACACGCGCTTTGATCCGCTGGCACTCGCACGCGCTTGGTGTGCCCGTCACGCGGCTCGCCACGGATAGCCGTCTAGTCGAACCCGGCGACGTGTTCGTCGCCGTTCCTGGCGCGCGCATAGACGGGCGCCGACTTCATCCCGCAGGCGATCGCCGCGGGCGCGGTGGGCGTGCTTTGGGAGGCGGCGGACTTTCATTGGGATCCCGCGTGGCGCGTGCCGAACCTTGCGGTTCCCAATCTACGTGAGCAGCTCGGCTTCATTGCCGCACGAGGCTACGGCGACCCGTCGCATCGCATGTGGGTCGCGGGCGTGACTGGAACCAACGGCAAGACTTCGTGCTCGCACTGGATCGCGCAAAGCCTCACGCGCCTCGGGCGCCGCACCGCGGTCCTGGGCACTCTGGGCAACGGCTTTCCAGGGGAGCTTACGCCCGGGACACACACCACGCTCGATGCGGCGTCGCTCCAGGCACAGCTGGCCGATCTGCTGTCTCGAGGCGCATCAGGTGTCGTCATGGAAGTCTCCTCCCACGGCCTTGAGCAGGGCCGGGTGAACGGCGTGGCCTTCGCGGCCGCGCTGTTCACCAATCTTTCTCGCGACCACCTCGACTACCACGGCACCATGGAGCAATACGGTGCGGCCAAGGCCCGGCTCTTTCATTGGGCTGGCCTGCACCACGCCGTGATCAATCTGGACGACGGATTCGGAGCGCAGCTCGCCGGCTCTCTCGATCGCTCGCGTGTAAATGTGCTCGGCTATGGCTTGGGCAAGGGCGAGATCTCAGGGCACAGGCTGGACCTGTCCAAGCGCGGCCTTACGCTGGAGATCGAGACGCCGTGGGGAGCGGGCGTGATTCGCAGCCAGCTGCTGGGGGCGTTTCAACGCAGCCAATCTGCTTGGTGTCCTCGGCATGCTGCTGGCAGCCGGGGTGGAGCTGGATGATGCTACCGGCGTTCTCGAGAAGGTCGAACCGGTGCCGGGCCGACTGCAGATGCTGCGTCGCCCCGGTCGACCGCTGGTGGTTGTGGACTATGCGCATACTCCGGACGCACTGGAGAAGGTGTTGGAGACGCTTCGCGCCGTGCTCGGAAGCGAAGGTCGGTTGATTTGCGTCTTCGGCTGCGGCGGAGAGCGCGATACCGGCAAAGCGTCCTTTGATGGGAGAGACCGCCACGCGATTGGCGGACAGCGTCTTTGTCACCAGCGACAACCCGCGCGGCGAGGACCCACGCGCCATCGTTGACCAGATCATCGCCCAGGCGCATCCCAACTATCACGTCGAAATCGATCGCGCCACCGCAATTCACCTCGCGCTGCGCGAAGCGCGGACGGAAGATCTGGTGCTGATCGCGGGAAAGGGTCACGAGGCATATCAGGAGATCGCTGGACGACGTGTGCCGTTCAGCGATGCAGAGGTGGCGGCGAGTGTCCTTGAGCAGGCGCGATGATGCTCGACCTTGAGACTGCTGCCCGAGCTCTCGGCGCTACGCGCGTCGGGCCCAACGCAAACGTTCACCGGTGTGACCACCGACAGTCGGCAGATTCAGCCGGCGGATCTGTTTGTGGCTCTCAGAGGCGAGCGCTTCGACGGTCACGCCTTCGTGGATATTGCGTTGTCGTCGGGCGCGGCGGCAGCCTTGGTCGAGCAGGGCACAGCGCCGAAGACGGGCGATACGCCATTGATATTGGTACGCGACACACGAGAGGCCCTCGGCCAACTGGCGGCTTTCTGGCGTGCCCGATTCACGCTGCCGCTGGTCGCGGTTACCGGCAGCAACGGCAAGACCACGGTCAAAGAGATGCTGGCGGCGGTGCTGCGTGCGGCTGTCGGCGAGAGCGCGGTCCTTGCCACCGCCGGCAATCTGAACAACGACATCGGCGTCCCGCTCATGCTGCTGCGCCTGCGCGACCAGCATCGCTATGCAGTGATCGAGATGGGGATGAACCATGTGGGCGAGATCAGCTATCTCACCCAGCTCGCTCGGCCCACCGTCGCGTTGGTGACCAACGCTGGCGTCGCGCATATCGGCGAGGTAGGTTCGCGGGAGGCGATCGCGCGCGCCAAGGGCGAGATCTATGCTGGCCTGGGTGAAACCGGCGTTGCGCTGATCAACGCGGATGACGAGTTCGCGCCGTTGTGGCGCGATCTGAATCGCGGACGCCGGGTGATCGAATTCGGCATCGAGCAGCCAGCGGCCGTGAGCGCTCAGTTCGAACTGAGCGCGCTGGGCAGCCTGATGTCGATATCCACTCCGGGCTCGGCGTACGTCGTGCGATTGCAGGTGCCTGGACTGCACAACGTGCGCAACGCCTTGGCCGCCGCGGCAGCGGCGTATGCGCTGGGCGTCGCGCCGGCTGCGGCGGCAGCTGGACTCGCGGCATATGCGGGTACCAAGGGCAGGCTCCAGCGTAGGGCGGCGCGCGATGGTGCCGCTCTGATCGACGACACCTACAACGCCAATCCCGATTCCGTGAAAGCCGCGATCGCGGTATTGGCCGCGGCAGCCGGCAAGCGCGTTCTGGTCTTGGGCGACATGGGTGAGTTGGGTGACGCAGGTCCCGCTCTGCATACCGAGACGGGCGAGGAGGCCCGGCGCGCGGGCATCGATCACCTCCTCACACTTGGCGAGTTGTCCGAAGGGGCGGCGCGCGCCTTCGGTTCTGGAGCCAAACACTTTCGAGAGCTCGAGGATTTGTGTGCAGCGCTCGAGCCGCTGCTGGGGCGGGATACCACCGTGCTGGTGAAAGGGTCCCGCTTCATGCGCATGGAGCGGGTGGTGGAACGCTTCGTCAATGGCGAGCCTCAGCCTGCCCAGGGAGGACATTAGTGTGTTGCTGCTTCTGACCCAATGGCTAGCTCAGGATGTCCGCACCTTCAACGTGTTCGGCTACATCACGCTGCGCGCCGTGCTGGCAACGCTGACCGCGCTCGCAATCTCATTCGTGGTCGGCCCCGCAACCATCCGCAAGCTGACTGCATACAAGATCGGACAGGCGGTGCGCAACGATGGCCCGCAGAGCCACTTGGTCAAGGCCGGTACGCCGACCATGGGCGGTGCACTGATCCTGGTGTCGATTACTGTGACAACCATCCTGTGGGGTGATCTAACCAACCGCTTCGTCTGGGTCGTGATAGCGGTGACCCTGGGCTTCGGCGTGATCGGCTGGATCGATGACTACCGCAAGGTCGTCCATCGCAACCCGAAGGGCCTGTCGGCGCGCGCCAAGTTCTTCTGGCAGTCGGTTCTGGGTCTTGCAGTTGCGGGTTTCCTGGCCTACAGCGGAACAGCCGCGCAGACTGCGCTCATCGTTCCGTTCTTCAAGCAGGTGGCCTATCCGTTGGGTGTGGTCGGGTTCGTGATCCTGACTTACTTCGTAATCGTTGGGACCAGCAACGCGGTGAACTTGACCGACGGACTGGATGGGTTGGCGATTCTGCCCACGGTGATGGTAGGAGCCGCGCTGGGGGTGTTCGCCTACGTGGCCGGCAACGCGGTGTTCTCCAAGTATCTCGGATTCCCGCACATTCCCGGGGCCGGCGAGCTGACCGTATTTTGTGCCGCACTCGCGGGGGCCGGGCTGGGCTTTCTCTGGTTCAACGCCTATCCGGCCGAGGTGTTCATGGGCGACGTGGGGGCGCTGGGGTTGGGCGCTGCGCTCGGGACCGTCGCTGTGATCGTCCGCCAGGAGATCGTCCTGTTCATCATGGGCGGTGTGTTCGTAGTGGAAACCCTGTCCGTGATGTTGCAGGTGGCTTCCTTCAAGCTCACCGGCAAACGCATCTTCCGCATGGCTCCCCTGCACCATCACTATGAGCTGCAGGGCTGGAAGGAGAATCAAGTCGTGGTGCGGTTCTGGATCATCACGATGATGCTGGTGCTGTTCGGCCTGTCCACGTTGAAGCTGAGATAGACGGCGCCGAGCATGGAACTGGCCGGAAGAAACGCACTGGTGCTCGGGCTTGGAGTCAGCGGCCTGTCCATGGCGCGCTGGCTCAGTCATCGCGGCGCGCACGTGCGTGTCGCCGACACGCGCTCGACGCCGCCGTGCGGCGCGCAGCTCCAGCGCGAGTTGCCGGAGGTCCCGGTCATCACCGGCACGTTGCGCCCCGAGAGCTTCTACAACGTCGACCTGATCGCCATCAGCCCTGGGGTGCCAACTCACGGAGCCGCTGGTGGAAACCGCGGTCAACCGAGGCGTGCCCGTGGTGGGTGACATCGAGCTGTTTGCTCAGGCGTTGCCCACCATCGCGACGCGCAAAGGTCCTGGCGATCACCGGTTCCAACGGTAAGAGCACGGTGACCGAGATGACCGGAGCGATGTGTCGGCACGCAGGGCTTGAGCACCGTCGTGGCCGGCAACATCGGCCTACCGGTTCTGGACGCGCTGCTCGCAATCGAGAGCGCGGCTGGCCGTGGCGGGCGTGCGCCGGAGGTATTCGTCCTCGAGCTGTCCAGCTTCCAGCTCGAAACGACCTCCTCGCTCGACGCGCACGTGGCCGCTTGCCTCAACCTGAGCGAGGACCACCTGGATCGCTATCGCGGAATGCCGTCCTACGCTCAAGCCAAGGCGCGCATTTTCCGCGGCAGCGGCATCCAAGTGCTCAACCGTCAGGATGTCTGGTCGCGGAGCATGGCGCTAACGGGCCGAACCGTGTTCACCTTTGGGCTGGACGCGCCCTCCGGCAAGCGCGAGTGGGGATTGATGGACGTGCAAGGAGAATCGTGGCTTGCGCAAGGAGACGAAAAGCTAATCGCGGTCTCCCAATTGCGCGTGGCCGGTCTGCACAACGCGGCCAACGCGCTCGCGGCGCTTGCGCTCGCGCGCGCCATCGATTTGCCCTACGAACCCTTGCTTCGAGCGCTGGCTCAGTTCGAGGGACTGCCCCACCGCGTCCAGAAGGTGGCGGAGATCGACGGCGTCGTCTTCTACGACGATTCCAAGGGTACCAACGTGGGTGCGACGGTGGCTGCGCTAAGCGGGATGCGTCAGGCCGTCGTGCTGATCGCCGGTGGGGACGGCAAGGGGCAGGACTTTAGGCCTCTTAGATCGGCGGTGGCGGCCCGCGCTCGCGCTGTCGTTCTGATCGGGCGCGATGGCGAGAAGATTGCCCAGAGCATCGAGGGCAGCGGAGTCCCGATGCAGCGCGCGCGAGACTATGGACGAGGCGGTGCGCATGAGCCTGGCTGCGGCGCGCGAGGGCGACGCAGTGCTCCTGTCGCCCGCCTGCGCCAGCTTTGACATGTTCCGCGACTACGAGCATCGCGCACAGGTTTTTGTGGAAGCGGTGAAGCGTCTGCGCGGAGGCGAGAGCAGGGGCCGCGGGATGAACCTGGCATTGAGCTCTCCGATGAAGAGCGCGCTGCGCGAATACGATTACGCGCTGCTATGGGCCGGCGCGCTGTTGCTGGGCACCGGTCTGGTCATGGTTTACTCCGCCTCGATCGCCATTGCCGAGCAATCGAGGTTCACCTCCGACCAGCCAACCTATTTCCTCGTGCGACACCTCGTCTTCGTCGCCACCGGGACGCTCGCCGGCATCGTCGTCTTCCAGGTTCCGATGCGCTTGTGGCAGCAGGCGGCGCCGTACTTGTTCATGTTCGGAGCGGCGCTGCTGGTGCTGGTGCTGGTCCCCGGCATCGGCCGCGAGGTCAACGGCAGCCGACGCTGGCTGCCGCTCCTGGTGGCGAACCTGCAACCCTCGGAGCTGGTGAAGCTGTTCGTCGTGCTCTACGCCGCGGATTACACCGTGCGCAAGGCTGCGTGGATGCACAGCTTGAAGCGGGGGTTCGCGCCCATGTTCGCGGTGATGCTCTTCGTGGGAGCGCTACTGTTGCGAGAGCCGGACTTCGGCGCTTTTGCTGTCATCGCGGCCATCGCCATGGGGATCTTGTTCCTGGGCGGGATGAACTGGCGGCTGTTTGCCGGGCTGGTTGTGCTGTTGGTGCTCGGGTTCGTGATCATCATCCTGACCTCGCCGTATCGCATGCAGCGGATTCTGGGCTTCATGGATCCGTGGGCTGATCCCTACGGCAAGGGATATCAGCTGTCGCATGCGTTGATCGCCTTCGGACGCGGCGAGGTGCTGGGGGTGGGGCTCGGGCGCTAGCGTCGAGAAGCTGTTCTACCTGCCCGAAGCTCACACCGACTTTCTGCTGGCAGTCATCGGCGAAGAACTGGGCTTTCTCGGTGTCATTGTGGTGATCAGGCCTGTTCATCTTTGTCACCGTGCGCGCCTTCGCGATCGGATCGCAGGCCGCCAAGCTGGAACGCTATTTCTCCGCGCTGGTGGCGCAAGGCATCGGCATCTGGCTGGGCGTGCAGGCCATCATCAACATGGGAGTGAACCTCGGATTGCTCCCGACCAAGGGGTTGACTCTGCCCTTCTTGAGCTTCGGCGGCAGCGGGTTGCTGGCCAACTGCGCCGCGCTTGCCTTGCTGCTCCGAATCGACTGGGAGAGCCGTCAGCTGATGCGCGGCAGTGGTGGTGTGAGCGCGGCGCTGGGGCCGGCCGCGAAAGCAATCGAACGCACCGCGCCCAGGAGTACGCAGCGGCGCGTAGGCGGGCGTGGGAAGTCGCCGCGGCCTTGCGTGAGCTGGCGGGCGGCAACGGATCGAGATGACGCCTGAACCCGCTGCGCTCTGCCCCGTCATCCTCGCTCCGTCGCGGGCTGGACGGACCATTCTGGTCATGGCCGGCGGTACAGGGGGGCATGTTATGCCCGCGCTGGCCGTAGCTGACTGCATGCGGAGCCGTGGTTGGCAGGTGGTGTGGTTGGGCTCCAAGCAGGGCATGGAAGCAACACTGGTCCCCAAGCATGGTTACCGAGATCGAATGGATCCGTTTCTCCGGCCTGCGCGGCAAAGGGCTGGTACGGCTGGCACTGTTGCCTCTGAACCTGCTCGTGGCTTTTTGGCAGAGCGCCAGAGCGATCTTTCGCGTGCGTCCCGACGTGGTCCTGGGCATGGGCGGCTACATATCCTTTCCCGGTGGGATGATGGCCTCGTTGCTGAATCGGCCCCTGGTGCGTACACGAGCAGAACTCGGTCGCCGGGTTGGCGAATCGAGTGCTGGCCAGCGTGGCGGACTACATCTTGTCCGGCTTTCCGGCTGTACTGAGGAAGGCGCAATGGGTTGGCAATCCCGTGCGCGAATCGATCGTGCAACTGCCGACGCCTGGGCTGAGGTTCGCGACCCACCGCGACCCGCTTCAGCTGCTTGTGCTCGGCGGCAGCCTAGGCGCGCAGGCGCTGAACGAAGTGGTGCCGCTGGCGCTGAAACTGGTGCCCGAGGAGCGGCGCCCGCAGGTCACCCATCAGTCCGGCGCCAAGCATCTGGACGCTCTGCGCCGAGAGCTATCGGCGAAGCAGGCATTAGCGCCCAGGCAGTCCCCTTCATCGACGACATCGCCGCGCAGTACGCTCGGGCTGATCTCGTGATTTGCCGCGCGGGCGCTCTCACCGTGTCCGAGCTGGCAGCAGCTGGCGTGGCGAGCATCCTGGTGCCGTTTCCTCATGCTGTGGACGATCACCAGACACACAACGCCCGCTTTCTGGTGGAGGCCGGTGCGGCTTTCTTGGTTCAACAGCGGGAGCTGTCCCCGCGCCGACTCGCAGATCTGCTGCTGAGTCTCACGCGCGAGCGATTGCTGGACATGGCAAATCGCGCGCGCGCGCTCGCCAAGCCAGGAGCTGCCGCCGCGGTGGCCGACGTTTGCATGGCGGCTGCTGGATGAGACTTCGAGAGGAAGAGCCCATGAATCAGCCCAAGGTCAACAAGCAAACCAAGCGTCGGGCAGGACTGCTGCGCTTGCGGCTGCGCCTGCCCCCACCCGCGGAACGCGCGACCCGCAGCCAGGACCTGGGCGATTTGCGCCTCCAGTTCCTGCTCGACGCAACGCATCTGTCGAGATGAATTCCGTGCGATGAGGCACAAGGTCAAACGCGTCCACTTCGTCGGTATCGGCGGCTCCGGAATGAGCGGGATCGCCGAGGTCTTGCTCAATCTGGGATTCCAGATCAGCGGGTCTGACCTGTCCGAGAACGCAGCGACAGAGCGCTTACGCAATCTAGGTGCACGCATAAGCCGCGGACACGATGCTTCACAGATGCAAGGTGCCGACGTCGTGGTGGTGTCGACCGCGGTGAAGCCCGACAACCCCGAGGTAGGCGCAGCTCGGGCATCGCACATTCCTGTCGTGCCGCGTGCCCTGATGCTGGCGGAGTTGATGCGCTTGCGCCAGGGCATTGCGGTTGCTGGCACCCACGGCAAGACTACCACCACCAGTCTGGTGGCAAGCGTGCTCGCGCACGCGGGGATGGATCCCACCTTCGTGATCGGCGGGCGCCTGGAGGCGGCGGGCTCGCATGCCAAGCTCGGCAAGGGCGAGTTCATCGTGGTCGAAGCAGACGAATCCGATGCGTCGTTCCTGCACCTGCAGCCGGTTCTCGCCGTGGTGACCAACATCGACGCGGACCATATGGAAACCTATGGCCACGACTTCGGTCGGTTACGCCAGGCGTTCCTGGACTTCGTCCAGCGGCTGCCTTTCTACGGCATGGCGGTGCTGTGCATCGACGACCCCAACGTGCGCGCCATCATGCCGCTTGTGACCAAGCAGATCACCACCTATGGGTTGTCGGAGCAAGCGCAGATACGGGCGGTCAATATCCGGCACGAGGGCGGGCGCATGCGGTTCACCGTCGAGATCAAGACCAATGGGTCTGCCGTCAAGTCCTTGCCGATCGATCTCAACCTGCCTGGAATTCACAACGTGCAGAACGCGCTGGCCGCGGTCGCCGTCGGCCTCGAGGTGCAGGTGCCGGACCAGGCGATCGCGCTTGCGCTGGCCGAGTTCGAGGGCGTTGGTCGCCGCTTTCAGCGCTACGGCGAGATCTCGTTGCGCTGGCGCTGGAGCGCTTTACGCTGGTGGACGACTACGGTCACCATCCCGCTGAAATCGACGCGACGCTGGCTGCGGTGCGCGGGGCGTTCCCCGGACGGCGGCTAGTGCTCGCCTTCCAGCCGCACCGCTACACGCGCACCCGTGATGTGTTCGAGGACTTCGTGCGCGTGCTTTCTTCTGTCGACGTGCTGCTTCTGGTCGAGGTCTACCCCGCGGGCGAAGCGCCAATCGTGGCGGCTGACAGCCGGGCGCTGGCGCGCGCGGTGCGGGTGGCAGGCAAGATAGAGCCGATCTTCGTCGAGCAGATCGCCGATCTGCCGCGGTCGATCCTGGATGTGGCGCGGTCTGGCGACGTGGTAGTCACCATGGGGGCAGGCTCTATCGGTACGGTGCCCGGCATCCTGGCGCGCGGCGAGAGCACCGACCAGACACAGGCGGCAGCGCATGGACATGGCTGAACGCAACCGCATTGCCCTGCACGGCTTGGCCGGCGAGTTCCGGTTGAACGAGCCGATGCGCAAGCACACCAGCTGGCGCACTGGCGGTGCCGCACAGCGCGCGTATTTCCCGCGCGACCTCCACGATCTTGCGCAGTTCGTGCGCACGATGCCTGAGCGACGAGTCGGTCTACATCGTTGGGCTCGGCAGCAATCTGCTGGTCCGTGACGGCGGGTTGCGCGGCACGGTGGTATTCACCCACGGTGCCCTCGGACAGATCCGGATCGAGGACAGCGACACCGCGACGCGGCTCGTCTATGCCGAAGCTGGAGTTGCGAGTCCGAAGGTGGCGCGCTTTGCCGCTAACCATGATTTGTCCGGTGCCGAGTTCCTGGCCGGGATACCGGGAACAGTGGGTGGCGCGCTGGCCATGAACGCGGGCTGCTATGGCTCTGAGACCTGGGAGATTGTCCACAGCGTGCTGTGCCTGCGCCAGGACGGCGAACTGGTCCGGCGCAGCCCGGACGAGTTTGAGATCGATTACCGATCATGTGGCGCCACGCCCGCATGCAGCGACGAACTCGGAGTCGCGGCTGCCAAGTCGCCTTCGAGAGTGGTTTGCCGCGGCGTGGTTCAAGCTTCCATCCGGCGACAGCGACGCAGTCGCGCCGGGTCATCAAGGAGTTGCTCGAGCGGCGCATTGCGACGCAGCCTCTGGATCAACCCAACGCCGGCTCGGTCTTTCGCAACCCGCCCGGAGACTACGCTGCACGTCTGATCGAATCCTGCGGCTTGAAAGGATTCGCGATCGGCGGAGCCATGGTCTCTCCCAAGCATGCCAACTTCATCGTCAACACGGGGGCCGCCACCGCGGCGGATATCGAGTCGCTGATCGAGAAGGTGCAGACGACGGTGCGGGAGCGCTGCGGCATCGGACTCGAGCGTGAGATTCGGATCATCGGGGAAAGAGCTTGAAGGAATGGCTGAGTCGCGAAGGAAAGTGAGCGTAGAACGGTTCGGAAAAGTCGCGGTTTTGCTCGGCGGGAAATCTGCCGAGCGCGAGATTTCGCTCATGTCGGGACGCAACGTGCTCGAGGGCTTGCGCAAGGCCGGCGTGGACGCCCATCCCTTCGACCCGGCGGAGCGTGAGCTCTCCGAACTTAAGCAGGAGGGCTTCGAGCGGGTATTCATCGCGTTGCACGGGCGCTACGGTGAAGACGGCACCGTGCAGGGCGCGCTTGAGCTGCTTGGCATTCCGTATACAGGCAGCGGAGTCATGGCCTCGGCCCTGTCGCTGGATAAGCTCCGAACGAAACTCATCTGGCTCGCGAGCGGTCTGCCGACGCCGCGTCACGAAGTGATCACCGCGGACAGTGACTGGACCGCGGTGGCCGGAAAGCTGGGACTGCCGCTCATCATCAAGCCTGCTCACGAGGGCTCGACCCTCGGCCTGACGAAGGTGCTGCACGCCAAAGAGCTGCCCAAGGCGTACCGGCACGCAGCCAAGTATGACCCGCTCGTGCTGGCTGAGGAGTTCGTGCAGGGCGAGGAGCTGACGGCCGGCTTCGTGGGTGAGCAGGCGCTGCCGTTGATCCGGATCGAGGCCCCGCAAGGTAACTACGACTACCAGAACAAGTATTTCAGCGATGAGACCAAATACATCTGCCCCTGCGGCCTGCCGCCGGACGAGGAACGTCGCATTCAGGAACTGGTTATGCGCTCGGCTGGGGTCCTGGGCTGCAGCGGATGGGGGCGGGCCGATCTGATCCGCCGCGTGGACGGCTCGGTGTCGTTGCTGGAGATGAACACCTCTCCCGGCATGACCAGCCATAGCCTGGTTCCCATGGCCGCCAAGGTGGCGGGGATTTCATTCGAGCAACTGGTGGTCCGGATCCTGGAAATGGCACATGTGGGATAACGCCCGTCTGCTGAACGGGCTCGCCAATGCTTTGTATGGCGTAGCCGCCGTGCTGACCTTCTATGGTGTGCTGATGGTGGCTATGCAACTGCCGATCTTCCCGCTGCGCGAAGTTGACGTGACCGGTCAGGTCACGCCGCACTACTCGCGACCAAGTGCACGCAATCGTAGTCGAGCAGCTCAGGGGTAACTTTTTCACGCTCGACCTCGATACAGCGCGAGCGGCGTTTGAGAAACTGCCCTGGGTACGACGGGCGACGCTGCGGCGGCATTGGCCCGACCGGCTGGAGGTAGACGTCGAGGAACACGTGGTGCTCGCGCGTTGGTGGGACAGCGCACTGGTCAACACCTACGGCGAGGTGTTCGAGGCGGCCACCAATGAAATCTTGCCGGTCTTCAGCGCGCCGGAAGGGACCGCGGTCGAGGTTGCGCAGCGCTACGAGGCATTCCGCGGCTCGCTCGAGCCGCTGGGTAAGCGACCGGTGCAGGTGGTCGTGTCGGCGCGGCGTGCCTGGCAACTAAAGCTTAATGATGGCGAGGTGCTGGAGCTCGGGCGCAGCTCAGATGGAGGAGCGGCTGCAGCGGTTCGTTAGCGCCTACGGTCGTACGCTCGCGCAGTTGCCACATCGGCCGTACCGCGTCGATCTGCGCTATTCGAACGGTTTTGCCGTGCGCATACCGAGCGCGGTACGTGGTGCTTGACTAGCACACGGGTCATGAACAAACCAAAGGACAACAAGAACCTCATCGTCGGGCTCGACATCGGGACCTCCAAGATCGTGGCGATGGTGGCCGAGGTCAAGCCAGAGGGTGGGTTCGATGTGATCGGCTACGGTAGCCATCCTTCGCGCGGCCTCAAGAAAGGCGTCGTAGTCAACATCGAGTCGACCGTGAACGCCATCCAGCGCGCGCTCGAGGAGGCCGAGTTGATGGCCGACTGCAAGATCCGCGAGGTCTTCACCGGGATTGCCGGCAGCCACATCAAGAGCTTCAACTCACACGGTATGGTGGCGATCAAGGACCGCGAGGTGAACCAGATCGATGTGGATCGCGTGATCGAGACGGCCAAGGCGGTCAACATCCCAACCGACCAGCAGATCCTCCACATCCTCAACCAGGAATTCATCATCGACGGGCAAGAGGATGTGCGCGAGCCGCTCGGCATGAGCGGAGTGCGCCTGGAGGTCAAAGTCCACATTGTGACCGGCGCCGTGTCGGCGGCTCAGAACATCATGAAGTGCGTGCGCCGCTGCGGCCTTGAGGTTGAGGACCTGATCCTGCAGCCGCTGGCCTCGGCCATGGCCGTACTGTCCGAAGATGAGAAGGATCTCGGTGTCTGCCTAGTGGACATTGGGGGGGGCACCACTGACATCGCAGTCTTCACTTTGGGTGCCATCCGTCACACCGCGGTCATCCCGATCGCTGGTGACCAAATTACCAACGATATCGCCATGGCGCTCCGCACTCCGACCAAGGATGCCGAGGAGATCAAGCGCCGCTTCGGATGCGCGCTGCGCGAGCTCGCCGACCCCAACGAGATGGTCGAAGTCCCTGGCGTAGGAGATCGCGCGTCGCGGCAACTCTCGCGCCAGACCCTGGCCGAGGTGATCGAACCCCGGGTCGAGGAGCTGTACTCGCTTATACAGGCGGAACTGCGTCGCAGCGGCTTCGAGGAGCTGCTTTCCTCGGGCATCGTCATCACTGGTGGCAGCAGCGTGATGCAAGGAATGGTGGAGCTGGGCGAGGAGATCTTTCACATGCCGGTGCGGGTGGGCGCGCCCAATTACGCAGGCACCCTGGCCGAGGTGGTGCGCAATCCGCGCTATTCCACCGCAGTAGGGCTATTGGTGGCGGGCGTGTCGGCGCACCAGCACCAGCAGATTGTTCGCATGCACAGCGCTTCCTTCAGACAAGTGTTCGAGCGCATGCGGACCTGGATCCAAGGAAATTTCTAGCGCAATCGTGCGGGCACGCAACTGAATTCAACGTTGAGAGCAAGAGCGTTTTGGTTCCATTCACATGATCGAAGAGGAGACTGGCATGTTTGAACTCGTGGATACACTTCCCCAAGAGGCCGTAATCAAGGTGGTGGGTGTGGGCGGTTGTGGCGGCAACGCGGTCGACCACATGATCGACATGGGTGTGTTAGGCGTGGAGTTCGTTTGCGCCAACACGGACGCGCAAGCGCTGTCGCGCAATCGCGCCAAGACCCTGCTACAGCTCGGTTCCACTGTCACCAAAGGTTTGGGCGCGGGGGCCAATCCCGAGGTCGGGCGGCAGGCGGCCGTGGAGGATCGTGAGCGCATCATCGAGCTGATCGAGGGCGCCGACATGCTGTTTTTGACGGCGGGCATGGGCGGTGGCACGGGCACCGGCGCAGCGCCAGTGGTCGCGGAGGTCGCGCGTGAGCTGGGGATTCTCACGGTGGCAGTAGTAACCAAGCCGTTCGCTTTCGAGGGTAAGCGGTTACGCGTAGCACAGGAGGGCCTCGAGGCGCTGAGCAAACACGTGGACTCCCTCATCGTGATTCCTAACGAAAAGCTTATGCAGGTGTTGGGTGAAGACGTGAGCATGCTGGACGCCTTCAAAGCTGCTAACGGCGTGTTACATGGGGCGGTTGCGGGCATCGCTGAAGTCATAAATTGCCCAGGTATGATCAATGTCGACTTTGCCGACGTCCGCACCGTCATGTCCGAGATGGGTATGGCTATGATGGGCTCGGCCACCGCCTCCGGGCCACACCGCGCGACGTCCGCCGCCGAGCAGGCGGTGGCGAGTCCGTTGCTCGAGGACGTGAATCTGGCGGGCGCGCGCGGCGTGCTTGTAAACATCACTGCAAACGCGAGCCTAAAGATGAAGGAGGTGAATGACGTAATGACGACGGTGCGCGGATTTACGGCTGAGGACGCCACGGTGATCGTAGGCACAGTGATCGATGAGGAGATGTCGGACAACCTGCGTGTTACTGTGGTCGCTACTGGCCTGGGCGGAGCGGTAAACCGCACCCAACCCAAGCCGTTGACGGTGGTCAAGACCGGCACAGACGTGAGTGCCGTGGAGGTGGTGGACTACAACCAGCTCGAAGCGCCCGCGGTCATGCGCCGACGGAACCGAGAGTCCACCGTGGAAGCTATGCGTCAGTCTGGGGTTGAACTGCTCGATATTCCTGCCTTTTTGCGCAAGCAGGCGGACTAGTGCAGGTTACCACTGTAATCGCGAATGCCTTGTGTGTAACCTGCTGCGGCACAACAATGTGCCTCATAAGCGTTCGATTGTGAAACTGTGTATACTTATAAAACAACTCTTTAGGTCTGACTCCTGAGTTATGCAGATGATTCGTCAGCGCACATTGAAGAACGTCGTCCGCGCCACGGGAGTCGGGTTGCACACCGGGCAGAAAGTCTACTTAAGCCTGCGTCCCGCCGCCGCCAATACTGGCATCGTGTTTCGCCGTATCGACTTGGCGCAGCCGGTCGACATTCCGGCCGCGGCTTTGCGGGTTGGCGATACGCGCTTATCGTGCTGCCTTGAGCGCGATGGAGTCCGGGTGGCGACCGTCGAGCATTTGATGTCAGCTTTCGCCGGCCTGGGAGTCGACAATGCCTACGTCGATCTCACGGCCGGAGAGGTTCCGATTATGGACGGTAGCGCGGGGCCGTTTGTGTTTCTGATCCAGTCGGCGGGGGTTCAGGAGCAGAACGCGCCGAAGAAGTTTATCCGCATGTTGAAGACTGTCGAGGTGAAGGACGGTGACAAGTGGGCTCGCTTCGAGCCCCATTCGGGTTTCCGCATGGACTTCAGCATCGCGTTCACGCACCCCGTTTTCCAACAGGCGAGCCAGCGTATTCAGGTGGATTTCGCCACCACGTCCTATGTGAAGGAAATTGCCCGCGCCCGCACCTTCGGGTTCATGCAGGATGTCGAGAGTATGCGGGCCCAGGGGCTGGGGTTAGGCGGGAGCCTGGACAACGTGGTTGTGATGGACGAGTTCAGGGTGCTCAACTCGGACGGGTTGCGCTATGAGGATGAGTTCGTAAAGCACAAGGTCCTGGACGCGATGGGCGACCTGTACCTCCTTGGCCATCCGGTAATCGGCGCATTCAGCGCCCACAAGTCAGGACACGCGCTCAACAATAAGCTCGCTCGAGCGCTGCTGGCGGACGCGCTGGCTTGGGAGTTGGTCAGCTTTGAGCGGTTGGAAGAAGCTCCCACCTTCCTAAGCGTTCAGTCGCTATACGCCTAGCGCGCGGGGGGCTTGACCTCGTGCCGCCGCGACCGATGTTTCTCGCCGGGGCATGAGCGCTGTTGCGCTCCGGCTCGTCGGCTTCTTAGCACTGCTCGTGATTGGGGCATCGCTGATTACCTACGTCATAACGCAAGATCGCCGTTGGCTGCGTTTCGGCTGGCAAGCCCTTAAGTACTCCCTACTCCTCACCCTGATCGTTCTCGCTTTTCTTGTGCTGGAACGGCTGGTTCTCGCCATCTGACCGAGCGCCGCGCCGGACCATGCACGCGAGCGCTTCTCGTAGCGGAGATTCGGGGAGCGCGTCACGTAACTCACGCAGACTGTTTAGCCCCTGCGGCCCGATAACTGGCCGTCCGCGGGGATGAAGGTCGCCGCGAAGCGTCACTTGCACTTCCACTTGGATTGACGTAACCTCAGGCGCAAATTTAACAATTTTTTCAACAATTCGGGGCGCGAGCTGCTTGAGCTTATGAGCTATGGCGCTAGTCTCAGCGAAAACTACCACGGCTCCTGTTCGCTCAAGGACCACTCCGCTCCGTTCAGCCAAATCCCGCGGAACTGCTTCGGAATAGATTCGTTGCAATGCAGCAAGTCGATTGACGCGCACAAGAGTTGCTTCGAGCTCCCTTAAGGAACGCAGCACTGAGCCGATAACTGGACTGTTCACAGACGCAAACCAAGCGTGTCAGGGGGAAACGTGAATGTCATTCTAGTTTCCAGCGGATCATCGAAGGCGCGATCGTTTACGCTTGGTGCGCCGCAACTGGCAATGCTGACGCTGGGAATGTTTTTGTCCGTCATTTCGCTTTCCGTCTTGCTCCACTATTTTTCGCTGCGCTACGCGATCGTCAACGACAGTCCCTATCTGCGCTCCTTGCTCGTCAGTGTTCAAGCCCAGGAAAACGAGCGGATGCAGTCCTATCTGCGCGACAGCCTCAACACCATGGCTTCCAAGGTGGGCGAGTTGCAGGCGCGACTGCTGCGCGTAGATGCACTTGGCGAGCGCCTGACCAAAGTGGCTGGCCTCAAGCCTCAGGATTTCATGTTCGACCGGGTGCCCGGCCGTGGCGGTGCTGAGTCCAGTCTGCCAAGCACCGAGTTGTCCATGAAGGATCTCGGCACGACCCTGGATAGGCTGTCCAAGGATCTCGAGGACCGGACCGACAAGCTGCGGGTGCTCGAATCCATGCTCACTGAGGACAGGGCGAAGCGTCAGCTTGTGCCGACGGGAATGCCCACCCAAAGCGGGTTCTACTCCTCGAACTTCGGATGGCGCATCGACCCGTTTACTGGATTGAATGCTTTCCATGAGGGAATCGATTTCATGGCCGAGGAGGGCACACCCATCCTCGCAGCGGCCGGCGGTGTGGTGGTGTACGCAGGTGTCCATCCGCAATATGGTAATATGATTGAGATTGATCACGGCAACGACCTGGTGACGCGCTATGCCCATGCCTCGAAGCTGCTGGTCAAAGTGGGTGACGTGGTGCTGCGCGGGAGCAAGATCGCGCAGGTAGGCAATACGGGCCGTTCCACAGGCACCCACCTGCACTTCGAGGTGCGTCACAGGGGGGTAGCGCAGAACCCCGCGCGCTTCCTGCGGATGCCGGGCTAAACACCGCAAAGATTGCCGCGTGAGGGGTGAGAGGCCAAGGGCCTCTCGCCCCTCTTGCTTTTTGTGGGCCCCGTCGCAATTCTAGTGGGTCCTCTATACACCCATACGGAGCCCGACTCACGGACATCCGATGATAGCTACCCTGCTCAAGAAGATCTTTGGCAGCCGTAACGAACGGCTGATCAAGAAGTACATGCATACAGTCCGCGCGATCAACGCCCTGGAACCCGGCATCCAGGGCCTGAATGATGCTCAGTTGCGCGCCAAAACGGACGAATTCAGGGAGCGTCTGACCAAAGGCGAGACCCTGGATGATTTGCTACCCGAGGCCTTTGCCGTTGTGCGCGAAGCCGGTAAGCGTACCCTGAATATGCGCCACTTCGACGTGCAGCTGATTGGCGGCATGGTCCTGCACTACGGCAAGATTGCAGAGATGCGCACCGGAGAGGGCAAGACACTGGTGGCCACGCTCCCCGCATATCTCAATGCCCTGGCCGGTCAAGGCGTGCACGTAGTAACCGTCAACGATTACCTGGCGCAGCGTGACGCGTCCTGGATGGGGAACATATACGGTTTCCTGGGCCTGAGCGTTGGCGTGAACCTGACACACATGGATCATGCCTCGAAGCAGATCGCCTATGCTCGCGACATCACCTACGGCACGAATAACGAATTCGGCTTCGACTACCTCCGCGACAACATGGTGCACCAGACTACAGAGCGGGTGCAGCGCAGACTCCCGTACGCCATCGTCGACGAAGTTGACTCGATCCTGATCGACGAGGCTCGTACGCCACTGATCATCTCCGGGCAGGCAGACGACACCACTGACCTGTACGTGAAGATCAACGCTCTGGTCCCCAAGCTCGTGCGCCAAGCGCAGGAGAACGGGCCGGGCGACTTCAGTGTCGACGAGAAGGCGCACCAGGTGCTGCTGACCGAGGCGGGACATGAGCACGCCGAAGAGATGCTGACCAGGGCCGGCCTGCTCCCGGAAGGCAGTAGTCTGTACGACGCGGCCAACATCGGGTTGATGCACCATCTGTATGCTGCTTTGCGCGCGCACAACCTGTATCACCGCGATCAGCACTACGTTGCTCAGGACGACGAAATCATCATTGTGGACGAGTTCACCGGACGGCTGATGGCAGGCCGGCGCTGGTCCGACGGACTGCACCAAGCGGTGGAAGCCAAGGAGGGCGTTAAGATCCAGCGCGAGAACCAGACGTTGGCATCGATCACCTTTCAGAACTATTTCCGCATGTATAAGAAGCTGGCCGGCATGACCGGCACTGCGGATACCGAAGCCTACGAGTTTCAGCAGATCTATAACCTCGAGACCGTCGTCATTCCGACCCATATGACGATGATCCGCGAAGATCGCATGGACCAGGTGTTCAAGACCGCTAAGGAGCGCTATCGCGCGGTGATCGACGACATCAGAGACTGCTACCAACGCGGCCAGCCGGTGCTGGTAGGCACCACATCCATTGAGAACTCGGAGTTGCTATCGGGGCTGCTAACCAAGGAAAAATTGCCGCACCAGGTGCTCAATGCCAAGCAGCACGCGCGCGAGGCCGAGATCGTGGTGCAGGCAGGTCGACCCAAGATGATCACCATTGCCACCAACATGGCTGGCCGTGGCACTGACATCGTGCTGGGTGGGAATCCAGATCCGGAGATCAACCAGATAAAGGCCGACCCCGCGCTGGATGAATCCGCCAAGACGCAGCGCGTGGCCGAGGCGAGGCAGCGGTGGCAGAAGCTTCACGAGGAGGTCGTTTCCGCCGGCGGACTGCACATCGTTGGCACTGAGCGGCACGAATCGCGCCGGGTGGACAACCAGCTGCGCGGCCGCTCTGGGCGGCAGGGTGACCCCGGCTCCAGCCGTTTCTTCTTATCGCTGGAAGACCCGCTGCTGCGCATCTTCGCTTCCGATCGGGTGGCCGCTATCATGGACCGCCTCAAGATGCCCGAGGGCGAGGCTATCGAGCACCCGTGGGTCACGCGCGCCATCGAGAACGCACAGCGCAAGGTGGAAGCGCGTAACTTCGACATCCGTAAGCAGCTGCTCGAGTACGACGATGTCGCGAACGATCAGCGCCGGGTGATCTATCACCAGCGTAACGAACTGCTGGAGAGCAGCGACATTTCGGACACCATCCGTGCGATGCGTGAGGGTACGGTCAGCGACATCGTCAGCCAGTACATTCCACCGGGCAGCGTCGAGGAGCAATGGGACGTTCCCGGTCTAGAGCGGGCGCTTGCGGCAGAACTTACGCTTAACGTCCCCGCCCAGCAATGGCTGAAGGAAGAAGAGTCACTGGATGAAGAGGATCTGCGGCGCAAGGTTATCGAGGCTGCGCACAGTCACTATGATACCAAGCTGGTTCAAGTCGAACGCGCGGCACTGCATCAGTTCGAGCGCGGCATCATGCTGCAGACTCTGGACACCCATTGGCGCGAGCATCTGTCGGCGCTGGACCATCTGCGTCAGGGCATCCACCTGCGTGGCTACGCTCAGAAGAACCCAAAGCAAGAATACAAACGCGAGGCGTTCGAATTGTTTGCCATGATGCTGGACGCGGTGCGCAACGAGGTTACGCGCATTCTCATGACCGTCCAGATCCGAAGCCAAGAAGAAGTCGAAGCAGTGGAAGAGCCGGTGGAATTGAAGAATGTGCGTTATCAGCACACCGACTACGATGCCGCCCTGGCAGAGGAGGAAGGAGGTGGTGACACTGAAGTTGCCACGGCTCCCAAACCGCAGCCCTTCGTGCGGCAGGGCGGCAAGGTTGGTCGCAACGATCCTTGTCCGTGCGGTTCAGGTAAGAAGTACAAACAGTGCCACGGCCGCCTCGCCGCGTAGTATTCCGCAACCGCTAGGACCGGGCACCGACTCCGGACTGGTAGTCCCCACAGCGTCGAGCCGGCCGAGACAACCCGCGCCCTTTGTCGGTCACCGCCCGTGGCAGTTAACCTCGAGCCCCCCTCCGCTGATCAGATTCGCCCCGTGGCGGGCGTTTCTCTAGGCGTCGCGGCGGCTGGAATTCGCAAAGCAGACCGTACTGATCTGGTCCTGATCCTGCTGTCAGAGGGGACGCAGGTTGGCGGCCTGTTCACACGAAACCGCTTCTGTGCCGCCCCGGTCGTCGTGGCACGCCAGCATCTGGAGCGTTGCGAGGGGAATCCCGCGCGCTTGTGATCAATACCGGAAATGCCAACGCCGGCACCGGCGAGCGCGGATTTGCCGATGCGCGTCGCACCTGCACCGAGGCCGCGCAGTTGCTCGGCCTCGCGCCCGACCAGGTGTTGCCATTTTCCACTGGCGTCATCATGGAGCCACTACCGGTCGATCGCATCTCTGCCGGGTTGCCTGTCTGCGTGAGCGGGTTGAGCGACGACAACTGGTTGCTGGCGGCACGAGCGATCATGACCACGGACACGGTCCCCAAGGCGGTGTCGCGCAGCGTCGAAATCGGCGGCGAAATGGTGACGATCACCGGCATTGCCAAGGGCGCGGGGATGATCCGTCCGGACATGGCGACCATGCTGGCCTTCGTGGCTACAGATGCCAACCTTCCGCGGGCGCTGTTGCACGACGCCTTGCATTATGCGGCTGAGCGCTCCTTCAATTCGATTACGGTTGATGGCGACACTTCGACCAACGACGCTTTTATCCTCATCGCAACCGGTCGCACCCGAGCAGCGGAGATCGTCGAGGCCGCCAGCCCAGGCTATCTCCAGTTTCGGTCCGCGCTCACGGAGGTGTCCCGTACGCTCGCCCAGGCCATCATCAGAGATGGTGAAGGCGCGACCAAGTTCATCACCGTGCGGGTGGAGCGCGGTGCCACCGAGGCGGAATGTCGCCGGGTCGGTTATGCGATTGCTCATTCGCCGTTGGTGAAGACGGCGTTTTTCGCATCGGATCCGAACCTGGGTAGGATATTGGCGGCCATCGGCTACGCCGGCATCAGCGACCTCGACGTGGGACGAGTCGATCTCTACCTCGACGACGTGTTGGTTGCGCGAGGAGGTGGCAGGGACGTCAGCTACAGAGAAGCCGATGGCCAGCGCGTGATGGCGCAGAGCGAAATCACCGTGCGTGTGGTGCTCAACCGCGGAACAGAGCAGGCGACTGTGTGGACCTGCGACCTGTCCCACGACTACGTCACTATCAACGCCGAGTACAGAACGTGATACGTGACTCATGTGTCGCGATTCGCCCAATTGGTCGAGCCACGAGGGCTGCGACCTTCGCATGGATGAACTGAACAAATTCCTGTCGCGAGCGGAGGCGCTGATCGAACGCGTCGAGGAGCTATTTCCGCCAGACGCGCGTGCTCCCGATTTCGCGATGCATAGGGCGTTCCGCTGGCGGCGGCGCAATAATCGAGGCCACTTCCAGCCTGTCCTGCATCTGCATCAGATCCGTTTGCAAGACCTGCAAGGTGTCGAGCGCCAAAAGGCGCTGGTGGACCAAAATACGCGGCAGTTCGTGCACGGGCTTCCGGCAAACAACGTGTTGCTTACGGGCGCCCGCGGGACCGGCAAATCGTCGCTGGTGAAAGCGCTGCTGAATCTGTACGCAAGCGACGGGCTGCGCTTGATCGAGGTTGACAAGCACGACCTCATGGACCTGCCCGACATCATCGAGCCACTGGCTGGCCAGCCCTTCCGTTTTATTCTGTTTTCGGACGATCTGTCGTTCAGCGCGGACGAACCAGGCTATACGTCGCTGAAGGCCGTGCTAGATGGCTCGGTCTCGGCGACACCGGAGAATGTGTTGGTCTACGCAACGTCGAACCGGCGCCATCTGATGCCCGAATATATGCGGGAGAATCTCGAGACGAAGTACTTGGGCGATGAGATTCACCCAGGCGAGACGGTGGAGGAGAAGATTTCGTTGTCTGAACGCTTCGGGCTGTGGGTGTCGTTCTATCCCTTCGACCAGGACGAATATCTATCTATCGTGCGCTATTGGCTCGGTCAATACGGCGTCGAAGACGTCGACAGCGAAGACGCGCGACGCGAAGCTCTGCAGTGGGCGCTGCAACGCGGCTCCCGCAGCGGGCGAATCGCCTCCCAGTTCGCTCGCGACTGGGCGGGTCGCCACGGCATCGGTCCGCGCATGCGCTGACTGTTGCATCCTCGAATCTGCCAGCGTGACCGGTCCAGCGACGCGAACCGCCGGTAGAGGTTGCCGTCGCGGTAATCCTCCGGCCCGACGATCAGTTCTTGCTCGCGCAGCGCCCCGCGGGCAAGGTCTACGCTGGTTTCTGGGAGTTCCCGGGCGGGAAAGTGGAACGCGGCGAACCAGCTCGCGCAGCGCTCGCGCGTGAGTTGCGCGAGGAACTGGGGATCGAAGTCACACACGCATGCCCGTGGATCACGCGCGAGTACGTTTACCCTCACGCCCATGTGCGGCTTCATTTCTTTCGCGTCCTCGGGTGGGAGGGTGAACCGCACTCGCGTGAGGCGCAGGCCCTAAGCTGGCAGCGACGAGATGCGATCGGCGTGTCACCTCTGCTTCCCGCCAATGCGCCTGTGTTACGCGCGCTGAGTCTGCCGCCCATCCTTGCGCATCACCGATGCCTGGGGATGCGGCGAGCCTGCGCAGCTCGAACGGCTTGAAGCGGCACTGGGACACGGCCTGCGGATGGTGATGGTGCGCGAGAAGCAGATGCCGCGTGCCCGGTTGCGCGACTTCACAGCCGAAGTCCTGCGCCGTTGCAACCGCGCTGGCGCCCTAGTGTTGGTCAACGGCGACGAAGCGCTGGCGCGCGCATCTGGTGCGAATGGGGTGCATCTGACATCCGGCCAGCTGCTGCTCTGCGCACGGCGGCCCGACCTCAGCTGGTGTGGTGCATCCTGCCACGACCAACGGGAATTGGAGCGCGCCGCCGCGCTCGGGCTCGACTATGTCGTGTTGGGGCCGGTGCTGGAGACGCCGAGCCATGCCGGTGGGCACCCGTTGGGCTGGGAGTCTTTCGAACAGATGGTGCGCGGCTATCCGTTGCCTGTCTATGCCTTGGGGGGCATGGCTTTGCAGCACCTTAGCGTTGCGTGCAACGCTGGGGCCCAAGGTGTGGCGATGATACGCGGAGCCTGGGCGGACGGCCGTGGTCAGCTTTTCCCTTCTGGCTGGTCGGGCTCTGACTCGGCGGTGGGAATCCGATAGGACTCTGTGGCCCACTGCCCGAGGTCGATCATCTTGCAGCGCTCTGAGCAGAACGGACGATGGGCATTGGCGGAGGTCCATAGCGTCGCCCTGCCGCATTGAGGGCAGCTGACCAGGCGGGACTTGGACTTCTCAATCATTACAGGTTACAGAAGGTCAGTTCGAACGGAATATCGACCTGCGCTACGCGCCTCTGGACGTCGCCAGCGAGAGTGAAGCGGATATTGAGTGCGTACTTGTTGGCGCTGACTTCCGGCACGCAGTCGTAGGTGTCGTCGAGCCGCAGCCGGATGAGTTGCGCCACGCGCCCGCCCATCATCTGCTGGTAGATTCCCTGTGTCCCAAGCTGCTGGCTGGTGCGGCCGCTCTCGCGCAGGATGCGAAGAATAATGCCAACGCCGTCCTCCATCGCTAGAAATGGAGCGAGCCAAGTCTCGAGATCCTGGCGCCGCGTCTGGGGGCTATGGTGCAGCCAGTAGTGGTAAGACGGCAGATCAAACTCGCACACGCCGCCGGGTATGGCGGAGCGCTGTTTGATTCCCATCAGCCAATCGTTCTCGCGCAGCTCCTGCCCGGTCTTACCCGACGTCTGGAACAGGTCCGACACGGCTCGGTCGATGTCCGCGAGAACGCCGCTCAACGCCGCCTCCGAGATTGCCGGGTTGCTGCGCAGCGCCGAAAGCGTCTGCTTCTGCCGCTCCAGTTCCTGCATCATCTCCGACTTGAGGTCGGCGCGACCGGCGACATCGAGAATCTCGAACAGGGAGAGCAGGGCCGCGTGGTGCTCGAGTGGTTGGTCCTTGCTGGTGAAGAAGCGGACGCGCTCGTACAGAGCCTCCATGCGCAGCAGGGTGCGGATTCGCTCGTTCAGCGGAAACTCGTAGCTGATCACAGCGCAGACATGCCGGAACGACGGAAATTGCGTGAGTATTGCCTAAATCCGCGCAAAAATAAACCCGAGATGCGCTGATGAGCGTCCACTATGCCGCGCTTGCCAACGCACGATAATGTACGTCCAGGACCTCGACCTGATACGCCAGCTCCTTCAGAGTCCCGTCGTTGTGGACCACGTCGTCGGCCAACGCCAGGCGCTGGCTACGGGTGGCTTGTGCCTGCATGATCGCACGCACCTGGTCCTCAGTCAGCCCGCTACGTTGTACGGCACGCTGGACTTGAACGCGTTCGTCGCAGTCGACGACCAGCACCCGCTGCACCAGCTCGCGATAGCCTCCAGTTTCGACCAACAAAGGAATCAAGACCAGTGTGTAGGGGGCGGAGGTGCGTGCACGCGACCTTCGACCTCACGTCTTATCAAAGGATGGAGGATGTCTTCGAGGGCCCGCCGCGCATCGGGGTCTGAGAACACGCGGATGCGGAGCTTTCGCCCGATCGAGACTGCCGTCTGGCGCGAGGTACTCCGGCGCCGAATCGGCCTACGATCTTGTCGAGTGCGGGGCGCCCGGTCAGAGTCAGCTCGTGGGCGATGGCGTCGGTATCTACCAGGCCAGCCCCGCGCTCCTGGAACAAGCGCGCCGCAGTGCTTTTTCCAGAACCGATGCCGCCCGTCACAGCCACGATCAGATTCATCCGAACAAATAGGCAGCGAGCTGTCTTCCCCAGAACATGTAAATCAGTCCCGCTGCGGCCAGGTACGGCCCGAAGGGAATCGGCTTTTCACGGGCGTGCTTGCGGAATAGGATCAAGGCAATGCCCACGACCGCCCCGACCAGCGACGAGATCAGGATGACAGGCAGTAAACTGACCCAACCAAACCACGCCCCGATCGCTGCGAGAAGCTTGAAATCCCCGAACCCCATCCCCTCTTTGCCAGTAGCCAACTTGAACACCCAGTACACCGACCAAAGAAACAGATACCCGCCGATAGCCCCGATGACCGAGTAGGCGAGTTGCCTTTCCGCCGGGAGGATCACCGGCCACCCGGCGCTCCGTTGCTCCTGGAAAAGGTTGGGGGACATGCTGCAGATCACATTGAAGAGCAAACCTGCCCACAGCAGCAGCAGGGTGATGTCATCAGGCAAGTACATTGTATCCAGGTCGATGAAGGTCAGAGCGATGAGCGCCCACGCAAATATGAGCCCGGCGACGGTCGCAAGCGAGAAACCAAAACGCCAGGCCACGTAGCCCGAGACAACACCAGTCAGTGCTTCCACGATCGGGTAGCGTGCGCTGATGCGCGTTCCGCAGCCGGAGCAGCGTCCGCGCAGGAAGAGCCAGCTCAGCAGGGGGATATTCGCGCGGGCGCTGATCTGGTGCCCGCATGCCGGACAAGCAGAGCGGGGCACGACCAGGTTGTAGCGGGGGGTTGCCTCCAGCGATTCGCGGACCTCGGCCAAGCCGTCGCGGGCTTTCACTAGCCCCTTGGGAGGGTCCTTCGCCTGCGCCCATTCGCCGATCACCTCGACAGCTTGCGAGCGCCATTCCCGCTCTAGGATGCGGGGGAGACGGTGGATCACCACGTTCAAGAAGCTCCCGACGAGCAGTCCGAGCAGTGCGGCTAGCGCGGTCAGGGCAGCTGAGGAAGACTGAAGCGTTTCGATCATCCGAGGACTCGGAAGGTCAGTGGATCGGTCATCAGCGCGGAGTCGCGAGCGCCGACCGTGGGGCGATCGCGGCCATCAGCAGCCCACCCGGAGCCCGACCCTCGGGACTCCGGCCCGGCGAGCCGGGCTCGCCGGGCCCTGAAGCTAAACCGCTTGACCGAGCTTGAAGATCGGCAGGTACATGGCGATGACCATGCCGCCGATCAGCGTACCCAGCACCACCATGATCATCGGCTCCATGAGACTGGACAACGCCTCTACGGCGTCGTCCACTTCCGCCTCGTAGAAGTCGGATACTTTGCTCAGCATAGAGTCGAGCGAACCGGATTCCTCACCGATGGCCACCATCTGGATCACCATGTTGGGGAACACGGTGCTGTTTTGCATGGCTACAGTCAGGCTGGTCCCAGTGCTGACCTCCTGCTGGATCTTCTTGGTCGCCTGAACGTAGACGAAATTGCCGGAAGCCCCGCCCACCGAATCTAGCGCCTCTACGAGCGGCACGCCCGCAGCGAACATGGTGGCGAGCGTACGCGTCCAGCGTGCCATGGTCGCCTTGCGGATGACATCGCCAAACACTGGAAGCTTCAGGAACATGCGGTCCATGGAAGCCTGCATCCTCGCCGAACGCTTCCAAGTATAGAAGAAGAACCACACACCGAACCCGATGCCGCCGAAGATAAGATACCAGTATTTGACGAAGTAGTCGGACACCGCCATTACGAACAGTGTGGGTGCTGGGAGATCGGCGCCGAAGCTTGAGAATAGGTCCTTGAATGCGGGGATCACAAAAATCATGATGACCGCGGTGATGATGAAGGCCACCACAATGATCGAGATCGGATAGAACAGCGCCGATTTGATCTTGCTCTTGATCGCAAGAATCTTCTCTTTGTACGTCGCCAACCGGTCAAGCAGGCTGTCCAAGATACCGGCCGCTTCGCCTGCCCCGACGAGATTGCAAAACAATTGGTCAAAGTACAGCGGATACTTGCGGAAAGCCGTTGCCAGCGCGCTTCCAGTCTCGACTTCGGTCTTGACGTCTAGCAACAGCCTGCTCACGGCGGGATTGGTGTGGCCTTTACCGACAATGTCGAAGGCTTGCAGCAGCGGCACGCCGGCCTTCATCATCGTGGCAAGCTGGCGCGTGAATAACGTGATGTCCTTCTCCGAGACCTTACCGCCCAGGCCGGCGCGCTGGCGCTTGACCTTGACCACGGCGATGCCCTGACGGCGCAGGACGGACATGACGACGGCCTCGCCGCTCGCGCGCATGTCGCCTTTGAGGATCTTTCCGGCGCGGTCCCGCCCTTCCCAAGAGAAGGTGTATTCCTTGACGTCCCGCCGGGCGGCGGTTACTGCGACTGCTGTTGCCATGATGGCTTCCTCTCCAGACTATTCGTTGGTCACGGCTTCCACCTCCTCGAGAGAGGTGACGCCCTGCTTGACCTTGAGCAGGCCGGATTGGCGAAGGTCTTTGACGCCTTCGCGCCGGGCCTGCTTGGCGATTTCGACCGCATTGCCGTTCTGCATGATGATGCGGTTGATCTCGTCGCTGATAGGCATCACCTGGTAGATGCCCACCCGGCCCTTGTAGCCCGTGTTCTTGCACGTCTCGCAGCCGCCGTACGTATAAGGCTGCCAACTGCCGTCCAGTTCCCGCTCGCTGAAGCCCGCCCGCAGCAGCGCCGGCTTCGGAATGTCGGCGGGCCGCTTGCAGTTCGAGCACAGCCGGCGCGCCAAACGCTGCGCTGTGATCAGCATCACCGAAGTCGCGACATTGAATGGGGCAATACCCATGTTCATCAGCCGCGTCAGCGTGGTGGGGGCATCGTTGGTATGCAGCGTGGATAGCACCAGGTGCCCGGTTTGCGCCGCCTTGATCGCAATCTCGCCCGTCTCTTGGTCTCGGATTTCCCCAACCATGATGATGTCGGGGTCCTGGCGCAAGAACGCCTTAAGGGCCACCGCAAAAGTCAGGCCAGCCTTCTCGTTCAGGTTGACCTGGTTGATGCCCGGCAGGTTTATTTCGGCCGGGTCCTCGGCGGTGGAGATGTTGGTGCCCGGCTGATTGAGGATATTGAGGCAGGTGTAGAGCGATACCGTCTTTCCGGAGCCGGTCGGTCCGGTCACCAGAATCATGCCGTAGGGCCGGCTGATGGCGTGCATCAGCGCCTCCTTCTGCTCCGGCTCGTAGCCCAACGCCTCAATACCCAAGCGTGGCGCTCGATGCGTCGAGGATGCGCAATACCAACTTCTCCCCGAACAGGGTGGGCAGCGTGCTTACGCGGAAATCGATCGCCCGGCTCTTCGACATCACCAGTTTCATGCGCCCATCTTGGGGCACGCGTTTCTCCGAGATGTCGAGCTTGGAGATCACCTTGATGCGCGAAGCGACTTTCTCCTTGATCGCGAGCGGTGGCGTGGCGATTTCGTAGAGCTCGCCGTCGATGCGGTACCGGATGCGGTAGACCTTCTCGTAGGGCTCGAAGTGGATGTCCGATGCGCCGCTGTTGATGGCGTCAAGCAGGATCTTCTGGATATAGCGCACTACCGGTGCGTCGTCTATCTCGACCGTCGGAGCGTCGATCTGCGGTTCGCCCCCGGCCTCGGTGAGGTCGGCGGCCATTTCTTCGTCGGCCAGCTCCTTCAGATTGACGCCCGCCGCGGTCAGCAAGCTGCTGATCACCGCGCCGAGTTTGTTGTCCTCCACCACGACCGGCTCGATGTGCAACCCGGTCTGGAATTTGATCTGGTCCATCGCCGCCCTATTGGTGGGGTCGGAGATGGCCACGAACAGACGATTGCCGCGCTGGTACAGGGGCAGCGCACGGCGGCCCTGCAAGGCCTTCGCGTCGATAAACTTAACCGGTAGGTATCCGTCTCGAACGCGTTCAGGTCGATCAAGGGGAAGCCAAAGGTCTGGGCAGCGAACTCCGCGACTTCGGTCTCGCCGAACTTCTTGCCCGCGACCAGTTCCTCGACAAAGGTAACTCCGGTCTCATTGGCCTTGGCCTGAAGCTTCTCCGCCTCACGCTCCGCAAGCAGGCCTTTCTGGACCATAGCTCGACCCAGACCCGAAAGCTGACTTTGTGTCGTGGCAGCAACCATTTCGGACTAGTACCCCAATCCAGGTGAAAAACGACGCAGCGCTCGCGGCTACAGCGCTAGAAGCTATTGATTAATTTGATTGACTCGGGCGGAAAGATGCGCGCCGATCGGACCGCCCGGTCCTGTGTCTGCACAATTTCGATCGGGACCCCGGCGATCTTGACAGTAGTGCCCGGCTCCGGGATATCCTCCAGATGCTCAAGGATCAGCCCGTTCAGGGTCTTCGGACCGTCAAGCACAAATTGCGTCCCCAGCTTACGGTTGAGCTCTCGCAGGGGAGTCGCCCCCTCGGCCAGCACGCTTCCGTCGTTCTGGCGCGTGATACCGCCTCCGTGCAGCGGTGAGTGTGTGGTGAACTCCCCAATGATCTCCTCGAGGATATCCTCCAAGCGTGATCAGCCCCATGAGTTCGCCGTATTCGTCCACCACGAGTCCAAGGCGCTCTTCCTCTTCCTGGAAGTTCTGCAGCTGGGCGAGCAGCGGAGTGCCCCCTGGGATGTAGTAGGGAGGCCGCAGGATCTGCATGAGCGTTTCAGAACTGATGTCGTCGGCCCCGAGGTTAAGAACCTTTCTGAGGTGAAGAACCCCGATGATGTTGTCGAGGCTCCCGCGATAGACCGGCATTCGCGTGTGGTTGCTGGTGCTGATCTGCCGCTTGAGCTCTTCGGGCGGGGCGTCGATGTCCACCGCTTCGATTTGGCTGCGGGGGGTCATCAAGTCATCCACGGTTATCGACTGTAGATCGAAAAGGTTGAGCAAGATCTTCTGGTGCTTAGGGGGCAGGAAATGACCTCCCTCGAGGACCAGGGTGCGCAATTCTTCCAGGCTGAGCATGGTGGCCTGGCCGGCCGTCTGGGGTTTGAGACGCAGCAGTGTCAACAGCGCTTTGACAAAGAGATTGATGAACCACACCAGCGGATAGAACACGCGCAGCATTGGTGCGAGGATGTAGGCTGCAGGGAAGGCGATGCGCTCCGGGTAGGACGCCCCGATCACCTTCGGCGTGATCTCGCTGAACACCAGGATAAAGAAGGCCGCTACCCCGGTCGCGATGGCCAGCCCGAGCTCACTCTCACCCAGCAGCCGGAAGGCGATGACGGTCGCGAGCGACGCTGCCGCAGTGTTGACCAGGTTGTTGCCCAGCAAGACCACGCCGAGCAATTTGTCCGTCTGGGCCAGCAGCTGCGCGGCTAACTTGGCGCCGCGGTTCCCGGTTCTAGCGAGGTGCTTCAGCCGATAGCGGTTGAGCGCCATCATGCTGGTTTCGGAAATGGAGAAGAACGCGGAGACGAACAGGAGTATGACGAAGGTGGCCAGCAGGGAGTGGAGCGAGATCTCGTCCAAGGGCTTACCTCGCGCAAACGAACACCGATTTAGTATCGGCGTGCCAAAAGTGGGCTGTCAAGAACGCGGTCGACTCATCGGTGCAAGATGACCTCGACCACGAACTTGCTGCCGACATAGGCCAGCAATAGAGCCAAGAACCCGGCCAAGGTCCAGCGCAGGGCCAGCCGTCCGCGCCATCCATAGATCCGCCTTCCGGCCAGCAGCGCCGCATAGATGCACCAGGACAGAATCCCGAACACTACTTTATGGTTGAACTTCAGGGGTTGGCCCACCAACACTTCGGAGAACAGCATGCCGCTGACCAGCGTTAAAGTGAGCAGGACGAAGCCCACCGCTATGATGCGAAACAGAAGCCGCTCGATGGTAAGCAGCGGCGGTAGGGACTGCAGATACGTAGGCAGCCTTCCGCCGTGCAGGCGATTCTCCAGTATCGCCAGCATCAGCGCCTGCAGCGACGCGATCGTGAAGAGGCTGTAGGCCAGCAGTGAGATCAGTAGATGCACACGAAAGGCAGGTAAGTCGATATGAGACAGTGGACGCACCGATGGCAGCAGCAGTGGCGCCCATACCAGAAGTGCGGCAGCGCCGTTAATCAACACCTGTAGCCCTTCAAGCCGCTGGAAGAAACTCCCAGCCCAGTAGATGAGGACCGTCAGCCAGATGATTACCGACACTGAGGTGCCCACACCGAGATACATCTGGCCGCCGGCGAACACCGAGCCATACAGCAGCGTGGTGTGGAGCGCCAGAGGCAGGACCGTGGCCAAGTGCAACGCACGTCGCCCGAGGGGCCCGCTCCAATCCGGTCGTGACATCGCGCGGGCGAGCGCAAGAGCGACCGCGGCATACAAGGCCGAGCACAGCAGATAGGGTAGAATTTGCGGCATGGGACTCGCGCCGTGCGGCGGGTGGGCGCGTGTCTTGTCAGTCTACATCATCTGCTCTTGCCATTTCTCCCTCGCGGCGGTAACCGATGTTCGACAATTTGACCCATCGCCTTTCGGGCGTGATCAAGACGCTGCGTGGCCAGGCCCGACTCAGCGAGGGAAATATTCAGGATGCGTTGCGCGAGGTGCGGGTAGCGCTGCTCGAAGCGGACGTCGCTCTGCCGGTTGTGAAGGACTTCATCGCGCGTGTGAAGGAGCGTGCGCTCGGTGAGCAGGTCCTCGGCAGCCTGACGCCCGGTCAGGCCGTCGTTGGCGTTGTATTCGAGGAGCTTACCGGCCTGATGGGCGAGGCCAATGTACCACTCGACTTGGCCACGGTCCCGCCTGCCGTTATCCTGATGGCTGGTCTGCAGGGCTCGGGCAAAACCACCACCAGCGGCAAACTCGCGCGCCTGCTGCGCGAGGATTTGCGCAAGAAAGTCCTGCTGGTGAGCTGTGATGTGCACCGGCCCGCCGCCATCGACCAGCTCCACACACTCGCGACGCAACTCGGTATCGATTTCTATCCGGCGACGGCCGATCAAAGCCCAGTGGCGATCGCCGTGGGAGCGCTAGACTATGCGCGCAAGCACTATTACGACGTAGTCATCGTCGACACTGCCGGGCGCCTCACCGTCGACGACGCGATGATGCGGGAGATCCGCGAGCTCCACGCGTCGCTCCAGCCGGTCGAAACGTTGTTCGTGGTCGATTCCATGCAGGGCCAGGACGCGGCCAACGTGGCGAGGGGCTTTGGGGACGCGTTGCCGCTGACCGGGGTGATCCTGACCAAGCTCGATGGCGATGCGCGCGGTGGCGCGGCATTGTCGGTCCGCCAGGTGACGGGCAAGCCGATCAAGTTCGCAGGCGTGGGCGAGAAGTTGGCCAACCTCGAGCCCTTCCACCCCGAACGGATGGCCTCGCGAATTCTTGGTATGGGCGACGTGCTCAGCCTGGTCGAGGAGGCGCGCCGCACCGTCAACCTGGAAGAAGCGGAGAAGCTCGCCCAGAAGGTAAAGAGCGGGAGGGGCTTCGATCTCGAGGACTTCAAAGGCCAGATGCAGCAGATGAAGAAGATGGGCGGTCTCGGTGCGCTGATGGACAAGTTGCCAGCGCAGCTGGGCCAGCTGGCTCAAAACGCCAATGTGGACGAGAAGGTGATCAACCGCACCATCGGCATCATCAATGCGATGACTCCCGCGGAACGCGCCCGGCCGGAACTGATCAAGGCGTCGCGCAAGCGCCGTGTTGCCGCGGGTGCCGGCGTACCGGTGCAGGAGGTCAACCGGTTGCTCAACCAATTCGAGCAGATGCAGAAGATGATGAAGATGATGAGCAAGGGGGGCATGCAAAAAATGATGCGCTCCATGCGCGGATTGCTGCCGGGGATGAGATGAGCTACTCACTCCCGCTGGCCTGATTGGGTTGGCCGGCAGCCGGCATTGCACCTGCTCGCCGCACTCGGTAGCGGCGGTCATCCGCTTGGCAGTCGCCCTTCTGGCTTCTCTTGCTGAGCGGGTTTGCGTGCGCCCAGGACTACGAGCGCGAGCAACGCTGGGCCGATCAAATCCTCCCCAGCCTGATGGTTGGGGAGCCGATCTGGCTCCAGCAGAAAAACGGTCACAAGTTTCTTGCTCTCTACACGGAGGCAAAGAACGCGCGTGGGGCGGCTATCGTTGCGCATGGGCGGGGATGGAGCCCGGACTACGAGCTGTATGGGATTCTGCGCGGCAAACTGGCTGAGGCTGGCTACACCACCTTGGCGATCCAGCTGCCCGTGCTTGGGGGCGGGGCCAAGATCGGTGACTACCTCCCGACCTACCCGGACGCGCGCGAGCGCTTCCAGATCGCGGCCGACTACCTGAAGGCCAAGGGCTACAAGAACGTGGCTATCGTGTCACATAGCCTCGGTGCCACCATGGCCAACCAGTATCTGATCGACACGGACGACAAGACCGTCAAGGCCTGGGTGTTCGTCGGCATCATCAACGGACTCGAAGAGATGTTCCGCATCAAGATCCCGGTGCTGGATGTGTTTCGGAAGCAAGGACTGGGAGGTGACCCAGGTCGGTGCGTATGAGCGGCGCAAACAAATCATGAAGATCAAGGGCTCGGACCAGATCGTGGTGCCGGAAGCGCTGCATTTCTTCGAGGGCAAGGAGGACGAGCTGACCAACATCATCGTGACGTTCCTGGACCAGGTCTTCCACAACGGCAACCCCACAGCGGCTGTCGGTGATGACTTCCCGGTTCCACATCCGGCGCCGCTCCCGCATCCGGCGCTTTTCGGCTTGCAAAGTGCCTGGAAAAACGGCTTAAAATCGCCGGCTTCGCTTAACGGGGGTGCAGAAATGGTGGTCATCAGGCTGGCACGCGGGGGCGCCAAGAAGCGTCCGTTCTTCAACGTCGTGGTGGCTGACTCCCGCAGAGCGCGTGACGGCCGCTTCATCGAGCGGCTCGGGTTCTACGATCCCAAAGCCCCGGCGGGACGCGAAGCGCTTCGCATCTCCTTGGAGCGAGTGCAGCACTGGCAGGGCCAGGGGGCAAAGCTCAGCGATACGGTCGCGCGCCTGGTCAAACAGTTCTCGGCCGGGCAAGCCGGGACGGCAGCACAGCCCGCTCAGAGCTGAGATTCGCTCTCAGCCCTAGCGGCCACCTCTGGCACCTGATCCGAGCGGCTTGCTCGGATTCAGGGAATGCAGCAATGGTGACAGAAGCGCTCGGCGACAAGATGATCGTTATGGGGCGCGTCGGCGCCCCGTTTGGGATCAAGGGCTGGATCAAGGTGCAGCCGTTCACACAGAGCGGTGGACGGCCTGCTCGAGCATCCGGCCTGGTGGTTGGGACGGGATGGCAGCTGGGGGAGGAGCAAGGTGGAAGACGGTGCCGTCCACGGGCGCTCGCTCATCGCCAAACTGGAAGGATGCGAGGATCGGCAGGCGGCGGCACGGCTCAGGGGATTAGAGGTTGCGATTCCCCGGGATGAGTTCCCTGCCAGCGCGGAGGGCGAGTACTACTGGAGTGACCTGATCGGTCTGGAGGTCGCCAATCGTGACGGCGTGGCGCTGGGTCGGGTGGCGCGGCTGATTGAGACTGGCGCGAGCCCGGTGCTGGTTGTGCAGGGTGAGCGTGAGCGGCTGATTCCTCTCGCCCAGCCCGTGGTCGTATCGGTGGACGTAGCGGACGGTCGGCTGACTGTAGACTGGGGTGCGGATTTTTGATCCACTTCGACGCGGTTACCCTGTTTCCGGAGATGTTCGATGCGCTTACCCGTTCGGGTGTGACGCGCCGAGCATTCGAAGGCGGCTTGTACGAACTGGTGGTCTGGAATCCACGTGATTTCAGCACCAACGCGTATCGATCCGTGGACGATCGCCCCTACGGCGGGGGGCCGGGCATGGTAATGATGGCCGAGCCGCTGGAGAAGGCTCTGAAGGCGGCGCGGCAGCGCCAGCGCAGCAGCGGTGTGCGCGAACCGAAGGTCGTGTACTTCACCCCCCAGGGGCGGTTGCTGGATCATGAGCTGGTGGTTGAGCTCTCGCGGGAGGAAGGACTGATTCTGCTGGCCGGGCGCTACGAAGGCGTGGACGAGCGCCTGGTGACCCGTCAGGCGCAGTACGAGGTGTCCATCGGCGACTACGTCCTGTCGGGCGGCGAGCTGCCAGCCATGGTGCTGATGGACGCGCTGGTCCGGCAGATTCCCGGTGTGCTGGGGGACGCAGAATCGGCCACTCAGGAGTCGTTCGTGCACGGCCTGCTGGACTGCCAGCATTACACGCGGCCGGAAGTGTACGAGGGAATGCCGGTGCCGCGCGGTTCTGATGTCGGGGAACCACGCGGAAATCGAACGCTGGCGCCTGAAACAGGCTTTGGGTCGGACATGGAGCCGGCGGCCCGAACTGCTCGCGAGATTGAAGCTGAGTTCGGAGCAGCAGCTGCTGCTGGAAGAATACAAACGCGACGCGCAGAAGCAGGAAGCTGCGCGCGTAACTTAGAGTTGCGGGAGTACCGAAGATGAACCTGATCCAGACCATAGAGCAGGAAGAAATCGCCCGCCTGGGCAAGACTATTCCGGCCTTTGCGCCCTGGCGACACCGTCGTGGTGAGCGTGAACGTTGTCGAGGGTGATCGTAAAGCGCGTGCAGGCCTACGAAGGCGTGGTCATCGCCAAGCGCAACCGCGGCCTCAACTCGTCTTTCATCGTGCGCAAGGTCTCGTCGGGTGAGGGGGTGGAGCGTACCTTCCAGACCTACTCCCCGCTGATCGCGAGCATCGAGGTGAAACGCCGCGGGGACGTGCGGCGTGCGAAGCTTTACTACCTGCGGCAACGGTCGGGCAAGTCTGCCCGCATCCGCGAGAAGCTTCACAGTGCGGAGAAAAACGGAGGTCAGGACTCGCCTCCAGCCGGCGAATAGGACGCGCGGGATCGACGGCCCGCCACTTTTGCTTTTCCGACTGACGGCCCGCGCGGCCGTCTTTTTTTGCGTCGTCGGTTCGTTGCTAGAATTGGGAGCGCAGCCCGGGTGGCGTCTTCCACCTTGGGCCAGCTCGAGAATCACGGGGGCGCGATGATGGAGGGCTACAGCGCGAGACTGGAAGGGCCGTTCGCAGTCCTCGGCATCCGTACGCGGGGCGAGCGCGTGACCGAGATCGAGTACTTACCTCTGGGGGCCGCTACACTCAGGCCGATCGACAGCTTCTCGCGCGAGGTCTGCCGCCAGCTCGCTGGCTACTTCAAGGACCCCGACTTCCGCCTGGAGCTGCCGATCGAGTCGCACGGCACGGACTACCAGCAGCGCGTTTGGCAAGCGGTGCGGGCCATTCCGCGCGGCCGCGCCCTGAGCTACCTTGAGGTGGCGCGCGAGATCGGTTCCGCGCCTCGACCGGTGGGCACGGCTTGCGGCGCGAACCGTGTGCCGCTGCTGATTCCCTGTCATCGCGTAGTCGGCTCCGGCGGCCTGGGCGGGTTTATGCACAGCCGCCACGGCAAGCCCCTCGAGATCAAACGCTGGCTGCTGCGACACGAAGGTGCCATCGACTAAACGGCAGCAAACGGCGTTGGATCCTGCCGCCGAGCATCTCCTCGATGAGTTCAGCGACGCGCTGTGGCTCGAAGACGGTCTTGCGCGGAACACGCTGGAGAGCTACCGGCGCGACCTGCGCCAGTTCGCGACCTGGTTGCGCGCCCTCCACTCTCGGGATCTACTGCAGGCGAATCACGCCGACCTGCTAGGTTACCTGGCGAGCCGGTTTCAGTCCAAGGCACGCGCGAGTTCCACGGCGAGGGTTCTGTCGAGCCTCAAGCGCTTCTACCAGTTCGCCCTGCGCGAGGGAAAGCTGAATGCGGACCCCACAATCGACGTCGACGCGCCGAGGCGCTCGCGCACCCTGCCCAAGAGCCTAACCGAGAACGACGTGGAAAGGCTCTTGGCGGCGCCCGAACCTGGAGTTTCCGCATTGGGCGTGCGCGACAGGGCCATGCTCGAGCTCCTCTATGCCAGCGGCCTGCGCGTTTCGGAGCTGGTGACGCTGAGCGTGGCGCAGCTGTCGCAGGAGATGGGCGTGGTGCGCATCCTCGGCAAGGGCAGCAAGGAGCGGCTGGTACCGGTGGGCGAAATCGCCCTCGATTGGGCGCGTCGCTATGTCAAAGAGGCTCGGCCGTTGTTGCTGCAGGGCAGACAGTGTCACGCTTTGTTCGTTACTTCGCGCGCCCAGGCGATGACGCGCCAGGCCTTCTGGCACCTGATCAAGCGCTATGCGGTTCGGGCCGGCATTCGTTCCACCGTCTCCCCGCATACGCTTCGCCACGCCTTCGCGACACATCTGCTGAATCACGGCGCAGACCTACGCGTGGTGCAGCTTCTGCTTGGCCACGCAGATATCTCCACCACGCAGATCTACACCCACGTTGCGCGGGAACGGTTAAAACAGCTGCACGCCAAACATCATCCACGAGGATGAGACCCAAGGAGAATCAAATGGCAGGTAGCAGGCGCACGAGCGTATCTGAGGGGAGATCGTGACATGCGACTCGTGGCCCTTTCTCTGTGCGTCGTCGGCGCCTATTTGATTGGTTCGGTGTCCTTTGCCATCGTCGCAAGCTGGGTATTTCGGTTGCCGGACCCGCGTAGTTACGGGTCGGGGAATCCCGGTGCTACCAACGTCCTGCGCAGTGGCAAGCGCGCGGCTGCGTTATGCACGTTGCTGGGCGACGCCTCGAAAGGGCTCGTCGCCGTCTTGCTGGCGCGGTATTTCGCGCCCCGCGTCGGCTTCGGCGAGGTGACGGTGGCAGCGTGTGCCCTGGCTGTTTTTCTCGGTCACCTGTACCCCCTTTATTTTCGTTTCAAGGGCGGAAAAGGAGTCGCCACTGCGGTTGGGATCCTGCTGGGATTGAACCCAGGGGTGGCGCTCGTTGCGTTGGTGGTGTTCATCGCAGCAGCGGTGTTATCACGCTACGCCTCGCTTGCGAGCATGCTTGGTGCCTTGGCCGCCGTTGTCGTGAGCCCGATCCTGCTGGGCTGGGGTCCTGATTTGACCGTCGTAATCCTGATCGCCGCTCTGGTTATCTGGCGTCATCGCGCCAATATCCAGCGCCTGCAGTCGGGGACGGAAGGCAAGCTCCATCTGCGCGCGTAACGGCGCGCCGCCTGCGGCTTAGTGACCGTGACGCTCGCCAGCGGCCGCTCAACCCACTAACCGACTGGTTCGAGCTCTGCCAAGTCCCAGCGGGCGCGGACCGTGAAGCTCGAGTCTCGTCCGGATAGAGGCCGTAGTCGCATTGCCCCGGCAAAAGCGATCATGGCCCCGTTGTCCGTGCAAAATTGCAGTTCGGGGTAGTGCACTGCGAATCCTCGGATGTCCCGCCTCTTCGGACAGCCTTTGGCGTAGCCGCGAGTTCGCACCTACGCCGCCGGCAACGACAAGTTCATCGATGCCGGTCGAGTCCAATGCCGCGAGCGCCTTTGCCGCCAGGACATCGACGATGGCGGCCTCCGTCGCGGCGGCCAGATCGGCGCGTGCCTGCTGGTCCCCCGGAGATTGGCGCAGCGCGGTGAGCACCGCGGTCTTGAGCCCGCTGAAGCTGAAATTGAGGTCCGCGCTGCCGAGCATCGGGCGAGGCAGCTTGAAACGCGAAGGGTTGCCGTGTTCTGCTAGTCGTGATACCGCCGGGCCCCCGGGGTAGCCGAGTCCCAGGAGTTGAGCGGTCTTGTCGAAAGCCTCGCCAGCGGCGTCGTCCACGGTTTCGCCTAGCAGGACATAGCGCCCGATGTCGTCCACGCGCATGAGCTGCGTGTGCCCGCCCGAAACCAGCAGGGCGATGAAAGGGAGATGGGGCGGGTCACCCGAGAGAAGCGGGGACAGCAAGTGCCCTTCCAGGTGATGTACGCCCACGGCAGGGATGCCGAGCGCGTATGCCATCGCGCTTCCGATTGATGCGCCAACCAACAGCGCACCTGCCAGCCCTGGTCCCTGCGTGTAGGCAATCCCATCGAGGTCCTGAACACGGCGACCGGCCCGAGACATGACCTGGCGGACCAGCGGCAGGACCCGCCGGATGTGATCGCGCGAGGCTAGCTCCGGCACCACCCCCCCGAACTCCGCGTGCATGGAGACTTGGGAGTAGAGCGCATGGGAAAGCAGTCCGGCCGAAGGACGCTCAAGGGCGACGCCCCTGTCGTACAGGGCAACACCGGTGTCGTCGCAGGAAGTTTCGATACCCAGAACAAGCATGCCCATGAGACCTGCTCGAGGAGCATTGGCGCCGCCTTGCCAGCAACCTGGACGCTTCTGATATACTGCCCGACTTTGCGCAAAACGCAGGCTGGTACATCAGCCAAGGATGCGGGGAAACGGAATTATGCCCACTGTTCGAGTAAAGGAAAACGAACCATTCGAAGTCGCGATGCGTCGCTTCAAGCGCACCGTAGAGAAGACCGGCCTGCTGACAGAGTTGCGGGCGCGCGAGTTCTACGAGAAACCTACATCAGAGCGCAAGCGTAAGAAGGCTGCGGCAATCAAGCGCCATTTCAAGCGGCTCCGCGGGCAGCAGCTGCCGCCGCGGCTTTATTAGCCTTTGCCTCACTCGGATTTGAATCGAGCGCGGCAGGGCGATAGCCCTGCCGCGTCGCATTTGGGCTTGGCCCTCCGGTTGCGGATGAGCCATCATGTTGAGTATGGCACTTAGAGATCGCATCCTCGAGGACATGAAGACTGCGCTGCGCGCCAAGGACACAGCGCGGTTGTCCGCTGTACGTCTATTGCTCGCCGCCATCAAGCAGCGCGAAGTAGATGAACGCATCGAGTTGACCGACGCCGACGTGGTCGCAGTGATCGAAAAGATGCTCAAGCAGCGCCGCGACTCCATCCGCCAGTATGGCAGCGCGGGGCGTCAGGACCTGGTGCAAGCGGAGGAGTTCGAGGTTCAGGTTCTGACCGGCTACATGCCCTCGGGTCTGAGCGAGGCTGAGGTTGAAGCCGCAGTGACCGAGGTGATCGCCGCCACCGGAGCCAAATCCCCTCAAGACATGGGAAAGGTCATGTCGGCCCTGAAATCGAAGCTAGCGGGGCGCGCGGATATGGCCAAGGTGTCCGCGCTAGTGAAGGGTAAGCTGGCTAGTTGACCCGCGCAGCGTCGGCTCCGGCTGCGTTCTGGAGCGTCGGAGAAAAGCACCTATAATGTGCGAGTCCTTCGGCCGCGGGACACGCGTTTCGACCAGCCCGCGGCATCAGGGACTCGCAGTCCAGCGAGTCAGGTTCCGTCTTCCAGTCTGTCGAGCGAGAATGCCTGGGCCGATGCGATGATTCCCAAGACCTTCGTGCAAGAACTCCTGGGTCGGATCGATATCGTCGATGTCATCGAGTCGTCCCTTCCCCTGAAGCGCGCAGGTATCAATCTCGTCGCTTGTTGCCCGTTCCATAGCGAGAAAACGCCGTCCTTCACCGTCAGTCCGACCAAGCAGTTCTATCACTGTTTCGGTTGCGGCGCCCACGGCAGCGCCATCGGCTTTCTGATGGAGTATGCCGGGATGGGCTACGTCGAGGCCGTGAAGGACCTCGCAGGTCGGGCCGGAATGAAGGTGCCCGAGTTCACTCCGAATCCGCAAGAAGCGGCGAAGCAGGTGCAGTCGGAGGAACTCACCGAGCTGTTGCAGCGCGCAGCGCAGTTCTACAAGTCAGAGCTCAAGCGGTCCGAAAGGGCCATCGCCTACCTGAAGGGCCGCGGGCTGACCGGGGATGTTGCGGCGCGCTTCCAGCTGGGCTTCGCGCCGGGCGGTTGGCAGAACCTGGCCGCGGTGTTCGAGAACTATCAGGCCAAGGCGCTGATCGACGCCGGCCTCGTCATCCAGGGCGAGGAAGGCAAGCGGTACGACCGCTTCCGCGACCGCATCATGTTTCCGATCGTCAACCCGCGCGGGCAGGTTGTGGGTTTTGGCGGGCGGGTGCTGGACCAGTCAGAGCCCAAGTACCTCAATTCGCCGGAGACGCCGGTGTTCGAGAAAGGGCGCGAGCTCTACGGCCTGTTCCACGCACGACAAGGGATCCGGGACGCCGACCGTATCGTCGTGGTTGAAGGGTACATGGACGTAGTCGCGCTGGCCCAGTACGGAATCGGCTACGCGGTGGCCACGTTAGGCACCGCAACGACGGTTTGGCACCTGCAGAAGCTGTTGCGCCAGGCCGATGAGGTGGTGTTCTGCTTCGATGGCGACGCGGCAGGTCGGCGGGCGGCATGGCGCGCAATGGAGAACAGCCTATCGCAGCTGCAGGATGGCAAGCAGGTCAAGTTTTTGTTGTTGCCCGAGCACGACGACCCTGACAGTTTTGTCCGCCGCGGGGGAAGAGAATCGTTCGAGCGCCTTTTGGCGGAAGCGGCGATCCCGTTGTCGGTGTTCGTGCTGAAGGAACTCACCGAGCGCACCGATATGGGCAGCGCCGAGGGTCGCGCCAAGTTCCTCCAAGAGGCCAGGCCGCTTGTGAAACAGGTATCTGCACCCATCTTGGGTCTGATGCTGAGAAAGCGAATCGCGGAATTGGGTGGGATTTCGCAGGCCGAGTTGGAGGACCGCTTCGAGTTCCGAACCGCAAGGCGCGAGGCAGCTGCCCCCCAGCGCTCACTGCGACGGGCCCCCGATCACTACACCAATCTCCTCGAGCGTGTCCTGGCAGAGCCGGGGCTGGTGAAGGCGCTGTGGCCGGTCGCTTTGCCGGCTCCCCCAGTCGAAAGCAGCGAAGCGAGTGCGCTGTTCGACTTCATTGAAGAGTCCCGTGGCCTGGGCCAGGAGCTCACCGTCGCAGGCGCAATCGAGTTGTTGCGGGGACGGGGCCACGGCACGACAGTGCAAAAGCTCATGCCGGTGGTGCACGACCTGCAACGCATGACCGCGGAGGAGCTGCTGGTCGAGGTTCAGGGCACAGTCGAGGCGTTGCAGGTCCAGGCGGCCAAATCTCGTGCCACTGAGGCCGCGGAAGGTGCTGTCTCTCCCCGCGACCTGAGCCAGGAGGACCGGGCGCTGTTGAGGCGGGCACCTGTGGGTGAAACAGCGGTCAAACCCCACTGACGGATAGGATTTTTAGTAAACTACAGAGTTTTTCGCGCACGCCGCAATTAAGGGTTGTCATGGCCAAAGAACCAAAGCTCAAAGAAATCGAAAGGATGAGGATCGAGGCGCTTCCCAACGACGCCGAGGCTCGTCGCACGCGCCTCAAGAATCTCATCGTCCTGGGCAAGGAGCGTGGTTTTCTCACTTACGCGGAGATTAACGACCACCTCCCCGACGACATGCTGGATGCTGAGCAGATCGAGAACATCATCAGCATGATCAACGATATGGGCATCCAGGTGTACGACGAGGCGCCGGACACCGAAGCCTTGCTCATGTCGGACTCGACGCCCACGGCGCCGGACGAGGATGCGGTGGAGGAGGCCGAAGCTGCGGTTTCCACGCTGGACTCCGAGTTTGGCCGCACCACCGATCCGGTGCGCATGTACATGCGCGAGATGGGCTCGGTCGAGTTGCTGACGCGCGAAGGCGAGATCGAGATCGCGAAGCGCATCGAAGACGGACTGCGGCACCAGATACAGGCCATCTCCGCTTGCCCCACCACGATTGCCGAGATCCTGCAGCTGGGTGAGAAAGTCGAGCGCGACGAGATGCGCGCAGACGAGATCGTCGACGGCTTGCTCGATCCCAACGCCGAGGAGATCATCGGCGATGAGATCGCGGACGAGGTGATCGAGGAGGAGCTCGACGCCGAAGAGGGGGACGATGAGGACGGCGCCGCGGTGCAGAGCGCAAGCCTGCTCCAGCTCAAGCTGGCGGCGCTGGAGCGGTTTGCTACGATTCGCGGGCTGTACTCGAGGATGACGAAGGCGTTGGCCAAGCACGGTCCGCGTGGCAAGCCCTACATCAAAGCACAAGAGGAGATCAACAAAGAGCTGATGATGATCCGCTTCGCCGCGAAGCAGATCGAAGCGTTGTGCGACAGCGTGCGCAGGATGGTCGAAGAGGTTCGTTCCTACGAGCGCGCGATCATGGAGCTGTGCGTGGACAAGGCCGGCATGCCGCGCGCTCATTTCATCAAGTTCTTCCCGGGCAATGAGGAAGACCTGGAGTGGGTGAAGCGCGAGGTTGCGTCGCGCAAGCCCTACAGCGAAGCCCTGTCGCGCTTCGCACCGGCGATCCTCGAACACCAGCAGCGCCTGATCGACTTGCAGAAGCGGGTAGGCATCCCGGTTCGGGACCTCAAAGAGATCAACCGCCAGATGTCCACAGGCGAGGCCAAGGCGCGGCGGGCCAAGCGCGAGATGACCGAGGCCAATCTGCGCCTGGTGATCTCCATCGCCAAGAAGTACACCAACCGCGGATTGCAGTTCCTGGACCTGATCCAGGAGGGCAACATCGGGTTGATGAAGGCGGTGGACAAGTTCGAATACCGCCGCGGGTACAAGTTCTCGACCTATGCCACGTGGTGGATCCGGCAGGCGATCACGCGGTCCATTGCCGACCAGGCTCGCACCATCCGCATTCCTGTGCACATGATCGAGACGATCAACAAGATGAACCGGATCTCGCGTCAGATCCTGCAGGAGACCGGTCAGGAGCCCGATCCCGCATTGCTGGCGACCAAGATGGAGATGCCCGAGGAGAAGATCCGCAAGATCTTGAAGATCTCCAAGGAGCCGATTTCGATGGAGACGCCGATCGGCGACGACGACGACTCGCATCTGGGCGATTTCATCGAAGACCAGGGCACCATGGCGCCGGTGGAGGCCGCGGTCTACACGAGCCTGCGCGACGCCACCAAGGAGGTGCTGGATACGCTCACCCCGCGCGAGGCCAAGGTGTTGCGCATGCGCTTCGGGATCGAGATGAACACCGACCACACGCTGGAGGAGGTCGGCAAGCAGTTCGACGTCACGCGCGAGCGCATCCGCCAGATCGAGGCCAAAGCCCTGCGCAAGCTGCGTCACCCCTCGCGCTCGGAGCGGCTGCGCAGCTTCCTCGACACCGAGACGTGAATCAAGCGGCCGGGCAAGCGGAGGGAGGCAGCTTGATATCCTCTGCGTGACCGGTGCGAGGCGGTACTCGACGGACGCAATCCCGCACACCGGAAACGGTGCGCGGGGTTTTCTTTTGCGAGTGATGAGATAGCGGCTCGGCTATACGACCGACACCTGGGGTGGGTTGCGCAGCGTCTGATAGATGACGCAGTAGCGCTCGGTCAACGAAATGAGCTTGTCGAGCTGCTCCGGACTCGCGTCCGAGTCCAGATCGAAGCGCAAGCGGATAGTGGAGAATCCGACCCGGGCCTGCTTGTCCACCCCCAGCGTACCTCTGAAATCGAGATCGCCCTCCGCGCTGACCACTCCACTACGGAGCGGCACATCCAGGGCCGTGGCTACTGCCTTCAAGGTGACGCCAGCGCACGCAACCAGCGCCTCGAGCAACATATCGCCCGAGCACGCGAAGCTGCCGTCGCCGCCGGTGGCGGGATGCAGACCTGCATCGACTAGCGCTTTCCCAGTTTCCACTTTGCAGGAAATGTTCTCGTTTCCTAAGCGCCCCTTGGCTTTCAGAGTGATGACTGCCGCTTCGGGTTGGGCGCGATAGCGCTCCTTCAGCGGTGCCTGCAGAGTTCGTAGGTGTTCGGCGTCCAAGCGATTTCTCCCTATCCAGTTGCGAATCAGTCTTCGGATTTCAGTCCATATTTGTTCACGCGGTAGCGCAGCGTTCTCTCTCGAAGTCCCGAGCAGTCGCGCCGCAGCCGTAACGTTGTAGCCGGCCCTCTCGAGCGCCTCAGCGACGATCTTCTTCTCCATCTCGTCCAGGCTCACCGTCCCGTCCAGGGGCAAATGAAGCGGACCGTCTGCCGGGGTCCGGGTCGCCTCAATCTGCACCGGCGATGGTGACGGTCGCAGCTGCAGCCATTGCGCGGCAAAGGTTTGCGCATCGGACAGCAAGACGCACCGCTCCACCACGTTGCGCAACTCGCGGACGTTCCCGGGCCAGTCATGAGCACGCAGCGCTGCCCAGACCGAGTCTGGGACGATGCGAACCGATCTCCCTGCCTTGGCGTTGTATTCAGCCACGAAAAGCGGGACGAGGTCTTCCAGATCTTCCTTGCGCTCGCGCAAGCTGGGTAGTTCGAGCGTGAACACCGTGATGCGATGAAAGAGGTCGCTGCGAAAGCCTCCGGTCTGGACGCGCTGCGCAAGGTTCCGATTGCTGGCCGCAATGACTTGTACGTCGACCTCAATCTGACTGGTTCCACCCAGGCGGCGCAGGCGTCGATCCTCGATGACCGTGAGCAGTTTCGCTTGCAGGTCAATGCTCAGCTCCCCGATCTCGTCGAGGAAAATGGTGCCGCCATGCGCCTGTTCCATCAACCCTCTGCGGCGTCCCTTGGCGCCGGTGAACGCACCGGGTTCGTGACCGAACAGTTCAGACTCGAGTAGATCGTGGGGCAGCGCTGCACAGTTGAGCTCAATGAGAGGCCCTTCGCGACGGGCGCCGCTGTAGTGCAGGATTCTCGCAGCGAGGCCCTTGCCCGTTCCCGTTTCTCCGGTAAGAAGGAGCGTGCTGAAAGGCGCGCGCGCAAGCTTGGTAAGCAGATCGCGCACCGAGCGCGCCGCCTCGCTCCTCCCAACGAAGGCTGCGGGTATGTAGCGGCGGTTTTCCGCGGCCGCTTGTTCCCGCAGTTGCCGCTGGGCCCGGGCGCTGCGTGCTGCTCCCATCACCACCAGGTTCAGGCGGTCCAGCTCGCAGGGCTTCTCCAGGAAATCGTAGGCACCAAGCCGCAATGCGCGAACAGAATCGGCCACGCCTCCATAGGCGGTGAGAAACAACCACTCTCCGCTTCTGGCTTCGGACCGGACGGCTTCCAGCAGGTCCAGGGCGTTGCCGTCGGGGAGACTCATATCCGATATCACCACCAGAGGCTGCACCACGTCCTGTACGAGCAGGCGCTTGGCCGCGGCGAGGCTTGTGGCGGTGAGGACCTCGAAGCCTTCGCGCCGGAAATGTCGCGCGAGCTCGGCACTCAGCAGCGCTTCATCTTCAATCAGCAAGAGCGTGTCGGACATCCTCTCGGGTACAAGGCAAAGTCAATGTAACGCATGCGCCTCGAGGCGCACGATTCGCGATGGCCAGTTCGCCGCCGAGATCGCGTGCGAAGCGCTTCACTATCGCGAGCCCGAGTCCGGTCCCGGACTCGCTGGATGTTACGAAAGGCCGGATGCCTCCTGAAAGCAGCGTCTCTGGGAAGCCGGGACCGTCGTCCAAGACCTGGATCGCGAGCGCTCCGTTGCGGTACTCGGCATCTATTATCACGGTACCAGGGGCGTCGCCCAGTGCCGCGACCGCGTTGAGCACCAGATTGAGCACGGCTTGTCGGATTCCATCCTCCGGCACTCGGCACCTCAGGTGTTCCGGCGCGCGCGTGGTGAGTCGGACATGAGATGGGAGCTGGTATCGTAGCAGGGTGGCGAGTTCTTGGAGCAGCCGATACACGCTGACGGTTCGGGGCGGCTCCGGAACGTGGCTCGACTGTTGCAGAAGTCCGTTGAGAAGGCGCGTGAGGCGCTGCAACTCACTGATGACCATGTCCATGCGCTCTCCGAGAGCGGCTTCTGGGAGTTCGCGGCGCATATTCTCGAGGCTCAACTGAATGCCCGCAATCGGGTTGCGGAGCTCATGGGCAAGCGTAGCGGAGACCTCGCCAGCAGCCGCGAGCCGCTCGGCGCGGGATAGCGACTGCTGTTGCTGCAGCAAGGCCTGGGTAGCCGCACGCACCTCGTCCTCCAACGACACGGTACGCTGACGATTGACCTGTTCCAACTGCGCCAGTCGGTTGACCATTTGATTGTAGTTTTGAAATAGCGGGAACAGCAGGGGATCGATGCGCGTGAGGGAGACCGGCGTGAAATCCCCGTTGGCCAGGCGTGCTAGGAAATCCTTGAGATCCCCGATGGGCCGAAACACCTGCTCCCTCAGAGCCCACACGGTGAGCAACACCATGCAAGGAAAGCCCACCAGTGCCGCCAAGGCGAGGCGCGATTCCAGATGCGTGTCTGCGTAGATGGTATCGAGAAGCTCCAGCTGGATGCGGTTCTCCCTATCGAGCATCTCGCTCAGCAGAGTCAGTGCTGCCGGCAGCGCCGGTCCCGGTTGCGTCTCGGCTTGGGTGAGAAGTTGCTCCAGCCGGTCCAGACGCTCCCGCGTATATGAGCGCACCGGGCCGCCTTTGACGGGAATCTGCGCCAGATCTGAGCGCACGGCCTCCAACTTGGCGCGCTCCAGGGAAGACCCACTCGTCGCGACTCGCAGTTGCAGCTCCTTCAGGATGCTCAGGCTTTCCTGGAGGAGAACGGTGCGATTCACGTGCGCGCGGATGGCCTCAACACGCTTAAAGTCCAGCCAGGTGAACAAGTACAGGGCGCCGAGGGCGAGCGTGAGCGCGAGCACGGACACCAATGCGACCAATCGGATCGGGCGCAGGAGCAGGGATTTCACTGAGATCGCGCGCGGGTCTTTGTCTCGCGGCATTCTAGGCTAACTTCCCGGGCACGGTTTGCTCATCTGCTCTGGACGGTCGTGACTACGGCCGCCATGGTTGCTGACGGGACTCGCAGGCAGGGTCTGTGCCAACGCGAAGTTTTTGCGGTGCGCACGCCGCAATGTGGCGCGTCTCGCCCCGGGGGACTGAGGCTTCGCATAGCTTGAGAGAGTGTTTAAGGGCGGCGTCATACGCTGTTTCGAAGGGACCGTCGGTTGAAATCCCCCGTTCGCTTGGCCGCCCTGGTTCGAATCAACCGGTCGATTCGACGTCCTGACCCTCACTCCTTAACCTTTGCGCTGAATTTCAAGGAGGTAGCGACGGGGCATGACTCATGCTAAGTGGGTCCCGTCGCAGCCTAGCCAAGCGCTGCGCGGGGAGGGTTAGTGCTGATCTCTTGGTTGCAGTTGCCGGATTTGTTCTCTGCCACTTCGATAGCCGTCGCTGAGTTGCGGCGAGCTTGTTCACTGCTCTCCGGAACGGACGAGGGGCGCGTGCGCAGCGATCGGCGGACCTGCGCGTTTCATGAAGGTCGTCCGTGAAGTCCACAGTCGGCCAGCGACGGCTGCGGCTGGTAGTCGGAGTGATCCTCGTGCTGACCCTGGCGGGTACGGTGGGAGCGATGTATGGCCAACGCGCAACGAAAAGGTTGAGTGAGGGCGACGTGCAGCGCGCTACCCCCAGCCCCACGGCACCGCTCGTTTCGGTGGCGCCCGTCTCACGCTCGGACCTATCCAGTACGCTCACCCTGGCGGCAGAGTTTCGACCGTTCCAGGAAGTCGACGTGTACGCGAGGGTCGCCGGCTACGTGCGGCAGATGAAGGTGGACGTCGGCGATCGGGTGAAGGCGGGCGAGGTTCTGGCGGTCCTGGAGATCCCGGAGCTGGAGGACGAACTGCAGCAGGCCTCGGCGGCGGTCGAGACGCGCCGAAGCAGGAGGTGACTCGCGCGAAGGCAGCCTACGACGAAGCGCATCTGACCTATGACCGGCTGACCGAGGTGCTCAAGCAGCAGCCCGACCTGGTTGCGCAACAGGATATCGATGAGGCTCACGCGAAAGACGAAACGCGCAAAGCGTCCTGGGTGGCGGCGCAGTCGGCCGTTCGGGAAGCCATCGCGCACCGGGCAAAGTACGCGACGATGGTCGAGTACTCGAGAATCACCGCCCCGTTCGCCGGCGTGGTGACGAAGCGCTACGCCGATACCGGTTCGCTGATGGGAGCGGGAACAGCTCCGCCAGCCAGAGCCTGGTTCGTCTGTCGCAGCTCGACCCGTTGCGCCTGATCCTTCCGGTTCCCGAGTCCGGTGTGCCGAAGATCCGCGTAGGAGATGCCGGTCCAAGTCTTGGTCCCGTCAACCAGGCAGACGCTGTGCCGCGACGCGTGGCACGCTGAGCGGCGCGGTGGCAACCGAGACGCGCACCATGCACGTCGAAGTGGACGTCCCGAACCCGCAGCTGACCTTGGCCCCGGGAATGTATGCGTCCGCGACGCTGACTCAGGACAGCCGCAAGCAAGCGCTGTCGATTCCCGTCGAAGCAGCACCGAATCTCAAGGGCGACACCGCGACCGTCTATGTCCTGGACAAGCAGCACAAGATCCAGGAGCGCACGATCGGCGTCGGAATGCAGACTGCCACTCAGATCGAGGTGACCTCGGGACTCGAGGAAGACGAGCTGGTTCTGCTCGGCGGGCGCAGGACAGTATCAGCCCGGTCAGACTGGCCAGCCCAAGCTGGCGCGCAGGGGACGCCGCAATGAGCGCTCCGGTTCGGCAGCTCCAGGCCTGCGTCCGTTGCCGCCCGAGCAGTTGGACGCGCTGCGCAGGCTCGATACCTGCACTCTCGCCAACGCCATCGAGGCGACCGGGGTGAGGCTGCGCAACGAGGGTTATATGGACTCAACAGTGCGCTGCCTGTTTCCGGAACTGCCTCCGTTGGTGGGCTACGCAATCCCGATCCGGGTCAGGACCAGCGATCCGCCGATCGGAGGCCGCGCTACGTCGATCGGGTCGATTGGTGGGATCAGCTGCTGGCGGTGCCCGAGCCGCGGATCCTGGTCGTGGAGGACATGCAGAGCCATGCGGGCACGGGCTCGTTCCTGGGCGAGGTGCACGCGCACATCTACCGGGCACTCGGCTGCGCCGGCATCGTCACCAACGGCGCGGTGCGCGACCTGCCGGCGCTGCGCGCAGCTGAGTTTCCAGGCTTTCGCCGCGCACGTCTCGGTCTCCCACGCCTATGCCCACGTGATCGAGGTCGGCAGCCCGGTCGACGGTGGGCGGACTGGAAGTGCAGCACTGGGCGATCTGTTGCATGGCAGATCTCCACGGCGTGCTCTCGATTCCGATGACGGTGGTCGACGACCTGCCGACCATTGCAGCCGAGCAGAAGAAGCAGGAGCAGAGCGATCAAGGAGTTCTGCCGTTCTCCGAGTTTCACCGTCGAAGGCCTCGAGCAACTCCTCCAGCAGATACGGGGCTAGGCCAGCACCCACTCCCGAGACAGACTCGCTGCCATGTCCCGATTTGCGATCCGCTTTCCGTATTTCATCATCGTGGCCTGTCTGATGACCGCGGTGGTGGGCATCACCAGCCTGGTGCGCATGCCGGTCGATCTGTTTCCGACCATCAACATCCCGGTCGTGGTGGTGGCCACGTTCTTCTCCGGGATGCCACCGGAGCAGATCGAGACCGACATCACCGGACGCTTCGAGCGCTTCTTCACGCTCGGCAGCGGCATCGACCACATCGAGTCGCGCTCGCTTGCCGGGCGTGAGCCTGATCAAGGTCTACTTCCAGCCGGGCAGCAACCCCGACTCCGCGGTCACCCAGATCTCCAATCTGGCGATGGCCAACTTGCGCCGTCTGCCGCCGGGGACGCTGCCGCCGGTGGTGCTGAAGTTCGACGCCTCCAGCCTGCCGGTGTGCCTGATCACCTTGAAGGGCGAAGGGCTCAACGAGACCGAGCTGCGCGACCTCGGCCAGTACAACGTGCGCAACCAGGTGGCCAATGTGCCCGGCGCCTCGGTTCCGCAGCCCTTCGGCGGACGCTACCGCCAGATCATGGTGTATGTCGATCCGCTCAAGCTCGAGGCCCACCAGCTGAGCGTGATGGACGTGGTGCGCTCGGTCAACGACTGCGAATCTGATCCTGCCGGCCGGCCACGTGCTGATCGGTCCGTACGACTACAACATCTACACCAACAGCCAGCTCGACACCATCGCGGAGATCAACCAACTGCCGCTCAAGACCGTCGACGGCAGCCTCGGTGATGGTCGGCGACGTGGGTCAGGCGCGCGATGCCTCGCAGATCCAGACCAACGTCGTGCGCGTCGACGGCCAGCGCTCGGTCTATCTGCCGATTCTCAAGCAAGGCGGCGACGTCAACACGATCGCGGTGGTCGACGGCATCAAGCGCGCGGTGCGCCGTCTGCTCGATGTGCCCAAGTCACTGGTGACGTCGGTGATCTTCGATCAGTCGCTTTCGTCAAGACCGCCATCGAGAACCTCGCTGCACGAAGGCGCGATCGGGCTGGTGCTGACCGGGGTGATGATCCTGGTGTTTCTGGGCAGCATGCGGGCCACGCTGGCGGTGTTCCTCTCGGTTCCACTGTCCGCGCTGGCCACGTTCATCGCGCTGTCCTTCGGCGACAACTCGGTGAACGCGATGGTCCTCGGCGGGCTGGCGCTGGCCTTCTCGCGGCTGATCGACAACTCCGTGGTCGTGCTGGAGAACATCTTTCGCCACATGGAGCTGGGAGAAACCCCGGCGGTCGCGGCGGAGAAGGGCGGCCAGGAGGTGGCTCTGCCGGTTCTCGCCGCGACGCTCACCACGGCCATCGTGTTCTTCCCGGTGGTCTTTCTCTACGGCGTCAGCCAGTTCCTGTTCACGCGCTCTGGCCTTGTCGGTCGTGCTGTCGCTGTTCGCTTCGTACTTCGTCGCGATGACGGTGGTGCCGCTGTTCTGCGCGAAGTGATCAAAGCGCCAGCCGGGCATGAGACGCAGCGGAGCAGGCGCCGACTCACGCGCATGGCATCGCTTCAACGTCTGGTTCAACCGCCAGTTCGAGGCGATGCTGGGCCGCTACGATCGCGCCATCGGCGTGGCGCTCTGCGGCCGATGGCGACGGTCGTCGGGCTTGCTGGGCTTGTTCGTGCTCAGCCTCGGTCTGCTGCCGATGCTCGGGCGTGGCGTATTTTCCGCGCACCGATCCCGGGCAGTTCGTCATCAACCTCAAGGCGCCCACCGGAACCAACATCGACGTCACCGAAGAGCTGATCGCGCGGGTCGAGAAGATCGTTCGCGAGGAGGTGCTCCCCGACGATCTCGACCTCATCGTTTCGAACATCGGTTCGACCCCGGGCTTCTCCTCGATGTACACGCCGAATTCGGCTTCCCACACGGCGTTCGTGCAGGCCAGCCTGCACGAGGACCATCGCGTCGGCAGCTACGAATACATGGATCGCGTGCGGCGTCGGATCAGAGAGGAGCTGCCGCAGCTCACGACCTACTTCCAGTCCGGCGGCTTGGTCGATGCGGTATTGAATCTGGGCCTGCCCGACGCCGATCGACGTGCAGGTCAGCGGATCGAATCTCGAGGCGGCCTATGCGACCGCTTCCAAGATCGCCACCGCGATCAGGCAGCTTGCCCGGCGTCAACGACGTGCTGATTCCGCAGGACATCGATGCCCCGTCGCTGCGGCTGAACATCGACCGGGTCCAGGCGAGCAAGCTCGGGCGTGACTCAAAAGGAAGTGGTAAGCAACGTCATCACGGCGCTCACTTCGAACGCGATGATCGCGCCGAGCTACTGGGTCGATCCTCAGAGCGGCAACGACTATTTGCTGACGGTGCAGTACCCGGAGGACCAGGTAAAGGCCCTGGGCGATCTCAAGGCCATCCCGATCCGCGCGACCAACCGACGGCGAAGCCGGCACGCCTCGATGCTGTAGCGAAGATCAGCATGATCCAGGCCCCCACCGAGGTCGATCACTACCAGCTGCGCCGCGTCATCGACCTGTATATCGCCCCAGCGCAGGAGGATATCGGCAAGCTGACCGCAGGAGTCGAACGCATCATCAAGCAGACGGCACTGCCCGAGGGTGTCAGGGTCAACGTTCGCGGCACGGTGCAGAGCATGCGCGCTTCCTTCACCAGCTTCGGGCTCGGGCTGATCCTGTCGGTGGTGTTGGTGTATCTGGTGCTGGTCGCGCAGTTCGCATCGTTTACCGATCCGTTACTGATCCTGCTGGCCATTCCCACCGGGCTCACCGGCGTGCTCGTGATGCTGCTAGCGACCGACACGACGCTGAACGTGATGTCGCTGATGGGGGTGGTCATGATGGTCGGTATCGTCGTCTCCAACAGCATTCTGATCGTCGAGTTCACGCGGCACCTGCGGGCAGACGGTGTGCCGTTGCGTCAGGCAGTCGCGCTCGCCTGCCGCGTGCGTCTGCGCCCGGTGCTGATGACTTCGCTGGCGACCATCATCGGATTGCTGCCCATGGCCGCGAAGCTGGGCACGGGCAGCGAGGCCTACGCGCCACTGGCGCGCGCCATCATCGGCGGACTGACCGTATCGGTCATCACCACCATCTTCATCGTCCCGGCCGCCTACTTCTTGGCTTATCGCAGGCAAGAGGCGCAAGCCCGTTCCGTGCAAGCCGCCGGGACATAACCGGCCAGCCTCCCACCATGAACCGCGGTACAGGCTTGGTCGCCGCACTGCTGTGCATGCCAGCGCCGCACGCTCATGCGCAGCAGTCGATGCCCGTGCTGACCCTGAAGGAGGCGCAGCAGACCGCGCTGGCGAACCGGCCGCTGCTTCGGGCGAGTCAGCTGTCCGCCGACTCGGCTGGCCAGATAACGCGCCAGCTCCAGTCGGGGCGTTATCCGCAGGTGCTCGGAAGCTTGACCGCCGCGACCGCGACGACGGAAAATGGGGTTCAAGCTGGTAGGGAAGTCACGCTCGATACCCGAATCGCCGCGGGCAGTCTGAATAATCCCAGTGTCCTATGGCGAGCGGCCGCCGGTCTCACCGTCAGCCAGCTCGTTACCGACTTCGGCCGCACCTCGAGTCTGGTGCAAAGCGCGCAATCAAACGAGGCGGCGCAGCGCTACCGGGTCAGCGCTACGCGCGCCCAGGTCCTGCTCGAAGTCGACGACGCGTACCTGGCTGTCCTGGAGGCACAAGCGGTACGGCGCGTGGCCGCAAAGACGGTCGATGCCCGAAAGGCGCTGCTGGACAGAATCGCTGCCCTGGCGAAGAGCAAGTTGAAGGCGGAACTCGACGTAAGATTCGCGCAGGTGAACCACGATCAGGCGCGCCTACTCCTGTTGAATGCGGAGAACGCGGTGGACGCCGCGTTTGCTCGCCTTTCGACCAGCCTGGGCTACCGGGATACGCGCCGCTTTACATTGGTCGATCGGCCCGATTCACCGTCTCCACCCATGGACCTGGATTCGCTGCTAGCTCAGGCCACCGCCAAGCGTCCCGAGCTGGCGAGCCTGCGGGCCGACCGGGACGCGGCGAAGAAATTCGTCGATGCGCAGAAGGCCCTGCGCTATCCCATCATCAACATCTACGGAGCAGCGGGCGCTGTTCCCTTTGGCGACGACCGCTTCCCTCAGTACTACGGTGCAATTGGGATCAATTTAAATGTCCCCGTGTTCGATGGCGGCAAGATCTCCGCCCTGCAGCAACAAGCGCAGCTGCAGGCGCTCACGCTATCCGAAAATCTCACTGAAATCGAGAACAGTGTGGTGAAGGCAGTGCGCGTCGCGTGGCTGAACGCCAAGGCCGGATACGAAAACATCGAGATTACGGCCCATCTGCAGGAGGCATCGGCGCAGGCGCTCAGCCTGGCCGAATCGCGCTACAACCTCGGCATCACCTCGATCGTCGAGCTGAATCAGGCGCAGCTCAGCGCCATCGACGCGGAGATCGTCTATAGCCAGGCCCGTTACCGATACCTGAGCGCGCTCACAGCCCTCGACTACCAGGCGGGGACGCTCGACGTGATCGACGCGGGGAAGTAAACGTTCAAGCGGGCCGGCCTTCGATCGCTGCTGACTCGGCGCGGGCAAACCAACCTCGACTCGCTCTTTGTCGTGGGCTCGACGCCGTGTCTAGACCGTCAGTCGACGACCTCGACTTTGTATCCGCGTTTCCCTGCGCGCTTCACATCGTACATGAGCCTATCCGCGCCCTTGAGCGCCGTCTCTGCAGTGGCAGGGACTCGCTCGTACACCGCCACTCCTGCGCTGAAGCTGGTGACCCAGCCCCGTTCGGAGATCGCTTTGTCCAGGCGTGCTATTACCCCTTCTGTCACGCGGCGCGCACTGGCGGCGTCCGTCTCGGGGAACAGCAAAGCAAACTCGTCGCCGCCTAACCGGCAAGCGAGATCGGTCTTGCGCAGCGTACTGCGGAGCGCGGCGCCCGCGACTCGCAGTAACCGGTCGCCCTCGACGTGACCGCGAGTGTCATTGACGGCCTTGAAGTCATCGCAGTCCATAACCACCAGGCTCAAGGGACGCGCGAGTCGGCGATGTCGCGCCAACTCGAGTTCCAAGCGCTCGAGGAAAGCCGCGCGATTGACGAGCCCGGTAAGCGCGTCGTGTCGTGCGATCTTCCGCAGCGTGTCCTGCGCTCGTCGCAGCGACCCCACAAGATAGTTGGCACCGAGAAGAATCGCGAAGGTGACCGTAACCTCATAGTAGAAATAGATGGGATGAGACTCTACATGCCCGATCATGACCATCCTGGCGACCGACAATGCAGCGGCCGCGCATGCGTACGCGGCTCCCCACGCTAGGCCGACATACCAGGCGACCAGAACGACCGGAACCAAATACAAGCTTCCGACCCGAAGTTCGGCGTCGGTTACGTAATCTAGGCCAGCGATCGCGACCAGCGCCAATGCTCCGACGAACTTGGCTAAACGTGGACTGATCTGCACGCTATCCAACCACCCCGAATTGCCCTGCTGGGACAGGAGCCAGCGGGCAACGGGCGCGAGGTTGGCGCGCCGCCGCCTTCGACTGCTTTTTCAGCATACTTCACCCCCTTGGAGTTGCTGAGAAGCAGAAGACCATGCCGCGTCGCGGACGCGGAAGGGCCAACTGTTGAGACGCCAGGATGCAAGTGGACGGGCTAGAGTGCTCTCCGTGTGTGCGCCAAAGTCCTATGCTTGTGGCGTGGCCGACTGATCCCAACCGGTGTGCGGCGGAGCGAGCTAACAACTGTAACGTTAGGGGACTGACTCTACTTTGGCCGCCAGGTAATATCCGCTACCGCGCTGAGTCTTGATGAGCTGCGGACGGCTCGGGTCGAGCTCGATTTTCCTCCGCAAGCGCAAGACCTGCACGTCCACACTGCGATCGAACACGTCGTCCTCGAGGCCATGGCTGATTTCCAGCAGTCGGTCGCGGCTCAGGACGTGTTCGGGTGAGGCCAGCAACGCGCTGAGCAGCCCGAATTCGGCATGGGTCAAGGCGACCCGCTGTCCAGCGGGCGAGGTGAGCCGTCGAGTGCGTAAGTCCAGTTCCCAGACCGCAAAACGCGGTGCGCGCAGCTTTTCGTGTTGCGCCAGCGGTGCCGTATAGGCTTGCGCACGCCGCAATATGGTACGAATTCGGGCGAGGAATTCACGCGGATTGAACGGCTTGGTCAGATAGTCGTCGACGCCCAGTTCGAGCCCCATGATGCGGTCCACGTCATCGTCGTGACCCGTCAAGATGATGATGGGAATGCTCGACTCCGCGCGCAGCTCGACGCGCGATGCTCATGCCGTTTTCGGACGGAAGCCTGAGGTCCAGGACAATGAGATCTACGACGGCTTCGTCCAAGAGCTTCTGCATCGCCGGGCCGTCTGGCACGACGGTAACTCGTAGATCGCGTTCGCTGAGATAGTCGGCAAGAAGCTGCCGGATCGTGGCGTCGTCGTCGACGACGAGGATATGCGGACTAGCGCTCATGCGTGTTGATCACACGCTGCAGCCAGGCATAGTCGATCCGCTGGCGTGTATCGCATCGAACAAGTTATGTATATAGTATATAGAGCGCGGGGGTCACGTGTACGTTTCATCCTGAAACAAAGCAGAGTTTTCGAGACATTCCGGGCGTAATCGCGCGCGGTGGGACCTTGGAGCTATCCCCGCCGGCAGTTCGTCTACCTGTAGCGCTACTTTCAGAAAGCGGTGCGCAGCTCCGACTCTACTCTGTCTGTGAACGATCATAGAGGTGGTCCGATGAACGACATCCTAGTGGTCGACGACGACGCCTTGACGCGCGATCTGGTCAGCGAATGGCTGACAGAGGCCGGATACAGCGTGCGCCAAGGCCGAAGCATGGGGAAGCGGCGCTCGCCATGCTTCGCGCCGCGCCGGCTCGTCTCCTTATCACCGACATGCAGATGCCGCGCTTAAGCGGGGCGGAGACGCTGGCGATCGTGCGGCGGGAGCTGCCCTCGGCCTCCGGATGATCGCCATGTCAGCACGGTTTGGCTCCGGATCGTGGCCTGTCCTGCGGAAACGGCGCTCACGCTGGGTGCTTGTCGGGTTCTGGCGAAGCCCTTTGGTCATCGAGACCTGCTGAGCTCGGTCAAGGAGGTCCTCGAGTAGCGCGTAGACCGTTGCCTCGGAATGTCCGTGCACCATATCTGCGTCGATCTCTATTGCACGCGACAGGCGCTTGCGACAGGACTCTGCCTCCCACTCCGCTCGGTGAGTATCCAGCGTGGGCTTTGGCTGGTAGGCGTCATGCTGATCACGGCGATGGTGGCCTTCACCGCCTACGACGTGGTGCACAGGCGGGAGGTAGTCAGTCGAGACGACGCGGCAGGAGGTCGCGAGTCTGAGTCGGGCTCTGGCCCAACAGGTCGCCGGGTTGTTGCACACGGTCGATGTCGTCGTGCGCGATGACGTCGCTACGGACGCGCTGATTGGCCCACGCGTGACCGGCCTCGGGCACTGCACGAGCGGCTGCGCGATCGCGTTCATGAGATCCCGACAATTCAAGGCTTGTTCGTAGTCGGAGCCGATGGGCAGCTGATCGCCAGTGCCGCGGACTCGTCGGGGCGCACGACGTCGCTGGCCGACCAGCCCTACGTCGTCGCTCAACGCCTCGATGCCCAGTTCGGACTTATACGTTTCGGAGGCGTTTCATCGGCCAGGTGACGATAGCTGGACGATCGCGCTCAGCCGCGGCGCTGCGCGGGCCGAAGGGCGAATTTCTTGGCATGGCGGTGGCGGAGCTCGATCTCGACTACTTCGAGCAGTTCTACGCCGCGATCGGGCTTGGTCCGGGCCGGGGAATCAAGCTGTTCAGCCGCGAGGGCCAGCTGCTGGCGCACTATCCCGGCGGGCACGCTGACATCGGCCGAGCTTTCACCGACCAGCGTCCAGTTTCGACAGGCGCCCTCCGGGACATCGGAAGCGGTTACCGCCATCGTTGCAAGACCCCGTTGACGGTCGCAATGAGATTTATGCCGCCGGAGGCGGTGTCCGGGTTTCCCGTTCGTGGTGGGGGTCGGGATCGACGAGGCACTGGCGCTCGATGCTGTGGCGGACACAGGCTGTGCACAGCGCCGTGCGCACGGGTTTGCTATGCCTGACTGTGGTGCTGCTGATCGGGCTGGTGGTTCGCCAGCTTCGCCGACGGGAGAGGGCCGAGGAGCAGTTGCGCGTGCAGACGGCGCTGCTCGACGAGTTGTTCGAGAGCGCACCCGAAGCCATCGTCATGCTCGACTTGGATGAGCGTGTAACGCGCGTCAACCGTGAGTTCACTCGCCTGTTCAGCTACACCGCGGACGAGGCGCGCGGGCGCCCGCTTGAATGATCTCATCGTGCCGCAGGATCTCAGGACCGGAAGCCCGGCGCATTACTCAGGCGATCGGGCGAGGGCAGCCACGTGACCAGGGAGACGGAGCGCGTAGAGCAAGGACGGCAGGCGGCTGCCGGTATCGCTGCTCGGTGCGCCGATCATGACCTCCACCGGTCAGATAGCGAGCTACGCCATCTATCGCGACATCAGCGAGCGCGCACTGGCGGAAGCCGAGCGCGAAAGGCTTGCATCACGGCTGCGGCAGGCGGAAAAGCTCGAGGCGATCGGCACTATGGCTGGTGGAATCGCCCACGACTTCAACAATATCCTCGCGGCGATTCTGGGTTACGGGGACATGGCGCTCAGCCACGCGCCGGAAGGCGGCCCCCTGAAACGCTATGTGGGACAGGTGATGACCGCCGCCCATCGGGCCAAGGCGCTGGTCGATCAGATTCTCATCTACAGCCGCAGCACCCGCGGCAAGCCCACTGCAATCGGCATGTCCTCGATGGTGAGCGAGGTACTGGAGTTGGTGCGCGCGTCGCTGCCCTCCGAACATTGACCTGCGCCCCCGTCTTGACGCGGCAGAGACACGACTGTTATTGCCGATCCCACCCATGTTCATCAACTCGTGATGAACCTGTGCAAGAACGCGATCGATGCGATGCCCGACAGGAGGCACGCTCGCGGTAGTCGTGGAGGCCTGTCGACGTACCCCGGTCGTCAGGGAGCTTTCTCACGGTTCGTTGCCGGCTGGACGCTATGCACGGCTGTCCGTGGAAGACACCGGCTGCGGCATGGCTCCCTCCGTAGCTGGCGCGCATTTTCGAGCCCTTCTTCACCACTAAGCCGCCGGGTATGGGAACAGGTCTTGGGTCTGGCGTTGGTACACGGAATTACCACCGACCTTGGTGGTGCGATCGATGTGTAAGTCAAGTCGGGGCAAGGCAGCATATTTCGAACTCTACCTTCCTCGGTCTGACGCAGCCGCAATGCACAGGGATGAAGAGGATGCGACCTTGGCGCGAGGAGCGGGCAATGCGTGCTACTCGTGGAAGACGAGGAACCGCTGATGCTTTTGACCGAGGAGATGCTCGCGGGGCTTGGTTACGAGCCGATGGGTTTCACCGACGCTAGCGGAAGCGCTGGCGGAGTTCAATGCCGACCCATCGCATTTCGATGCGGTGGTGCTCGACTATCTGATGCCCGGCATGACGGGCACTGAGACTGGCAATGCAATTGCGGCAAGCGCGTAGCGACATCCCATCGTCCTGGTGAGCGGATACACGGGCCCCCTTCTCTCCCAGGAGGCGCTCTTGGCGGGCGTCGATCATATCTTGACCAAGCCGCTGAACTTCCGGCGACTCGCAGAAACGCTCGCGCAGGCTCTCCAGCGCACGCCGGTGAGCTGAACGCAGCGGGTAGAGCGAGGAATGGTTTCCTCGCCGCTACCTGCGCGAGAACTGTTACAGGCGGCAACACTGCCGGTCGGCTCGACATCAGGGGGAAACCGCGAGGGAAGACACTTATCACGGGAGCACAACCATGAAGGAGGTTGCCATGAAGAACTCGTTAGCGATTCTCATCGCCACATTCTGTGCCGCCGGTACGCTGGGGGCGGCGGCCGCAATGAAAAACCAGACTCCGACATCCGACCGAATCGCCGGGCCAAGCTCAGAGCAGCAACCCAAACGAGTCAGAACCGGGGATTGGGAGTACGCGACACCGCAGTTCGTTCCGCTGGAGAGTCACCCTGTCCGTACCTGGGGAGGAGCGGTGGTGGCGGGGCCCCGAAATAGCCATGTGAGCGAGGCTCATGGTGGGTTGCTGGCTACGGGGGCCCGATTCGATATCCCAGGACGCGAGTAGCCCGCTTGACCGTGGCTCCGGGCGACCGGTTCACAACTGAGGGAGTGAGTCGGGAAGTAGGAGGTCATATGAGAAACCTGTTCTTTGCGGCAGTGGTTGTGATCTTGACGGCATGCGCAAGCGCCCCCACGTCAACTTCGACCTCGCGTTCGCAAGACTGGTGGGCTTATCGGGACCAGGTAATGCAGGAGCGCGACCGAGGAACCGTGACGCCGGTCAAGGCTGAGGAGCAGATTCAGGCGAAGTACCGGGAAATCTATGGACTCGACCCGGAAATGGAGGGCGTATTCGCATACGGCAAGCGACTATACGCGATGGCGGAAGTGGGAACGTTGCCAATTGACGAAGCCGATGCGCTGGCAAGCGCACGAGTCGACGAAATCCTGACGCAGCGAGCTGCACAGCTGAAATATCACGTATGGCTCGAAAGCCGCTTTCCACCGAACGGTGGAGACTAGCGTAGGCGAGCTAGTTCCTTCATCACCCAGTACGACTTTACAGACCCGATTATCCGAATGCGGGGTCGACCGTGGTCGGGCCAAAGACGATGCCCACCTGATGCCATGGGAGCCCCCAAAGCAGGGAGACGGGTCAGTCTTGGGCGATCAAGCCGGAATCGTGGACGCCGCGCTAGATCGGTTCAAGCCTACGACGAGTTTGCGGGCATGGCAATGTCGAGTGGATCGCGCAGCCGACCGCCGAGTCCAACATCGCCGCAATCCAGCCGCCGTGAACGCTTCCGATCGGGTTGTAGTGCGCCAGGGCGGGTTGGCCCTGAAATACCATACGACCGTGTTCCCACTCGATCGGCCAGATGTCTAATGTATGACTGATTGGTGGCGACGGCAGTCGGCCGTTGCCCATCGCGTCGAAGAATTGAGCGCCGGAGCGCGAGCGTAGATCCGCAAGTGTCGCGATGCGGGCCGCGGCCATCCGCTCGCGAACCGCTTCCAATTGCAGATTCCAAGACTGAATCTGACCCCTTGAATCCATCGATCCACCTGCCTTTGCCAAATTACGTGCATATGCACTATAATGCTTGACATGTCTCAGATCAAGCCTTCGAGCGGCGCGGCCTTAAGGGGAGTCGGGCAAACTACCCTGCGCGGCTGCACCTGCTTCAAGCTGCGCCGACTCAACCGGCGGGTGACCGCGGTGTACGACCGCGCTCTCTCGGCCGCGGGCATGCGGGTGACGCAGTACTCTTTGCTCGGTCACTTGCGCGGATTGAACGGCGTGCCTATGTCTGGGTTGGCTGAGATGCTGGACATGGACCGCACCACGCTTACCCGCAATCTCAAACCACTCCTGGATGCCGGCTGGGTCAAGGTGCGATCGAGCGATGAAGATGCGCGCGTGCGCCTGGTGCAGCTCACGCCTGTTCGGCGAGGAGCGATGGAAGGCCGCGCGCGCCTTCTGGCGGCAGGCGCAGGACGAGGTCACTACTACAATTGGCGCGGACGGTCTGACCGCTTTGCACCAGCTGCTGGACAGCTACGTACCGCTGTTTCGGCCGACGACAGGAAACGAGGGAGATGCCGAATGAACGACTCATCGCCGAGCACGGCTCGCGTGTCGACCTGGCCGCTGATCCTGACCGCAGCCGCGATCATGACGATCACCATGGGAGCGCGTCAGTCGATGGGTCTGTTCGTGTCGCCGCTGAATACGGCGACAGGCCTAGGTATTGTGGCGATCAGTTTCGCGATGGCGGTCGGGCAGTTCACATGGGGAGCGTCGCAACCGATCTTTGGTGCGATTGCCGACCGCTATGGCTCGGCGCGGGTGATCGTGCTCGGAGGCGTCCTGCTGGCGGTTGGCACGGCGTTGACGCCCTTTGCATCCAGCCAATGGATGCTGCTTGCGACCATCGGCTTTCTCTCGGCGGCCGGGGCTGGGGCCGGCAGTTTTTCGATTTTGATCGGCGCTACTGCGCGGCGTCTGCCTCCCGAGAAGCGTGGCTTCGCCGCGGGGTTTATCAACGCAGGCGGCAGCTTCGGTCAGTTTCTGTTCGCTCCGCTCAATCAGGCATTGATCAGCAGCTTCGGTTGGGTCACGGCGATGATGACCATGGCCGTGACGGCGCTGTTAACGCTGCCGCTGTCGCGTGTGCTTCGCCACAGACCGCCATCGGTGGCGTCCCCTGCGCCTGGAGCCGCCACCGTGCCGGGCATCGGGCTGCGCGAGCAACTACGCATCGCAGCTCGCGACAAGAGCTATTGGTGTTTACACGCAGGTTTCTTCACCTGCGGTTTCCACATCGCCTTCCTGATAACCCATCTGCCCGGCGAAGTGCAACTCTGCGGGTTGTCCGCGGGCGTTGCGGCGACCTCCATTGCTCTGATCGGCCTTGCGAACATCGCCGGCAGCCTGACCGCTGGAGCATTGGGTAACGTCTATCGAATGAAGTGGCTGCTGTTCTGGATGTACTTCACGCGGGCGGCAGCGGTCGCCATCTATCTCGCCGCACCGAAGACGTCCCTGACCTTCTATGTATTCGCCTTGGTACTCGGCTTTACATGGCTATCCACAGTCCCGCCTACCGCCGGACTGGTGGGCAAGCTGTTTGGCACGCGCTATTTGGCGACGCTGTTCGGACTCACGCTGCTCTCGCACCAGGTCGGCGGATTTTTCGGTGCCTGGCTGGGCGGGATCGCGCTGGCGAGCACCGGCAACTACACATGGATGTGGTATGCGGACATCGCGCTTGCGCTGGGCGCCGCCCTCATCAATCTGCCGATCGAGGAAGCGCCGCTCAAAGTCAAGGTCGCAGCAGCCTGAGACTGGTCCACAGGCGGAAAACGATTGGCGCCTGCAGGCGTCCATGTAGGGTCGCTGCGGTTATTAGGATCGAATTTCTGGCTATTTACCGGCGGAACGCCGTCGAATTACACTTCTCCCACAACAGGTAGCCCCGAATGGAGAGCAATGGGAACGGGGAAAGGTAGCCTGTTCCTGGGTCGTTTCGAGGAGATCTCACCGTGAGGCACCGAACTTCATCGATTGCGGGATGGGTACTGCTCGCAGGGCTGGGGCTCGCGTACCCCGCAGCGGCGGAGGATCAGGGCGCCCGCAGCCTCGCCGCGAATTGCACCGGTTGTCATGGCCCGGGCGGAAACAGTTCCGGGACCATTCCCACCATCGCAGCGCTGGACCGAGCCTACATCGTCACTGCTCTGCAGGAGTTCAAAGCCGGAACGCGGCAGGCGACCGTCATGCATCAGCACGCGAAGGGGTACACGGATCAGGAGATCGAAATCCTGGCGGAGTACTTTTCTAAACAATAGCGTCCATGAGCTTCGCGAGGTTCCGCATATGAGCCTGTCCAGACGCCGGTTCGTAAAGCAGGTTGGTGCTCTCGCCGCCGTCGCAGCGGCCGCAAGCGCGGGGTCGCGCACCTTCGCTGGCGGGGGTCGCGTGGTCGTCGTCGGCGCCGGATTCGGAGGGGCTACCGCAGCCAAGTACATCCGGATGTGGGCGCCGGACGTCCAGGTGACCTTGGTGGAGCGCAACCGGGAGTTCATATCCTGCCCTTTGAGCAACCGAATTCTCGCGGGGCAAATGGAGTTGGTCGACCTCACGCGCGGGTACGGAGCGCTGTCCAGCAGGTACGGCGTCGACGTCGTCCATGACGAGGTTGTCGGGATCAACCCCGACAAGCAGAAACTTAGTCTTGCTGACGGGGACGAGCTCCCCTACGATCGCCTGATCGTTTCTCCCGGTGTCGATCTCCTGTTCGACGAGATTCCAGGTCTGAGCGATCCGGCCGCGCGCGAGAGCGTGCTCCACGCGTGGAAGGCCGGGCAGCAGACCATGGCGCTGCGGCGGCAGCTCGAGTCCATGCCGGACGGCGGCGTGTATGCCCTGACGATTCCCAAGGCGCCGTACCGTTGCCCCCCGGGACCCTATGAACGGGCGTGCCAGGTCGCGTGGTATTTCAAGACCGAGAAGCCAAAGTCGAAGGTCTTGATTCTGGACGCCAACGACAAGGTTCAGTCAAAGGAAGCGCTGTTCACCAGGGTCTGGAAGGAGTGGTACGCCGGCATCATCGAGTATCGGCCCAACAGCACCCTGGTGGACGTGGATGCCAAGACGTTGACGGCGAAGCTCGAGTTCGAGGAGGTCAAAGCCGACGTGCTCAACGTCATCCCGCCTCAGCGGGCCGCCAAGATCGCGGCCGATACGGGCCTCATCACCGCGAACAACAAGTGGGTGGGAGTCAACTTCCTGACTTACGAATCGGTCGCGAAGAAGAACATCCACGTCCTCGGCGATGCCATTCTCGCCGCGCCTGTGATGCCCAAATCCGGGCACATGGCCAACCAACATGCCAAGGTGGCGGCCGCCGCTGTCATCGCGTTGTTGCGCGGTGAGTCTCCGAATCCGAGCCCCATCGTCAACAACACCTGCTACAGCTTCGTCAGCGACAACCAGGTGATCCACGTGGCCTCCGTCCACCGCTACGACCCGGAGAAGAAGACCATGGTGGTGGCGCCCGGGGCCTCCGGCGTGTCTGTCGCCCCGAGCGAGCTGGAGGGGACCTACGCCGAATCCTGGGGCAAGAACATCTGGGCAGATATGCTGGCCTGATCGCCATCTCCGGCCTCGGGTCGGGAGCCCCTCGCGTGCAAATAACCTCAGCGCATTAAGTAGGAAGATCAAAGTAGTTCGGATTTGTCTCCGGGCGGCTTATCGTTGAACCCAAGCGCGCCGGAGACCGGTCGAGGCGGGGAGCCGACGGTGTTCTGGCGAAGATCTGATCAGGTATACGTCTCCGCCCCCCAGCTTCATTTGCATCCTTCGAGGAGCTTGCGCGGGTCTGGACGAACTCCCCAGACCGGCGCATTTTTTTTGAGCGCTCCACACGATGACGAACGCTTCGATCAGACCCAAGACTTCCAACGCCGAGCTCACCAGGTCGAGGCCAGCCGCTTCGTTTCAGATCGAACGCGGGGAGATATCCGCCGGCCCGACCGATGATGGGGCGGGAGTGCGCGGGTGAGCCCAGCTGTGTTTGATCGTGGCATCAGAGCGTCGACCACGAGATGAGCGCCGCCGTGCGATGGCAGTGGCGGCAGCCCAGCGTTCTTCCCGGGTTCGGGCTGGCGTTCGGGTACACGATTCTGTATCTCTCGTTGATTGTGCTGATCCCGCTGTCGGCGACCTTCTTCAAAACCTTCACGCTGACCTGGGCTGCGTTCTGGAGCACGGTAACCGCACCGCGCGTGCTGGCCTCGCTGCGCCTGACGTTCGGCGCATCGCTGATGGCTGCCCTGGTGAACAGCGTGTTTGGCTTGCTGGTCGCGTGGGTATTGGTACGCTACCGATTTCCGGGTCGCCGCATCATCGATGCGTTGGTCGACCTGCCCTTCGCCCTACCAACTGCAGTGGCCGGCATCGCGCTGACAGCCGTCTATGCCGGCAACGGCTGGATTGGCCGGCTCCTGGAACCGCTCGGCATCAAGATCGCTTTTACCCCGCTCGGGGTCATCGTTGCGCTGACGTTCATCGGACTGCCGTTCGTGGTGCGCACGGTTCAGCCTGTGCTCGAGGATCTGGAGCCGGAGCTGGAAGAAGCCGCCGCAACACTCGGAGCGAATCGGTGGCAGACGTTCGGCCGGGTCATCTTTCCGGCCATCTGGCCCGCGCTGCTGACCGGGTTCACGCTGGCGGTCGCGAGAGCAGTGGGTGAGTACGGCTCGGTCATCTTCATTGCCGGCAACGTTCCGATGGTGTCCGAGATCACGCCGCTTCTGATCATCACGAAGCTGGAGCAATACGACTACGCGGGCGCGACGGCGATCGCGGTTGTGATGCTGGTGATCTCATTTGCGCTCTTGTTGCTGATCAATTTCCTGCAGTGGTGGGCCGGGCGCCGCCTGGCGAAAGCCTGACCCATGAGCGCGACCATCGCCCTTCCGGCACCGGCCGCCGCGCGGAGGCGGGCTACTGCCGAGCCCATCGCGGTTCGCGGGCTGTTGATCGCCGTCGCATTGGTGTTTCTCGGCGTCTTCCTTCTGGTGCCGCTGGCGGCCGTCTTCACCGAAGCCTTCCGCAAGGGCGCTCGGGTCTACTTCGCGGCCTTGACCGAGCCGGACGCACTGGCCGCGATCGAGCTTACCGTGCTGGTAGCGGCCATCGCCGTGCCAGCCAATCTGATTTTCGGCGTCGCTGCCGCCTGGGCCATCGCCAAATTCGAGTTCAAGGGCAAGAGCGTATTGATCACGCTCATCGACCTCCCATTCGCCGTCTCGCCGGTGGTTTCGGGTTTGATCTATGTGCTGATGTTCGGCTTGCAGGGCTGGTTCGGGCCCTGGCTGCAGGCGCACGACATCAAGATCATCTTCGCGGTCCCCGGTATCGTGCTGGCAACCATCTTCGTGACCTTCCCGTTCGTGGCACGCGAGCTGATCCCACTGATGCAGGCTCAGGGGAGCGAGGAGGAAGAGGCTGCGCGCGTGTTGGGCGCCTCCGGCTGGCAGCTGTTCTGGCGCGTGACCTTGCCGAACATCAAATGGGGCTTGCTCTACGGCGTGATCCTGTGCAATGCGCGGGCCATGGGTGAGTTCGGCGCCGTCTCGGTGGTCTCAGGACATGTCCGCGGCTTGACCAACACCACTCCACTGTACGTGGAGATTCTGTACAACGAATATCATTTCGCCGCCGCCTTCGCGGTGGCCTCTTTGCTCGCCTCGCTGGCGCTGGTCACTCTCATCGTCAAGAGTCTGGTCGAATGGAGGGCGAGGCGGGAGGAACTGCCCGCCGACGCTTCCTTTGAACAAGGGTAAACACATGAGCATCCAAGTTCACGAGATCGAGAAACGCTTCGGCGCCTTCACTGCGCTCGACCGGGTGAGCCTGGAATTTCCGTCGGGAGAGCTGGTCGCCTTGCTCGGCCCTTCCGGTTGCGGGAAAACGACGTTGCTGCGGATCATCGCCGGCCTCGAGGTTCCGGATACCGGCAGCGTTTTGTTCCACGGAGAGGATGCCTCGCGCCACGACGTTCGCCAGCGCAAAGTCGGTTTCGTGTTCCAGCACTACGCGCTGTTCCGCCATATGTCGGTATTCGACAACGTAGCTTTTGGTCTCCAGGTGAAACCGCGCGCGATCCGTCCTGCCGCCGATCAAATCCGGCGCAAAGTGCATGAATTGCTCGAGCTGGTCCAGCTCGACTGGCTGGCCGATCGGTACCCGCATCAACTTTCCGGCGGGCAGCGGCAGCGCATCGCGCTGGCGCGCGCGCTCGCAGTAGAGCCGAGAGTGCTGTTGCTCGATGAACCCTTCGGCGCGCTCGACGCCAAGGTTCGAAAGGAATTGCGGCGTTGGTTGCGTCGCCTGCACGACGAGCTGCACATCACCAGCATTTTCGTCACTCACGATCAAGAAGAAGCGCTCGAGGTCGCGGACCGGGTGGTGCTGATGAACAAGGGGCGCGTAGAGCAGGTCGGCAACCCTGAGGAAGTCTATGAGCGTCCGGCGAGCCCATTCGTGTACGGTTTTCTCGGGACGGTCAACGTTTTTCACGGCCGGGCCAGCGCCGGTTCTTTGGATCTGGGGCCGGTGACCGTCGACGCCCCGGAGCACTCCGACGCCGACGACCATCCTGCGACCGTCTATGCGCGGCCCCACGAGATCGAGATCGAACGCTTCTCGCCTGGTCAGGAAGGTATACCGGCGGTGCTGCAGCGGATCCTGGTCATCGGACCTACCGCCCGCCTCGAACTGGAACGCGATGACCGGGCAGAGATCGTAGAAGCGGAAATCTCAGCGGACCGCGTCCGTAGCCTCAACCTCAGGCAAGGTGAAACGCTGCTGATCCGGCCCAGGAAGATGCAGGTGTTCCTCGGCGAAAAATCAGCGTCGCCCATTCAGGTATCGGACCCCACGCCGCCGCCAACAAAGCTTCGCGGACCCGCTGCCTGGCTGGCTTCCTTCGGCGGGGTAATCTGGTAGGTGCAATGTCAACGCTCGACGCGCGCGCCTTGAGCGAGCGCTTGCCAGCCTTGCTCGCATCGGACCGAGAGCGCGATCGCCTCGTCCTCGGAGAACCAGTGCAGCCAGCCTGCATCCCCATCGGCGTCGGCCACCGGTCTTAGATATCGAATCCCGTCTTCGTGCAGATGGATGTCCATGCCGTCGTCCAGCACGTTCACCCACCCGCCGCGGTCGGAACGCTTTACGCGCTCGATTGCCTTGCTGGTAGAAAGGCATGCCGCATCGTTGCGCGTCACAAAGGTCAACGCCCCCTGCAGCTGAACGGCAGTCTGAAGAAACGCCTGCAGCGCGCCCGGAGCGACCGCTGCCGTGCGATGCAGGGGAAATCGGAACTCTGCACCCTTCGGCTCAATTGACTCTTCCGGTGACTGGTCCGAGCTGGCGAATGTGGCGACCAGCGGTGCGAACGCGTCCACATTGCTGCCCGGTCGCAGGAAAAACTTGGCGGTGGATGTCCCCGCTGCAGTGAAGAACTGCAAGCTCAGCTTGAACCCGCCCGAAGTCTCTTCCCGCAACGCGAAGCCCTTTGTCCATTGGGAGACTTCGCACAACATCTCGAAGCGATCAGCCTGCACGAGGTCGGCCCCGGCTGCGTTCGCTTCCACGCCACGCACCGTCCCGTCCCGCTCGATGACGGCCGCGGGATTGCGTACCACCGCCTTGATCTCGCCTAGCAGGGTCAGCTTACGCAGCAAAGCCTGAGCGTCCGGCAGCAGGCGCGTGACGAAGCGCCCGCAGGCCGAAGCGATGAGCTCCGCCTCGCTTAACTGCAGCGTCGCGGCCGCGGCCCGGTTGTTGAGGCCTTTCGACCGCGCATGCTGCCAAGCCGCGAGGAGCTGGCTCGCGTCCGCGGCGCGGGGGTCAGTTGCGGTTGGCGTCATGCGAATACTCGTGCGTTACTCGCGGCGACGCACGGGCCCGCGCTAGAGCACCGACTATCTGCTGCCCGGCTGATAGATCTGATCGAACACGCCGCCATCGACGAAGTGCGTCTTCTGGGCTTTCTGCCAACCGCCGAACATTTCGTCGACGGTAAATAGAGTGAGCTTCGGGAACTGGGTCGAGAATCGTGCGGCAACTTTCGGGTCGACCGGGCGATAGAAGTTGCGGCCGATGATCTCTTGTCCCTTCTCAGTATAAAGATACTCCAGGTACGCCTGAGCGGCTTTGCGGGTGCCGCG
>CAVVDJ010000013.1:0-167695 GCA_963747025.1 uncultured beta proteobacterium
GGGCTGATAGCGTCTGTCGGGTAAAAAAGGAGCAAACGGATGAAGTTCAGCGTACAGACCGCGGTGCTGCCCGAGCTGACACCCCGGCAGGTGGTGGAGAAATTGAGCGCGCATGGCTACGACGCTGTCGAATGGCGGGTTCACCCGGACTACCACATTGCCCCGGGGGAGTTGGTGGCGCGCGCAGCGGAGATTCGCAATCTGGTGAAAGACCACGGCCTGCGTGTCTCCTGCCTCACGGGCTACGCGCCGCTTGCGGACCTCGACCAGCAGCGGCGTTTTGCCGAGGCCTGTGCCGTCATGGACTGTCCACGCTACCGGCCTGGCGCTGTCATCTACGACGGCTCGCGCAACTATCGCGACCTCTATCAGGAGACCGTGGATGCGTTAGGACGGATGATCGAGGCGCTTGCCGGTACCGGCGTCAAACCGGTGATCGAAACGCACTTCAGCACCATCGCCCCGAGCGCGAGCCTCGCTTATCGCCTGGTACAGCATTTCGAGCCGACTGCTATCGGCGTCAACTACGACCCGGCCAATCTCATCATCGAGGGCCGTGAATCCTGGCAGATGGGCCTGGAGCTGCTCGGCCCCTACCTCGACTACGTGCACGCCAAGAACATCGCCTGGGTGCGCGAGCAAGACCGCTGGCGCTGGATATTCGCCTCCATGACCGAAGGCCAGGTGCCCTGGGCCGAGATCATTTCCGCGCTGCGTGCGGTGGGCTATGACGGCTACATCTCGTTCGAGAATTTCTTCGAAGTGCCGATGACCTCGACCGGCTTCGTTGGCGAGGATCTTACCCAGCACGCGACCACGTTTCGCGACATCGACCAGCGGCTGGACGAGGATCTGCGCTACCTGAAAGATCTACTGGCCGCCGGCGGTAAGGCGTAAGCGCCACACCGCCTGCATTCCATTCGGCAGCGATGTCGCCCATAATTGACCCACCCGCCGTAAGGCGCGAGCCGGCCGCGACCCAAACAGCACCAGGGCGCGCCTGTCAGACGCGCCACGAAGAGGGGATCGATCGCCAACGGGAGGAAACCATGCACCTTCAATCTATGCTGCGGTTGCTTGTCTGCCTGCTATTGCTGTTGAGCGCAGGGCAGGTGTTTGCCGATGCCGCCGGCGATATCCAGAAGCTCGAACAGGAACGTTTCGCCGCATATGTGAAGGGCGACGTCGCTGCGCTGGACAGGATCTTTGCAGACAACCTGGTCTACTTTCACTCGAACGGCATGTCCGATCCCAAGTCCGCGGTACTGCAGAGCTTCGCCTCGGGCGAGCTTAAGATCTCGCGCTTCGACGGGGAGGAAATCCAGGTGCGACAGATCGGCGACGTGATGGTCGCCACTGGGCTGGTGCATGTAGACCTGGTCAACAAGGGCACGGCAGCTAAGTTCGACATACGATACACCGTCATCTACGTCGACCAGGGCGGCCAATGGCGCCTGATTCACGTCCAGAACGCCCGCGTTCCGGCCAAGTCCTGACGAACTCGGGACCTACGCTGATGAGGGTGATGGACGCTCGGAAACGCAGCTGGTTCAGACTGTGGAGAAACTCCATGCCCCGGGGTAGAGCGACGATGTAGAGTGGGCGCGTTCGCGCTCGGCACAGGTACCTTTCGCGGTCGACCGAGCGGCGCCTAGTGCTTCTATTCCGAGCTCAATCGACCTCGGCCGCTACGGAAATCGCCGGCGCTGGTGGACCACCGCGACAATTGAGACTTTTCTGGCTCTCACCCGATAGACAAGGAGATACGGATAGCGTGTCAGAACGACCTCGCGAGTTCCTCTTCGTCGCCCAGGCCGTCCGAGCCCGGGAAAATGGCGGACCCGTTCGGCGGAAGAGATCAGGTGCCCTACCACTGCCTCGGCAGCTTTGCGGTTGTCCTGGGCAATGTAGGTGTAGATTGCGAGCACATCCTCGCTCGCCCGCTCCGTCCACTCAAGCTGCTTTTCTGACGCCCCGGACACGGGTAGCGCCCTTCGACTTCAGGCGTTCCACGAGCTCTTGGGTCGAAAGGACCCGACCTGCTTTCAGGTCCGATAGCCCGGCGTCAATTCTTCGGAGAAGCCACTCTTCGTAGCGCAGCTTCTCTTCCAGTGCTGCAGCGACCAACTGCTCGGGGCGCTGGCCGGTTTCCTCGCTAATACGCCGCAGCTTCTTTTGCAGCGTCTTGGGGATCGTTACGGTATCCATGCCACTCCTCTCCAGTTCCGATCACAGCATTATATGGAAACACTGGACCGGGCGTTCATTCGATATGACCACGACTGACTATCGCCAGCCATTCACCTCTTCCCCTATCTCATGGAGTCGACAACCTTCGCCAACTCCACATACCGGCAAAGCGCATTCGCCAACTGCATCTGCCGCGGGCTCTTGCACTCCGGCTCGAAGAGGCGCGGGCTCGCGACGAGGATGCAGGCGCATTGCGCGCGTGACGTCGCTACGTTTAGTCGGTTGAGGCTGTAGAGGAACTCCATCCCTCGCGGGGCATCCTCGGGCGTCGACGTTGCCATCGAGTAGATGACCACCGGCGCCTGCTGCCCCTGGAATCGATCGACCGTGCCGACTCGAACGCCTCTGGGCGAGAGTCTCTCCCCGAGCAGCGCGACGTGGGCGTTGTAGGGGGCGACCACGAGGATGTCGCTCCCCGGTCATCTGGTGCGAGTTGCCATCCTTGTCGATCCACTGAGAACCCTCGCGAAGGAGCAAGGACACGATGCGCTCGACCGCTTCCACCTCCTCGATCGAGCTGTTCTGATTCCCTTCGTGCGCGACGCCAACCACCCAGAGGCCAGCCCCTTCGAACGGAGGCGCGCCGACGAGAACCTGCCGCTCGAGTCCCGCAAGCGAGCTGAAGGCGTCCTTCGTAGAACACTTCGGACGTGAAGGCACAGATGCTCGGCGCCAATCTCCATCGTTTCCGGCAGAAAGATCCCGCGATCGTCCGGAATCGTCTTGTGACCCTGAAGGATGTGATCCAGCGCGGACACGTCGGTGCCTTCCGGATGAGTTCCCTGTTGTGGCTGTTCGAGCTGCTGCGGATCACCGAGCAGGACGACGCTCTTTGCGCCTTGCGACACTGCAAGCACGTTCGCCAGTGACATCTGCCCGGCCTCGTCGACGAAGAGCACATCGACGGCCTCGTGAAACTCCGGACGCGCCCACAGCCACGCCGTGCCCGCCGCCACCTGAGCGCTGCCGCGACGCAGCCGATCCAGCACATCCCCGTTGTCGGTCACCTCTCGATGTCGGACGGCTCTGCGCTCTCCGTCGGCCACCTTCTGCACGCAATTGACTGGAGACTCGCTCTCTTTCGCCTCCTTCATCACCGCGTCGAGAAGATTGCGGATGACCTTGTGGCTCACAGCGGAGACGCCGACTCGTAGCCCACGGCGGACGAGCTCGCAGATCATGCGGCCGCCGGTGAACGTCTTTCCGGAACCTGGAGGTCCTTGAATCGCGAGGACCGTCGCGTCGAGATCGGGACCGATGCGCGTTGCGAACTCGACGGCACTCTCTCCGCTGCGCGGCTCGAAGACGCCTTCTCGAAGCCGTGGCGGCCGGCTCAGAAGAAGCTCGCCGGGCCGCTTGGTACTTGTCCCCTCCAGTCATCCCGTGCTGAACGACGTCTTCGGCGATGCGGAGCAGTGCCTCTTCCTGCTCCTGCGTCCTGAACACCGTGTGGGCGAATACAGCCGACGGATGGACATTCGCATACGCTCCAGCTTTCTTGATATCCACGAGCGAGCAACGCGGTCGATTGCGTCCACCTCTCCAAATGTCTTGCTGTCCGGATCCGGGAGATGCACGCTCGTCTCCCTTACGCACATCGGTGTCCTGGTGCGGATAGGTGTAGCGGTCGATCGGGCTTCTCGCCGTACCACCGACACGGCCGACGAAGCGAAGGCCGGCGATCGCCGCCCTCTCGTCGAGCAGCTCCGCTTCGGTGAGATCGCGCAGCCGAAAGAACTCCCACCACGGGGCCTTCAGTTCCCGCCGATGCCAGTCCAGGAGATGGGCCAGGAGCCAGCGCGCGTGCTGCTCGTCGGTGCGCTCGTGCGCGATCGACCGGCACGTCGGCGGTGAGCGCGTCGCATCAGCGCCTTCACACGCCGAGCCCGATCGTCCACCTTTGGCGAGGGTGCACCCTCCTTCGGCTGCGGGCGCGGCACCGGCGTACCTTGCTGTTCGACCTCGGCGCGCAAGCGCTCGAGCCACTCCCGCAGCCTGCGCGCCGACTCACAATCGTCGCGGTTGTAGCCCTCGACCGCTCTCCGCACGTCGGCAGGGATGGCATCAGCCTTCTCCCCTCTCCCTGAGGAGGGGTGCACGCACTGGTGATTCCCGACAGTCTGGCCGGGTGGGAGAGTGCCAGGTCGTTCCCTCCCCTCGTCGGAGAGGGTGGGGTGAAGGCGACGGAGTGCTCGAGTTCCAACACTCTCTCGACAACCCGAAGGTTGGCTCTCGCATCCGCAAGGTCAACCGTCCTTGTGAACCCGTAGAACACCTCGAGATCCTTGATCGAGTACTGCTCCACGCTCGCGCGAAGCGAATGCTTCACGACGGCGTGAAGATCCACAAAGAGCTCGGCCCGCAGCATGCGGTCGATCTCCGCCTCGCGGGTTGCGTAACGCCCCATCAGCCGCTTGAACGCAGAGGGCTCATAGGGCGCGTAGTGATAGACGTGCATCCCCGGGTTCGCGTCCCACGACTCGAGGATGAGGTCGACCACCGCCTCGAACGCCCTGCGCTCCTCCGCATCCGAGTGCGCCCAGTAAGCGCTGCTATCTCTCAGGAGGTGGCCCGAGGTCCGGGTGGTCTGAACGATCGGCACGCCGACCGCCGAACAAGTACTCGCGCCCCCCATCGCGGCAAAGGGATCCCCTTCGAGATCGAGAAAGATGTCCCCCGGAGAAGGAGCCGGCAGCCGACTGAGTCCGTGGTCAGGCGATAGGGGAAGCAGTTCGTGGACCGGGTGTCCCTCGCTGCGCCCAAGAAGCTGAATGCGGGCCTGCTCTCGGACGCGGACATAGGTGTCCGAAGCGCCTCTGCGCGGAGAAAACGGTAGAGGCAGCGGCAGAGTGCCAAGCTTCGCCAGCGTCGTGATGCCGGCCTTCTCGAGCTCGCGCATCTGCAAGCGCGAGATGCTCGCAACCAGCGTCAGGTGATCGTCATCGTGACGGCGCTTGTTGCAGTTGCTCCACCAACGACAGACGTCGCAGTGCTCGACAGGCTCCGGATAGTTCGCAGCAGCGATCGCGTCCGCGTCTTGCTGAACCGTCGCTTCGAGGCGCCTGCGGACCAACCGAAAGTAGGCTGCGAAGTCCTGGACGCGATAGGTCTCGACAGGTGAGGCGGGATCGGGCGTAACGACGTGGAAGTGCTCCGGGGTCGTGGTTTGGATCACCCGAAGAAGGTCCGAGTACAGGGCGAGCTGCAGAATCGTCCCGCCCCGCGTCTCCTTCGCGAGCTTCGTATCGACGACTTCGTATGACCACGAACCGAACGCACTCGGAGTCTCCACGCGGCGAAGCAGATCGGGCCGTCCAAACCAGCGGCCGTCGCGAAGGGCGGGCTGAATGATGACATCGACGCCCGCCCGCATCGCATCGGAAGCTCTGCTTACGGCGTCGTCAAGGGAACCTGCGGAAAGGTCGACGGCCTGAAGCCCCTGCCCGCGCAGCGTGTCCACATACCGGCGCTCGTGCTCGAGGCCACGCTCCTGCAGCAGGACAAGCGCTGGGTCTACCCACGAGGGCGCGGCTCGGAGGCCCTGCGCGACAGCGAGATCGAGCGCAGTCCGGTGGCGACAAGCCAGGAACTGGGAGAGGTCCGAGGCGGAGAGCTCGAGGGTGTTGCTGGTGGTGCGCATTGCGTCATGGTGCACGAACGCCTCGAGGAAGGCTTGCCTCCTGCCAGTCTCTGCGTACTGGGGGCATCCACAGTGCAAATACTGGCGAATTCGCTGATATGCAAGCCGAAGTCGCCTAGCGAGCCCGGTGGGCGCCAGGTGGTGGATGAAGTGCTGCACCCAGGCGTAGTTGGCGTTGCCCGCGGGCGGCGTGCCGTAGACCCAGCGCTTGTCGTCCTTCAGCAGCTCGCCGCGCCAGTCGCTGTCGTTGAAGGGCGGGTTGGCCAGCACGTAGTCGGCCTTGAGGTCGGGGTGCCGGTCGTTGTGGAAGGTGTCGCCGTGCGCGATCTGCGCGTCGATGCCGCGGATGGCGAGGTTCATCTTGGCCAGCCGCCAGGTGGTGTAGTTGGACTCCTGGCCGTAGATGGAGATGTCGCCGAGCTTGCCGGCGTGGGCCTCGATGAACTTCTCGCTCTGCACGAACATGCCGCCCGAGCCGCAGCAGGGGTCGTAGACGCGGCCCTTGTACGGCGCGAGCATCTCGACCAGCACGCGCACCACGTGCGAGGGCGTGTAGAACTGGCCGCCGCTCTTGCCCTCGGCGCTGGCGAAGCGGGCGAGGAAGTACTCGTAGACGCGGCCGAGCGTGTCCTTGGCGCGGTCGGCCGCGCTGCCGAGCGCGATGTCGCTGACCAGGTTGATGATCTGGCCGAGGCGCTGCTTGTCGAGGCCGGGGCGGGCGTAGTCCTTGGGCAGCACGCCCTTGAGCGACGGGTTGTCGCGCTCGATGGCGGCCATCGCGTCGTCCACCAGCGTGCCGATGGTCGGCTGCGGCGCGCTCGCCTTCAGGTGCTGCCAGCGCGCCTCCTTCGGCACCCAGAAGATGCTGGCGGCGCGGTACTCGTCGCGGTCTTCGGGGTCGGCGCCCTGCGCCTTCTGCGCTTCGAGCTCGGCGTGCTTGGCCTCGAAGGCGTCGGAGATGTACTTGAGGAAGATCAGGCCGAGGACGACGTGCTTGTACTCGGCCGCGTCCATGTTGTTGCGCAGCGCGTCGGCGGCGGCCCAGAGCTTGGCTTCGAAGCCGAGGTTGGCGCCGTTGTTCTCTTTCTGGTTCTGTAACCTTGGGCATGAGTCGGTCGGGAGAAGTGCAGCCCCTCTATCGGTGACTGGTGGGGGCTCTTGAGGTTGTCATATTGGTGACAGTGCGTCGCCCGTAGCGGCAGGCTAGCAGTTTGCCGCATACCGATCGCTTACAGATGGGCACGCTCCCACCACCCCGTCACGCTACGCGTGACACCCCTCCTCTGGCAGGAGGGGAGGAGTTTCTTCTCCCCCGCTCAGCTACTGCACGACAGCATCGAACACCCCGCCCGGTTGCGCGCCCAGTCCGGCCGGCGCTGGGCGAAGTGCTCGCGGCCGGGTTGGTCGTCGTAGGGGCGGCGCAGGACGTCGAGCAGTTCGTGGATGCCGGCGTCATCGCCCTGTTCGGCGCGGTCGATCGCTTGCTGCGCGAGGTAGTTGCGCAGGACGTAGCGGGGGTTGGCGGCGTGCATGCGTGCGCGCCGCTCTGTGGGCGGCAGTCCATCGCGGCGTACGCGTGCGGCATAGCGGGTCAGCCAGTCGTTGAATGCCGGCTCGGCGCGCCGCTGCTTCGCTTCGTCGTAGAACGCGTGGGTGAGCGGCGCCAAGGTCGGCGCGTCGAGGTCCACGTCGCTCAGCGCGCGGAAGAACAGGGTCATGTCGACCTCTGCCTCTTGCAGCAGCGCGTACAGCGCCTGCATCAGTTCGATGTCCTCGTCCAGGCACTCCGCCAGGCCCAGCTTGGCCGCGATGTTGCTGCGCTCGGCCGCGACGTACGTGTCGGCATAACGCTGCAGCCCCGCGTGCAGGGGATCGGCCGAGGCGAAGGCGGGCGCCAGCGCATTGGCGAGCTGGCCGAGATTCCAGTACGCGATCTGCGGCTGCTGGCCGAAGCGGTAGCGGCGCTGCCCCGCGTCGGTGGTGTTGGGCGTCCAGTCGAGGTCGAAGTCGTCGATCCAGCCATACGGCCCGTAGTCGATGGTGAGCCCCAGGATGGACATGTTGTCGGTGTTCATCACCCCGTGCACGAAGCCCACCCGCATCCAGTGCGCGATCATGCGCGCGGTGCGCTCGCACACCTGCCCGAACCACTCTGCGCGCAGCTGCTCGCTTGCACTCTCCCCTGCCCCGACACCCAGCTCCGGAAAATCCCGCCGGATGGTGAAGTCGATCAGCTGCTTCAGCAGGGCCACGTCGTCGCGCGAGGCCGGCAGCTCGAAGTTGCCGAAGCGGATGAACGAGGGCGCCACCCGGCACACGATCGCACCCGGCTCGGCCTTGGGGTGGCCGTCGTAGAACATGTCGCGCACGACCTCGCTCGCCGGTCGCCACCAGGCTCAGCGCGCGGGTGGTGGGCACGCCGAGGTGATGCATGGCCTCGCTGCAGAGGAACTCGCGCACCGAGGAGCGCAGCACGGCGCGGCCGTCGGCGGTGCGCGCATAGGGTGTGGGGCCCGCGCCCTTGAGCTGCAGCTCCCAGCGCTCGCCCGCCGCGTTGATGGTTTCGCCCAGGGTGATGGCGCGCCCGTCACCCAGCTGCCCGGCCCAGTGGCCGAACTGGTGCCCGCCGTAGTTGGCCGCATAGGGCTGCATGCCCTCGAGCAGCGCGTTGCCGCCGAAGACCTGCGCAAACTCCGGCGAGGCGATGGCGGCTTCGTCGATGCCCAGCAGCGCCGCCACTTCGGGCGAATACGCGATGAGCCGCGGCGCGGAGACCGGCGTCGGGGTCGACGAACGAGTACAGCGCGCCGTGCACCTGCCGCCGCTGCGGGCCGACGTGCGGATCGGCCGGCAGCTCGCGGACGAAGCGGTTGTCGAAGCGGAGGGATGCGAGGGAGCCGGTTGCGGGCTGGGAGTGAGACGGGATAGATATCTCGAACAACACGGCCTCCTCAAGCTGTTTTTTCCTGAAGGCGAAATCGATTTTGCGGTTTCCGGCACGCTGACAAGGTCGCCAACCACAGTCGAAAGCGTCCTTGGTAGAGAGGTCTTGGTGGAGACATCGATTGAGATCATTGCCAAGAAGGTTTGGCATCGAGGCGTTGAGTTCACCGCAAGAGATATCTTCGACCTGGCTCTCGTTTCTGAAAAGAAGCGGTAGCTTTGCGAGAGATCGAACCTGTTCTCCACGGGCGTCGCGATGTGATCCTGCTACGGATCGAGACCCACGGTGCGAACCTCCGCGAGACATTCGCGGCGCTGGAGGTCCTGGACTATCAACGCAGCTTTGATGAGTGCGTTGAGCTGGTGAAGAAAGCGCTGGGCGTGAAGCCGTAGTTGGCCGCATAGGGCTGCATGCCCTCGAGCAGCGCGTTGCCACCGAAGACCTGCGCAAACTCCGGCGAGGCGATGGCGGCTTCGTCGATACCCAGCAGTGCCGCCACCTCGGGCGAATACGCGATGAGGCGCGGGGCGGAGACGGGCTCGGGGTCTACCCGGGAGTACAGCTCACCGTGCACCTGCCGCCGTTGCGGGCCGACGTGCGGATCGGCCGGCAGCTCGCGGACGAAGCGGTTGTCGAAGCGGAGGGATTGGAGGGAGCCGCTCTCACTCCCCTCCCCAGTGACCAGGTCCCTTGCGGACATTCAGCAGTTCCCGACTGGCAGCCTACTTGTGGAAGTGGGAGCGCGCCTTCGCGAACGCATCGCGCGCCTTTGCCCAAGCTTCGTCAGCACCGCGCACAAGGTCCAGCCAAGCGTCGCCTGCGGCCGTCTGGACCTGCCGCATTTGCTCCATCGCTTGGTCGCGTTGGCGGCGGAATCCATCCAGTTGCTTCTCATATTCGATGCGCACGTCGGCCTGCGCCCCTTTGGCTTTGGCCTCCCACTTCTTGACGTCCGCGTTCCACTCATCCAGTTGTGCTTTGAGCTTTGCAACGTACGCGTCTCTGTTTGCTCATGTTTTGTCCTCCATCGTCCTGGGGTGATGCTTCAGCAACAGCTAACAGCCCTGAGGCCGAGATTTATCGCCGAATCCGCCACAGGATGCCGTCATGGGGCATTCCCCTTCGGTGGCCTCTTGGTAAATTTCTTGCCCGATTTCTTGCCCTGCATGCCCCCGCCTGGATTGGGACGACTGGCGCTTGAAGGGGTGCCCCGTCGAGCGCCGGCCCCCGGAGTGCTCTCTCGATTGCCGGCAGCAAGCTTGATTTCAAGGTCGTTGATCTCATCCCACTGGGCGTCGGTTCGCTGGCGTTCCGGTATAGCAAGAAGCTGTTGCAGGCGCTCACCGGGAGAAGTCGGTCGCGGTGCATTCATGTTGGCATTATCCCATCGTTCGACACGGGCGGCCGCGCCAGGCCAGCGAGGGTTTGACGTAGGGGTTGGAAGGCTCCCCTCGTCCGGCACGCTCCTACCACCCCGCCTGCTGCGTGTGCAGCGGTTGTCAAAGCGGAGGGATGGGAGGGAGCTGGTTGCGGGGCGGGGGGAGAGAGGCGAGATCGTTCATTGGGGTCAGTCGCCTGGCGCGTGCAGGGCTACGCCGAGGACCCGGGCATATCCGTCAAAGTCGCGATCAGTGGTGTACACCGGGATTTCGCGCGATAACGCGACTGCACAAATAACGAAGTCGGTGTTCGATCCCTGGATGCCGCGCGCCCGACACCGGTTGAAGCAGCGCGCTGCAAGTTCGTAATCTTCGGTGCGAAGAAGCATGTCCGGGAACGCCCGCAATTGCTCCTGCAGCTTCAGGAACTGCTCCTCGAACCGGATTCCTGACAGCAACTCCTTGCGAATGGGGCCAATCAACACCACCCGGTAGGACTGGATCAGGCGGGTCAACTCTTCCGTCGTCTCGGCTCCGGCCGCTATGCGACTGCGGCGCAGCGCAAGCGACCAAACCGAGGTATCGGCAAGGACTTTCAAGCAACCTTGCGCTGTTTCTTGTAGTCGTACTTCGGGTCGTACTGGATGGTGCCGAACTGGTCGAGAATCGCCTGCTGGCGCAGCCAACGCACATACTCGTCGAGAGCCCGGTTGACCGCCTCGCGTTTTGTCTTGTGCCGGCCGAGCCTCTGCGCCGCTTCGACGAGTTCATCGTCTAGATCCAGATTGGTTGCCATGTCTGCTCCGGAGAGTCCACGGTATAGTTTACACAAAGGCTTGTGTGAATGCGAATCGGCCGAGGCGAAAGCGGGTGGGGCATAAGACTGAGAAGTAAACATCCCCTGGAAGACCCGTGGGCCTCCGGTCATGCCTTGGGGCATCCAAACGAATCAAGCTACTATTGCGCTTCTGCACGGTCTGCGAATTTCTATAGCCCTGACCGGCCGGTCAAGTGGTTACCTGTTGGGCGTCACAAAGGAGACGGAAGTGGGGCTGTATTGTCGGGCCGTGCTGCGCGTCGAGGAGATGACGGGGTGATCCGACGCGTCTCTCGCCGAGCGTTTGTGAGGCGGCTGGCTGCTCTTGCTGCCAGCCCTGCGCTTCTATCGCAGCCGCACAGCACTTGCGCGCAGCAGCCGGCATCGCCACGGCGCATTGGGGTGCTGATCGCGGCCCTCTCACTCGAGAGTAAGGAGGTGGAAGCGTTCCGTCAGGGTCTACGGGACGCGGGATACACCGAGGGACGCGATGTGGTGATCGAGTGGCGATCCGCCGCCGGTAACTACGCGCAGCTGCCGGCATTGGCCACCGACCTGGTTCAGCGCAAAGTCGAGGTGATTTTCGCGGACACGACGCTCTCGACCCGGGCGGTCAGGCAGGCCACCTCCACCATCCCCATCGTCTTTGCCCTCCCCGCCGATCCAGTCGGATCCGGCCTGGTCGCGAGCCTCGCGCATCCGGGCGGAAACATCACCGGGCTCTCCACGATGTTGACCGACCTCGCCGCCAAGCAGTTACAACTGCTCAAGGAGCTGATCCCAGGGCTCACCCAGGTTGCGGTCCTCTGGGATCCAGACCAGTTGTGGCACGCGAAGGCCGTCGAGGAGCTCAAAGCAGTGGCACCCTCGATGTCGATCCAACTGAGTTTCGTGGGTGCGCGGACGCCCGCGGAATTCGATCCAGCTTTCGCGGCTGTCGGCCGGGAGCGCGCGAAGGCGTTGTACCTGCCGGATAGCCCTTTCTTCGTTGCCCATCGGAAGACGCTTCTGAATTTGGCGTCCCAGGCCCGGCTACCGGCGATGTACAGCGAGAGGAAATGGCCCGACGAAGGTGGGTTGATGTCCTATGGGGCGAACTACGCGCACCAGTTCCGCCGCGCGGCCGGGTATGTCGACAAGGTCCTGAAGGGCGCCAAGCCGGCCGATCTACCGATCGAGCAACCGACGCAGTTCGAGCTGGTCGTGAACCTGAAGACTGCGAAATCCCTTGGTATCACGATCCCGCAATCGATCCTGGTGCGAGTGGACGAGGTGATCCGGTGAGATTCGCTTCGTCTGTCCACATGACTAGCACGTAGCGATCGATCTCGATGCGTCTGCGAGAGGGTCGACGTGATAATGTATCCGCGGTGTGGAATCGGGGAGGAGACATGTCCAGCTGGCACGTGTCGGGTTCGTACTTCGAGGCATGCAACTGCGATGCGATCTGTCCGTGTCGGCGCCGGGATGGTGTCAGGACAGGGCTGGGGTCCACGTACGGCGTGTGCGACTTTGCGCTTTCGTGGCTCGTTATCGCCGGCCACTTGGATGAGCTGGATCTGTCCGGTCTCTCGGCCGTCATGGCCGGATCCTATCGGGACGACGAACCGGGCAAGCCGTGGCGCGTGTCTCTGTACGTGGACGAACGGGGCTCCCCGACACAACGAGCGGCGCTGTCGGAGATTTTCCTGGGGCGTGCCGGAGGGACGTCGTTTCGCAATTTTGCGTCGGTCATCAGCGAAGTATACGCAATCCGGCCGGCACGGATCGAGCTCGATCACTCACCGCGCCGCTGGTTCATGAAAGCCGATGAGTATGTGCTGGTTCGGGCAACAACACCTGTGCCCTCGGCGGCAGCTATTTCTTGTGCTATTCCCGGCCATGATCGGTCGGGCGAAGAGGTGCTGTGCGAGGTCATGCGTGTGGAAGATGATCGCTTGCACTGGGAAGTGACAGGGCGGTGCGGCTATACGTCCAGCTTCGATTACAGTTCGGACGCTGCCTAAGGAGAGGCGATGGCCAGCGCGTTTTCAGTGAACCGTCGTGATGGCCCGATTTGCACGATCGTGCAGAACGCGCTCGCTGCGATTGCTGCCGGCCTGGCCATCGCCGCGGCGGCGTGGGCGCAGGACTCGGGCATCGACGCAGCAAAGCAGTTCTTTGCGCAATACGTCGCTTTGGAACAGGCCTACGATGCGAGCCTGGCCGATCTCTATGCCGACGCCGCCTTGATCAAGACCACGCGCAGACCTCCGATGGGTGATCCTGTCGACAGCATTGTTCCAGCGCCGAAGTACAAGACGCAGGTACGCGAGCTTGCCCCGGTGGCCAAGATACGCGGCGACCGTAACACGTACTGGGATGTGACCTACACGCAAGAGGGGGCGCTCGTTCGCATCAACGCGTCACGGTCGCCCGGATCGAAGAAGCGGGGCAGGCCGTTCAGTCTGCTGGTCGGGCCGTCGCCAGGCGGCCAGTGGCTGATCTACGAGGAGCAGTCCGAGTCGCAGCAGTGACGGGGGGCGAACGCACCCCTCCCCCGAATTCAGAAAGCAGCTAGTGTGCTGTCCAGCAAATAGCTTGTGCATTTCCGTTCGGTCTGAGCCTAGCCTGTGCTGAGCTAGTCGAAGCATCGAAGACCGAATGTAATCAAAGCGCACCGTGGTTCGACAAGCTCACCACGAACGGCGGTTATTTTGAGGACAGCACACTAGCCCTTTCCCGCAACCGCCCGTGAGTTGCGCTCGAGCCAGCGCGCGAGTTGCTTTTCGTCGAGCTTGCCGGCAGCGAGGTCGAGAAAGACCAGGACGGTTGCCGCTTCCTCTGCTTGAACCTGCCAGCCGTTGAGCTCGAGGAAGGTAAAGGCCGCGATGAGGGAGATGCGCTTGTTGCCGTCTATGAACGGATGGTTGCGGGCAAGTCCGTAGGCATAGGCGGCGGCAAGCTCGAATACGCTGGCCGGCCCGTAGGCGGCGAGGTGCTTTGGGCGCGCCGCGGCGGACTCCAGCAGCGCCTGATCACGCAGGCCGGGCGGGCCGCCGAACTCGGTGACCACCTCACGGTGCATCGCGATGAGGTCGGCGGCCTCCAGCCAGCGCCATCCCTTCACTTCGCCAGTTCACGCAGGGCGTTGCGGTAGCGCTTCGCGACGCGTCGAGCGGCTTCCATCTTCTGCTCGAAGCTGGGGTCGTAGGAGGTCAGTTCGATTCCGCCGGGGGTGTCCACATAGGCGAGCTGGTCGCCCTTCTCTACCTTCAGGCGCGCGGCGACCTCCTTGGGGAGGATGACTCCCAGGGAGTTGCCGATCTGTGTCACTTTCAAGGTTGCCATGTGTTTGGCCGTTCGCCCTGAGCTTGTCGAAGGGTCGGCCAGATCTCCGTTTGCAGTTATAACGGATATTATAACGGCTCGGGAGGCTTGCGGTGTAGGGTTGGCCCCCACCCCGACCCTCTCCCGCACGCGGGGGAGGGAGTGAGCGCCATTCCCCTCCCGTGTGGGAGCGGGCCTAACGCCGAGACTATCCGTTGTACGCCAGCTTCAGTTCATTGACGTCGAGCTTCTTCATCTGCAGCATTGCCTTGAACGCCTTCTGGGCTTTGGCGGGGTCTCCGGCCATCATCTCGGCCATGCCACTGGGAACGACTTGCCAGGAGGCGCCGAATTTGTCCTTGAGCCAGCCGCACTGCTGCGCATTCTTGTCCCCGCCCTCGGACAGCTTGCTCCAGAAATAGTCCACTTCTTCCTGGGTATCGCAATTGACCTGGAACGAGACGGCCTCGTTGAATTTGAAAATCGGGCCGCCGTTGAGCGCGGTAAACGTCTGCCCGTCGAGCTCGAACTCCACCACCATGACCGACCCCGGCGGTTTTCCATGGATCTCTTGTCCAGCGGCCGGGTAGCGAGAAATGCTCCGAATCTTCGAGTTCTTGAAGATACCGATATAGAAATTGGCGGCTTCTTCAGCCTGGTTGTCGAACCACAGACATGGGGTGATCTTTTGAACGACTGGCATGGGTATGTCTCCTCGTTGGGTCGAAATCGCGGATCATTGTGACCACCCTCTAGTCGGTTGGAGGAGGGGAGAATTCGACAAGTTCTGGCTCAAACGGGGCGCTCTGCGCCAATAATGCTGGTCGTCCGGGCACAAGCGGGGACCCCGTGACTTCTAATCACCAGGTCGGACCAAAATGACAGATGACGCAGATTCGATAGAGACCAGTGGCCTGAAGCAATCGAACTCGAGTGGTGCAGCTCACGGCTGTCGGGATCATTGAGAAGCGCGACCCTCCTAGACGGCTGTATGCGGGCCTTGTTACGACCACTCCGCCTCGGCGCCTGGGGGCTACCCTACGTGGCCAGTGCACTCCTCGCCGGAGCAGCCGCTGCAGAAACACGCGAGGCAACGCTCGATCCCACCGAACACTGGGAACTTGACTTCGACACCGCTGCGTTGTGGGACGTAACTGGGCTCGCCACGCCGCTCGACTACACCTTTCTGCCCCAGATCCTGACCCTCAAGACCGACGCGTTCTGGCGCCGTGCGTGGGGTGACGGGGATCTCGTAGTGAGAAATCGCTTCTCGCTGCTCGCTGAGCCTATCGTGCAGGGACCCGAGAGCTACTTCGTCGGCGTAACCGTGGCTCCGTCGATCGAATGGTGGACGCGGACGCGTACCTTCAGCGCGTTCTTCAGCATCGGCGGTGGCTTCGGCTGGATGGACTCGAAGGGCTACCAGGTCCCCGGCGGTCAGGGCCAGGATTTCAATTTCACCTGGTTCATGTACGGCGGCGTGCGCTATCGCCTGACCGACCACCTGAGCGCAACGCTCGGTCTGTACTTCCAACACATCTCCAACGGCGGGCAGGACCCGGTCAACCCGGGAGTGAACGCGCTCGGGCCCACGCTGGGAATCGGCTGGCACTTCTAGCTGGTTCCCAGATTTCCGCTGCGCTGTGTCCGGGGCGCAGGTTGCTATCCGGAATCCTCGTCAGGAGGGCGTGGCTGTGTTCGTGCTGATCCACCCCAGCGCCAGCCCCGCGCTCGCGAACGACAGCACGGCGCCGAGGATCATCACTACACGAAATCCTTGCACGAAGGATTCGCCGATCGCGTGCTGGAGCGCGTTGCGCGCCTGAGGCTCGATGTCGGTCGGGAGCACGATTCCGGCTAGCTTGTCGCGCTGTTTCTCGACGGCTTGCACTGCCTCAGGCGGCGAGGATAACGAGGCAAGTCGCTGCTCGAGAGCACGATTGAATACGTGGGCCATCACGATGCCCAGCAGCGCAATGGCCAGTAACGCGGCGACGCGCGACACGGCATTGTTGACGCCCGATGCGGTGCCAGTGGCTTGCTGCTCGACCGAACTCATGACGACGGTGGTCAGCGGGGCCACCGTGATCGCCATCCCGAGCCCAAGCACCAGCACGCCGGGAAAGAAGGTCACCCAGTAGCTGCCGCCGATGCCGGGCACAGCCAGCACGAGAAAGCCGACGCCCGCGACAGCGGGGCCGACGACCAGCGGTGGCTTAGCGCCGTAGCGGTTCACCAGACCCCCGGCCCAACGCGAGAGCAGGAACATGCACAGGACGAATGGCAGAAACGTGGCGCCGGCCTGCGTCGTCGAATAGCCCTGCACCTGCAACAGGTTCAGCGGCAGGAAGAAGAGGCTTCCGCCCAGCGCAGCGTAGAGCAGCAGGGTCAGGGCGTTGGCGGCAGTGAAGTTGCGCGAACGAAAGAGCTGCAGCGGCAGCATCGGCGCGGGATGGCGTCGCTCGACGAAGATGAACGCAACCAGTGCAGCGACCCCCACGACCAGCGCGATCACGATTGCGGGATTTCCCCAGCCTTTGACAGAAGACTCGATGAGCGCGTACACGACGCCGCCCAAGCCCCACCGAGGCGAGCACTCCGCCGGCCCAGTCCACGCCTGCGGTTGCGGCGGGATTGCGGCTTTCCGGCACGCGCCAGTACGTGAGAGCGAGGACCACGACGCCGATCGGAAGGTTGATGAGAAACGCGTAGCGCCACGACAGGTGATCGATCAGATAGCCGCCGAGCAATGGCCCGAGTGCAGTGGTGATCGCGCTGTAGCCGGACCAGGTGCCGATGGCTTTGCCGCGAACATCTTCGGCAAACGACGCGCTGATGATCGCGAGGCTGCCGGGCACGAGCAGCGCTCCGCCAATGCCCTGCACCGCGCGCGCAACGATGAGTTCGTGGATGCTGGAGGAGAGGCCGCACCACACCGAAGCGGCGCTGAAGAGCGTCACGCCGATCGCGAACACGCGCCTGCGTCCGAATCGATCCCCCGCAGCGCCGCCCACGAGCAGCAACGCCGACAGAAAAAGCGCGAACGACTCGATGACCCATTGCGCGTCGAACACGGTGGCATTGAACTCGCGCTGCAGCGCCGGCAGCGCGATGTTGGCCACGGTGCCGTCGATGAAGGCCATGCTCGAAGCGAGGATGGTCGCGGCGAGGACCCACGGCGCCGCGGCCGGCGTGCAAGGTGCGCTGGCCGGCGCCGCGCGGGCACCGGCTTCGTCACAGGGGAGTTTGGCGAAGGTGGTCATGGCACTGAGGGCAGTGTGCCCTCAGTCGCCCTGTCCGTGAAGCACTACCTGACCATACAGCTCCTCTCCAGCGAGCTGGGAGGGATCAAACGACTACGAAGTGCTTACGCGAGGACCTTTTGCGGCGACCGCGCATCGCTCGATCGCGCGTCATGGCCGACCTTTGCAGACATCTTGCTCGACGTCGACAGGGCCAGATCCAGCAGCTCCAGGCTGCGCTTGGCTGCCAGCATGACCTGACGCTGCATGTGTTCCGTAATGACGTAGCGCTTGACGATCTCCAACGCGAACTTCGGATGCTCGTCGTCGTAGTGCGCGTGCTCTCGGATCCACTTGTAGGTCTTCGGGTTCATGTCTACGCCGGGCTTTCCACGATACGCCTCGAAGCCGTCGGCGACCTTTCGGGCCAGCGCGCCAGCCACGCCTTCGATTGCGAAGCTGGTCGCCGCGACCGCTTCGGCGAGAGTCCCCTTGGCGTTGACGCGCCAGACCCAGTCGGTCAGCGATTGCACATCGCGCAGGCCAGGCGCCCTGCCCTCGGCTATATCCAGCATCTGTTGCCGGCCCAGGCCGAATCCCTCGCCCATCCAAAGCCAATGCTCGGCGTGCGCCTTCTCCAAGCGGATGTTCTCGATCAAGAAGGTGCGCGAATACTCATCCTCGACCTTGATCAAGCTCTCGGCCAGAAACTTCGGGAAATCGTGGATGAACGGATAAAGCTGGAGGATCCAGCCCCGCATATCGTCGATGCTCATGCGTGTCGTCGCGATCGACTCGGCCCAGGGGCCGTTGACTAGTCCGTCCCAGTAGGGAGCCACATACTCGTATAGCGCGGCAACCCACAACGGGGGAGTGGAGATCTTTCTCATTGCAGTGGGATTCATACTACGTCCTCTCGTGACTTAAAAAAAGTGGGGGTGAAAAGCATTCAAATCGGGACGCGCGACCACAGGAGCGAGAACAGGAACTGTCCTCACGGTTGCAACCGATTGCGGAACGAACGGAACCGGGGGACCGATCCAGTCACCCTGAGCAAAGTCGACCCCTATCTCGCGCAGCGCGGCCAGGCCCATTTCTCCGTCCACGAATTCTCCGATGGTCTTTTTGCCCATTACATGTCCTACGTCGTTGATGGCCTGCACGGTCGCTCGATCGACCTCGTCGTATGCGACGTTCTTGACGAAGCTGCCGTCGATCTTGATGAAGTCCACGGGCAGGTGCTTCAAATACCCGAACGAGGACATCCCGGCACCGAAGTCGTCGAGCGAGAACATGCAGCCGAGCGATTTCATCTCGCCGAAGAAGCGTGCCGCCTTGTCGAAGTTGGCGATGGCTGCCGTCTCCGTGAGCTCGAAGCAGATGCTGCCGGGCGGCATGCGGTACTGCTTGAACTGCTCACGTACGAAATCGAGAAAGCGTTCATCGGCGATCGACGTACCCGAGACGTTTATCGCATAGGTCCCACCGCTCTTACCGTGGGAATTGATACTGGAGAGGGCGTGCTGGATGACCCACTGGTCGATACTGGGCATGAGGCCGTAGCGTTCAGCCGCCGGAATAAAGGCCATCGGAAGGACGATCCTGCCGTGGTCATCGACCATGCGAACCAGCAGTTCCTGATGATTGTCCCTGGGAGCCTGCCCCGCAACCGAGATGATCCGTTGCGCATACAGCACGAACTGTCCCTCCTGCAGAGCGCGTTGGAGCCGAGACGCCCATTCCATTTCGTGACGGCGCAGAGATACGTCGCTGTCGTGCGGACGGTAGTACTGGACTCGGTTGCGACCCTTTTCCTTCGCCATATAGCAGGCGGCGTCCGCGGCACTGAGCACCTCGGTGAGGTTGAGCGTGTTGTCCGCAACCTGGACGACGCCGATGCTTACGCCGATGCTGAACGACCGGTCGTCGTTCACGAAGCGGAAATCGGCGATACACAGGCGCAGTTCATCGGCGATGCGGATAGCATCCTGCATGGGACAGTTCTCCAGCAACACCCCGAACTCGTCACCGCCCAGGCGGGCGAGAGAATCGCCGTCGCGCACCTGCTGCTTCAACAACGTGCTCACCTGTCGCAGCAGACGGTCGCCCGCTGCATGCCCGCAGGTGTCGTTGACGATCTTGAACTGGTCGAGATCCAGGTACATCACGACGTGCTGCCGCTGTTGCGTGTCGGCAGTCTGTAACGCCAGCTTGAGGCGATCCTCGAACTCGAGGCGGTTCAGCAGACCCGTCAGCGGATCATGGCTTGCATGGTAGGCAAGCTTGGTGGCGTATTCCTGCCGCAGCTTGAGCTCTTCGAGTTCCCGTTCGGCCCGGTCGACACGACTGACCATGCGCTGTGTAAGAACCACGCCGATCGGAACCAGAGCACTGGTCACGGCAAGGAGCACGACCAATAAGGTGGATCGAATCCAGCGGGTAGCGTCGCCCAGTGTGTTCGAGAAGCGGTTCTGCCAGGGCCTGAGCTCCTCGTTGATCTGGATGATGCGGCTCAGGATCTCGTCGCGCGCTGTGGGCCCTGCGGTGCCGGCCGAGTACAGCGCGTGGAGCTGCTCCGCGGCCGTGCTGAGCCTGGCGATGAACGCGTCGCCGGTTTCCCAGATCTCGAGCACGCTCTGCATATAACTGACGTGCTGAAAACGCTCATACAGATTGATCACGCCCTCGATGTCATCCGGGTGAGTCCCCCCTTCGAGGAAGCCGTTGCGCACGACCGAATAGTCGGGCCTGCGCTTTCCGAGCTCGAGCCGGGCTTTGCGGAAGCCGAGCGGGACGCTCATCGCTTTCTGATAGTTGCGAAAGTCGACCTCGTCGCGGGTCTCGGCGAAGCGCAAAAGGTAGAACACTGCTTCTTTTTGGTTCTTGGACCACAGGCTTTCGCCTTCGACGTAGGCCCGACCAGCGGCCAGGATGTCGATGCTGAGGGTGGCCAGCCAGACCAGCACCACGACGATTGTCAAGAAGGGCGAAATGATCAGCAACATGCGCTTGCTTCTGCGCAGCCAACGGAAGCCTCTGACGAGCACACGCCCCGTTGGTGAACTTTTAACGGATGCTAGCGCCATTTGTTTCTTCTTCGTCAAAAACGCTCGAAGAAACGACAGACCGTGTTCGTCGGTGGATCTCATTGCAACAGCCCGCTGCAGCTTGCGTGCCAGTCGACGGGTTCATCGATAACCTCCTGTGCCAGCCTGAGTCCCGACCGTCGCTTGAGAGCGTCTCGCGCTCGCGGGGAAGAGCCTGCCCCGGACTTGATCCGGGGGGTTGGGATTGGGGGCTTCGAGAAGACCGAGAACGCCGAGCCAGACTCAGCTCTATGACCAAAGTCCAATTTCTAGACAAGCACGCACCTTGCGCCATCATGGGCTTGCGTGACTGCACCGCCCTTCGAGGTAAAAATGTGGGCCGCTGGGTTGGAAAACCGGCGCACGGTGCAATCCCAAACGCGACACTAAAGCGGGCCAGTGAGCGTCGGGGAGGATATTCTCAGTCTCTGAGGAGAGTATCCATGAACAGCAAGTGGCATCGGCGCAGCAACGCTTCTTCTCATCGCCTCGGTTCCGGCAGCCGCACTCGAGGACGAAGACCTTTACCATCGAGCTCGCGCAAGTCTGATACAAATCGTCGGCTTCGGTGCAGAAGGCGCCTACTATTTTGGCTCCGGTGTCACCTTGCCCGACGGCAACATCGTCACCAGCTGCCATGTGACCCAGCGTGCCAAGCGCGTCGAACCATTCTGGGGCAGGTCTGGCCTGAAGGCCGACTCGCAGCGCGCCGACGTGGCGCATGACCTGTGCCTGCTGCACATCCCCGGACTTGAACAGGCGTCCGGCCGAGGTCGCCAGCTCGCGAAATCTTAAGAGTCGGCGACAAGGTGTATGCGTTCGGTTTCAACGGCGGCCGCAGTCTCACCTATCAGGCCGGCGAAGTTGCGGAATTGTTCGACTACGACGACGGCATGGTGATCCGCACTACGGCGGCGTTCGCGGAGGGCGCTTCCGGCGGAGGATTGTTCGATGAGCAAGGACGCCTGGTCGGTATCCTGACCTTCTATCGCGTGGGCGGCGAAACCGCTTACTTCGCGGTGCCGGTCGAATGGCTCAAGAATGTTGAGCAAGCCCCCGACGACACCGTCAAGCCGTTAGATGGGGTTCCCTTCTGGGCGGCGAGCCTCGAGCGCCAGCCCGCGTTCCTGCGAGCCGGCGCGCTGGAAGCCGACGGGCGTTGGCAGGAGCTGATCGCTTTCGCGCACACGTGGACGCAATCCGACCCGCAAGACCGCCACGCCTGGCACGCACTGGCCAGAGCGGCAATCAAGATAGGCGACCATGCCACCGCGGAAACGGCGTTGAAGCGAGCGGTGGAGTATGGGAATGCAAGCAGCCCAGCGGGGGCTTTCGTGGCGCCAGCTCTTGATGAGTGAACGGCGCTCGCACGCTTGCGGGTGCCAGATGCGCGATCGCGGGTCCGAGAGGGCGATCACCTGCCTTGAGCCCCCACGGCTGGCGTGATAGGGTCTTACGCTCCTTTGCGCCCACGCCACCAAATGACCCCTGCCACCCGTCGCCTGCACCTCAAGCGACTGCTTGGTCTGGCATCGCTGTCGTATCTGCCGCGCGCAGGCCTTGCGGCTTCGGACCCGCCGATCCCACCGCAAGGCATCGGGCATCGCATCCGGCACTTGTCGTACAGCGACCAGGGCGGCCGCCCGGACGGTGTACAGGTGATGGTCGAATCGTGGCCACGTTTACGTCGGCCACATGTTCAGCGACGGCGTGACGATTCTCGACGCCGCCGATCCACGCCGCTTGAGGCCGGTCGGCTTCTTCACCGCGGGAGTCAACACTCGCACGCATCACCTACAAGTAGCGGACGATCTGATGCTGCTCGCCAACGGCGCGAACATCGTCGCGATGCAGTCCTACGACAACATGCGCGGATACTTCGAGAACACGCTCGCCGACAGCATCACGCAGCCCAAGAAATTCCGCTCGGGCCTGAGCATCCATGACATCTCCCGTCCCGCGCAGATGCGCGAGATCGCATTCCTCGAGATGCCCGGGTTCGGAGTCAACCGGCTGTGGTGGCCGGGGGGGCGCTACGCCTACGTCTCGGCGCACTTCGACGGTTTCACCGACCACATCCTGTGCATCGTCGACCTGCAGGACATCGCCAAGCCGGAGATCGTGTCGCGCTGGTGGCTGCCGGGGATGCATCGGGCAGGCGGTGAGAACGCCGATCTCGGCCAAGGGCCGCCGCGTCGCGCTGCATCACATGATCACCGCGGGCGACCGCGGCTATGGGGCCTGGCGCGACGGAGGATTCACCATCCACGATATCAGCGACCCGGCCACCCCCAAGCTGCTCTCGCACATCAACTGGTCACCGCCCTACCCCGGCGGCACACATACGCCGCTGCCGTTGCCGGGTCGCGGCCTCGCGGTGGTGGCCGACGAGGCGAACGCAGAGCGCTGCGCGAAAGGGACGTTCCACACCTTCGTGCTCGACGTGCGCGCGTCGGACAATCCGGTGCCGATCTCCACGCTGCCTACGCCGTCGGATCGCGACTATTGCACGCTGGGCGTTTTCGGGCCGCACAATCTGCACGAGAATCGGCCCGGGTCCTTCCAGAGCGAGGAGATCATCTTCGCCACATACAACAATGCCGGGGTGCGGGTGTTCGACATCAGGGACGCGCTCGCTCCGAAGGAAATCGCTTCGTGGGTGCCGCCTGCGCCGGAGCGCCTGATCGACCCGCGCCCGAACGTCGGGCTGGCGGCGAAGACCTGCGATGCGCACGTCACGCCCGACGGCCTGATGTACGTCAGCGACTGGAATGCGGGCATGCACGTGCTGCAGTACGAGGGCTGAAGCGTCCGCGCCCGGGCCCTCGACCCTCCCCCGCGAGCGGGGGAGGGTGCAAATTTCGATAATCCGCGCGCTCCAAACCGAACTCCTCTGCGGCGAGATGCCGAGCGGGGGCAAATTTCAATAAGGGAGCGAAGGGCTGAGCGCGGCGAGATACGCCGATACCGCGAGGATATCCTCGTGACTCAGTTGCCGCGACCACCGACTGCATCGATCCCGCGTCCGCGCCGTCGCGCGAGCCGTCCTTGAACCCGAGCAGCTGGCGCAAGGTGTAGATCGGATGCATGCCCGCAAGCCGCGGTGCCTTGTCATGACCCAGCATGGCGATACCGTGACATTGGCCGCAAGGGATGGTTCTGCCGCCGCCGGTCTCGACCAGCTCCCGGCCTCTCGCGAGGCTGCCTACCGGCACGTAAGCGATGAACCCGGAGCTTGGATCGCGAAGCCTCGCGCGCTCCTGGTCCTGCGGCACGGTGATGATGCGGCTGCCGATCGGCTCGGTGGAACCGTCCGGTTCGGCGAAGCGCATCCGTCCCGGCCCGAGAAAAGTCTTCGGCACGGTGTCGGTTTCGACCACCTGGGTGAAGGATCTACGCGGGAGCCTGGCGAACCACTCCGCCGCCTGCCTGGCTTCCTCTTCAGAAACCTCGGCTGCGATGGCGTTCATGCGCGTCGGCTCCTTCCTCGCGCGCGACTTGAACTCGGCCATCTGCTGCACGATGTAATCCGCGGACAGGCCGGTCAGATCGGAAGATTCGGGATGGCCCAGGCCGGACATCAGGTGGCACGCGCCGCAGGCCAGCGCGGCGCCGTGCCCCTTCAGGACGATCTCGGGCGCCGGCGGGTGTCGGTCGGGGTACCAGTCGGGTGGATTCAGCAGGTCGTCGACCTGGGCCTGCGTGTACTGTTTCGCGCTCCCGGGCAGGGTCTTGGGGGCGGTTTCCTCGGGGAATGTCACGCTCCGGCTTCAGCGGGAAGGCCCAGGACCGGTCGCCCAATTGTTGCTGAGACTTCACCCCGGTGGGAAGCAGGACGGCAAGGGCAACGACGAGCAGCGACCGGGTAACGTTCCGCATGAGAACCTCCAAGGAGTCGCGAGATCGTAGTACAGCGGGACCAGCATTGCCAATTGTCGCCGGCGAATGCTAGGCTCGGGCGCCATGCGTATCGAAATCATCTGCACCGGGGACGAAGTCCTGACCGGTGCCACGGTCAACACCAATTTCAGCTACATCAGCCAGAAACTCGGCGACGTCGGGCTCGAGGTTCGATGGGGCACGACGGTCGGGGACGATCGGGAGACGCTGCTGCAGGCATTCCGGATCGCCGGGGAGCGCGTCGATGCGGTCATCGTCAATGGCGGGCTGGGCCCGACCGTCGATGATCTGTCGCAGGAGGTCGCGGCCCAGGCTGCCGGCGTCGAGCTCGTCTTCAGCGAGGAATGGTTCGCCAGGATGGAGGAGCTGTTCCGCAGGCGCAGCCGCGTGATGCCGCCCAACAATCGCAAGCAAGCCATGCTGCCGGTCGGCGCGGAGCTGCTCGACAATCCCATCGGCACCGCCTGCGGCTTCGCGCTCGACATCGGCAAGGCGCGCTTTTTTTTCACGCCGGGCGTGCCGCGCGAGCTGCATCGCATGCTCGAGGAGCAGATCATCCCGCGCCTGCTCGCGAAGAGCGGCCAGCAGACGGTGAGCTTTCTGAAGCGGTTCCACTCGTACGGGCTGGGGGAGTCGCACGTCGACAGTCTGCTCGCGGGCGTCGAAGCGCTGGTGCCCGACGGGAGCCTGAAGCTCGGCTTCCGAGCCCACTACCCGCAGCTCGAGACGAAGCTCGCGATACGCGGCACCGACATGGACGACATCCGCCGGAAACTGGCGCCGGTCGAGCAAGAGGTGCGCAAGCGGCTCGGGCAACTTCATCCTCGCCGAGGACGATCAGAAGCTCGAGGGCGTGATCCTGGATGAGCTCACTCGGCGGCAGGCGTCGCTGACGGTGGTGGAGACGTTCACCGGCGGAGCGATCGCCGCGCGCATCGCTCCGCTCCCCGGCGCGGAGAAGATCTTTCGACGAGGGATCGTGGCGCGCGACTTGGTCGAGATGTATGCCAGCGTCGGTCTCACGATATCGCGTCACCGGCGAGCTGACGTTGGCAGATCGCAAAGCCGTGGCACGCGCTACGCAGCAGCGCGTTGGTGCCACTCATGTGCTCGCGGTGCTGGTCGAGCTCGACGATGGTACCGACCGGATCGACTTCGGCGGCACTATCTTCATCGCTATCGCGACGCATAAGGAGGTGGTCTCCCGGCGCAGCCGCATTCTCGGCGGTCGCGAGTGGGTGCGCCTGGGCGCGGTCGAGATGTCGCTGGACTGCTGCGTCGCTATCTGCTCGGACTGCCGGTGGACGAGCGGATCGATTTCGAGAAGGTATGACCTGTTCAGGCAACCCCGCTTAGGGCGTCGTTCCGGCCTGGCAAAGCCTGTGCTACACTGAACCCGTGTAGCACGGGTCTTGGAGTCTCTGCATGGCCAATCTCACCATTACCATCGACGATGAAGTTCTGAAGCGGGCGCGCCTGCGCGCAACGGAGCAGGGTACGTCGGTCAATGCTGTCGTACGCGAATACCTCGAGCAGTACGCTGGTTCTCGCAGCGCACAGGAACAGGCGCTCGTCAAGCTGCTGGCGCTGTCGAAGCAAGCCTCCTCCAAGCGTGGGCGCCGCACCTGGACGCGGGACGACTTGCACGAAAGATGAAGGTCTTCTTCGACACGAATATCCTCGTCTACTTGTTCGATGCAGGCGCCGCAGTCAAGCAGCGGCGCTGCAGAGAGCTGATCGAGTCTCACACGCGAGCGGGTGAAACATTGCTCAGTACCCAGGTACTTCAGGAATTCTATGTGGCGGTCACGCGCAAGCTCGCTACCCCGCTCGAGCCCAGCGTAGCCTATGAAGCGCTCAGGGAGCTTGCGGTGTTGCCGACCGTGCGCGTCGACATACCGCTGATCTTGTCAGCAGTGCAACTGAGCCGTCAGCGACAAGTCTCATTCTGGGATGCGCTGATCGTGCGTGCGGCGATCGAAGGCGGCGCATCGACTCTGTATTCAGAAGGTCTGCAGCACGGACAATTGTTCGACACACTTACGGTCCAGAATCCGCTGAACTGACCCCTCGCCCTCAATTCGCGCCGGGACAACGACAAACGAATGCGGACATCCGCGTTCCAACTACGTGTGGTTGACGGCTAACTCTGCAGGGAGCCGGCGCCAAAAAAACTGCCCCCACCCAGCCTTCCCCGCAAGCGAGGGAAGGAGAGGGAAAACATTCCCCTCCCCTGCTTGCGGGGGAGGGCTAGGGTGGGGGCAATGCACGCCGCCGTTGTCACGTACTTTGGTAACGCTCGATAGTCGGACTAGAATGTCCCTATGGCCACTCGCACCAAACGCCTCGCGACCAACGTCGCCGGCGACTTCTTCGTCGACTCGACCTGCATCGACTGCGGGACTTGCCGGCAGGTCGCGCCTGAGAGCTTTGCCGAGGGACAGGATGCCTCGTACGTGTGGCATCAGCCGCGCGGAGAGGCGGAGCGGCACCGCGCCGAGATGGCGCTGGTGGCCTGTCCGGTCGCGGCCATCGGCACCGAGGCGAAGCATGCCTTCGCGGCAGCACGGGCCGCGTTCCCGGAACCGATCGAGGACGGCGTGCTACTACTGCGGCTGGGCGGCCGAATCCAGCTACGGCGCGCGCAGCTATCTGATCGTGCGCCCGGGCGGGAACATCCTGGTCGACTCGCCCCGCTATGCCGCGCCCTCTGGTCGAGCGCATCGAGGCACTCGGCGGTGTGCGCTGGATGTTCCTCACGCACCGCGACGACGTCGCCGATCATCGCAAGTTTCACGACCGCTTCGGTTGCGAGCGCATCCTGCATCGCGCAGACGTCGTCTCCGGCACGCGCGACGTGGAGATCAAGCTCGACGGGACTGACCCGGTCGCGTTCGACGACGAGGTGCTGTTCATTCCCGTGCCCGGCCACACGCCAGGCTCCACGTGCCTGCTCTATCGTGAGCGATTCCTCTTCTCCGGCGATCACGCGTGGTGGGACGCGAAACGCGAGCGCGTATCCGCGTCGCGCAGCGTGTGCTGGTACGACTGGGAGGAGCAGACCGCTTCGATGCAGCGGCTCGCGGCCTACCGCTTCGAGTGGCTGCTGCCCGGCCACGGGATGCGTTGCCGGCTGCCTGCGGAGGAGATGGGCGAGCAGCTCGCGCGCTGCGTGCGCCGGATGAAGGCGATGGTGACCGAGACGCAGTAGGAAGTAGCTGCGACTACTTGCCGCATTCCGGGCGGCGCCGCCCCGGATCCAGTACAGCACCCTGGATCCCAGCTTGCGCGGGGAGACGGCGACGAACATGGATAAAGCGACGCCAATCCGGCACTCCTTGGTGTCATTCCGGCCAAGCGAAGCGCGAGCCGGAATCCAGAAGGGTAATCCCGGATCGGGATGACGATAAGGACACACGAGGTTTCATGCGTACACAAGCAGAGAAAGCAGCCGCGTTCCGAGCCCTGCACACGCGGCCGGGCGCATTCATCATCCCGAACCCGTGGGACGCGGGCACCGCCAAGCTGCTCGCTTCGCTGGGCTTCGAAGCGCTCGCGACGACGAGCCTCGGGCTGGCCAACATGCTCGGGCGCGTCGATGGGGCCGGCGCAGTGGATCGCAGGGAGGTGATCGACAACTGCTTCGCGATTGCGGAAGCGACCGATCTGCCCGTCAACGCCGATCTGGAGAACTGCTTCGCGCATCAACCGCACGCTGCGGCCGAGATGATCCGGCTGGCGGCGGTGAGGCGGGCGTTGTAGGCGGCTCGATCGAAGACGCGAGCGGCGATCCGAACAAGCCGATCTACGACTTCCAGCTCGCGGTTGAGCGCGTGCACGCGGCGGTCGAGGCGGCCCGATCGCTGCCCTTCCCTTTCACACTGACGGCGAGAGCCGAGAACCTTCTCCACGGCCGCATCGATCTCGACGACACCATCAAGCGTCTGCAGGCGTTCGAGAAAGCCGGCGCCGACGTGCTCTACGCACCGGGCCTGCGCGACCTCGCCGACCATCCGCACCGTCGTGAAGTCGGTGAGCAAGCCGGTCAATGTGTTGATGGGCACCGCCGATCCGTCGATCACGCTCGCGCAACTCGCCGAGGTTGGTGCCAAGCGCATCAGCGTGGGCGGCGCACTGTCGCGGCTCGCGCTCGGGGCGTTTCTCAAAGGCGCGCGAGAGATGAAGGAGACGGGCGGGTTCACGTGGATACGCGACATCGTTCCGACGAAGGAATTGAAGGCGGTGTTCTCGTCGCCGCCACCTTACGCGTGACTGACTGGCTGTCGACTGACTTTACATCGCGCGAGCGACGCGGATTTCTGTTCGGCCGTAACTTTCTGATCATTGGTCGTCTTGGTTTTCCGGCACGATTCGTGTAGTGAGGGAAGAAGCTCGCGTGCTGGCTGCACGTCGAGCTATCTCGGCCCGTCGCCTCTCTGAGACGACGACTCCGCTGCAACTCCGAGAGGAGGCTCTACGATGAAATTTTCTGATCGAACATTTCCACTTCGCCATCGCATTCACGCTTTCCGATTCGCGCTGCTGGTCGGGCTGGTGGCGAGCCTGATTCCTGCGCCCGCCTGGTCGGCCTATGTGCAGACCAATCTCGTTTCGGATATTCCTGGCGTCGCGCAGGTCACCGATCCGAACTTGGTGAACCCGTGGGGGATTTCGCACAACTCGACCGGCCCGTTCTGGGTGTCGGACAACGGCACCGGCCGTCAGCACGCTCTACAACGGAAGCGGCCAGATGTCCATTCCACTGATGTGCCACTGGTGGTCACCATTCCTCCGCCATCGGGCGGGGCTCCGCCTTCCGCCCCCACCGGACAAGTATTCAACGGAGGGTCGAGCTTCGACCTGCGGCTAACGACCGGCACGTTTCATCTTCGCTACCGAAGACGGCACCATTGCAGGATGGAATGGAGGTACCAACGCCAGTCCTCAAGGTCGACAACTCTGCGGGCGCGATCTATAAGGGGCTTGCGATCAGTAGCAGCGGTTCGCCAGACCGCCTCTACGCCGCCAACTTCAGCGCTGGACAGCATCGACGTTTTCGATGGCGCTTTCGCGCCGGTCTCTCTCGGTGGGGACATTTACCGATCCAAACCTCCCTTCGGGATTTGCTCCGTTCAACATTCAGAATATCGGCGGCAGCTTGTACGTGACGTACGCGAAACAGGGCCCGACTGGAGGACGATGAGGCGGGCCCTGGGAACGGTTTCGTCGATGTCTTCGACCTGAACGGAAACCTCGTGAAGCGTCTCATCTCCCAGGGAGCGTTGAACTCGCCTTGGGGGCTGGCGTTGGCCCCGAGCGAGCTTCGGGGATTTCAGCGATGACCTGCTGGTCGGAAATTTCGGCGATGGGCTCATCAACGCATTCGACCCGACTACGCGGTGCAACTTCTGGGCACGCTGCTCGACGATCAAGGCAATCCCATCGTCAACGAGGGATTGTGGGGGCTGATCTTCGGCAACGGCGGAAACGGCGGGGATTTGAACAAGCTCTACTTCACCGCGGGCATCCCCGGCGATGGCAAGGTGGAGGACCATGGCTTGTTTGGAGTCATAGCGGCGGTCCGGAACCGGGCACCTTGGCGCTCGTCGCGACAGCACTGTTCTCTCTGGCGCTGCTGAACCTGTCCTGGATTGCTGCGTCGCTCGTCATTCCAGCGCAAGCTGGATCCAGGTGCTAGTACCCGCGGACTCCGTCCCCTTGCGGGAGAGGGTCGGGGTGAGGGGACGCGAATCGTCTGCGTGAGACCTCGCCCTCACCCTAAATCTCAGCCCGTCACTCTAGCGCTCGCCCGATCAAGGGAGATGCCGGGAGATGATGCAGTTGCGACGCAACATTCTTCGTGACAGCCGCCCTCTCTCCCCGTATACTGCGCGCCTTCCGCTCAAGAGCCGACAGTAGTCTTGAAAGCCCTCTCGAGCGGAGCTGTCCCTGACCTCTCCGTTTCATCGCTTCGCGAAGCAGTGACTCCCGGTTAGCGACACTCGTGCGCTGACGGCCGTCATTGCGATTCCTTCCCGGTTCCGCTGATCGCCTCTTGCGTTGTTCTGCGCCTGCGGGCTTGTTGCCGCGGGTCGCGATGATTGGCTTGCACCCCCATCCCAGCCCCTCCCCCGCAAGCGGGGGAGGGAGAGTTCGATGCGACGACTGGAGGGAGACAACAATTGGAAGGAATCAGATTGGAAGACCAAACATTTTCTGCGCTCGGACTGAGCGCTCCCCTGCTGCGCGCCGTCGAGGCTTCGGGCTACACCACGCCCACGCCGGTGCAGGCGCAAGCCATTCCCGAGGTGCTCGCCGGCCATGATCTGATGGTCTGCGCCCAGACCGGCACCGGCAAGACCGCCGCATTCATGCTGCCGGCGCTGCAGCGCTTGGCGGAGGACACGCAACGCAGATCGGCGAGTGCCCCGCGCATTCTCGTGCTCACGCCCACGCGCGAGCTGGCGCAGCAGGTCACCGAGGCCGCCATCACCTACGGCAAGTTCATGCGGCAAGTGCGGATCGCAGTGGTGGTGGGCGGCGTGTCGTACATCCAGCAGAACCGCGCGCTGTCGCAGCCGCTCGACATCCTGATCGCAACGCCCGGGCGCCTGATCGACCAACTGGAGAAGCGCCGTGTGGATCTGTCGCGCGTCGAGCTGCTGGTGCTGGACGAAGCCGACCGCATGCTCGACATGGGCTTCGTCGAGGCCGTCGAGCGCATCGCCAAAGCTTCGCCGGCGACACGCCAGACGCTGCTGTTCTCCGCCACGCTCGACGGTGACATCGCCCGGCTGGCCAAGCAGCTGCTGCGGCAGCCCAAGCTCATCAGCGTCGACGGCGCGAGGGAGAGCCACGCCAACATCGAGCAGCGCCTGCACTTCGTCGATGACCGCGCGCACAAGGACCGGTTGCTCGACCATCTCCTGCGCGACACCGACATGAATCAGGCCATCGTATTCACGTCGACCAAGCGCGATGCCGATCAGCTCGCGGTGTCGCTGCACGCGCAGGGGCACGCCGCCGCCGCGCTGCATGGCGATATGGATCAGTCACATCGCACGCGCACGCTGTCCGGGATGAAGCAGGGGCGTATCCGCGTGCTGGTCGCCACCGACGTCGCAGCGCGCGGCCTCGACGTGGCGGGCGTGAGCCATGTGATCAACTACGATCTGCCGCGTGCTCCGGAAAACTACGTGCACCGCATCGGCCGCACCGGCCGCGCCGGAGCCAAGGGGCTCGCGTTGTCGTTCGCCCATCGCGCCGAGCGTGGTCTGCTTGCACGCATCGAAGGCTTCACGGGTCAACGCATCGCGCCGCACGTGGTCCCGGGTCTCGAGCCGAAACCGCGCTCGACGTCCGACCCTCGCCGCTCCGACGCTCGGCCGGGCGCGCGTCGCCCGAGCAAACCAGCAGGCCGCGGCAATGCTCGCGGCCGCGACACACGCAGCGAGAACTATCCACTTCGGGGAAGCGGCTGGGGGCGGTAGGACACTCCGAGGCAGGACGACTCGAGCGCGAGTAGCAAATGCGCCGACCTCGGTCTATCGGCCACACCCCCTCTCCCCTTGCGGGAGAGGGTCGGGGTGAGGGGTGCTGCCGAACTGGGCCTTGCAGCTGGCTAGACGATCGCCAGCGGCATTGCCGGCAGTCTGCGCTCCATCCGTAGTTTCATCTGCGTAACGAAATCGTATCCAGCCCGCGTTCATCTCGTCCCACGTCTGATCGCCCCAGCGCACCGTACGACTCGGATCGGGGTTCGCCGGGTTCTGCGCCGAGTTGTCCCACGTCATGTCGAACACGAGGCGCGTGCCCACCGGCAGCAGCTTGGGGGACTTCAGCAGATACGTGGTCTGCCAGTTGAAGTCGTACTTCGGCACGGACAGCAGAATCTCCTCGCGTCCATCGGGATAGTATGCGGTGAACTTCGACGCCTTGCCGCGCAGATGGGCGTGCGGCACCAGGCTGTAGACGACCATGGCGCGGTCGACTACGTGTTCGACCGATTCGGTGTACGCCTTGGTGTTCGGCGGAATGGTCAGCGAGTACTTCGCGAGCATCTTCACGTGCAGCGGATATTTCGGCGCATGGTCGGCGAAGTAGTACCCGACCCTGGTCACGTCGGTCGACGCCTTGCCATTGGGCGTGTAGTGCATCTGGAAACGAAAGCTCGCCCCCTGGTGCAACAGGATGCCGGTGTCGGGCGGGTATGGCAGCGGCGGCTTGCCGGGCGCGTAGCCACCGAATTGGCCGATCTGCTCCGCCGTGTTCCGTGATGCGTTTTCGGCGGGATCGTCCACGCCGGCGAGGACATGATGCACGACGGAGCGATCGCCCGGGATGATCTCGATCGCGCGCACCCACACATCGCGCCCGAGCGGATTGGCGACCTGCGGATACTTGTAGTCGACCACTCCCGTCGCCGGCACTTGAAACGCCGGGACCTCCACGATCAGATCGGGCTTCCCCAACGTCCACTCGGGCCATGTCCGGTCCAGTGACGCGAGCGGGTCCGGCCCACCGCCGCGCGGTGCGCCGGCTTCGACCCAGTGTACGAGCGTCTTGGCTTCTTCGCTGCTGAGCGAGCGGTCGCCTACGAACGCTCCATAGTGTGGGTCCGCATGCCAGGGCGGCATGCGTTTGGTGCGCACCACTTCGCGGATCATCGGCGCAAAGCCCCGCACGTTTTCATATTTGGTCATGGCCCAGGGGCCGATACCGCCCGGTCGATGGCACGCCACGCAACGGTCCGTGAGCAGCGGGGCAATCTGCGCCGAGTACGAGATCTGCGCGTGCGCCGCGCGATGATCGCGCTCCGGCAAATCGACCAGGCAGCCTGGCGCTTCGGCCGAAGCGATCGCAACGGGGTTGCCGGACAGCATCGCTTCCAGCGCGTCCGCAAGATAATGCTTCTTGGCGACGGGCTTCTGCGCGCCATAGGACAGGCGGTCGTCGATCGGCCCGCGATAGACGAGCTTCCAGGTCTTTGGGTCGATGATGAGGACGTCGGCCGTGCGCGTGACATCCAGGGACTCGCCGATCAGCTGCAAGTCGTCGACCAGGATCGGAAAATCGATGCCGAATTCAGCAGCCTCCTTGGCGATGGCGTCGCGGTCGTCCTGGAGGTTGGAGTTGATCAGAAGGAACTCGACGCCGCGTGCCCGGTATTGGTCACGCAGCTCCTTCAGTCCCGGCAAAGCGTTGCGCACGATAGGACAACCATTACCGTGCACCATGAGCACCACGGCTTTCGCGTCGGAATAGTAGTACAGCTCGTGGGATGCGCCACGGTGGTCGAGCAGGCGGAAGTTGTCGACGCGCTCGCCGGGGACCAGCGCGGAGGCGTGTTCGATAGCACCGACCAGTGAAAGAAGGAAGCCCAGGAAGCTGAGGTAGTGTTTCATCGGTACTTGTCCTGCCGTCGAGTCGAGGACGAGCCAGGCAGACACTCGTGCGGGCCAAAGCTCGTCGCTGAGATCAGTTTAGTACGAGACGATGCCAGGACAAAGCGGGTTCTGGTCAGAAGGGAGTCGCCGCGACGGCTACACCATCAAAGTAACGCAGCCTAATCATCCACCACATGTGCTCGCAGGCTAGCGAGCTGTGCCGCGACCATTGGGTTTCCGAGCCAGTCGTCGTCGGTTGACTCGAGGACCGCGGCGTCGGCTCGACCCGAGCGGGGATCGGGAAGTTGCTCATGGCTTCCCTCATCGTCTGCGCCGTTGCCGCTTTTGGCCAACCTCAGGGCGTCGGCAGCGGACGCGATCAGCGTATCGACCGACGAATGGGCCGCGTTTCGCTCGATGCACGCGACCCCGGTGCTCGCTGTGCAGGACACGAGCTCAGAATCGGAATCGGCTGTAACCGTGCATTCCTCGATTCGCTGCCGCAAACGCTTCGCGATCGCCGCCGCGGCGTGAGCGCCCGTGTCGGGGAGCACGACCAGAAATTCTTCCCCGCCGCAACGCCCCACCGCATCGTAGGGCCTCAGCACGCTGTTGAACGCCCGCGCGACTTCCTTCAGCATCGCATCGGCTGTCGATTGCCCGTGGCGATCCGCGATTGTAGCCATGTGCTCGACTTCGACCATCAGCACCGACAGCGCATCGCGATGCCGCAGAGCGCGCTTGGCTTCGCGCTCCAGAATGTCGACGATGGCCCAGCGATTCCAGATGTGCAGCAGCGGGTCGACCATGGTTTCCCGCTTCGCCTCGTCGAGCTCCGTCTGCAGCGCGCGCTGCGACTCGCTCAGTTGCTTGCTGGCGAATATCGCCTCGGCCCACAGCCCGAGATCATCCAGCAGCCGTCGGTCGTCCTCGCTCAGCGCGCGCGGCTCATGGTCGATGATGCACAGCGCACCTACCGGGAAGTTCTCGCCGTTGCGCAACGGCCGGCCGGCATAGAACCGGATCTTCGGCTCTGCGGTAACGAGCGGATTGTCCGCGAACCGCGGGTCGAGAAGCGCGTCTTCGACGATCAGCGGCGCATCCTCCAGGATGGCGTGACCGCAGAACGAAATGTCGCGCGGCGTTTCCCTCACGCTCAGACCGATACACGACTTGAACCACAAGCGATCCGAGTCGACCACGGATATCAGCGCGATCGGCGTCCCGAAAATGCGGCGCGCGGCGTGGGTCACGTGATCCAGCGACGCCTCTGTGGGAGCACACGACAGCAACATCCGTCGCAGCGACTCCAGGCGAGCGGACTCGTTGGGGGGAATTGGGGCGGCAAGCACGATAGCTCCTCCAAAGATGGTTGAGCTCGATACGCGAAGCCTGGTCGCGGTGCGGCGGTGGACTGCGGCGCACCGGGGCTATGCTTGTGCGGATGATTGTTAACGGCTCGTGTTACGGGAGCTTTAAAGGATCATCCTGCACAATGGAGATTCGGACCGCGCGGACGCAGAAAAGTGCGCGGCTGTCAGGTCGGAGTCAGATCCGGATTTGGTGCAGTGCTATCTCTCTACGATCGCGACAAGTGTGCTGCGACGCAGCGGGAAATATTCCTGGGCTGTTCGAGGAAGCGCAGAAAAGAAAACCCCGCCACTCGGGCGGGGTTTTCCGGGACTACGAAGACGATTACGGCTTGATTTGTCCGCGAATTTCGCCGCCGGGATTCGCAGCGCTGTGCACGTTCACGTACAGATTGCCGGCCTTGAAGGCTTCGTACTGCGCGTCGCTGAGCTTGGCTCCTGGCGGGAACGGACCATCCGTTGTCCCCGCTCTTGGCAAGCGGAACCGCAACCCCGCCGTTCTTGCCCGGCGCGCCCTCGTGAATGTGAGCCATCGTTCCCGCAACGCCGGTGGTCGTCACGCTGCCGCTCACTGATTTGTCGGCACCGACCGAAATAGTGCCGGTGCCTGTCGCAGTGGTCTTGACCGCGGGCACTTCCTGGTCGCCACTCAACGTGACTTTGACGTCCGCTCCGATCGCGAAGCTCGAGTAGGCTGCCAAGGAAATCACTGCTGTCGCACAAAGAGCCGACAAGACACGGATGCTTTGTTCTGAATCCTGCGTTCATGCTCTTACCTCCTGTTGGGACTGAATACGAAAAGGTAACCCCTCAGCGCATGTTCGAACCGCCCACGCGCCCGCCTCCTCCTCCGCCACCCCAGGCGCGACCACCTGCCCGCCTGCCATGGGCTGCCTTCCGCCCATATTGTTGTTTCCGCCGACCGCGGCACCACCACCGTGGTTGGGAACCCACGTGCCGCCGCTGCGCCCTATCGGCGCAGCATCACCCCCGCCTCCGCCTTGCGCAAACCGTGCGCCACGCGGAGTGAAGGAATGCATCTGCGCTCCGCCAGGACGCTCCGCGCCATTCGGTGCCGTCATGCGCGGTGCTCCAGAACCGGACCATGTGTTGCCCTGCGGGCCCATCGCTGTACGCGAGCGCGGGCAAGCGGCCTCGCCTGCACCGGAGCCGGTCCCGACGGACCGCGCATCGGAACACCGGATGCAACGGGCGCTCCGCCCTGTGACTGTGGAGCACCTCCCGAAGGACCGCGCATCGGAACGCCGGACACAACGGGTGCACCGCCCACTGTCCCGGGCCTCGGCCCGCCACCCTGTGCCACGGGCGGCGATTGATTCATCCGATTGGTGAGATTGGGGTTCGCCGGGTTCACGTTCTGCCACTGACCGTTGCCCTGAAACCGTTGCCATTGCCCGTCCTGCCGACGGAAGCCCTGAAAGTTTTGCCCGGGCGCCGAGTGCGCCCGTCGGTGTCGGTCTCGCACCGGGACCTGCGCCGACCGACCCTGCCGCACCCGGAGCAGTTACACCCTGCGCAAGCGGTGCCCCGCCACCCCGGGTCCCTTGCTGAGACCAGCGGCCCATCGGACGAGGTCCATTTCCAGCCGTTGCGAATCTTGGCGGCGCGCCCATCGGCGTGGCCACTCTCCCGCCCCAGCGGTGGAAGATGTTGGTCACGTTCACGTTGTTGGCGTGGATGTTGGTGACGTTCACCCGATTGATCGGCGCGACCCCGCGCCCCACTACCACGGGAACGCCATGGGGGCCAAACCGAGGCGCCACCACTACCACAGGCGCGACGCCACGGTCCCCACCAAGGATGGAAGCACGGGAACGGCGCCCAACCGGCCCAGAACCAGGGCCGATAAGGGCCAAGGACTCCACCAGGTGTTGAAGACGCTGAATCCGAAATCCCCAGGTCACCGGCGGTCCATACCAAACCGTGCCGATCCAGGGCTGGTAATACCAACCTGTGCCGTACACAACTGTCGCGTCGGTCGCGACGTACGAACCAACGTACCCAGGCGTATAACCCTCGTACACGACTTCGGGCGTCGCATCGTAGATCCGCACGTACGTCACGTAGTGCAGCGGAGAGCTGCGCGGGATCGAATAGATCACGGGCGGGACCCAGGTCGCCGCGGTCCAGACTCCGAAGGGCGAATTGGAAACGAACCACACGCCGTTATCCAGCGCGTAGTAAGAATCCTGGTCGACCTGGATCACCGGCAACGGAGAGTTCACCGCGTATTGCAGTGGCGTCCGTTCGATCGGGCGGAACTCGGGCGACCCGTCGTAAGTAATCTCGAGCGTCGCGGCGGTGCGCTTGACGGCGGCGACCTGCGGAACGCTGTTGGCGATGACGGCCTCCTGCGCTTGCGGCGTTCCCGGCACGGCGGCGCGTACGCTCTCGGTCGGGTGCTCCGACGGAATCATGCGCGAAATCGCCGGGTAGATTCGTCCCCGGCACGTATTCCCACGAACCCTGACTCAGAACAGCCGTGCGATACCAGCGACCCGAGAGCAGCAGGTAATACTTCTGCGTGGTGAGATCGAGGAACAGCCGGTTCGGCGTGTTGGTCACGTACAACAGGTTGGTGCCTTGGATCGGCAGGTACTGAGGCGGCCCGTCGGTCTGCACCAGCTCGGCCGGACCCGTCGTCACGTACACGACCGGGACGCGATCGGTGGCGGACTCGTCCTCGTCGACCAACTCGACTTGTCCATTCGCCAACGCCTGCTGTTTCGCTTCCTCGAGCGAGGACGGGCGCACGTACGCCTCATTCCAGGGGCCCTCGATCGCGGGCGCTTCCATCCAGTGGCCGGCGACGAACAGGTAAAAGCGCCGAGTGGTTTTGTCTTGGAGGATCAGCGCACGCGTATTGACGACGCGCAGGAGGTCGAGCCCCGCCATTTCCTTGAACTGCGGCGGACCGTCGATCGGCACCAGAATGGCCGGCGACTCGCTGTAGAGAATTCGCGGCGGCGTGTTGCGCAGCGGCTGGCTCTGCACATCGCGGCTGGCGTGGTCGATGGCGAGCTCGGCCTCGAGCCGGTCGCGAGCGACGGTCCAGGTCACCGCTGACAGATGCCTGCGGATCGCATCGAGATAGCTGCCGGACTGCTGGGTCGCCGTGGGAAAGCTCGCGCGGCTTGCGCTGATGTCTCGCACCCTCACCATCCCGGTGGCGCTGTCGACCTCGGTGCGCGCCGACAACCATACGACTCCGAAGAACGGCTTCTGGGCGCCTGCTGGTTGGACGGCAACAGCGGCCTGTCCTTCGAGGCGGTCGCCCTGCCATCGGTCGAGCTGAGGCGGATAGACGGTGAAGGCCTGCCCGGCTTCGCTGAACTGGTTCGGCCACGGGAACGGCGAGGTCGCGGGTGAAGTTGCTGCCGGCGCCGTTTCGAGCGGCGTCTGATCGTCGTTGGTCTGCGCCAGGCCCAAGCCGGGTCTCAGCGAGGCGGCCAGCACCAGAGCGGCAATGGTTGTTGCGATGCCTGCGGGTCGTGTCATGGCCAGGTCTCCTCTACGACATGCGCGGCGGTTTGCCTTGCTGCACTCCGCGGCACGCGCATCCTGAGCACACGCCGTGGTTTCTGCTCAACGCCTCGACTGTGGCGCGGTTGACCCAGCGCCCAACTGTCGTCTGCATGAGCCAGAGCATGCGCGCTTCGCTTTGCCACAGTGTTGCAGGTAACACTGTGTTACTTGCGGCTCCGCTCGTCTTGGCCATATTACTTCGACTCGCGGCCGCGTGCCTGGTTCGACAGGCCCAATCATTCGCACGGCCGTATTTTTCGGTGCCGCCTTCGCTATTTGTAGGCAATCCGTACCCGGCTCTGCCCTAGTCTTGCCTCACGCCAAGGGAGGCGGGGAATGGAAGTGCTGCGCAGCTACGTGGTCCGCGTCTACCGTCAGGAAGCCGACGGCGTCACCGGTGTTATCGAGTCGGTCGAGACTGGAGACATCAGCCCGTTCCGAACTTCCGACGAGGTGTGGACCACCTTGTGCCGTCCTCCTGTCGCACGGCGATCTTTGTCGTCAAACATCGATGAGGGAGGCGAAAAATGAAGCGTGCTCTGTCAGTTGCGGTCGGCATCGTCGCGGTGTCCATGGCCGGTTCCGCGCTCGCGGGGAAGGTGAACATACCGAAGGAAGGCAGTTACGAATTCGACTTCTGTCCCATCGGACACGGCAGAACGCTGTCCGACCCATCGGGTAAGGTCTTTGAGATCAGTTACGACCTCGATGCCGTGGTGCGGACTACTCCGCCGGGCCGCCCGTTCGACCGTGTGGGGGCGCACTGCTATGGTCTGTACACCAATCTCAACGGCCACCAGGCAGAAGTGGGCGTCTGCGAGCTGACCGATCAGGACGGCGACAAATGGTGGATGGATTATCACGGCAACCCCGACGGTGCCGGCGGGACTTACGTATCGGCCGCCGGAACGGGCAAGTACGATGGCATGACGTTGCGAGGCGAGTATCACATCGACAACGCATGGGGCAGCCCCGCCAAAGAGGTCGCTTTCATCGGCTGCAATCCCAACAAGGGGACATACAAGCTCAAGTAGCCTGGCTCCTGTTCATACGGGCGCATACTGAGCACGCCGCCGCCCAGGCGGTGGCGTGCGATATGCCGTCGGGTTTTGGGGGGCCGCGGGAATGGCAAGACAAACCGCGATCGCGAAGATCAGTATTCCGCGTCTGTTCGGGGTCGTGGCGCGAAAGCGCTTGTTCGCATGTCTCGACGAGAACCGAGGCCGCCCGCTGATCTGGGTCGACGGTCCTCCTGGCGCGGGCAAGACTACGCTGGTAGCCAGTTATCTCGAACCGCGCGGAATTCCTACCCTGTGGTACCAGGTCGAGCCCGGCGATTCCGACCCGGCTAATCTCTTTCACTACTTGACGCTGGCGGCAGAGGCCTTTCCAAACGCAGGGGCGTCTGCACTGCCCAAGCTGGTGGCCGAGCATCTGTCGGATCTCCCCAGCTTCGCCCGAACTTTTTTCCGCCAGTTGTTCGCTCGGTTGCCTGCGGGCTTGGTGATCGTGCTCGACAACTATCAAGAGGCGCCTGAGGATGCTTCTCTGCATGAAATAGTGCACGCCGCCGTCGCGGAGGTGCCTCCCGGCAGCTCCATCTGTTGCGTGAGTCGTACCGCGGCGCCTCCATCATTCGCCCAAGTTGCTGCCATCGGTGCCTTCTTCGGTCTGCGCTGGGACCTGCTCCAGCTCACGCTGCATGAGATACGGGAGATCTGTGCAGCGCGGGGCGTCCATGAGGATTGGGTGGTACATGCATTACATCAGCAGTCCGAGGGCTGGGCTGCCGGGATTACACTAATGCTCGAACGCCTCGGTAACGGGGCTGCCGACTCGGGCGTGCTTCCCGCTGACACGCGAGAGTCAGTCTTCAATTACTTTGCAAGTCTTCTCTTCGATCGAGCTCCGGAGTCGACACGCCATACCCTGCTGTGTGTTTCCTTCCTTCCGCACGTCACGGGATCCATGGCGGGGAGACTGAGCGGTCACGGGGACGCCGATGAGGTTCTCGACCAGCTCTATCGTCGACATCTGTTCACGGACCGGCGTCCTGGCGCAGAACCCGTCTATCAGTTCCACGCCTTGTTCCGCGGCTTCTTGCAGACGCGCGCGAGGCAGGACCTGGGCGCTGTAGAGTGGCAACGTCTGAAACTGCGCTCTGCACAGGCGCTGAAAGCGAACGGCGATGTCGACGCTGCGATGGAGTTGTGGATCGCGGCCGAGGATTGGGAGGAAGCTCTTCGCGCGATTCTCGAGGCGGCCAATGGGCTGCTTGGGAGCGGCCGACGGCAGACACTGCTGCATTGGCTCCGATGCATCCCCGATGAAGTGCGAGCGAGCCAGCCATGGCTGGTCTACTGGCTAGGAAGAGCGCAGCTCGAGGTCGGGCCTGAGGAAGGAGTCAGAACGCTTGAGACTGCTCTGACGCTCTTTCGCTCCAACCGGGACAGTCAGGGGGCAGTCGAGTGCCTGATAGCGCTACTCGGCGGCGCGTTCCTAGGCTTCCATGCTCTCGAGACTATGGACCGATGGCTGGACGAGCTATTGGCAGAACTCGGCCCCACGCTCCAGTCAGCGTCCCCAGACATCGACCTGAGAATCTGGGGCGTGCTCTGCGTGACCTTGTTTCACGTCAGGCCGTGGCATCCACTAACGGTCCCGGCATATCGGCGCGTGGATGCGATGCTGCGCCACTGCACCGATCCGAGTGTTGCTCTGGTGGCAGCGATGCATGCCTTGGTCGTCAGCGGGCTGTGCGGCGATTTCGAGTGCGGGGATCGGATTGCGAGCGCGTCGAAAGCCTTGGCGGTGCGCGAGAAGGCCAGTCCGTCCGAGGCGGCTTGGTGGTTCGCGCAGGTAGGATGGCTGCGGTTCGTGGAGGCGCGCTATGACGAGGCACTCGAAAGTCTCGAGAAGGCCTCTCAGATTGCGGAAGCCAACGGGCTCCGATTGGTCTTGCGCCAGATCATCCTGTGGCGATTCGCTGTCCAGTGGCGTATCGGTGAGTGGTCGGAGGCGAACCTGTCGCTGGCGGAAGTGGAGGCGATGCCGTGGCCGACTCAACCGATGGTCGAGGCGACGCTCCAGATCTACCGGGCCCGCGGGGTAGGCCGTCGTGGGCAGATGGACGAAGCGGCTGCGCTCGCATCGCTAAGTTTCGAGGCAGCGATGCGCACGCGCTCCCGCCTAGAGGAAGTAGTCATCGGTCTCGCCAGTGCGGATGTATACCTGCACGCGAGTCGCAGTGGAGACGCGGAACTACTACTCACGCACGTCCGAACATTGATCGAACGAACGCCTATCTACCAATGCTTTCACGCAGCATTAGTCCTCATGGAAGCGCGCTGCACCATGATTAAAGGGGATCCGGCTGGCACCCTCGTGAAACTGCAGGAAGCCCTGGCGCTTGCGCGCGAAGGAAGCGGACGGTATTACCTGCGCTTCTCCGACTGGGCCATGCCTCCGCTGTTCACCCTCGCCTTCGAGGAAGGTATCGAGGTTGACCTCGTGCAGCAGATCATCCGCATGTTCCGGCTGAAGCCACCTGCGGCGCGCCAGACCTGTGGCCTTGGCCGATTCGCCTCCGCACGCTCGGCGGCTTCGAGGCCCTGGTCAACGACAAGCCTCTCGGGTTCACGCGCAAGGTCCCCAAGAAGACGCTCGCCTGCTCAAGGCTCTCGTCGCCTACGGCGGCCACGACGTATCGGAGCAATCGCTGTGCGATGCGCTCTGGAGTGACGAGGAAGCGGACGCCGCACGGCAAGCGCTTGGCATCACCGTTTTGCGCCTGCGCAAGCTGCTCGGCAGCAACGAAGCGGTTCTCCAGCAAGGCGGCAAGGTCTCGCTCGACCGAACGTTGTGCTGGGTCGACGCGTGGCGGTTCGAGGAACGGGTCGCTCACCTGGACGAGCCGGGACGGGGTGGCCAAAGCGCTGGACCTGTACGCCGGGACATTTCTGCCGGAGGACGAAGGCGAACCCTGGAGCGTACCCGCGCGCGAGCGGCTGCGCGGGAAGTTCATCCATTTGCTCGCTACGCACGGCCATGCGTTCGAAAGCGAAGGCGCCACGACGGACGCGATTCGGCTGTACTTGCGGGGCGTAGATGCCGACCCGATCGTCGAGGTCTTTCATCAGGGGCTGATGCGCTGCTACGAACGCCTCGGCCGGCACACGGAGGCGATAAGCGTGTACCGGAGATTGCGCCAGACGCTGTCCGTGGTGTTGGGTGTATCGCCCTCGTCGGAGTCGCAGGAGTTGTATCGCAAGATCATGCAGGCGTGCGCTGGAAGGCCGGAGGCGACTGAAGTGGAGACTGTCGTCGCGCTGCCGAGACCGGTTCGCGCCCGCCCGGCCAACGCCGGGAGACGGCGCAGTCGGAATGGACCGGTACGAAATGCGGAGCCGTGAGCCGCGCAGGCATAGCCGCAAGACAACGCGAGCGGAGCGTTGGGAAATCTTCTTCGAGGAAGCCTTGGAGGCCGAGCGCGAGATGGACCTCACAGGCCTTCACTACATGGCGGAAGATGTGTTCCAGTACATAACTGCTCGCGCGCACTGCCAGCGCGCACCCTACCCCATGCTCAAGCCTTGGCGCAAGTAGGTTTTCTCAGCGCGCGTTCGAGGACTTCGAATGCGCCTTAGACTCTAGCGGTACAACAGCACTTCTTCGCGCTCTTCGCGCCAGGAGGCTTCGTCCGGCTCGGCGACCGCATCCAGATCGGCGGGCGTGGCGTTCGGGTCGTCGACCCACTGGCGCAGGAGCTCGCTGCCGTTGATGAGATCGATCGCCAGCCGGTCGCGCTCGTACTCGTAGGGAAAGTCGCGCCACAGCGCGTAGTCCGGCCGCAGCTGAACGAGCGCTTTGAATGCGAGCGCCTGCAGCCGCCACGGCCGGAAGGCGTCGTGCGACGTAGTAGCTGTCGTCTTCGACGTGGATCTGCACACCGCGCACAGCTTGCCGGCGTGCTTGTGGAAAGTCGGCTCGAACCAGCAGGGCCGCAGGCGGCAGCCCTGCAACCATTTGGGTGCGAGCGCATGCATCTGCGCGATGAGCTTCGGCACGTCGAGGTCCGGCGCGCCGAAGAGCTCGAGCGGACGCGTGGTGCCGCGCCCCTCGGACAACGTCGTGCCTTCGAGCATCACCGTTCCCGGATAGCAGCGCGCCATCCAGAGATTCGGCGCGTTGGGACTGGGATTGATCCACGTGCGGCTCGCCGAGCGGCCAGCCGAACCCGGGTCCTTGCGCGGGATGCCAGCCCTGCATTTCGAATCACACGGCAATCCACGTCGAGACGCAGCGTCGTGACGAACCACTGAGCGAGCTCGCCCATCGTGAGACCGTGGCGCATCGGCAGCGCACCGGCGCCGACGAAGCTCTCCCAGCCAGCGCGCAGACGCAGCCCTTCGATGGGGCGGCCGACCGGATTCGGTCGATCGAGCACCCACACCGCCTTGCGCGCCTTCGCCGCTTCTTCCAGCACATAGCGCAGCGTCGTGATGAACGTATAGATGCGGCAGCCGAGGTCCTGCAGATCGACCAGCAGCACATCGAACGTATCCATCATCGCTGCAGTGGGACGACGCACTTCGCCGTACAGGCTGAACACCGGGATGCCGTGCTCGGGATCGCGATAGTCCGGCGATTCGATCATGTTGTCCTGCTTGTCTCCGCGCAGGCCGTGCTGAGGTCCGAACGCCGCGACGATGCGAAGATCGTCCAGCGCCGCGAGCGCGTCGAGCGAATGCGTGAGGTCGCGCGTTACCGACGCGGGATGGGCGAGCAGTGCGACGCGACGCCCCTTGAGCGGCTTGCGCAGATGCGCGGTCTTCGAGCAGGCGGTCGATGCCGAATTTCATCGGCGATTCCTAGCCCCCTCCCTGGCCCTCCCCCGCACGCGGGGGAGGGTTGGCGTGAGGGGAGCGCCCTCGATCCGCAGGCAGCTTCAACGCAAAACCGTCCGCATGATGGAAGTCCGGCTTACCCGGCGGATGCGCGAGCGCCCAGTACGTCGATGCGATGCTGCGTGTCCTCGATGACAGCGGAGAGCGCCAAGCCGCAGCGGAGCCACTACCTCGGAGCTCGGGAAGCGAATCGAGATCGATCGGCAGCCTCCGTGGTCAGGCGATGCCGTCAGCGGCGCACCGACAAGCCGCGGCGGCCGCACCGGCGCGACGGCTGTCATCCCTTCGCGGTAGGCGCTGAATCGATAGATCGCCCACTCGGTCGAGGGAGAGAAATTGAATTCGTGATAGCCCGTCGCTCCCATGCCGCGACAAACGCCTCGAAGCATGTGTGTTGCCACAGCTTATCGGCGCGGCACGGCGCAGATTCAGCGGGGATCAAGAGACGAGCGATATCGCCCTGAGACAGCGTACTCGAGCTCGAGCGCTGCACGCTTGGCCGGCGCACGTACTTCGATGCCGTCGACGGCTGCACTTGCGTCGCGGGGTGGCAGGTGAGCGCGATGGTTTGCACAGGACCGCACGCTACCCTCACCCTGCCCTTCTCCCGCAAGGGGAGAGGGGGATTTTGGGTGCATTGTTCACCTTGACCGTGCTTCGAAGAGGACTACGGTGCTGAGAGCTGACGTCACGCGGACTTCGGTTTCCAGAGCCCGAGCGGTGCGCCGGTGGGATCGATGATGATGCTGAGCCAGCCGGCTCCCATCACTTCGGTCACGTCCTTGATGACCGTCGCGCCGAGCGACTTCGCCTTCTGCGTGGCAGCGGCGATGTCGTCCACTTGCACATAGGCGAGCCACATCGAGGGCGCGCCCGGCATCGGGTGCTTCATCATGCCGCCACCGGTTCCCTCGCCCACCGAGATCATCGTGTAGCTTCCGCCGGGCATCGGGACGTCTTCGAGCTTCCATGCAAACAGCTTGGTGTAGAAGGCTTTCGCCTTGTCGACGTCGGTGGTATTGAGCTCCACATGCACGAATGGGTTTGCCATGCTCTGCCTCCTTCGCGATTACTTCGGCATGACGCGGGTGGCCTGCCAGGACACGAACTGCGGACCGGCGGCGCGCTTCGCCCATACGGCGTGGTACAACAAATGAAGCGAGAGGTCCTGTCCCCGGGCCGTCACTTCGAAGTTGGCAGTGCCCGTGACGATGGCGATGCAGCCGTAGGTCCGGACCTTCACTTCGCCGCGCTTCATGCTGCGGTACTTGACGTTTCCGGAGCGGATGGACTCGATGAAGCTGGCCTTGGTGTCTTCGAGGGTGCTGGAATGGATGTACACGAGGTCGTCGCCGAACAGCCGCTGCATGGCGGTGACGTCGCCCGACATCTGCGCGGCGAAACGGGCCTCTTCGGCTTTCAGCGCTTCTTCAACCGAAATCGTTCCGCTGCAGTCCTGCGCGACCGGTCGCACCGGGCGGCACCATGTGCGTCGTTGCGCAGCTAGCGCAGCGCGCGGATCAATGTTTTGAGCATGTCGGTCTCCTCTGGGGTGATCACGTCTCGGTGACGCAGACCGGGAACTATGCCGCAGGGGACTGACGAGCGTCAAACGACTTCGACGCTGAATCGGGAACCGTCCCTTGACTGGAGAGGGTCTGGGGTGAGGGTGCTCGACGCGCGGCGGTGACGCTGATCGACCGCGCGGAGATCAGCTCCGCCGCACGCCCATCCGCCGCTCTTTCGCGCGCACCAGGCTGCTGATGACTTCGTTGTACGGAGCCGCCAGTCCAACCGCGTTGGCCGCCGGCGGAATGGCACCGTTGATGGCATCGATCTCCGAGCTCCGGCCAGCCATGTGGTCGAGCAGCATCGACGGGCGGGCGTTCGGGATCTTCATCCCGAACTCGCGCACGTACGCGACCGGGTCGCGGAAATCCAGCTTGACCTTGCGCGCCATCGCGACCTCGAACGCTTCGGTCGCGCAGCCGGACGCGACCCGCCACGCGTCGGCGTCTTCGATGACTTCGATCACCGTGCGCTCGGTCACCGCGCAGGTGCCGGAGAAGCAGACGTTGCAGATCAGCTTCTCCCACACGAGCTGATCGATGTCGTCGAAGCACTTCACTTTGAAGCCGCCCGAGCGCCACACGTCTGCGATCTTCTCGAGGCGCGGGGTTACCGGACCCGCGAGCTCGCCCAGCCGCACCAGCTCCCAGCCGTTGTGATGGGCATGACCCGGGCCCCTCATCGACGCACCGAACCCGCCGACCACGCCGACGACGACGCGATCGCGCCCCAGCACGCGCGCCGCGGTATCCGGACCGCCCAGGCCGTTCTGGATCGACAGCACGACGCTCTGCGGGCCAAGCAAGGGCTTGACCGACTCCGCGGCCTGGGCGACATGCATCGCCTTGGTCGCGATGATGACGAGGTCGCAGATGCCGGCCTCGGCAGGCTGCGTGGTGGCATGCACGCGCACGGTCCGATCGCCCGACGCGCCCTCGACGCGCAGGCCGTTCTTCTTGATCGCGTCGATGTGCTCGGCCCAGGTGTCGCTGGCCCACACCTCGTGCCCCGCCGCAGCCAGCAGCCCGGCGTACACCGAGCCCATCGCACCGACGCCGACGATCGCGACTTTCATCAGGCGCCGCTCAGTGGATCTGTTGGATCCCCGCCAGCAGCCAGCCGCTGCGACCGCTCTTCGGTTTGGTCAGGTTCCAGACCTCCTCGACCGGCTCGCCGCTGCCCTGCTCGTTCTCGCGGATGGTGCCGCTGAACTTGACGCTGGCGAGGTAGTCGGTTGGACTCTCCTCGATGCCCAGCAGCTCGGCGTCGAGCGCGACGACGTCGGTGTGATTGTTCGCGCCTTTGGTCTCGTCGATCTGCATCTTGATTTCGGCAAACACCTCGGGCGTCGTGAACTCGCGGATGTCCGCCAGGTTCTTGGCGTCCCACGCCTCCTGCAGCCGGATGAAATTCACCTTGGCGTTGCGGATGAACGCAGGCGTGTCGAATCCCGCTGGCACGCCCCATGGCTCCGCCGTCGCTCCCGGGCGCCGCTGCCGAGCCCGGCGTGCGCCGCCGACCCGAGCGCCGCCACTGATCCCGGTTGCGCCGGTTTCGGATGCCAAATCGTAGTTGCGCACGGGCGACACTACCGGCGGCACGCCATAAGCCGGCTCCGCAGTGCGCTGGAGCGCAGGCCTGTTACCAGCGCCGCGCAGCATGCGCCAGATCCACACGGCCGCGAGCACCAGCAATCCCACTACGAGCATGCTGCCCAAGGCCTCGGCAAAGGCTCCACCCAGACCGAAGTGCGACAGAAGCGCGGCAATCCCCAGGCCCGCTGCTATGCCAGCGATCGGGCCCAACCAGCGATTGCCCGCGGGTTGGGGTTGCGCCGCGGGCGGCGGAGTCTGTTTCTGACCTGCCTGGGCGGGTGCGGTCTGCGTCGGCGGCGCAGCTTGTCTCGTCACGTTCTGAGACTGGCGGCCGAAGCTCCTCCCGCCCCCCATCCGCGCCGCATCGGCGTCCTGAATGACCATTGCGAGACCGATGATGACCGCGAATAGCCCCCGCAGCCGCGCGTGCCATCCATCCTTGCGAACTGATATTGAAGCTTTTCATGGTGCTGTGCATATCTCCGAGATCACGTTGAGGGTACTGCTGGGACATGTGGGCGGAGCCACCGGTTCGCAAGCATACACCGCCGCCGATTCACCTGTTTTGCGCGGCGGAATTGCGGTACGCTGACCGCGAACCAACGGGATAGGACAGCTAGGAATGCTCGTACGATTCGACAGCGACGCCGGCAGCTTCAGCATGTTCGGCGACGTGGCCGTCAAGCTTCTCAAGATGATGGGCCATAGCGGGACGGTGCCCGAGCGCAATCCTGGCCCGGGACATTCCCGGGGCGTTGGCACGCCTCAAGACAGCCGTCGAGAGCCGAGCCCGAGCGCTGCCGCCGGCACCCGAGCAAGAAACCAACCGTTCCGAGTCGGAGCCAAAGGTCTCGCTGCGGCAGCGGGCCTACCCGCTGATCGAGTTGCTCGCCCGCGCGGAGAAGCGCGGCTGCGACGTCATGTGGAGGCCGGAATGAAACAGGACCCTCGCTTCCCCAACCTGTTCATCCTCGATCACCCGCTCATCCAGCACAAGCTCACGCACATGCGGGACAAGACCACGTCTACGCGTACGTTCCGTCAGCTGCTGCGCGAGATCACGCTGCTGATGGGGTACGAGGTGACGCGCAATCTGCCGCTGACTACGCGCACGATCGAAACGCCGCTCACCACCATGCAGGCGCCGGTCATCGCCGGGAAGAAGCTCACCGTCGTGCCCGTGCTGCGCGCCGGTATCGGCATGGCGGACGGGCTGCTGGAGTTGATCCCGTCGGCGCGCGTAGGACACATCGGCCTGTACCGCGACGAGAACCATCGGCCGGTGGAGTACGTGGTGCGGCTGCCCGAGGTGGAGGGCCGCATCTTCATCCTGTGCGATCCCATGATCGGAACCGGCTACTCGGCTGCGCACGCGGTCGAAGTGCTCAAGAAGCGCGGCGTTGCCGCCAAGGACATTCTGTTTCTCGCGCTGGTCGCGTCGCCGGAGGGCGTGCAGGTGTTCCAGGAGCAGCATCGCGACGTGCCGATGTTCGTCGGCTCGCTCGACGATCACCTGGACGAGCACGCCTACATCGTGCCCGGACTCGGGGACGCTGGAGATCGTCTGTACGGGACGAAGAACTGAGCACCGCCCGGCGCAGGAGGCGGTCGGGCCGCGCCCGGCTCGATGTCGTCGGAGCCGGCTCGAGACGCTGTCATGTCAGCGAGACGGCGCGGCCGAGGCGCGCCGACTCCTGTGCCGCCAAGGCGAAGCGCAGGATTTCGCGCCCCTGCTCACCGGTCAGCACGGGCGGCCGTCCGCCGAGCAAGGCATCGATGTGGTGCCGGGTGGACTCCACGAAGCTGCTCTCCCAGCCGCTGGCGAGATTGGAGAAGCCGCGCATCTCGCCGTCCGCGTATAGCATGACGGGCGGCTGGTCGGAGATCTTGCCGTGGCCGCGCGTGACCCAGAGCACGCCGCGGGTGCCGGTGATCTCCAGGCGATCGTCCTGAGCATAGTGCACCGTGTCGATCTCCAGCTCGCGCGAGTAGACCGCCTCGAGGTTGCCATAGCGTCCACCCGCGAATTTCCACGAGATGATGGCCGGGCTGTCGACCACTTTGCCCGGCGCGATCTCGGTGCGGTCGATCCACGCGTGCACCTGCTCGGCCATGCCCATGAAGTGCCAGGCCAGCGCGAACTTGTGATGGCCGTCGTCGAACACGATCGGCCCGCCGCCGTTTTTCGCCGGGTCCAGACGCCAGGCCTGGGCGGCAGGCGGTATCGTCCACGCCGTCCTGCTCACGCCGAAGTTGCTCTTGATGCGGATGGTCAGCGGATCGCCGATCGCGCCCGACTCGATCAGCGCTTTGGCCTTCATCACCGGCGGATAGAACAGAAAATTCTCGAACACGCGGAGCACGACGCCGGCGCGGCGCGCCTCAGCGATCATCTCGTCGGCCTGCGCCAGATCGATCGCCATCGGCTTCTGCACGGAAACATGCTTGCCGGCCCTCACCGCGGCCAACGTCGCCGGGTGATGAAGATGATGCGGAAGGAGGATCTCGACCAGGTTGACCTCGTCGCAGGCCAGCAGATCCGAGTAGTCGGCAAACACGAAGCGGTTCGAAACGCCCCAGCGCTGCGCCTGACGCCGCGCAATATCTTCGTCCGCATCGCACACCGCGACGATCTCGGCCCTGGGATTCTGCAGATACTCGATGGCATGCAGATCCGATATGCGCCCCGCGCCGATGAAGCCGACTCTGATCTTGTCCATTCCTCGCTTCCGGTCATGTCTGCTGTCGGAGCACCCTGCTCCAGCGCGTCGATCCGGCGAGCGCAGACCCCGAGCATTGTGCAACGGATCGCGGCGCAGAGTCCTGCATCTCGTCGGTTTGGGCATAATCCGCCGCATGAAAACGCATCGCGTGACAGGCTGATGGAGCCAGGGACAACTTACGATCTGCTGATCGTCGGCGGCGGTATCAACGGCGCGGGGATCGCGCGCGATGCCGCCGGCCGCGGCCTGGCGGTGGCGTTGTGCGAGCAGGGTGACTTCGGGGGCGCGACCTCGTCCGCCAGCAGCAAGCTGATCCACGGCGGATTGCGCTACCTCGAGCACGGCGAGCTGCGCATGGTGCGCCACGCGCTGAGCGAACGCGAGGCGCTGCTCGCGATCGCACCGCACATCTCGCACCAGCTCCGCTTCGTGTTGCCTCACGTGCGCGAGCTGCGGCCGGCATGGATGATCCGACTCGGGCTTTTGCTTTACGACCACCTGGGCGCGCGCTCGAGTCTCCCGCGGTCGCACGCGGTGGATCTGCAGGCGTCGCGCTACGGAGCTGCGCTCAAGCCCGAGCTGCGCACAGGCTTCGTCTACTCCGACGGCTGGATCGACGATGCCCGCCTGGTGATCCTCAACCTGCGCTCCGCCCTACTCCATGGGGCCACCATCCTCCCGCGCACTCGGTTCGTAACCGCACACCCGGAGCATCGAGGCTGGGTCGCGCGCCTGCAGAACACGGATGGACGCTGGATCGACGTGCGCGCGCGCGTGCTGGTCAACGCGGCCGGCCCCTGGGTCGACGATGTGCTGTCCGCCACGTCGGCGGCGCCCACGCGGCCGCGCGTGCGGCTGGTCAAGGGCAGCCACATCGTCGTTCCGACGCCTGTACGACGGCGACCACGCCTATCTGCTGCAAAACGACGACCGCCGCGTCGTGTTCGTGATTCCGTTCGGGGCGAACCACACCGTGATCGGGACGACCGACCTCGCGGTGAATTCGCCGCTGACGCCGATGACCATCAGCCCGCCCGAGGTCGAGTATCTGTGCAGGGCGGCTACGCGCTACCTGCGAACTCCCGTGTCGCCGGAGCAGATGGTGTGGAGCTATGCGGGCGTGCGCGCGTTGTTCAATGACCACCACCACGACCCTTCCTCCGTCACGCGCGACTACACGCTGGCGCTCGACCAGGTGCACGGCTCGACGGTGCTCTCCATCCTGGGGGGCAAGCTCACGGTCTACCGCCGGCTGGCGGAAGCGGCCCTGGCCAAGCTCGAGCCCTGGCTCGAGCCGAGCCGCGGAACTTGGACAGCAGACGAGCCGCTCCCGGGAGGCGCTCTCGGAGCAGGAGGGATGAGCGGGCTCATCGATGAGTTGCGCGCGCGTCATCCGCGGTGTACCGGCTGCGCTGGTGCATACGCTGGCGCAACGGCACGGCACGCTGACTGACGCGGTACTAAGGGGCGTGCACAGCGAGGCCGATCTGGGCGTTCACTTCGGTGCGCAACTGTTCGAGCGCGAAGTGGAATACCTCATCCGTCACGAATGGGCGCAGACCGGCGACGATGTGCTGTGGCGCCGGACCAAAGCGGGCCTCGACATGTCTGAGGCGGAGCGCCAATCGCCTGGATGAATACGTGCGCGAACGCGTGACCAGTCAAGGGGTAGATCCCTCCCCCGCTCGCGGAGAGAGCCTGCCCCAGGAGTTGATGCCCGGGAGAGGCTTGCCCTCTGAGGCGATCCGGGGGAGGTGGGAAATCAGCTGCGGCCGAAGCGCTCGAGGCAGGACTTCTCGTCCGTCGCGATGAAGCCCTTGCCCTTGCAGGCGTTTTGTCCCTTGCAAGAGTTCATCGAGGTCTTGCATTCCGCCTGGCCCTTGCAGGCGTTGGCGCCGTAACACTTCACTTTGACCGCGCCGCTGTCGTCGGCCGCCATGCTCGGGCACGCCGGTCACGAACAGCGCCGCCGCGGCGGTCGCCAGCGCTGCGCCCATCAGTCTCCGATTCCTGTTCATCGTTGCTGCTCCTTTCGTAGAATGGGTTATAGAGTCCGGCCGGAGCGCGAGCCTCAGACACTGTGCGCACCGAGACTCCGAATCTTTCTACGGGTCCGGGTCGGATTCGGATGCAGTCTCGACAAAACAGCGCGGAGGTCACGATGATCGAGAAAATCCTGGTTGCCTACGACGGCACGCGCGAGGGGCGCACCGGTCTGTTCCAGTTCACCGAAACGGTCGCGCTGAAGGCTGCGGAGATCCACTTGCTCGCGGTGGTGGCGATGCCCACCGGCGCGCTCCTCTCCGACGGCTTCGTTCCCGATGCGGTGATGGAGAGCGAAAAGCAGCGCAGCGAGGAGATCGTCCGGGAGGGGTGCAGCTGCTCGCCGAGCGCGGGTATCGCGCCACGCCGCACCTGGCCTACGGCGACCCGACACAGGAGATCGTGCGTATGGCGGCCGAGCTGCCCGCGAACCTGATCGTCGTCGGACACAAGCGGCACAGGTCTTTGGCCGCGCGCTGGTGGAAAAGCTCGGTGGGAGTCTCGCTGCTGGAGCAGTCGCCCTGCAGCATCCTGGTCGCGGTCTGCGACTGAAGACTTAGGGAAGCTCTGAGCTTCCCTAGGCGCTCTCGTACACTTCGGCGGTGGCGTGCAGGCGCGTCGCTATGGTTTGCGCAACCTGCGCGAGGGATTGGTCGGTCTGCGCCTGCAAACCAGCGATCGGACAACGGGATGACGTGGTCGCGACCCTCGAAGGCAATGAGGAAGCGGTGCTGCGGACCCGCGCGCTCATAGTCCAGGCCGGCATCGGGCAGCGCGGCGGTCAGCAGCTCCAGCAACGTGCCCGCCTTCAGTTCCATGCTCTCGGACATCTGTTTTCTCAGCGATTCGCTATGTCGATCTATTTCGGACCATCGATCGTGCAAGCCGGTTCCGCACCCAATGCAGGGAGCGTTCCACGTCCGGAAAAGCTTCTTTGGCCAGAGGCTTATCCATCATTTGCGCAGCGTCGCGATCGACGCTCTGCGACCATCAGCAGCGCGGAATGTCATGCGTTGGGAAGAGGTCGCGCCACGGATAGAGATGCAGAGCGTAGCCCTGACGCAGCGCAGCGGGATCCGGGAAGTTTGCCCAGGAACACGCTGCGCTCGCATCCAGGCCACGTTTCAAGCCTCAAGCTGCGGCTGACGAAGGCGTGATCTGCCTCGACAGCGCCAGGCAAACGATGCCGAACATCACGTAGCCCAGCGCGACCAGCGGTGACACCCCCCAGCCGAGCGCGGGACCGTGGATCAGTCCCACCCACGACAAGGCCGCTCCGACGAAAGCGGCGCCTGCGGCGTGCATCAGCTTGCGGTCGATGATGAACGCCGCCATCGCGCCCAGCACCATCCCCGCGAGCACCGAGCCACCACCCAGCAGCGCGATCCCGTTGTACACGACGCCGACCTGTCCCAGCGCGGCGATGCCTACTTTGTCCGCGCTGGTGCCCGCGACCTGGAGTGCGCCGTCGATGTTGATCTTCGCCCACTCGGCGATGTTCGGGATGAGCGCCAGGACCACCGCGGGCGCATGGTTGGACGGGCTCGCCTGGAACGCCTGCGCACCGATCACCAGCCCGATGTAGAGCAGGATCGGGAGGATGGCAACCAGCGGGATCACGTTCAGCAACAGAGCAGTGAGCCCGAGGAAGCAGACCAGCGCGATGCACACCCCGGTCGCCAGCGAGTAGCCGATGCGCCCACCGACGGACTTCCAGCCCGGATGCCCGATATACACCGCCGGTGGGAACGGGCTGCCCAGCAACGAGCCCACGATCGCGCCGGCGCCGTCGGCGAGCAGGATCTTGCGCAGGTTGTAGTTGTCGCCCGCCGCCGATGCGCTCTCGACGTTGTTCATGGCCTCGGTGAAGTTGTAGATCCCCAGCGGAATGGCGGTGGCGAGCAGCGGCCCGATGTTCGCGAGACCGGTGAACACGTCCGCGGAGAACCAAGGCAGGTGCAGACCGAAGGTCTCGAAGGCCTTGTTGACGCCCTCGCCTTTCATGTAGTCGCTCCAGCCGAATGCCGCGGCAGCCCAGCCGATGATCCCGCCGACGATCACCGCCGCGAGCCCCCCGGGAATGCCGCCGGGCAACCGGATATTGGCGGTCCACGCGATGAGCACGATGGCGAAGCAGGCGAACGCAATCCAGGGGTATTCCCACATCTGGAACGCCGGACGCATGGAGATGAAGGCGATCGAGATTCCCGCCAGCGTCCCCAGCATGGCGGCACGCGGAGTCATCTTGCGGATCCACGGCCCGACGAACGCGCCCAGCAGCACGATCACGCCGATGATGAAGCACCACGCGAGCCCCGCCTGCCAGGCGCGTATCGGGTCCTTGGTCTGGAGATAGGTGGGCAGCATGACCACCAGCACCACGATGAACATGTGCGGCACGCTCGGGCCGTACGGCATCGCCGTCACCGTGGACCGCCCCTCCTTCTTCGCGAGCTGCCAGGCGAGGTAGGCATAGAACAGATTGCCCAGCGGCAGCGCGATCCCCAGCGCCGGCAGCACACGGCCGTACACCGTGTCGGCAGGGAGTTGAACGACGTAGAGGCACAGCGTGGTCAGGACGATGACGTTGAGCAGGACGTTGGTGAACAACCCGAAGAACCCGTTCCAGTCACCCGGTACCCACCATCGTGGGGCTACAGCAGAGCTAGCAGTGGCCATGGTTGCGTTTCCTCCCTTGCTTTTGGTTTGTAGAGGACTGCTCTTACCAGCCGAGCCCGCGCCAATGCACCTCCAGGGTGGCGCAGCCGACGTCGTTGCAGCTTGACGTCAATGGCATATGACGCAGGCTCGTACTGTTCACGCGGACGATGCCGGGGGCAAGCATGCGCCTGCCACCACGCATCGTCCAGAGTTCTTGTGCCCGCCCGCCATTCGGGCTGGCCGCAGCTTGCTCATCGATCATCAGCCGTGATGTGCGTCCCCGCCTTCCCCGAGAGCGCGCGGCCGAGGTTGGGCGGGTCGGTGATGATGGCCCGGCCGCGCGGCGCGCCTTCGAGAAAGGAAATCACAGCGTCGATCTTCGGCGCCATGCTGCCCTTCGCGAAATGCCCCTCGGCGACGTACCGGCGCAGCTCGGGAAGCGATACGTGCTCGAGCCATTTCTGGTCCGGCTGGTTGAAGTTGATCGCTACCTTTTCGACTCCGGTGGAGATGACGAACAGCTCGGCGTGCAGATCGCGCGCGAGCAGACTCGAAGCGAGGTCCTTGTCGATCACCGCTTCGAGACCCTGCAGCTCGCCATTCTTGTCCTCGAGCACCGGGATGCCACCCCCGCCGCAGGCCACGACGATGTAGCCTTGCTCGATCATCGACTTGATCACGTCCAGCTCGACGATGCGCTTGGGCTGGGGCGAGGGCACTACTCTGCGCCAGCCGCGACCGGCGTCTTCTTTCACCGTCCAGCCGAGGCTCGCGGCGAGCTCCTTGGCCCTCGCTTCCTCCATCTGCGCGCCGATGGGCTTGCTCGGGTCGCGAAAGGCAGGGTCTTTGGGATCCACGAGCACCTGCGTGACCAGCGTCGCCACCTTACGCGCGAGCCGGCGGCGGCGAAACTCGTTGTATAGCGAGCGCTGGAACATGTAGCCGATTGCGCCCTGCGTGTCCGCGTCGGCATAGTCGATCGGCACTTCCGGCACTTCGCCCTTGGCGATGCCCGAGCGACGCAGGATGAAGCCGACTTGAGGGCCGTTGCCGTGGGTCAGCACCACCGTCCATCCCGCCTCGACCATGTCTGCGACGTAGTGCGAGGTCTTCGCGGCCGCGTTGAACTGGTCGGGAATCGATTGATGATCTTCGTCGACGATGAGTGAATTGCCCCCCACCGCGACGATCGCGGTCCGGCTTCCATCCGTCATGCTCGTCCTCCGACTGCTGCCCCCTCCCTCTCCCTCCCGCGCATGCGGGGAGGTTTGGGGAGGGGGATGCGCCTCGCTATCGTCGAATCAGCCACTGCGTTCACTCGGCGCCACCGACGCGCTCCGCCAGCGCGACGATCGCCTGGATAAAGCATTCGAGCGGCGCGCGCGTGATACCGGCGCCGATCTGGCCCGACGCCCGCCTCGCGGTGAGCGATGCCGGTATTGATGATCGGTGCGATATTGGTGTCCAGCACCTTGCGCGCGTCGATCCCAGCGGGAGTTCCGGTGAAGTTCATCGCCGGCAGGGTGAATCCGTTGTTGCGCCCCAGCGTGATGTGCGTCATCTCGCGCGTGTTGGCGATGGCGTCCTGCGGGGTGCCACCGACGAACTGCACTATGGCCGGGGCCGTAGCCATGGCGAAACCACCCAGCCCGGCGGTCTCGGTGATCGAGCTGTCGCCCATGTCCGGGGCCGCGTGCTCCGGCCCATAGCTGGGGAAATACAAACCGTGCACCACCGGCGCCGGCGCTTCGAACCAGCGCTCTGCGGTTCCGGACAATCGGATGCCGAAGCGCACACCGTTGCGCGACATGGCGGTGACCAGGCTGCTGCCGGGTACGCCGTGCGCCGCATCGAGCATGACCTTGCACGCTGCCATCGACAGATTGAGGAAGAAGTGGTCGTTGCCGGCGATGAACGTCATCGCCTCGGCCATGCCGGCCTGATCGAACCCGCAGCTCAGCGCCGCGGGCACGAGCTTTTTCAGAAACAGCGACGACGCGGCGGCATTGCGGTTGTGCACTTCGTCGCCCATCTGCAGCGCTTGCGCTATCAGCGGCTTCAGCTCCAGCGGCCCGAGCTTGGCGAGCGCGGCGCTCAGAGCTGGCGCCATGACTGCAGCCATCCAATGCAGGCGCTTGATCACCTCCGGCGAATTGGCTCCGAAACGCAGCGCCTTGCCGAGTCCTTCGTTCAGATTGCAGTACGCGCGGTTGCCACCCGCCGCATTCTCGACGATCCACACCGGCATCGACGGACTGATGATGCCGGCCATGGGGCCCACCGCCGCGTGGTGGTGCGTCGGTTCGAACGCGACGGCGCCGCTGTCCGCGAGGCGGCGCGCGGCACGCCGCGTCGACGGCCCAGCCTTCGTACAGGATGGCGCCGATGATTGCACCTTGCATCGGGCCACACATTTCACTCCAGGAGATGGGGGGGCCCGCGTGCAGGATCACGCGGCTGCGCAAGACTGGCAGTTCCGCACGCGCGACCCCGATTCCGATGAGCACCGGTTGTGCGGCGAGATAGTTCGAATAGGCAATCTGGTTGGCGCTCTCCACCGCCGGATGCCGCACGAGCTCGGCCAGCGCCCAACCCGCCGCACGATCTCCGCCGGCCGGCGGCGACCAATCGACTTGTATCGCCTTTCCCCCCGCCCGCGCGATGGATTCGGCGAAAGACACGAGCCCGACGTTGACGATGGCCTGACCGTCCTGAAAGAGCGTGCTCACCGAGCTCGGATTCTGCGACTGGCGGTTCATCGGACTCCCTCAGCCGGGCCGGGTGCGCGGCCCGCCACCATGCTCGCGGCGAGCCTGACCGCCTGCGCGTTGCTCTGAGTGAGCACCATGCCTGCCTGCGTGAGAGCGTTGGTCTGCAGATCGAGCCCCTGCGGGTCGCCTTCGGTGCCGCAGACATGCCCTACGAACGCGAGGTTCCGGCCGTGATTGTGCTGCGATCTCGCGCGCGCGTCGCAAGGCTGGAACCAGCTCACCGGCAGGGTCGGCGTGGCTGCCGTAACCGAGCACCACGTCGAGGAGAATGACCGCGGTCTCGGGATCCTCCGCCTCTTTGGCGATGCGCTCGTTGCGCAGCCGGAAATCGATCATCGGGTGCGGACGGCCGCGCGTGAAGACGTCGTCGCCGAGGTCGATCAGCGTGTGGTGGTGGCTGCGCCAGAGATCCTCCAGCGCGCCTTGCGGACGCACCGGCGTGTTCGAGTACACGTCGGCGAGGCGTTCGTCGAGCAGCAGCGCAGCCTCGTAGCAAAACGTCCCGCCGCTGTACAAGCCGCGGATGTAGCGCTGCCCGGGCCCCAGCGGCGGCAACCCGACCAGCGGTGGCGGGACGTCGCCGTAGGACTGACGCGGCAGCTCGCCCCGGGCGATGTCCACCGCTGCGCGCGCGGCGTCTTCGAGCGTTCTCGCGCCGTGCACCCCGCCGCCCGAGATCTTGCGCGGATCGGCGCCGAGAAAGTTGACCACCACGGGTTTGCCCGCCTTGCGCGCCTCGCTGAGGATGCGCTCGGCGACTTCAGTCGCGGGCGGCTTGGAGATGAGAACGATCACGCGGGTGGCAGGGTCGGCGGCCAGATCCCGCAGGCCCTTCGACATGGAGATGCCGCCGATCTTCGAGTGCAGATCGCGACCGCCGGTCCCGATCGCCTGGGACACGCCCAGCCCCAGCCGGTCGACCAGCACCGTGACCTGCTGCAGACCGGTGCCCGATGCTCCAACCGCACCGATCGGTCCGCGCTTGACCACGTTGGCGAACGCGAGTGGCACGCCGTTGATGATCGCCGTACCGCAATCCGGGCCCATGACGATGAGATTGCGCCGGCTGGCCGCGCGCTTGAGGCGCAGTTCCTCTTCCTCCGACACGTTGTCGCTGAACAGCATGACGTTGAGCCCCAGGTGCAGGGCCTTCATGGCTTCGGCCGCGGCGTACTCGCCCGGCGTCGAGATCAACGCCATGTTGGCGGGGCCGGTCTCGCCCAACGCCATCTGGATGCTGCGCGGTTTCGGCGCCGCAGATTCCTGCATCTCGCTGTCCGCCTGACGCGTCAGGTTCTTCAGCGCCTCGTCGATAGCGCCCGGCAACGCGGATTGCTCTCCTCGCACCACGATCAGCAGATCGGCTGCGCTGGCACCGGTAGCCCTCACCCCGAAGCCGGCCTCGGTCAACAAGGCCAGGTTGTTTTCCGTGGCCATCACCGCGGAGGCCTGCTCGACGCCCGGAAGCTTGGCCAGCAGCGCGGACAGCTGCATCAGGGAGACGGAGTCCCGGTACTCCTTGGGAACAACCTTGAATGCAGTCGCCACGCGTCGCGTTCGCTATATCAAGGCCGCTGCAACGAGACCGGCCGCGGCCGGGTCCGCGAGCACGAGCGCGGGGCGACAGACCGAACAGCAGACCGAGCAGCGAGTCGGCACCGGAGCTGTGCCCGACGCGCACGAGCCGTTCGCCGTGCTCCGCCGCAACCGCAGATCGTCATGCTCCGCGATGCCCAACACGACCTGCGCCAGCGATTCCGAGAATTCGCCCGCCAGCGCATTGAGCAGGTACTGCCGGCTGATCAGATTGGCGGCGCAGCGCGAACTGCATCGGACCGGACCAGATAGCCCGCTCGAGGTACGGCCGCAGCCAAGGTTCGCACGAGCAGCGGCCGTACAGCGCAGCCAGATAGCCGACGATGAAATCGTCGCCGGAAGGCGTGAGACCCGGGCCGAGACCCGCCAGCAGCGCCAGCGCTTGCGCGGCCGCGACCGCAATCGAGATCGGCGTCTGCGCAGCTCAGTGCCGGCAGCGCCTGCATCAGGCGCCTCTGCATCGCCTGGTCCAACGGCGAGTCGGGGTCGCATCGCGCAACAAGAGCGGAGCGAATCCGCTTGGAGGCGCGTGCTCTCGCAGGACCGTGCGCACGGAACGCAGAGGCATGCGCGCTCGACTCCGCGCGCGCATCGATGGTGCAACGATCCAGCCCGCAGTGCCAACGCGCCGCGGTGGAGAGATCGATCGCGATTCCGCTCTCGGGGATGCGCAGCGACGAACCATCGGCCGCAACCGCCTGGGCCGGACGCAGCCAAGCCCGGAAGTCGGCCGGCTCCGGCAGGGCACTGCGGATTCCATGCGGCACGTTGCCCGGCGCGACCCAGCAAGGTCAACAGCGCGCCGTCGTCCAGCTCGATGTTGCACGCCTGCCGATAGACGCTGTGCACGCTGGCGCGCGTGAAGTGACACCGCGCGCGGCTACCGATGCTGAGCGCGCGGATGAGGGTTGGCTCCCTACGGGGCTGCTCGCATCGTCTTCAAACGCCCAGCGCGAGCAGCGCGCGCTTGGAGTCCGACACCCAGCCGAAGATGCCGCCCTGCGCCTTGATCATTGCGAGCGCAGCCTTCTGAAACTCGGGGAAATAGGAGCCTACGCAGTCGGACAGCACGACGCACTCGAAGCCGCGGTCGTTCGCCTCGCGCACCGTCGTGTTGACGCACACCTCGGTGGTCACGCCGCAAACGATCAGGGTCTCGATGCCGCGATTGCGAAGCACCAACTCAAGGTCGGTGGCATAGAACGCACCCTTGCCCGGCTTGTCGATCACGGTTTCGCCCGGCTTGGGATAGAGCTCGGGAACGATGTCGTGGCCGACCTCGCCGCGCACCAGGATCCGCCCCATCGGGCCGGCGTCACCGATCCGCGTCTTGCCGCGGCCCCGGACGAGCTTGCTGGGTGGGCAATCGGTGAGATCGGGCCGGTGGCCCTCCCGGGTGTGGATGATCATCATCCCGAGCCTGCGCGCCGCATCCAGGACACGCCGCGTCGGCGCGACCGTCGCCTGCAGCGGCGTCACGTCGTTGCCGAGCGCCTCGCCAAACCCGCCCGGCAGCACGAAGTCGCGCTGCATGTCGATGATCAGCAAAGCGGTCTTGTTCGGGTCGAACTCCAACGCATAAGGCTCGGCATCCATTGCCTTTTGTTCCATGGTTCCCCTCCTTTGCCCGTCGACCTTGCAACCCGAGCCGCGCACGCCACCGCTTTCGGCACCGCCCTGCGCTATGTATACTGAATGGTATACAAGCTGCAGCTCAGGGGAAAGCGGTGTCGATGACGATTGCCTCACTTCTCGCCGACTACCGGGGCGGGAAGCGCACGCCCTCGGGAATCGTCGAGGCATTGCTGGCTCGCGGAGACGATGGCAGTTACGCGTGCGCGTGGATCCACCGCGTGGACGAGGCAACCCTTGTGCGGCGGGCCAAGGAACTGGAGAGCCGCGCGCGAAGTGACGCGCGCTCGCTCGACCGCATGCCGCTGTATGGCATTCCGTACGCGGTCAAGGACAACATCGACGTCGCGGGGCTTCCGACCACGGCGGCATGCCCTGCCTTCGCTTACGTGCCGCAGCGTTCAGCGACAGTCGTCGACAAGCTGGAAGCTGCGGGTGCGATCCTGGTCGGGAAGACCAACCTGGACCAGTTCGCGACCGGGCTCGTGGGAACGCGCTCACCGTTCGGCGTGGTGCCCAACACATTCCGACCCGAGTACATCTGCGGTGGTTCGAGCTCAGGTTCGGCTGCGGTCGTGGCGCGCGGGCTGGTGAGCTTCGCTCTGGGCACGGACACGGCGGGATCGGGACGCGTGCCGGCCGGACTCAACAACCTGGTCGGCCTGAAACCGACCCGCGGACTGATCAGTGCGCGCGGCCTGGTACCGGCGTGCCAATCGTTGGACTGCGTCTCGGTGTTCGCGCTGACTACCCCGGACGCGATCGCGGTGTTCGATGCGGCGCGCGGCTATGATCCCGACCGATCCCTACTCGCGAGTCTTGGATCTGTGGCCAGCATCCTGCGGCGCGCAGTTCCGCTTCGCGGTGCCCAATCCACTGGAGTTCTATGGCGACGAGCGCGCCAGGCGCGCCTTCGAGGACGCAACGCGCATGCTTCAGGGCATCGGCGGGCAGCCGTCCAAGACGGATTTCGCGCTGTTTCTGGATGCCGCATCGCTGCTGTACGAAGGGCCTTGGGTAGCTGAGCGCATGGCGGCGATCAGGCCCTTCTTCGAGCGGCACGCAGATCAGATCCACCCCGTGGTGCACGAGATCATCGCTGGCGCAGCGAAGTTTTCCGCGACGGACCTGTTTCAGAGCATCACGCACCTGCACACGTTGCAAAAAGCGGCGGCGCGGCTCTGGGCGCATGCCGACGTACTGGTCGTGCCTACTGCGCCCACCGCATACACCATCGCCGCCGTGTTGGCTGAGCCGTTCCAGACCAACCGGCGCCTCGGCCACTACACCAACTTCGTCAACCTGCTCGACCTCACCGCTATCGCCGTTCCGGCCTCGATCCGACCCGACGGATTACCGTGCGGCATCACCCTGATCGGTCCGGCCGGCAGCGACTACATGCTCGCGGACCTGGCTCAGCGCTTCCATCAGCAGACCGGGCTGAAGCTCGGCGCTCTCGACGAGAACCTGCCGCCGCCCGCGGCGATGGGGCCCGGCGATGACGGCCTCAAGGTGGCCGTCGCAGGCGCGCATCTATCCGGGCTGCCGCTCAACCACGAACTGACCCGACGGGGCGCCCGTCTGGAGCGCGTGGCGCGCACCGCAGCCCGCTACCGCCTGTATGCCCTGCCCGGTACGACACCACCCAAGCCGGGTATGGTGCGCGACGGCTCCGGCGGCGGGCACTCGATCGAGCTGGAAATCTGGCGCATGCCCGCGGCTGCGTTCGGTCCGTTTGTGGCAGGCATTCCGTCTCCGCTGGGAATCGGTCGCATCGAATTGGAGGACGGCGAGTGGGTGCAGGGGTTCCTGTGCGAGACCTGGGGCGTGAGCGGCGCGGAGGACATCTCGCACTTCGGTGGTTGGCGCGCTTTCCTGGTCGGCAGAGCTGCGGCGTAACCAGGGCGTTCTCGTTCCCGGCCGCTGCGTCGATCGACACTCTGGCAGGCTGCTGAAATACGCCGCGCGCTTGCCAAGAGCAGGTTCCGGCAAACTGCGTGCGGCCCGGCGTATACTGAACCGCAGGTTCGGTGGCGAGTGTCAGGGAGGATCCCGAAACCGGACTGCTCCTCTGCTCAGCGGGCACAAGAAGATGAAACGCCGCAGCCTGCTCCAAGCCGCGCTCGCGATGGCAAGCGCGGCTCTGCTTTCCGGCCATTCGCCGCCCCGGAACTGGAATGCGTTGAAGGCGACGCACTGGCTTATCGGGGCAGCCCGCGACGACGCCGAGGCGTCTCGGCTGGCGGATGCGGCATCGGCGCTCCTGGCCGCGCGTATTCCCCAGAGCCAGGCAATGCACGTCGAAGCCGAGAACGATCGCGAGATCGTGCAGTTGCTGCGGACACGGCAGCTGGAGCTGGCGATCATGAGCATCGATGCGGCTAACGACGCGCTCTCGGGAAGCGTCGGCCCGGTTCGTGAAAGCCCGATTCCGCTTCGCACCGTGGCCCCTTTCGGCCCGCACCTGCTGGTCGCCCTCGAGGACTACTCCACCGATAAGGCCACACGGATCGCGGCAGCATTGGCAGGCTTCCGCTGGCGGGATGGCTCCGCCCCCACGCGTAGATCCGGGCCTCAGTCCATGGTGCCGCTGCATGCCGGCGCCATACGCTTCAAGCAGGCGCACGAACCGAAAACCGGGCAGTGACGCGCAGCGCGGACCGCGGTCGTCCTCAAACCCTCTCGACGTGCAGCGCGCGGGGCTGGAACCCGTCCTGCGAAAAACTGGCTTCTCAGTCGGTCTCGGCTGACCCGGGCGAGCGCCGCCGCCACATCAACCAGGCTGCGCCGCCGAGCGCGATGCTCGCACATCCGATCAGCACGGCTGCCATCCATCCGGTGCCCGTCTTGTTCATCGCCTTGCGGTAGGCCTGGTAGTCGGGGTCGAGCGCGTGCTCGCGCTCGCGCTGCGCCTCGAAATCGTGCACCCATTGCGGGAGCGCACGCGCAGTGTGCGCGGGCTCGCTGCCCCAAATCAGATTGACCGGGACGGAAAGCGTCGCAGCCGGTTGCCGCTGGCCGAAACGCGTAGCGACCAGACGGATCTCGTCCACTGGCGTCGCCTGCTCGGGCCAGTGGAAGATCAGCGTGGCATCGGTACCGCCGTCCGAGCGCAGCTCCCGCTCGCGGATCGTCGCTACCGGGACTTCTTGACCCTGGTAATAGGCTTCGGCAAGCACCCGCACGGGTGCGCCGCTGCGCACTTGAAAGCGAACGTAGAACGGCTCCTTGTAGTGGAGCTGTGCGTCGGTCGCCGGGTCGGTCTCCAGCACCGTCAATGCGACCGCGGGCGCCTGAGCAGCTTCTTCGCCGCGAGCAGCAGCGCAGACGGCGATCAGCAGTGTCAACACAGCCGCTTGGCGGGTCGCTGTGGAATGCATTTCGGGTGTTCGTCCTCGGGGTTGGGCCGCGCGGATGCGCAACCGGGCTAGCGGAAGCAGGAGGTGGGCCAGAGGGCCTTAGGCGCGTTGTGAGACTCCATCAGAGCTTCCCCTAACGCTCTCCGACAGCTTTCAGAAAGCGCTCCTTGTCGTCTTCGCTGCTCAGCTGCTCGGCGAGCAGCAGGTGGAACTGCCGCCGGCTGGTGGCTGCGGCCGCGGCCTTCTTGACCACGATCCGGGCTATCGGCCCGAGGTACGACGCCAACCGGCGCGAAGCGTCGTCGATTTCCTGTGTCGTCGGCGGATCGGAGCCGTCTTCGTTTTCGGCGGGGACGCTTGCCGGCGGTTCGGATTGCGCCGGGCGCCGCGCCCGGGAGCTGCTGCCTCCCGGCCAGGAACTTCCTCTTCTCTTCTGCGCTGCCCAGACTTTCCGCGAGCAGCGCGTACAAGGTGTCGAGCTCTTGTGTGTTCTTGGCGCCTCGCCTGACGATGACCTTGGCCACGGGCCCGAGAAAGCGCATGAGCTGCTGTTCGATCAGCTTGAGTACCTCGGCGTCCCACCCCGGGGGCGGAACCGTCGTCACGCCGGGGGCCGAGTCGGTCTGCGACGACCGCGTTGCGCCGCTCTGGGCGGGCGATGGGCTCGCTTCGTTGATAATGGTCTCTTCCGATACGACCGGACTCACCGGCGCAGAATAGGCATCCATGATCGCGCCGCGCAGCTCCTGCGCCCCGCGGAAGCGCTCCTCGGGTTTCTTCGCCAGCGCCTTGGCCACCACCGCGTCGAACGCCGTCGACGCGAGCTCGGGCGCGACCTTGGACGGGTCGACATGCGGCTCGTAGCAGCTCTTGTAGGCGATGGCTTCGGTTGTGCCGGTGAACGGCTTGACTCCGGTGAGCAGCTGATAGAGGACGACGCCGGAGGAGAAAATGTCGGCGCGCTGGTCCACGGCGGCGCCGCTGTATTGCTCTGGCGCCATGTAGCCGGGCGTGCCCATGACCGTGCCGAGGTGCGTCAGCTTGGACGAATCCAGATGAGCGATGCCGAAGTCGGCGACCTTGAGCTTGCCGTTGCCCATGATGATGATATTCGCGGGCTTGATATCGCGGTGTATCACGCCCTGCTCGTGTGCGTACCCGAGTCCGTCGAGCAGCTGGGTCATGATGCTGACCACGTCCCCCAGGCCGAAGCGCGTGCCGCGCTGAAAGTACTCGCGCAGCCCCTTGCCCTGGACGTATTCCATGGCGATGTAGGCGACCGCGTCGTCCTCGCCGTATTCGTAGACGGCGACGACGCCTGGATGAGTCAGGCGGCCGGCGGCCTGCGCCTCGTTCTTGAAGCGCGCGATCAGCGTCGCCGACTGGTCGTCGTCGATGACTTCCTTGCGGATGACCTTCAGCGCGACGGTACGCCGGATGTGAGGGTCGAAGGCCTTGTAGACGACCCCCATCGCGCCCTTTCCGAGCACCTCGACGATGGAATACTTGCCTAGGCGTTCGGGCAGCGGCATTGGGAGCGGGGGCAGCACATAGCGTGGTTGCCCGGGTCAGTCTTCCAGCATCTTCATCGCCTTGCTCAGGCTCTTGCGCAGGCGGCCGAAGGAGTCTGCGAGCACGCCGATCTCGTCCCGGCTGCGCACACTGAACTCGGGTACGTCCTGCTCGCCCAGGCTGACCTGGTCGGCAAGCTGGGACAACTGCGTCACGGGCTGGATGACGATGTGCCGGAGCATCAAGTTGAGCGCGATGAAGATGAAAGCGAAGATCCCGGTGAGCGAGAGCATGAACACCTTGAAGGCGTCGTTGGCGCGCTGGATCGGCACCGCGGTGGGCACCGACATGATCTGGGCGCCGACGATCTCGTTCAACTTCCAGCCGAAGCCGTTGGCGTTTCCATAGTGATCGAGCATGGTTCTGGGCGCCGCGTCCACCGTGCTGTGGCAGGACAGACAGGATTCGCTCTTCACCTGGATCGGGCGGGCCAGGTACAGGACCCGGCCGGTCGGCGTGTCGCGTTCGCCCAGCACCTCCTTCTGGGCCGGGTCCTGGCGAAACTTCGCCAACCAGGTCGGCCTCCCAGTCGTTGGCGCGGTCACGCGGGTTGGTCGGATTGAGCGTGGCCTCTTTGTAGCTGTATTCCGGGTACTTCTGGCGCAGGTCGTTGAAGTACTCGGCGGCGGCGTACGCTGGAACCGACTGCGGCAGAAAAACATACTTCATCTGCGTATCGAGCAGCGGCTTGATCTGAGTGCTGGTGTAGCTGCGCGTGGACAGCGCCGCCTCCATCATGATGCGCGCGTTCTGCACGATCTCGTCGCGGGCGTTGTTCTGCAGCAGCGTATAGGACACCGCGCCCGCTACGATCAGGCCGGCCAGGAATACGCCGATGAAGACGAGGTTGAACTTGACCACCAGCTTCATTGCCATGCTCCCTTGCCGGCGCCGGCCGGCGTCATCTGGTCCCAGAAACCTGCGGCTGGCCGCTCTTGTTGGTCAGCGGCGCATGCTCGTACTTCTCGGGATTGATCAGTCGGTCCCATTCGGGATGGTCTTTGAGCCCGGCCGCGATCGCGCTGCGGAAAGCCGGATCGCCGAGCTTGGACTGCCAGTGGCTGACCATCGCCCTGCGTACCGGGGGCACGCTGTTGATCCAGTCCTGCACCTCGGCATAGGTGAAGTCGCCGGAGCGCTTGGGCACAACGTTGCGCTCTTTGAACTTGCCCAGGCGGGATGGCAGGGTGTCCATGAAGCTGCGCGGAAGCGCCGCCAGAAATGCCTGCGAAGGGCGCGCCGAAATCGCGCCGCGCTGGTCCTGCTTGCAGCTGAAGAACTGCGAGCCCTTGATCCGGGTCGCATCGCCGACCTTGCCGGAAGCAGACACCTGCGCGACACGCGCCTCGCCGCTCTCCAAAAACACCGCCGCCTCCGAGGCTGACACCTGCACGACCGCCGTCGCGTCGGCCGTGCTCAGCTCGACCAGCGGAGTGCTGTAGCGGCCAACGACGCGGGTCGGCTGTCGCGAGGTCGAGACCTTCATCCACCCCCGCAGCAGAAACAGCTCAGCCGCCACGGACGTTCTGGCGGCCGCAGCCGGGTAGGCCAGGATCAGAAGGCGACTCTGCGGAGCCAGGTCAACGATGGTGCCATCGGTGAACTCGACCTGGCAGAGCGCCTTGTCACCAAGCTCGAGAATGTCGCCCTGCTCCAGTCTGACCCCCTCCGCCAACGCGTAACGCGAGGGGCCGCGAAGCAACGACGCGCTGCCCTCCAAAAGCGTCACTGTCCCGATGAGCTCGACTGCCGACGCGGCAATCGGGAACAGCAGGCACATCAGGATCATGCGCCCGACAGCGTGCAAGGCGCAAAAAGCACCTCCAACCGGAACCTCCAAAGCTCACTGTCCGCATAGCGGGAGCAATACTAGGCTTGCCGTCGAAGCACTGTCAATCAATGGCTTGCGTGATCTGCGTCACAGGTCGTCGAGAGCGCCGTTGTGTATACTCCGCCGGTGGTGGCCGCTGGTTTCCAGGCCATCGGATCGCCTTCTCTCGCTCGACTAAACGCTTGGCGCCGTGCGCGCGAACGACTCGCCGGCGCGCCCGAAGCAGCTTTTGAACGGTCCTGATGCCTTCGTCGTACGAATCCCGCGCCGTCCTCTTCGTCGATATCTGCGGCAGCACCCAGCTGTACGAAACGCTGGGAGACGAACGGGCATCCAGGCGGGTGATGCGCTGCCTCGAGATGCTGCGGCTGCATGTGGAGGAATCCTCCGGCCGGGTGATCCAGAGGGTCGGCGACGAGTTGATGTGCCTGTTCGACACGGCCGACTCGGCGCTGGACGCCGCGCGCGTCATGCAGGAGTGGGTTTCGCGACAGGAGGGACTCGATCAGCCGGCGTTAGCCATACGGGTGGGCTGTCACTTCGGGCCCGTCATCGAAGATGCTGGCGACCTGTTCGGCGATTGCGTAAACGTCGCCGCGCGCGCGGCCGCGTTCGCTGAGGCCGGTCAGGTGATCACCACGGAGCAGACCGTAGGCAATCTGTCCGCTCCGCTGCGCGATGGCGTGCGCCCTCTCGGGCGCTTCGCGGTAAAGGGCAAGCGGCAGGACCTCAGGATGTACGAGTTCGTGTGGCAGGACAGCGAGGAGGCAACCACCGCTACGGGCACGCGGACAGGCGGGCCGGAACGTCCGACCCGCCTGATGCTGAAGTACGCCGGCCACGAGCTCTCCCTGAAGAGCCGCGACCGCCCTGCGCTCCTGCTCGGGCGCGATGCCGGATGCGATGTCGTGATCCCGGACCCAAAGGCCTCGCGACGTCACGCACGCATCGAGACCCGTCGCGAAAAGTTCGTGCTGATCGATCAGAGCGTCAACGGCACCTTCGTCAAGATCGCCGGCGAAGAGGAGATCATCCTGCGACGCGAGGAACTGATCCTGTACGCGCACGGCTGGATTACACTCGGACACCGCGCTGAAAGCGAGGACGTCGGGCTGCTCGAGTTCGACTGCCGTTGACACCCGCTAGGGAAGCTCTGATCTATTCCCGCGATGCGCGTTGCGTCAGGTGCGGATGACTGCAAGGCGTCGCGACGAAGCCAAGGTAGGTACCTTGGCGAGGAGCGCAACGATGCAGACGCCGCACCTGACACAACCCGATCATATGTCGTCTCTTTCGAGGGACCGCGGCGATTCGGGCCGATGACTGCGTCGGCTCCTCCTTGTGTAGACCAGCTACACGGCGTCCTCGCCGTCTTGCCCTCGGCCCGAATCGTCACGGTCGCGCACGTGAGAATAGATCAGAGCTTCCCTAGAACGCCCGGTGCTACAATCAACGCGCAGAATCGCATGGCCCGATCCGATCCGCAGGAGTAACATCATGTCGATGAGAAAGCTGGATCGCCGGAGTTCTGGCTGGCGAGCGCTGTCGTCCTGCCTGCCTCGGTATGGGCGTTCAACACCAGCTTCCTGCGCGATGCGCCGCTCGCCTATTTCACCGACACGGATTGGGGCATGTTCAAGGAGACCCTGTACAAGGCCCTGAACGACAACGCCGACGGCGCCGCCGCGCAGTGGAACAACAGTTCCAGCGGCAGCAGCGGCGAAGTCACGCCTCTGAAAACGCGCGAGGTCAACGGCATGACCTGTCGCGAAACGCGTCTCGTCAACCGCGCCCAGGGGCTGAACGCCACCGGCGAGTACCTGTTGTGCAAGGCCGCCGACGGCGAGTGGACGATCGGCGGGCCCACGAATTGACCGCTCCCCGCTTCCCGTTCCAGCAAGTCGATGTGTTCTCGGCGGTGCCGTTCAAGGGCAACCCGGTTGCGGTCGTTCTCGACGCCGATCAGCTTTCCGCCGAACAGATGCAGGCTATCGCGGGCTGGACCAATCTGTCGGAAACCACCTTCGTCTGTGCCCCTGCAAGCGCGCGAGCAGACTACCGGCTTCGCATCTTCACACCCAGGAGCGAGCTGCAGTTCGCTGGGCATCCAACCATCGGCTCGGCGCATGCGGTATTGCGAAACGGCCTGAAGCCCAAGTCCGTGGGACAACTGGTGCAGGAGTGCGGCAAAGGTCTGGTGACTCTTCGTATCGATGGTGAGCGTCTGTTTCTCGCGTTGCCGACGCCAGCGCTGAGCGACGTCCCGGGTGCTCGCGTCAACGAGCTCGCCGCCGCGCTCGGGATCGAGTCGAAGAGCGTGCGCGCGCAGGCCACGATCAACGTCGGCGTGACGTGGATTACGCTGCAGCTGTCAACTGCCGATCTGGTGCGCCAGCTCCAACCCGATCTGGTTCGGATCCGCGCCCTTACACCGCCCGGCGTCGTGGGCGTGACGGTGTTTGGGTTCGCGCCGCCGGGAACGCAGTCCGACATCGAAGTACGCTCGTTCGCTCCGGCTGAAGGCGTGCCGGAAGACCCGGTGTGCGGCAGCGGCAATGGCTGCGCAGCGGCGCTCGTCAGACGCGAGCGGCTGATCGCGGGATCGAAGTATGTCGCCAGCCAAGGCTGCCGCGTCGGTCGCGATGGCCGCGTCGAAGTGGAGTTCGGCGACGACGACACGATCTGGCTGGGCGGGCACGCGGTCACTTGCGTCGAAGGGACGCTGCGGGTTTGATGGCGAGAGGGCGGCCGCAAACGCGGGCCGCGTCGCGTCAACCTCAACCACCCGGAGCATGGATTTGTCCCGAGCGGAGCGCTCTCAGGGCGTGGTGACCCGCAGGTTGACGGGCATGCGCCCGCCCTGCGAATCGATGACGTACAGCTTCACCCTCGGCAGGATCTTCTCCATGGCGTCCAGGTAGATGCGCGAGCGCGTTACGTCGGGCGCCTTCTGATACTCCTTGAGCAGCGCGAGGAAGCGGTTGGTGTTGCCGATGGCCTCCGCGATGCGTTGCTGCTTGTAGTTCTGTGCATCGCTCACCCTTTGGGCCGCCTCGCCGCGCGCCCTCGGAATCTGATCGTTGGCGTAGGCGCGCGCCTCGTTCTGCAGCTTCTCGCGGTCCGCCATGGCGTCGGCGACATCTTGAAATGCCTGCGCCACCGATGCGTCCAGCGTGATGTTCATGATGCTGACCGACGAGATCTGGATCCCGCTACGGTAGCGGTCCAGGATTTCCTGGGTCTTGAGCTTGACTCGCGCCTGGATAGCAAGCCGGCCGGTGGTCAACACCTCGTCGATCGGCATGCCCACCACCGTCTCCGTCAGAACGCTTTGCGCCATCGTACCGACCAGCTTCTCGGGCTGCTCGATCTGAAACAGGAAGTCCGACGGGTTGACTATGACGTACTGCACCGCAAGCGCCACGCTGAGAATGTTGGTGTCTCCGGTCAGCACCTCGACTCCGGTCATGCGACTGCGAGTCGTTCTCAGGCAACGCGAACCCCACGCCGACTTTCATCACGCTGGTGGTTTTGAGCACGTCGACACGGTCCACGGGCCAGGGCAGACGATAGTGCATGCCCGGACCGACGCGCGCCGCGATGGCACCAAACCGGCGCACCACGCCGTGTTCGTCGGCATTGACGACGTAGAAGCCAGTGCCGAAATAGGTCGCGAGCGCAACCAGAGCGAGCAGGCCGATCCAGTAGTGCCGCCCGGAGAGCCGAAGGTGCGGACGTCGCAGCGAACCGGACTTCATCGGCGACATGCCTTGATCTCTGTCCAGGGGTGCAGTCATTGCTGCTCCGGCTGCGAGGTCTCTTGAAGCGCATCGGCGGGCGCCGATCCGGCGCCTGGCCGGCCAGGCCGCGCGACAGAGACGGACCGGCGCAGGGTTCGGTGCCGACGTCATCGTCGTCGAGCCGCGCTCCAATGCGCCGCTGGATCCGCGGTTGCGGGCGGAGCATGCGCAGCACTTCCGCGTCGGCGGGAAGGAACAGTGTGGTGCTCTCGTCCAGGAACTTCTCGTAGGCCTGGAGCGTGCGCAGGAACTTGTAGAAAGCGGGGTTCTGGCTGAACGCGCCGGCGTAGATGCGCGAGGCTTCCGCGTCGCCCTCCGCCTTCAGGCGCTGCGCCTGAGCGTACGACTCCGCCTCGATGTGAGTCCTCTCCCGATCCGCCTCGGCCACGATCCTGCGCGACTGGAACTCGCCGAAGGTGCGGTACTCCTTGGCCATCTTGCCCCGCTCCGCTTTCATGCGCTCGAACACGTGTTCGCGGTTCTGCTCCGGGAGGCTCAGGTGCAACAGCTCCACGTCGACGATCTCGATGCCGTAGGCCGTGCGGGCGAAGCCGGCGACGCGTTCGCGGATCTCCGACACGACGCGGCGGTAGCGCTGCGCATTGCCGTCCGGAGCGATCACCGACGCGGCTGGATACTTGCCGAGCACGGCGCCGATCTCGCCGACGATGACATCGGCCAGCGGCAGGTCGGCATTGGGTCGCGTCGCCAGCGTCGCGAGGAAGCGCTCGGGGTCGGCGATCTGCCAAGTGGCCAGGCTCTCGACCACGACGTTCTTCTTGTCCACGGTCAGATATTCGGCTGGCGCCGGCCGTGAGTGCGTCAAGCGCTTGTCCAATCTCGCCACGCGGTCGAACGGCGCCTTGAGGTGAAGGCCGGGCTCTGTCGACGACTCGCACCACCTTCCCGAAACGGGTGACCAGACCGTATTCCTTCACGTCCACGGTGAACAAGCTGGCGATGAGCGCCACTGCTGCGAGCGCAGCGGCACTCACGAACAGCGGCACGCGCAATCGGGAGCCGCCGGAAAGTTTGAAGGGCGCAGCCTGATCGCGCGAGCGTTCCATCTACTTGCTCCGACTCGGCCCGACCGGCTGCAGCAGCCACATGTCGAAATCCTTCATCTCGCCCGCGCCCGGCCTGACGAACTTCTGCATGCCGGGAAGCGTTTGCTCGATGGTCTCGACCTGCAATCGGAATTTGGTCAACTCCGGCGAAGCTCTGTAGGCGCTCAGTCTGAGCAGGAAGCTCGCTGCGTCGCCTTGCGCGTGCAGAATCTGCTGCTCCTTGAAGGCGAGCGCCTGTTCCACCATGGCCGCGGCCTCCCCCTTCGCCTGATTCACCGACTCCACCGCGAAGATGTTCGCCCGGTTGATCGTGCGCAGCTTGTCTTCCTGCGCGCTGGCGACGTCGCGGAACGCGTCGTGGACTTCGGTTGGCGCGATGGACGTAGAGCAGATGGAACGACAGGATCTCGACCCCGGTTTGGCTTTTGTCCAGCACCGACTGGATCGCCTGCCCGACCTGCCGCTCGACGCTGCTGCGCTCCGAGGTATAGATGGCCTCGATGCCGCTGCGGGAGACCACATCGCGCAGCGCCGCCAGGCTCACGCCGCGTACGAAAACGTCGGGCTCGGCGAGGTTGAACGCAAAGGCGACCGCATCCTTGACGCGATACTGCACAGCCCACCGCAGGTCGATCAGGTTGCCGTCCCCCGTGAGCAGGAAGGGCTCTTCGGGCGCTGCGTCCTTTTGGAACCAGGCGCCCGGCCGGGTTGGGTTAGAGTCCGGAGCTGGAGTCCAGCCTGCGACTGTGCGCTCGCTGCCCGATATGCGTGGCGCCGTCGATTTGCTCTGGCTGTTCGGGAAGCCGAACTCGATACGCTGGACGCGTTCCTTCTGGACGATCCGGTGCGTCTCGAACGGCCACGGCAGACGGTAGTGCAGGCCGGGGCCGAGGTCCGGCGAAACGACGCGGCCGAACCGCATCTGCACGCCAACCTCGCCAGGCCCAATCGTGAGCAGACCGCTGGCGAGGTACAGGAGCGCGATCGCGCCGACGGTCGCCAGCGCGACTCTCTTCGATTGTAAGTCGCAGCCCTGTCAGTGCTGCGAATCGGTCCCGCAGCCAAATCCATTCGCCCGGCACGCCCGTGCGTCGCATGCTAAGCACGAGCAACGCGGCCAGCAGCAATGCTGCGCCAATCTTTACAGGCTCAGGAAGGAAGGCCGTGGCCGTACCGAACGTCGCGCGCGGATCCACGCCCCAGGTCCGGTACACCCAGTTGAGCGCATAGCCGGCGAGCAGCGCGACGAAGACGATCGACGCCAGATAGATCGCCATGACGCGGGCGCCAAGGAATTTCCACAGCACCACGACGCTACCAACGTTGGTGGCAGGTCCTGCCAGGAGGAACACGAGCGCGGCGCCGGGGTTCAGCCCCTTCATCACCAACGCGGCAGCCAAGGGTGTCGCTTCCGAGGCGCAGACGTAGATCGGGATGCCGATGGCAAGCATGACGAGCATGGATGCCAGCTCGCTGTTCAGGTACTGCTCGAAGAAGGTCGGCGGCAAGGCGGCGGCCACGATGCCAGACAAGACGATACCCAGCACGACCCAATAGCTCGTATCGTCCAGTAGTTGACGAAACGCGTAGTGGTAAACCCGCCTCGCGGTGCGCGGAAAGCCCGTTACGGCGTCGACCACTCGACCTTGTCGACCCAGCTCTTGCTCCGGACCGTCCGCGTGATCGTGGCGGTGGGCATGCGCGTGACTCGCGTCCCGCAGACTCCCCGGATGCCGCCCCTCCTCGCCCGCGGCGAGATGCGCTTCTGTCCCGTCATTCCCGGGTTTCTTGGGAGCACCGAATAGATTGATCCATATGCCGGCGGTGATGGCGGTGAAGACGGCCGCAAGCGGACGGAACACGGTGATGATCGGGTCCATCAGAGCGTAGCTCAGGCTGATGGAATCGACCCCGGTCTCCGGTGTTGCAATCAGGAATGCGGCTGTTGCCCCCGGCGTGGCCCCCTGTTTCCTTAGACCCAGCGCCGCCGGTACTACACCACAAGAACACAGAGGCAACGGTGCACCAATCGCTGACGCCCACAGCACTGACTTGATTCTGCCGGTACGAAACAGCTTGGAGAGCGCCTTCTCGGGGACGAGCACGGCAAGCACTCCAGCCAGCAGGAAACCGAACAGCAGGAAGATAGATGCCTGCTTGAGGATGTTCCAGGTCTGCCACAGGACCTGGAGGAGGAAATCAATCATCGCCGGTTCTCATCGGGCGCGGGCTGGCGGCTGCGCGAACGCGAGCCACCAGCCGCGAAACCCTTCATCCAGCCATGCTTCTCGCTATCGCAACGAACGTTTCACTTGGGCGCGTACTTCTTGTCCAGCGCGCAAGCCACCGAGTACTGTGGATCGACTACGTTGGCGATCTTGAGCACCGCTGTCTGTCCGAGCAGTTGCAACGCGTCGAACTTGTCGTACCCGTAGTCCTCGACCAGCCAGTTGATCATATCCACGCAGGCGAGCCTCAGCGCATCTATCAGAGGCCGCGTGCTGCCGATCGACATCATGTACTTGTCGTTGACCAGCCGCGGCCAGCCGATGCGTTTGCCTTTGATCAGATTCACGGTGAAGCGCACGTTGAAGGAGGTCTCGATGGCGGCGCCGTCGACTTCCCCATCGCCCTGTGCAGCATGGCCATCACCGAGCATGAACAACGCGCCCTTCTCGTTCACCGGAAAGTACATCGTGACGCCTTCGACCACTTCGTTGAAGTCCATGTTCGCGCCATGCGGTCCCGGAACGAGCGAGCTGATGCATTCCTTGCCTCCGGGCGCGGTGCCGATGGTGCCGAAGAAGGGCCGCAGCGGGACCTCGATCTTGCCGATCTTGCTGTTCGGTAAATCGAGGGTGCCGACACGACGGCTGCGGTCGATGCGCCAGATGAACAGCTTGTCTGGCGCCGGCGCGGTGATCATCGCCGTCTTGTATTCGGGAGCCAGCGCGCCGAAATAGGGAATAGATGCGCCCCATCCCCAATCCCGGTTGAAATCGATCTTGTCCAGATGCACCACCAGGGTGTCGCCCGGCTCTGCGCCTTCGATATAGAACGGTCCGGTCTGCGGGTTCACCCGGGTCAGGTCGATCTTCGACATGACCGTCTTGTCGGTGACCGAGAAGACATCGTTGGATGCGTCGCGTGTGCTCGTTACCACGGTGTCGCCCGGCTTGATGCGCAGCGCCGGCGGATGCGCATAGCAATAGGTGAACTTGACGTCGTCGCCCGGGTCGTATTTGACCTCCGCCGCGATCGCCGGCGCGCCCAGAGCAACCGCGAAGGCGGCGGCAGACAGCGCCCCCACCGATGATGCCAGCCTGTTGTGTTGCATTTGCATGGCTACCCCCTGATTCTTGGTTAGTGGTCTCAACTGGTTCGATGTTGTCATCGCGTTCCTGACTGCTGCTCATCGCATAGCTCACTCCTTTTTTCGTTTGTTGGTGACTTTCCTGGTCGCGTTGCCCGGATCCGATCGGGTGCGGTCGTAGTGGTCGCTGTGATGCAGAAGGCCGAACAGCTCCGAGTCCGCCGGCAGCACCAAAGTCGTTCCTTTCGGGACCAGGTTGCGCGAGGCCTCCATCGTGCGCACGAACTGGTAGAACTCGGGGCCCTGGGCGAGCGCCTCGGCGTAGATTCGCGCCGCCTTGCCCTCACCTTCGCCCCGGTGCTGCTGGGCGACCTTGAGCGCCTCGGAGAGAATGCGGGTCTTCTGCTGCTCCGCGGCCGCCCGCACCTTGAGGCCCTCCTCTTCTCCTTCGGAGCGATACTTCATGCTGATCCGGCCACGCTCCGACTTCATGCGCGCGTACAGGGGAAGGCGGTTCTGTTTCGGGAAGTCGAAGCTGCGCAGCTGAACGTCGAGCAACTCGATGCCGTAGTCGCGCAGCGCGACCTCACGGCATTTGGCGCCGACCTCGGTCAGGATCTCTCCCGCCCGATAGGAACCAGGCTCGGTCGAGACGAACGCGACGAGCGGGCTGCGGCCGATCGCGGCACCGAATTCCGCGAACAAGACGTCCGCCGAGCCTCGATTCGGCCCCGGCACGGTCGAACACGGTCTGGAAGAACCGCTTCGGGTCGCTGATGCGCCACAGGATCGTGCTCGAGGCGACGACGGGCGTCTTTTCCAGCGTCAGAAACTCGGTCGGCGGCGGGGTGAACGCGAACAGGCGGATGTCGAAGGTGCGAACGCTTTGGTAGGGGAGCTTGAAGCCGAGCCCGGGCGTGGTAACTACCTTGACCGGGTTACCGAACTCGGTGACGAGCGCGTACTCGCCGGTGTCTACCACGTAGAAGCATAGCCACGCCCCGACTGCAAGGACCCCAGCAGCCCCCAACGCGGCGGCGACTTCGCAGCCGCCGTCGGCGCGTCCACCGATCACTCCTGCCATCGGCCTCCGCCATCTCCTCCTCCGCGGTCCTCGTGCAAACACTCATGGCATCTGCACTGTGGACCAATCAGTGTGCGGCGCACGGACGCATTTGACAAGTGCTCTCTAGCGCAGCGCCAGCCGCATGCGGCCAGGACGCCCGTCCGAGGGCTGCGACCCACCGGCTGGCATGGTCAACGTGACAGCTCTGCTACAGTACGGGCTTTTCGCGTTCCCAGACTTATCACCCCATGCCGGTCCTTGCCTGGATCATCGTCGCGACGTTGGTAGGCGGCGTCCTCAGCGTGGTCGCGGCGGCGGCCTTTGCGCTCAGCGCACGGCCGGCGCAGGTGTCCATGCTGATCAGCTATGCCATCGGCACATTGCTCGGAGCGGCTTTCCTCGAGATCTTGCCGCACGCCTTCGAACTGTCTCCCAGTGCCGAACGCGTGAGCGCCACGGTGCTCATCGGCATCCTGCTGTTCTTCGTGCTGGAGAAGCTCATGCTGTGGCGTCATCGTCACGAAGGACAGGACGACTCGCATCACAGCCACTCGCATCAAAACCGGGGCGACCATGGCCGCATCGCGACGATGGTGATCGTCGGCGACACGTTCCACAACTGCGTCGACGGCGTGATCATCGCCGGCGCGTTCCTGGTCAGCGTCGAGCTGGGAATCATCACCGCGCTGGCGATCATCACCCACGAGGTGCCCCAGGAGGTCGGCGATTTCCTCGTGCTGTTGCACTCGGGTTACAGCAAGGCACAGGCGTTCGCCTTCAACATCCTCTCCAGCATAGCGATGTTCGTGGGCGGGGTTCTCGCCTACTACGGGCTGCAGAGCGTGCATCAGTGGGTACCCCTGCTGTTGGGGATCGCTGCCGCGAGCATGATCTATGTCTCGGTGGCAGACCTCATTCCCGGGCTGCACCAGCGGCGTGAATTGGGCGCGACCGTGCAGCAGGTACTGCTGATCGCGGCCGGCATCGCAACCATCTGGCTCGTGGGCAGTCTCGCGCATTCCATCGCCGCCGTTTGACGGGCGCAATGCCGCGCTGAAAGGCCCGTCCGGGCGGAGGCACACGGACTCCGGCCGCTCCTGCGGGTACAATAGCGGCCGCGACGACACGCGTTCTCATGACACCCCACCAAACCGCTGCAGCCCCCAAGCTACTCGGACCCGCCAACGCTCCTGCGGGGGACAGATCAACAACCTCGTGCCGATGCCCGAGCCATTAGGCGGAAAAGTGGCCCTGGTGACGGGCGCCAGCCGCGGAATCGGTCGCGCCATCGCCCACAAGCTCGCCGCGGCCGGCTGCGACATCGCGGCGAACTATTACAACAGTCACGACGAAACCGAAGCGCTCTGTGCCGAGATTCGCAGGCTGGGGAGGCGAGCTTTTCCGATCAAGGGCAGCGTCGGCATCCCGGAGAGCGTGGACGAGCTGTTCGAGGAATTGCGCCGCCATTTCGACCGGCTCGACATCGTGGTCAGCAACGCGGCCAGCGGCGTGCTCAAACCCGCGCTGGAGATGACGCTGAAGCACTGGCGCTGGTGCCTGGAGACCAATGCGCTTGCCCTCAATCTTCTCGCGCAGCGCGCCGTGCCGTTGATGTCCGCCGGCGGGGGGATCATCGCGCTGTCGAGCCTTGGTGCAGAACGCGCGATGCCCGGGTACGGCTTCATCGGCGCCTCCAAGGCGGCGCTCGAGTCGCTGGCGCGCACGCTGGCGCAAGAGCTCGGCCCGCGCGGGATTCGCGTCAACGCGGTGAGCGCCGGCGTGGTCGATACGGATGCGTTGAGCTACTTTCCGAATCGCGAGCAGCTGCTTGCGAACTTTGCGCAGCGCACGCCGCTCGGCCCCACGCTCACACCCGATGACGTCGCCGGCGCCGTGTATTTGCTCTGTCTGCCGGAAGCCCGCATGATCACCGGTCACACGCTGTTCGTGGACGGCGGATTCCGCATCTCCGGCTAGCCGACGCGAACGCCATGACTTTGGATGCGGGATTCGCCGGAAAGAGCGTGCTGATCACGGGTGGCAGCCGCGGGATCGGCCGCGCGCTGGTGGAGCTGTTTGCCCAGGAGGGTGCAGATGTGACCTTTCTGTTCCGCGGCAACACCGCCGCGGCCGCGGAGGTCGTGGAAGCAGGCCGCAGCGCCGGGCACAAGATCACCGCCGAGCAAGTGGACGTGTGCGACGGCGAGGCCTGCGCCGCTACCGTGGAGCGCCTGGTGGAACGCTGCGGCCGGATTGATGTGCTGATCAATAATGCGGGCGTCGTCCGTGATAACCTTCTGGGTCTGTTCTCGGCGGAGGACGTGCAGACGGTGATGGACACCAACGTGGTCGGCGTGTTCAACGTGACACGGGCCGTGGTTCCGCACATGATCTCGCGTCGTGCGGGCAAGGTGATCAACATCAGCTCGGTCTCCGGCGAGAAGGGCGGCCGTGGCCAGACCAACTATGCCGCCAGCAAGGGCGCGATCAATGCATTTACCCGTGCCCTGGCGGTAGAGCTGGCGCCACGCAAGATCACGGTGAACGCGGTAGCACCGGGGGTCATCGAGACAGAGATGTCGCAGACGGTCCGGGAGCGCGCCGGTGACGAGATCAAGTCGCGGATCCTGCTGCGGCGCTTCGGCTCGGCTCGGGAAGTGGCATACGCAGTGTGGTTCCTCGCCTCGGGGCTCGCGGATTACATCACGGGCCAGGTGCTGCATGTCGATGGTGGCTTCAAGATGGAGTGAGTCGAATGAGTCAGTATGAACCCACGAAGGAAGAGATTCAGGCCGTATACCCGGCGGTGGCTAAGACCATCGCCGATGCGCTCGGGTGCGACGTGGATCAGGTCAAGCTGGATGTGTCGCTGATCGAGGGGCTGGATGCAGAGTCGATCGATTTCCTCGATCTCGTGTTCCGCCTGGAGCGCGCGTTCAAGCTCAAGATCCCGCGCGGCAAGATCATCGAAGACGCTCGTGGCGAACTGCCCGAAGCGGAGTTCGAGCAGAAGGGCGTCGTCACCGAGGTCGGCATGCAGCGTCTGCGTAATTTCTTGAGCGAGGTCCCGGCCGATCGCTTCGTTACGCCGCTCAAGGTTGCCGAGATCCCCCGTCTGTTCACCGCGGAGACATTCTGCAAGCTGGTGGCCCGGGCCCAGCGTGCTGCCGCCACGGCGAGCTGAGCCGGGCACCTCGAGGAGCGCGGTAGCGGAGCACCGATGTCCGGGCATTTCAGCGCTTTTTCTCTGGTCGATCGGATCACCGATCTGGAATCGGGCAGGCGGACGAAAGGTCGCTTCCAGGTACCGCCGACAATTTCCCGCTTCCCGTCCACTCTGGCTGCGGAGGCAGTGGGTCAGCTGGCCGCCTGGAATGCGATAGCGCATCTCGGTTTCCGGGTGCGCCCGGTCGCCGGTCTGGCTGCCGATCTCCGGTTCGGTCCGCAGGTGCAGCCGGGGCAGAGGCTGGACCTCGAGACGGTCCTCGAGAGCTGCGAGATGGATGCCGTCAGCTACAGCGGCTGGGCGGAAGTGGACGGCGTTCGCGTCATGGAGCTCGACCACAGCGTCGGTCCCATGCTGCCGCTGGAAGATTTCGATTCTCCGCAGGCGATGCGCGAGCGTTTCGAGCTGCTGTGCGGGCCGGGTGCGCCAAGCGGGCGCTTCGCGGGCGTGCCGGAGCCCGACATGGAGATCGTCGAGCAGGTGCCCGAAGAGAGAGTGCGAGCGAACCTGCTGGTGCCGAAGGAGGCCGAATTCTTCAGCGACCACTTTCCGCGGCGCCCGGTGTTTCCGGGGACCTTGCTGCTCGACGCGCAGCTCGCTCTGGCCCTGAGGTTCGCCGCCGGCTGGCGGCGCTGGCCAACCGGGGCAAAGCTGGCGGCGACACGCGTTCCCGACATCAAGATGCGCGCGTTCATACCGCCTGGCGAGATGCTGGAGCTCAGGATCGATTTCGCTCCGCCCGATGAACCGGACAAAGCGAAGGCGACGACCGGCGTCCGCATGAACGGCAAGACCGTCGCAAGCGGGAAACTCGAGCTCGCTGTGCGGAGCTGACTAAATGAACAGTGGCAAGCGACGGGTTGCGATTACCGGCCTGGGCCTCGTGACTCCGGCCGGGAACGACGTCGATGCAACCTGGGAAACGTTGCTGCGGGGGCGCAGCCGCGTCTCCACGATCAGCCGTTTCGACGCCAGCGGCTTCCCCGTGCGCATTGCCGCGGAAGTCAAAGGCTTCGACGACGCTGCAGCGGGCGATCGCAAGCTGCTGAAGTTCGCCAATCGCTCGCATCGCTTCGCACTGGCTGCGGCAGATCAAGCGATGCGCGATGCCGGGATCCAACCGACCGAAGCGACCGGCCGGCGCTGGGGCTGCGCGGTCGGGACCGGCATGATGGGCATGGACTTCTCGGATCTGGTCGCGTTACACCGCCATAGTGCCGCCACCGGGGAGCTCGATGCGCATCGTCTGCTGGACGATGAAGTGGCGCTCGACCCCATGGTCTTCTGCCGCAGCCAGACACCCGCGGGGATGTCTCTGCTGCTGCGCCGCTACGGTATTCGCGGCTACGCCACTTCTGTCCACACTGCATGCGCCTCCGGCGGACAGGCGCTTGGCACCGCGATGAAGCTGATCCGGCGCGGCAAGGCCGACTGGGTGCTCGCGGGCGGCTTTGATTCGATGATCACGCCGATCGGGCTGTCGGGCTTCTGCTTGCTCAACGCGGTTTCGCCCGACAACGACACGCCGGAGCGCGCCAGCCGCCCATTCGACATCACACGCAATGGTTTCGTGCTCGGCGAGGGTGCCGGATTCCTGGTGCTGGAGGAATGGGAATCAGCGCGGCGGCGCGGCGCACGCATCTACGCGGAGCTCGCGGGCGACGGGAATTCGCTCAGCAGCTACCGCATCACCGATTCGCCTCCAAATGGTGATGGCCCAATCCAGTCCATGCGCCAGGCGTTGGCCGATGCCGGCGCATCGCTCGATGACGTGGACTACATGAATGCGCACGGCACGTCGACGCCGATGAACGACCGCAGCGAGTGCGCAGCCATACGTGCGGTGTTCAGTGCCAAGACACAGCAAGTCGCGGTGAGCTCGACGAAGAGCGTCATGGGCCACCTGATCGCAGCGGCCGGTGCAGTCGAAGCTGCTGTTTGCGCGCTCGCTATTCGCAACGGCGTCTTGCCGGTCAACGCAAATCTCAAAGAGGTCGACCCCGACTGCGATCTCGACATCGTGCGTGGCGATCCGCGCCGGCGCCGAGTGCGCGTGGCGATGTCCAACTCCTTCGGCTTCGGCGGCTCGAACAGCTGCCTGGTCTTCCGCAACCCCGAAGAAGTGGACGGACGACCGGGGATTGCATAGGCGATGGCGAATCAGCCGAAAATCGTCGTGACCGGCGCCGGTACCTTGTGCGCGGCCGGCAAGCAGCCTGCGCAGATCTGGGACGCGATATGCCGCGGACACTCGGCACTGTCGCCGATCCGTCAATGGGATACCACGGATTGGCCCCGTCGCGTCGGCGGCGAGATCGTCGATCTCGATCCGGTCGCGCTGCTCAAGGACCGCAAGATCCAGAAATTCATACGCCGCTCCGACGTGTTCGGATTGTACGCAGCGGATCAGGCAATCGAGGCTTCCGGCATCACCGCGCATCGGGACGCGCTGGACGAAGCGGCGGCAGCAGAGTTCAGTGACCGTACCGGCGTATACGTGGGCTCGGGTGGCGGGACCTATCAAAGCCAATACGACTACTTCCCTCTGCTGACCGAAGCCGGCGGTGATCTCCACAAGTTCGGAGCCCAGCTCGGGGACACGGTGAACCCAATGTGGCTGCTGCAGACGCTACCGAACAACGTGCTGGGCCATGTGGGCATCCGCCACGGGTTGAAGGGCGCGAACGCATGCATCACCAACCACAGCGTCAGCGGCATGCTGGCGATCGTGGAGGCGATGCAGGCTTTGCGCCACGGCGAAGCCGACCGCGCGGTCGCTGTCGGGCACGATTCGCCGATCGAGCCGCAAACCATCCTCTACTGCCACCGCGTGGGACTGCTGGCGGAGGATACGATCCGCTCGTTCGATGCCCATCGCGATGGCAGTGTGTTCGGCGAGGGCGCAGGCGCTCTGGTGCTGGAAACCGAGGCCTCGGCAGTCGGGCGCGGCGCCGCCACGCTCGGGGAAGTTCTCGGCAGCGGCAGCTCGGACGACGCGGAGGGCCTGTTTGCGATCCGCGAGGACGGGGCCGGGTTGGCCGATGCAATTCAGACTGCGCTGGAAGATGCCGGTATCCGGCCATCCGAAGTCGGAATGATCGTGGGTCACGCCAACGGGACACGCCAATCGGACGCATCCGAAGCGGCCGCGATTTTGCGGATCTTCGGCGCCGGCGCTCCACCTGTTACCGGATTCAAGTGGGCGTTCGGTCACTTGATCGCCGCCGCTGGAATCATCGAGGCGGCACTGGCGCTGATGGCGTTGCGCGCCCGCACTGTTCCCGGCATCGCCACGCTGTGCGAATTGGACGCCGGGTTCGCGCAACTGCCCGCGTCTGCTTTACCGCGCGCGCCCCGCAGCGACGTGGCGCTGGTTATCTCGCGCGGGTTCGGAGGAACCAACGTCGCGCTGCTGGTGCGCGCCTAGGTCGTATGGCCGACGTTGCCCCGTCGGCCACGCGCTGCGGGATCGACACGGTCGAGATCGCGCGCATCGAACGCTTGCTGCGCGAGACGTCCCCGGAGGATCTGCTCAAGATCTTCTCACCCGAAGAGCTGCTCGACAGCGGGGAAGGCCCGGGGCGCGCGGCCAGCCTCGCGGCGCGCTTCGCCGCGAAGGAGGCTTGCCTCAAGCTGTTTCCGCGGGAGACCGCAATGGGGACGATCGGAGCGGCGGACTTCTCCGTGGCGCGCGACAACTACGGCGCTCCTCAGCTCGCGGCGAGCCCCACCGCGTCGGATGTGCTCAACCGACATCGAATCGGCCAAGTCTCTTTGTCGCTCAGTCACGACCGCGGAAGCGCGGCAGCCGTAGCGCTCGCCACGCCGATGCGCATCGAGGTCCCGCTGTCCGGCAGGCTCGTTTACCGCTTGCTCCCCTTTCGCCGTCGGGTGGTGCTCGACAATCTGCAGCTCGTGTTCGGCACCACCCTCACCAAAGAGCAGATCACGCAACTGGCACAGGCGCATTACGCGCACATCTGGCGGCTGATGGTCGAGTTTCTGCGCTTCCCGATAATGTCGCGCTCGCGGCGGGCGCGGCTGGCCCGTGTGGAGAACGAGCAGGTGCTTCGCGCTGCACACGCAAAGGGCAAGGGCGTGCTCCTGCTCACGGGCCATTTCGGCAACTTCGAGGTGGCGGCCGCCGCGGGCATCATGAGCTTCCCCGAGGCGCACGGCCGCTTCCACTTCGTCCGCCGTCCGTTCAAGCCACGCTGGCTCGAAAACTTCGTGTACGGCCGCTCACGTCGCCTCGGCTTCGGTTCTCTTCCCAAGCAAGGTTCGCTCGACCTGTTCATCGATCGCCTGGAAGCCGGCGATCTCATCCTGTTCCCGTTCGATCAGTACGCCGCGGGGCGCGACGGTATCCAGGTCGAATTCTTCGGGCATCCGGCCGGCACGTTCCGCAGCCTCGCCATCATCGCGCGCGCCACCGGCGCTCCAGTGGTGCCTGCCGCGACCTGGCGCGAACCCGATGGGCATCACGTGCTCCGCTTCGAGGAGCCCCTCACGCCGATCGAGTGCGAAAACTACGACGAGGAAATCCGCCGCAACACCCGCGCCTACAACGCGATGCTCGAGCGCCTCATATTGCGGCACCCGGAGCAGTGGTGGTGGATGCATCGCCGCTGGAAGTCAGCTCCCAAGCCGCAGCGCTGATCGATGTCACGCCCTTCGCGGGAGCCGACCCGCGCCGGCCGATTGAAAGCGGTCAGACGACGTCGCCGCTGATTGGCTCGACGACACCGGGTGTGTCGAACGCGTCGAATCGTGGGTCGAAAGAGATCTCGCACAGAGTGAGCGCAGGGCTCAGCCACGGGCTCTCGACCAGGCTCTCGAACGCCCTCGACCCATCTCGGCAAAAAGCCTTCGCTGTGATTTCCCGGGCCCGGACCGAGGTCTCGGCTCTCACGATGACGACGCCCGAGTAGGAACACAGTTCCCAGAGCTTCGAGCGCTTCTCGGTCGGGCTAAGCTGCCAGGTGTGCAGCTTCTCTTGCAGGACCGCGTCCAGCCTCGCATACCGCGGTGACACCTGGGCTTACCTCTGGCTCTCGGCGCTCAGTACGATAACACGCGGCCGCAGCTCGAGCCCCTTGCCGAACTCGTCCCGGCAGGGCTTCTCACGATGCGATACGCAACTGAAATCGTGCATCACCGTTATCTGTTGGTCGGGGTCCAGCATCGCCTCTAGCTGGTAGCTCGGCAAGATGCTATTGGTTATCGTGATCTGGCGACGCCCCGCCGCAACTTCAAATCTCTTGAGCGGCGGCGTAATACCGACTTTCTTGCCATCCACGTAGACCTCGCCCCAAGGCTTGATCGCCAGCAGCAAGGTCGCGGTTCGCGCTGCTGGCTCCGATCTCGCCTCCCCTCCGCTCTCCTTCGGTTTCTGCGCACCCAGCCTTGCAGATGCGACGATACGTTTTGATGCAACCGGCGGGCTGCGTTCGCCTTGGCGCATGGATCTCTCCGTTGGCTTCCCCAGCGAGGATGGAGCCGGTAGAGCTCGAGATGCATCCGCCGGATCCTTCGACGCCGCGGCAGGCGAGCCTACGGTCCGTTCCACGGCGAGAGGCGCCGACGATGAGATGGCAGCTGCAAGTGCTGCCTGCTGCGGGATGGCAGCTTGTCCGGCTGGTGCGACCTCGACACGAGAGCGGCTGAGCGAAGTCAACACGACGACGGCGATGAGCAGCGGCAAGAGCGAATTGCGCAGCCACGCGGGGCGCAACCAGTGGCTTCCCTTGACGGACACTTGAGCTGTTTCCGCTTGCGTCACGGGTCTTGATTCCACCACCGGGTCGATCGCGGCCGTAGCTATCGCAGTCGCGGCAGCTGGACCCCCCCGGTGATCCGACCTGATGCTCTGGGGCGGGGGCACTCGGTACAAGCCAAGCGGCGGACCGAGCGTGTCCGAGAAGACACCTTGATACTCGAGCAACCCGGATAGTGTAGGCGCGGCGCGCGACAGGACTTCGAAGAACGGCCGCGCGACCGAGATCTGCCGAGGCGGTCCGTGTCGCATCACTCGATCCGCGTCCCGCCTGCCTTCTCCGCTCACATACGGGTGTCCGAATTCGTCCTCCGCGATCTCGACCGTGCCAAGGTTGATACCGATGCGCAGCGGCAAATCGCGGTAGCAATCCTGCGTCGCAGCGGCTTCTCTAATCGTGAGCGCAGTTGTAAAGCACTCCTCGGGGTCGGCGAGAAAACTCAACAACGCCCCGTCTTCGCGCACTATCGATATGAGATCGCCGGAACCAGCATGCGCCGTCGCATCAGAGAGCAGCTTCCGGAAATCTTGCGTCGAGCGGATTTGATCGAAGACTGGTCTGGCGTCGTACTCTGCAATCTCCAGCGCCAGCAGGCAACAGATCACGTTCCTCGAGGCTGCCTCACTGTGATCGTTGATTGCAGTCATGGTTGCAATACCATGCGAAAGGGTCGTCAGCAGAGCGGAAGATGAACAACCTTCTCCCGCACGACTGGCTTGTTGAGTTGCGCGCGGCTCGGTTTCATTATAGTTCCGTTCTGCAAATTGGTTAACGTCTTCATCTGAATATTGCGTCTCTGTTGCTACGGCGAGACGACAGCGCTGTTGGCTTAAGGCGACACGCTCGAATCCTGTGTCGGCCTTGTACTCTTCGTCCGCGTAGGTCTTTTCCTACAAGATGAGTAGCGCGTGTCTGATAGCTAGGCGCGATGCAAGAGATTATTTTTGGAATTGACGCAGTCCAGCGACACCGCGAGTCACTCGAGAAAGGCGCATGGCATTCGCTACGAAGGAGATTTTGATGTCAGGAAATTCGGAAACTCATGCTCTTAGTCGTAGCCGCAGTGAGGTTCTCGCTGCTCACACGCCGCGAACGTTGCAAAACCTCATCGAACAGTAGTCGTAGTGACGCACGAACAGTGTTACTGTGCATGTGCGAACAGCTTCGAGCACGGGATCGGTAGCTCTCTTAATTTTCGGAATTGTTCTATGTCGAGCCCCCGGCTTCACGCAATCCATCGCTTTGCTGCAATGCTGGTCCGTGTATGCGCTGTACTCATTGCCCCGTCGGTCAGTGCATTTCCGATCTACACCGCTCAGCAAGAAGCACGAACGGATTCTTCACCGTCGGTTGTGCCTGTCGTCGCAAATTCGATAGAGCTGGCTGATGTTGGGGCGGATTTCCAGAGGCGGCAGAGCGGGGTTTCCGACTATTGGCTCATCGACCCGCGCGGAGTCCTTGCAACGATGCCGACCGCGACGTCGGCTTCCTCGACTATCGAAGGTTACCCCTTGACGATAGACGGCACACCGCTCGCCGCGCCCGCGGATCCCGACACCGAGCTCGAGTCGTTTACGATAGGCGGGATGCAATACAGTACCGGCCACACCTTCCACGCAAACGATTGCAACGGCAGGACCCGAGTCGGGCCTTGCGATGCAATCGAGGATGCCTTTTTCGATCTCGCGCTGGCGTGGGCCCCGGAGTTGGGGCGACAGCAGTGGTACGAGACCTAGCTGTACCTGAGGCCGAGCCACAAGCGCACAATGAGCATCGCCATCGCGGTCGAAACAGAGGTCACGCAACAAAAAAAGGCCGCGGCATGGCTCAGAGAAGGCCAGCTTTCGAACATCGCCCCTAGAGCGTAGCTGCACACTACCAGTATCACCCAACGACGCAGGTAGACCAGCAGGTACCGTCGCATCTCCCGGTTAAACCGCCACGCCGCGGCACGCTCCAAGAAACTGCCCCGATTGACATCGCGGAACAACCAGTCGAAGAAGAAATACGGTAGACCAGCACATGGAACGCCTTGCCTGCCTGGCTAGTTCGCGACGTCTGGTGGCAACGGCTAACCATCGAAAATCCGCGTTGGAGGTCTTTGTTAGACCGCGTCCGCACCGGGAGAATCCGCGGTCCCGCCAAGCGCTCGGAACGCCAGCGCTTCAGAGGAAGGAATATCTGCCCGGCGCCGCGCCCGGGAATACGAATGCCAGGTCGGAAGCACTCAGCGCATACAGGCGGTTGAAGACGTACCCCAGCAATGAGCGGTATTCGTTGATCACCGGCAGGTCCCGATCTTGGAATAGAGTTCCGGCCGAGACACCGATTTGTTCTCCTCCAATCCGGCCTCCGGAGAGGCCACCGCCCAGCACCCATACAACGGTGCCGTGACCATGGTCCGTGCCGCGATCGCCGTTCTCACGGAAGGTGCGGCCAAACTCGGATACTACGATCAGGACGGTGTTGCGCCACGCATCGCCCATCTCCTCCGCGAAGCCAGTTAGCCCGACACCCAGGCTACGGATCCGGTCAGCGAACGCCCCGCGCGCAGCACCTTGGTGTACGTGTGTATCCCAACCTCCGACATCGACGAAGCCAATCGCGTAGCTCGAATTCGTGGCCATGAGGCGCCCCATCCTGCGAGCTTGCTGTTCGAACCCGCTCGGGTTTACAGCGCCCCGCGCCGACCTCACCATTTCCTCATCCTGCTCCGCACTCTGTCGACGCGTGTCGAGTCCCTGGCGCACACCGTCAGCCAGCTCGTTGCCTCGATACATTTGTTCCAGAAGTTCGCGTTGACGCGCGTTGAACGCGTTCTTCGCGGGTCCTTTGAGCCCCCGATTCGCCACCATCACATTGCCCTTGAACACGAGCGGCAGACTTTCAGTGAAGCTCACTGCACTACCGCGACCCGGTCCCAGCACTTCCAAGAGCCGGTTGAGAAAACCGTTACCGTAATCCAGCCGTGCGCCGTAGCCCTGGCCCAACTCGAGAACGTCCTGCGCGTGAAAGTGGCTCCGCGACTGATCGTGGCTGCCCGAGTAGGGAACGAACAAGGCCTGACGCTGCTGATATAGCGCGAACACCGAGTTCCTGAGCGCCGGATGCAAGCCCCAATAGCTATCTAGCGCGACGGCTGCGTCCGGATCCGCCGTGTTGGGCCGAGGAATCGCGATGTTGGGACGCGATTCGTAGTAGAGCGTGCTGGCGAATGGCACGAGTAGACTGGCCGCATCATAACCGCCGCGCAGCAGCACCAGCACGAATTTCGTCCCGGAAGCCGCCGCGGGTGTGGCCCATAAACGGATCGGTCCCAGTGCGAGCGCACCGGCGCCGGCCAGACCGAGGAAGCGCCGTCTGCTCATCGGTACATGAACTCAGGCGCCGACAGAAGCAACGCGGTCCACTCCCGCGCGTCCCTGGCTTGACCGAGGGCTTGAACGGTTTGGGGACCCAGGAGCAATTGCAGGCGGGCCAGGAGACGAGGGCGATCGATGTCCGTTTGCGGATCGCTCAGGTACACCGCCTCAGAACCATCGGATTCCGGTGCATCGAACAATCTGCCGCCCGCATTGGCGAATCGGCGCGCGATCTCGAAGCGGGTGGTCATCTGATCGGAGCTGGCCCAATCCTTCTGCCTCAGCCCGTAGCCGTCCGGGGTCTGACGTCCATAGAGCGGCTCACCCAACGCGTGCAGCCAGTTCAGCGCTGGCTTGTAGTTGGTGATCACGCGTCCGTCGTATGTTAGGCGCAACGCCGACAGCACATAATGCACAGGGTCCTTGAATTTCTTACCCAGGTATTCGTCGCGCCAGAACTCGCTCGAGTCGAACATTGCGCGTAAGGTGTGTGCGATGTTCCCAGCGCTCGCCAGGAATGCGTCCTGCATACGTTGCACCACGTTGGCGGGCGGGACGTCGCCCATGAAGTAGACGGCAAGTTTGCTGGAAATAAAGTGCGCGGTCGCCGGTTCAGCGCACAGGATGTCCACTACTTCGGCTACTTCGTCGAAGCCGCGCCCCGTGATGCGATGATGCAGAAAGGTCTTCTCGCCAAAGTCGTGCCGGTGAGGATTGAACACGAACATCCCCTGCGCGACGTAGTAGCCCCGCAGCCGCGGCGGAAGCTTGATGGGCCTGGCGTCCAGGCTCACGCCGACCCCGGTCAGGATGCGCGCCAACTCCTGCACGTCCTGTTGCGTGTAACCCCCGTCCACACTCAACGTGTGCAGCTCGAGCAATTCGCGAGCATAGTTTTCATTGATGTGGCCTGCTGCATTCTGTGCGTTGTCCAGATAGACGAGCATGGCCGGGTGCATGATCGTTGCCAGCAGCAGGTCCCGGAAACGGCCGAACACGTGCGGCCGGATCGCGCGCTCCTCATAGTCGGCGATCAGAAGCCGGACCTTGCCTTTGCCCTGGAACACGTTGAAGTGGTTGAACCAAAACCAGGTCAGCTGTTCCTGGAGCTGGTTGGGCGAGTACAGCGCGCGAATAAGATGGCGCCGCTGCGCTTCTTCCACCACGAAGCGATAGCGCTCGTTCAACGCCTTGTGTTTGACTTTGCGTGCCTCCCCGTCGGCCATCTCCTTCAAACCCTGCTCTTCCTCCTCGTATCCTCCGACAATGTCGCGCGCGGGCACGCGGCTGATGATCATCGCATCCACGGCAACGCGGGCTTCCCGAGGGAGGCCTGTATCGCCGACGAATTGCAGCTGTTGCGCCCAGAAGCTCGCTCGCCCGACGCTCGCGTAAACTTCGACCGAGGCGTCATCGATACCGTAAGTAAGGCGATTGATTGCGCGCAGATCGTCGGCCACAGGCTGAGCCGCCGCGGCGACGGGACACGACAATAGGACCGCCAGCGCAAGGAACGACTGCATGCGCTCAAAACGAGTACAGGACTTGAATACCGAGCACATCCATCGAGCTCTGCGGCTGAAAGATCGAAAACTGCCTACCATTTAAGGTGGCTTGCACGCTCGTCGATTGCCGAAAACGGTACGAGTCGTAGTACCCCACCACGCTCCAATGGGAACCGATGCGATAGCCGATGCTGGCATACGCGCTCCAGTCCTTGCCCGGCGTGAGCGTTGGATTCTGGTCGAACCCGATATCCGTCAGATGTGCGTTTTCACGCGTATAGACCGGATACTTCAGTCCGACCGCCGCTAGCCATCCAGGCTTACCAGGCCGAGGCCCGAGTTCCGCACCCAGGCGGGCATAGACAACGCCCCAATCCTCCATCTGATTGCCTGGAAACTGCCGCCGCCATAGATCTGCGCCCGCCGCGAGTACTGCATCCAGGTGCTCGTTACCCCGCAACGGAAACCGATACCGCATCTGGCCTTCGTTCAGAACACCGAAGTACTCGACATTCGTGCTCACGGCCGCGCCGGTGAAGAGCTCGGCGCCGTTGTAGTTCACTTGCCCAAAATAAAGCTCGCCTCGATAACCGAAGAGCAGACCTTGCTCTTTGTCCTGGATCCAGATCAGACCACCAGCGAACAGAGGGCCGGTTTCCTGCACTGACGGCGTAGTCTCTTCCTGCCAGTTGAAGTACTCCAAACCTCCAAACACAGTGAGTTCGGCCCGAGCCGCCGCTGCGACAAGAAGGAACAGGAGACCGCACACGCATCTCATATCGCGCCAGCCGCCGCTTTGATCTGAGGATAGTCGAGCTCGAGGTCGGTGATCTGCAGCTGCGTCGACTCCCCGACGCGCACATACGCCCGTTTCCCGATCTGAAACTCGGCGTTGCTGGATGGCCCTGTATAGATCGAGTCGCCCGCTGCCAACGCAGTGTTCATGCGTGCCGAGGCCCAGTCCTGCGCCCCGAGCCGCAAAAAGGAGACCTGGCCTTCGACCAGGCTCAAACGCGGCGGAGTTGCCGCGTTCGGTGGCACCACTTCTTGGGCCCTCGTGGTAAAGGAGGCCAGCAACAAACCAATTGTCATAGAGATGAGTACTGCTGCGCGCTTCATGATGGCTCCTCACATTGTCGCCGGCTGCAGCCGCCCGCAGACTCGACGATTCCGGGCGCGACGGACAATGCAATCTTGACCGCACCCTCGGCCCTGCGAGGTAGAAACGCGCTGCGGGCGCTTTCGCCTACACGGCGCGACCTGCGGTCACTTGCAAGGGAAGCATCGGATGATGTTGAAGGCGCGATCCGGGACGCACGTAAGACTGACGTAAGGCGATCGGCGATTCAATTCGGACTTGTCGGAGCTGCTCGGAGGGTTCGCTGACAGCGGCTTAAGTTGCCGCAGGCCCGTGAAGCCGATCCTATTTCGGCTTGCGCTGGGCGAGCGCTTGCCGCTCTTTATCCTCTTGCAGCCGACGGATCGCTTCTTCGCGCGCACGTTGCTCCGCATCGCGTCGCGCACGCTCTAGCGCCTCCGCGAGCGCGCGCGCTTCGCGGTCGGCTTTCTCTCGCGCCTCTTGCTCAGCGCGCGCCATTGCTGCGCGCGCCTCCTCTTCCAGGTGGGCACGCCGCGCCTGCTCCTCGAGCGCCTTGCGAACAGCCTGCTGCTTGCTCAGCGCATCTTGGGCAATCTCCGGTTTGGATGCCTCGGCGTCGATGTTGAGATCGAACGGAACCGCGGGGGCCGGCGACGGGATAGCCGTAAAGTCGAGCGCAGCCCCAGCAGAGGCAGCGCGTTGCTCCTGCGCCTCTCGCGCGGCCTTCTCGTCGTCCAGGCGCTTGCGTTCCTCATCCTCGCGCCGTCTGCGGTCTTCGTCTTCACGGCGCTGGCGGGTTTCTTCCTCTCGACGCTGACGCTCTTCGTCCTCGCGACGACGGCGTTCCTCTTCTTCGCGTCGCTTCCGTTCATCCTCGTGCTGGCGTTTGCGCTCCTCCTCTTCCCGGCGCCTGCGTTCTTCGTCGTCGTGGCGCTTACGCTGCTCTTCCTGCATCCGTTGCCGTTCGGCTTCCACCCGCGCTGCCTCGGCTTGAAGTTTGGCCTGGCGCTCGGCTTCTTCACGAGCCTTGCGCTTGTGCCTCCTCTTTGGCACGGGTCGCCGCTTCGAGCTGCTCGCGAGCTCGGCGTTCCGCTTCCTCGCTCGCACGCGCTTCGACCTCCAGCTTCTCGCGTGCACGACGCAGCGCCTCTTCCTCCGCACGTGTTTCGGCTTCGACCTTCAGGCGTTGCGCCTCTTCCTCTTTTGCTTTGCGTTCGGCCTCGAGCCGGGCCTGACGCGCGGTTTCCTCCTCACGCGCACGACGTTCGGCCTCTTCCTTCGCGCGCTTCTCGCTTTCGCTGCGCGCGCGTGCTTCCGCTTCGACCTTCTGGCGCTGTGCCTCTTCGTCTTTCGCTTTGCGTTCGGCCTCGGCCTGGACCTGCCGCGCGGCTTCCTCTTCGCGCGCCCGACGCTCGGCCTCTTCTTGCGCACGCCGGTCCGCCTCCATGCGGACGCGCGTTTCTGCTTCGACCTTCTGGCGCTGCGCCTCTTCGTCTTTCGCTTTACGTTCGGCCTCGGCCTGGACCTGCCGCGCGGTTTCCTCTTCGCGCGCGCGCCGCTCTGCCTCTTCCTTCGCGCGCTTCTCGCTCTCGCTGCGCGCACGCTGCTCGGCTTCCGCCTTTGCGCGCAGCGCGGTTTCCTCACGCGCTTTGGCAGCGCGTGCTCCGCGGCCTTCCGTTCAGCATCCTCACGCTGCCGCTGCTCTGATGCCGCGCCTTGCGAGACCACCGGCTTCGCCGACTTGGAAGGCCCGAGGACTTGCGTAAAGTCGAGGTCATCAACCTCGGCGCTGCCGGCTTGCGTTGGCGAGGTCGCCCGGGCGGCGCCGGAAGCAGGTGAGCTAACGAGTTCCTTGATGAAACCGTCGTTAGACAGCAACTGAAGGATCTTCCGCAGCTCGACCTCGCTAATCCGGCTCTTGTCGACCAAGTCGGCGAGCGTAGCTTTCCCGTCGACCAGGTTCAGGACCCGGAATTCGTCCTTCGAGAGGCGGTTGGATTTGCTCTTGATCTCGAGCAGACCCTTGCCCGCCTTGGAGAAAACGCTAGTCCGATCCATCGTCCGCTGATTCTGCTCCGCCGCAATGGCGACTATCGACGCGTCCCCGAGGGGTTGACCGGGGTCGGTAAACACCCGACCAAACCTCGGCGGGATGTCATTGTAACGGTGGGGCGCCCGCACATGACCGAGAGGCTGCGCAATCGCGATCTGTTCCGCATTGCCGCCGGGCGCGGCGTCCATCCGAGGCCCTTCAAGCAAAACATGGCCCACGGCTGACTGGCGGACCGTGACCGCCGGGGCTCGCGTCGGCCGCTGGATCGGCTGCGTCGATTCGACATTCCCAGCGGATGTGCCGTCGGAACAGCAATGCCGGCGACATGATCGAGGTCCTCGCCGAGTCCTTCGCTCGCGATCCGGCGCGGGTCACATGATCTCAGCGCGCGCCGGCGCTGCCGCCTGTCAGATACCGCTGGCGCGATCTCAAAGTCCGAGGTGGTGCTGTGGGAGAGTCGACATCGTTGCCGAGGGTTCGACACCACGGCGGGCTCCGCTGCTGACGTTCGTCTGACATTGCGCTCCTAAGCTATTGATCCGCCTTGGGGGATCGTGGTGGCACGCGTCTCGCGTTACTAGAGCCGAGCAAACGGTTATGTGCTCCATCACAAACAAAGTAATCAGGATCAGACAAAGGAAGGACGAACATGGGAAAGCTCTCGAAGGGATTTACGCTGATCGAAATTGCCATCGTGCTGGTCATCATCGGCCTGCTGCTCGGTGGCGTGCTCAAGGGACAGGAACTCATCACCGGGGCACGGGTACGCAATCTGATCTCCCAGCAGGACGGCATCAAGGCCGCTTTCTTCGGCTTCCAGGACCGCTTCCGCGCCCTGCCGGGTGACTACGCGTCGGCCAGCACCAACATCAACAACGTCACGTCTCGAACGGCAATGGGAACGGCCGTATCGAAAACAACGCTACCGCGCCCGCCTTCCACGAGAAGCTCCTGGCGTGGAACCATCTGACCGCGGCCGGCTTCCTCAACGGCAGCTTCACCGCGGCCAGCGGCGACACCGACACGCGATCGACACCAACAACCCCAAGAACCCGTACAGCGTCTACATCCAGATCATCTACGACGAACGGGGTGTACGGAACTGGCAATCGCCGATCCAGCCAAGCATAACCTGAAGACGGGCAGCCAGGTGCCGGTGGAGATCATGGCGGAGGTCGACCGCAAGATCGACGATGGTCTGCCGTATGCTGGCGGGTTCCAGTACTCGATCTACGTGCCCAACGCCGGCACGCCGCTGACCCCCGACGGACTGCGTCAACGTACCGGCGCCGCGCCGGCTCGACTTGGACCATCGGCTGGGGGCAGCACGAACTGCGGCGGAGCCAGCCTGTTCTGATCGACTACTAGTCTTGACTTGAGAGACGGGGCCTGCGGGCCCCGTCTTTTTTTCGTGGGGTCGATCCGCGCACGCAGGCCGTAGCCGTTCTCGGTTGCGCACGGAACGGCAGAGCGCGCTGCGGAGAGTTCGCGTCCAGCCGGTCTGTTAGCGAATCCGCGCGCACCGAAGCACCGCGGCTCTCCACTGCGATGCGTGGAAGCGTAGGATAGCGGCGATACGCTGGCTCAGTTGAGAGGAGCAACCATGAGCGTGTCGACCATCTCGGAGAACTCCGCGGCGGCCGTGATCGCCCGCTTTCTCAAGGCGCGCGGCGTGGAACGCGTGTTCGGGCTGTGCGGCGGCCACATCATGCCGATCTGGATGCGGGTCGACAAGGAAGGCATACGCATCATCGACACGCGCGACGAACGCGCCGCCGTCCACATGGCGCATGCGCACGCCGAGATCACCGGCAGCTTGGGCGTCGCTTTGATAACGGCAGGCCCGGGCGTGACCAACGCGATGACCGGCATCGCCAACGCTCACGTCGCTCGCGCTCCAGTGCTCGTGCTGTCCGGGCTGCCGCCGACCTTCCAGGAAAATCGCGGCGCTCTCCAGGACATCGTCCATATCGACTTTGTGCGCCCCATCACCCGCTATGCGCGGACTGTGCGCGAACCGACGCTGGTCCTGCAGGAGCTCGACGAGGCAGTATCCCGCGCGTTCGGCCAAGGTGGCGAACCCGGGCCTGTCTACCTCGACTTCCCCGCCAACACGGTGCGAGGCGACGTCCCCAAAGCGCTGCAGCTGGAAGAGCACTTTCGGCCCAAGGCCCCTGCCGTCCTGCCAGCCTGATCCGAGGGCGGTGGATGCGGCGGTGGATCTGCTGTGGTCAGCGCGCCGACCGCTGGTAATCAGCGGCCGCGGAGCGCGCAACGCGGGGCCGCAACTCCAGCGCTTTCTGGACCGTCTGGGTGGGGTCTATCTCGATACCGGAGAGAGCCGAGGCTTGATCGCCGAGGAGCATCCGTCTGTCGTGGCGGCGATGCGCGGCACGGTGCTGGGCGAGGCGGATGTCGGTGGTGACGGTAGGACGCCGCCTCGATTTCCAGCTCGCTTATGGTTCGCCCGCGGTCTTCGGCACCGCTCGTTTCGTGCGGATCGCCGACGCGCCCTCCGAGCTGCGCGACAACCGCCGCGGCGCGGTTGAGATGCTCGCCAGTCCGGCCGCGGCACTGGACGCAATCGTGAGAGCTGCCGGCGAGCGCGAGCCGGCAGTCGATCGAAGTTGGGCCACGGCGTTGCGTACACAGCACGAGCAGCGCTCAGTCAAGCTGCGCAAGTCGATGGCCGCTGCCGCGCCCGGCCGCGACGGTCGCATGCATCCCAACCGATTGCTGGCCGCGCTGCAGGACAAGTTGCCGGCGAACGCGACGGTGATCGCCGACGGCGGCGACTTCTTGAGCTTCGCCCGTGTCGGGTTGAGGGCCGGGACCTACCTCGATCCCGGAGTCCCTGGGCTGTCTCGGGATTGGCGTCCCGTTCGGGATTGCGGCAAGCCTGGCGCAGCCCGATCGGTCCGTCGTCGTGGCCACTGGAGATGGCTCGTTCGGATTCAATGCCATCGAGGTGGACACGGCGGTGCGGCATCGCGTGCCGCTGCTCATCGTGGTGGCCAACAACGGCGCGTGGCAGATCGAGGTTTACGACCAAGTCACGACGTACGACCGCGTCGTCGGCACGCGGCTGCAGCACGCGGACTACGCCGCGATGGCGCGTGCGTTCGGAATGCACGCCGAGAGAGTAGAAACACGCGGAGGATCTGCCCGCCGCGATCGATCGCGCGCTCGCGAACCGGCCGGCGCTGCTCGACGTGCTGGTGACTACCGACGCGGTCTCGTCTGACGCCAAATCCGGGCTGGCATGGGTTCCAGACCTGCAACCGCTGGCGACCTGGGACGAGGCCGAGCGCAAGTGGCGGCAGGAGTAACTCGTCGCCCCTGCGGACGCGCGCGCTGCTCACGACCATGAAGTCGGCCCCGCGCGGTTCCGAAGCGGCTTTCACGGCAGCCAAGTCCGCGGTCGAATCCACGAGGAGCGTGTACGAGACCATGGTCAAGGCCGCCAAACAAATGGGCACCGTCGCCGAGGCGAATATCGCCGCCGCCGTTCATACCAAACCCAACAGGAAGGGCTAACGCGCGCAAACGGCTTCGATGTTGTTGCCGTCGGGGTCGAGAAGGAACGCCGCGTAGTAAGTGGGGCTGTAGTCAGTCCGCAGTCCGGGACGGCCGTGATCGCGGCCGCCGGCCTTCAGGCCGTCTGCGTAGAAGCGGTCGACCGCAGCACGATCGGCGGCGCGCAGCGCGATATGCACCCCGGGACCTGCAGCACGGTCCGAAGCATACAGCCAGAGGGCGGGCTCACCCGGAGGGCCGAAGCCTGCGCCCGCAGCATCGCGGGAGCTAAGCACAAGCCCGAGCCCCGCCAGCGCAGCCTGATAAAAACGCACGGCGGCGTCGACGTCCTTCACCTTCAATCCGATGTGGTCGTACATGATGTCCTCCTTTGCGAAGGAGGTCATCCTAGACGGCAGCGGCGAGCCGGGCTTGGAAAATCTTGCGGTCTCCCTTCGCTGCCTGACGGAAGCGTCGAGGCGAAACGCCGGCTGCGCGATGAAACGTGCGTACGAAGTTGGAGAGGTCGGCAAAGCCGACGTCGAAGGCGACGTCGGTGATCGAACGAGCGTCGTCGGCCAGCAGGCGCGCCGCATGGCGCAGCCGCGAGCGAACCAGATACTGGTGCGGCGTCACGCCGAGGACTTTCGCGAACAGTCGCAGGAAGTGAAACGGGCTCAGCCCGGCTCGTGTCGCTGCGCTCTCGAGATCGATCGGCTGGTGCGAGTTCGCGTCGATCCAGAGCGCCGCGTCCACCGCACGGCGGCGGTCGCACGCCCGGACTTCCGGCGGAGTTCCGCTTCCGCCCAGACATCGCTTCGACGAAGCCGCTCACCAACAGCATTCCCAGCTCGTCGAGCCCAACGTCGCTGGTGCCGTCAGCTGCCGCCTGCGCCAGTTCGCCCAGCACCATGAGCTCGGGCAAAGGTGGCAGCGCGCCGGCACGCCAGATGCCCGCCAGCCATTTCTCGGTCCCCTGCCCGATAGCTTCCACCAGCGACGGGACGAGCTGAAACGACAGGCACTCGTCGCCACAGACGTGGTGGTCGTGGGTGCACATGAACTCGTCGCCGGGATAGCCGACCAGAATCGATCCAGCCACCAGCTCGAACGACTCGCCGCGAAAACGATAACCGAAGTTACCCTTGCGCACATAGGACACAGAGAACCCATCGTGCAACTCCACAAACGGCCTGTCGGCCGGTCCGGCGCTGCATCGATAGTCGAGGACCGAGATCGAGCCGCTCTGCAATACCGTGGTGGTGACCATTGTTGCGATTCTACCTGCCGGGACGAAGCCGGGTCACGGAGGCCGGCCGGGTCAACGTGCTGGTCGTGCCCCTGAGCTGACTTCGCGGGCAAGGGACTATTTCTTCGCCAGCTCGACCGCGCGCCACAAGTACCAGCTCGCCACCGTGCGGTAAGGCTTCCAGCGCGCACCGCGTTTTCTCAGTTGATCCCGATCGGGCAGCTCGCGTTTCTTGAAAGCGATCGCGAACCCTTTGCGGATGCCGTAGTCGTCCGCGGGCAGCACGTCAGGGCGACCCAGACGGAACATCAGCAGCATTTCCACCGTCCAGCGCCCGATGCCTCGCACCTGTGTGAGCCGCTCGATGATGCCCTCGTCTTCCATACGATGCACCTCGGCGAGTGAAGGAAGCTCGCCTCTGACCGCCCTCCCGGCGAGGTCGCGTAACGAAAGGAGCTTAGGGCGCGAAAGCCCAGCGCCACGAAGCTTCTCGTCCGAGACACGCAAGATCCGGTCGGCGTTCAGTCCCTCCTGCGCTCGCGGGAAAAGGGCGCACACGCGGCCAAAGATCGTCCCCGCAGCCTTGGCCGTAAGCTGCTGATAAACGATTGCCTCTGCGAGCGCGGCGAAGATGCTCGGCGCGTTCTTGAGCCGCATGCGAAACGGGCCGACCGCATCGATAAGGCGCCCAAACGCCGGGTCCGAAGCGCGCAAGTGCTCCACCGCGGCGCTGGGATCGAAGCCGAACACGCCGTTGCCGTCTGGCGGCGTTGGAACCTCCTTTGCCCGCGCAGCCTCGATTGACAAGAGGCGCAGCTTAGTCGCGACGCCGCCCTTCGCGGAAAACCCGCCGAGTTTGCCGTCGGCGGCGAGCACGCGATGACAAGGCACGACAATCGCGAACGGATTTCGGCCGAGCGCTTGCCCCACGGCGCGTGCGGAGTCTGGCGCACCGAGCCGGCCGGCAAGTTCGCCGTACGACAGCGTCGCACCGGGTGGAATGGTACGCGCGACCTCGTAGACCCGACGGTAGAAGGGAGGCACGCGCTCCATGTCGAGTGCAACCGAGGAGAGGTCACTCGCCTCGCCCCGCAGCAGCGCAACGATGGCGTTCAGCGCGACCTGCACCTCGGGCGTAGGAGCCATCTCGCGAGCGTCCGGAAACCGTTGTAGCAAACGTGCACGGGTCTCGATCTCGCGCGCTTCCGGCAACTGGACAGCTACCACCCCGCGGGTGCCCCACGCGATGCCGCATGCCCCTACCGGCGTGTCGAAGAGCGTGAAGCCGTGGGTACTCATGTTCGTGCGGGATAGTAGCGCCCGCCACGGGCGCCAAACTTGGAGAATATTGCTGTTGCTAGGGTGGTCATTGGACCTGCTCCTCGATTTCACGGGCGATCGAATTTACTTTAGCATGAGGTTGTAGCTTGCTGGACAGCAGGATTCAGCAGCGGATCGACAGGCGGGAGCCCTGGGTTTGACAGGCAATCACAATGGGGCGTGTCGTCGTTTTTAGGTAGAATCGGCCCGCGCGTCGCCGACCGCTTCTTGCGCTACGTTACGGGGACGACCATCGTAGTCGACGGTGGTCTCGCTCTTCACAATTGGATCGAGCCTGGGGAGCTCTGAACAATCGACCATCGCGCCTGGCCAACTCAAACTACTACGCAAAGTGCACTGGAACAAGTCCAGACGAAGCGACCATCCGATGGTCGATCGCCACCACGCCGAGGAGTTTCTCGGCCGGCTGCCGCGCGACGATCCGTTTCGCATGCTCGAAGAGATCACGTACTGGCTAAAGGCCTTGCGCGACGCCTACGCCATCCTGCCACAACGGGCCTATGAAGTAGTCGACCTGCTGGACGTCACCGGGAAGGCACCTCAGCGCAAGCTCACGTTGGACTTCATCGCGCTCGGCAGCCGGTATCAGAAATTCCAGGCTCAGCGCACTTGGAATACCTCTTTCCAGTTCTCCCGCGAGCTCGGTGCAACTTACCAATTCCTGGTCGATCAGTACCGCCAGCGCGTGAGCGGCGCGGAACTCCTGCAACCGGTGCTGCCCGTGCTGGTCGCGCGCGCGATTCGCGCGCTCAGGGTCGAGCTCAAGTGGAGCCTGTTACGGCAAGGCCCGGTTGATCAGGTCTTATGGAAACTAGCCGCCGCCCTGTATTCCTACGCGGAAGGGGCCAATATCGCCTCCGACAATCTGAAGATCTACGCAGGAACCCAGGAGTTCTCCAGCGTTCAGCTCGAATACCTGCAGGCACTGATGCTCTGGGTGTCCGCCACTGATACCCTGCCGCCCGAGAACCTGCATCTGGTGGAGTTCCTCGTCGAGCACTATGCGGAATTTTTCGCTCTGGTGCGCACACCCAGACGAGGCTGCCATTACTACGTCGACACGGCGGGCGGTGGCACCCCTGCGCGCCTGGTCGAGCGCATAACAGCGGTCGCCGGAATCCGATACTTCGGGCCGGACAAGGCTGCGACAATGCTGGACCGCACGATCGAGACGATCAGCGAGCGCGGCATGATTCCACCCGAGCTCAATCCTGGCGGCGTGCACAAAGCAGCATCCATACTCGAGGTGCTGGATCATCTGGCGCGTTATTGGGATCCCACCCCGCCCACTCGAGCTAGCGAGCGTGCCGCCGCGCTTGCGCGCATCAGCGTCGTGCACGACTTCGACTCCATCCTGGCTATGGTTTCTGGTGATTCCCAGGAATTGGACTTTGATTCAAACGTGGAAACCTGGAACGTGGAGAACGAGAGCCAGAGCGGTTTCGGTGCGGTGGTCCGCGAAACCGCGAGCGACTGGCTCGAGATCGGTTCGGTGCTCGGCATTCGGGCAGAAGAAGGGGCGAGCTGGGGAATCGGTCTGGTCCGCCGGCTCTCGAGGCCCGCCACCGGTACCATGTACGTCGGGATCGAATCCTTATCCCGCGGCGTTGTGAAGGTCAAGATAAGCGGGATGCCCTCGGAGGGGTCGCAGCAGGAACTCGATGCGTTGCTTCTGCTCAGCGGTCGCGAGGGCAGCGCTCAGAGGGGAGAAGTCGCGCTGATGTTGCCGCCCGGCACATTCGTCGCCGGTCGGACTTTGGCCATGCGTACCTTCGATCGTGTCTACACGCTTCTGCCTCGAGAGCTGCGCGACAAAGGTAAAGACTATGAGTTGGCTCGATTCCGGCTGCAGTCGGGAGAATTTTGAATCGAAGGCATGGCGTCAGGACCCACAAGTGTTGGATGCAGGCTACTCGTGCTACAAGAAGCCGCCCGTTCGTTGTCGGGCGATGAACCGCCGCCGCCGGAACCGCACTAGCGAGCTGTCAGCGAGTGCCTAGGAAATCCGCCTTTCCGATCTCCACCCCGCTGTGCCGGAGGATGTCGTAAGCGGTCGTGACGTGGAAGTAAAAGTTGGGGACCGCATGATTGAGCAGATACGGCAGCCCTTGGAAGGTTACCGGCTGGCCGCGGATCTGCAGGATGACTGCTCTTTCTTCTGAACCTTCGATCTGCTCGGGCTTGAATGTATTCAGATAGGCGGTGGTTTTCTGAATGCGGCCCTTGAGGTCCGAGAAGGTGGTCTCCGTATCTTCGTATTTTGGAGGCTCGAGCCCTGCGAGCCGCGCCGCCGCGCCTTTTGCTCCGTCGCTGGCAATTTGAACCTGGCGCGCAAGCGGCAGCATATCGGGGTACAAGCGCGCGTTGACCAATACCGACGGGTCTATCTTCTTCGCTTCGGCATGCGTCGCACCCTTGTCCAGGATCGCCGTAAGGTTGTTCAACACGCGGATGAACACAGGGACGGAAGCTTGGTACATCGAAATCTTCATGGTTTCCTCTTGGATCTAGTCGATTGAGTTTGGGATTCAAGCGCAACCCGGACATTTCCGCAAGCGAGTCCTCGACGCGGACGCAGGCCACCAGCCAACCTCGATAGCGCAAGATGAGGCCGGCCCGCATGTGCTTGATTCCCACATGGAAGCAGAAGCGGCCGCGCGCGGCATACTCATGAGAGAAACCGCTAGGCGCCAAGCCTGCTGGGGTTGGCAGTCCGAGGATCTGAGTTATTGCGAATTGGCCGCTGACAGGCTTACCACGTACTACCCCGCTCTCGGGCTGGTGCGCCTAACGGTGTGAGCGGTTCACGCCATCTGCCAGCCAACCCACCTGGCGAAGTACTCTTCTGTGTCGGGATGAAACAGGTACATGAACGCCCAGCAGGCGAAGAGCAGATACCCAGCGGCTGATGCCACGATCGGCGCGTCGGTTGCGTGCAGCCCCCAGGCGAATGCGACGAACACGAACGCCCAGACCACCAGTGCCGAGACGAACACGTGCAAGGCCACTTGAGCGATGAGCACGTACCTGGCCGGGCGCCAGTGGATGAGCAGCCCTCCGGCGATGGCCAGTTCGACAACGACCACCACCCCGACCAGCAAGCTTTTCACGCCACTGGCGTCTGCGGATACTAGGACCGCCGGAATGGTATGTGCCACAGCCCAAATGGCAAGAATCCAGATCCCGACAGGCTTACCTTTGATCAGCATAGCGGTCCGAACATTCCTTTCGAGATGAGCTTAAGGCGCCTCATCCCGTGGGTGCGCTCTGCCACGACCGCCTTCGCGGAGGTGTGAAGGGTTCGGAGCCTGATGGGAGGCAGACATCATCGAAGTCGTCGCAACTCGCGCTGCAACCGTATCAGATAGCACCTCGGCCACGCGTCTCCAGGATCCTGATCAGATTTCCATCACCGCCTAGTCGACAGCGATGCGCCCCGCCATGCGCAGCGCCGGGTGGGCGCCACGATCCAGAACAAACGCCGGTGGTACGCCCAGCCGGGCCGAATCCAAGCACTTGATATGCCAGTGCAGGTGCGGAAACTCCCCTCGTATCGACGAGGACCGCCGAAAAACAGAAAAGGCTTGGATCTCTCCAAGCCTTGTGCCGGGGCGCTGAACACAATGAACCCGGGCTGGTTGGGGAGTCGCGATTACTCCAACGAAGGTACGGCGCAGCCCGAACAGCCGCGGCGGCTCAGACCATCAGAAATTGATGCCGAAGATCAGCCGAGCCTCAAAAATCTGGTGCTCCGTGAGGTTGAGACCTCTATCGCTTGGATTGCCGGAGATCTGCGGCAACAGCGTGAACGTCGCCCACCATTTGGACGTGCCGTAGTGGATGTTCGGGCCGAGAAACCAAGCCGACCCCAAGTGCTCGTTCAAGGTTGAACCTTCATACACCGAGTGGTAGCGTGCTTCGAGCCCCACCGACCAGTTCGGCGAGAAACGGTAGGCAGCACCGAAAGTGAACTCCAGAACCGACTCCTTTTCCGTTACGCCGTCCTCCTTCTCCCACTCCTGCTCGAAGATGGCGTTCGCGGCCAGCACCCACTTGTCGCCGATGTTCTTGGAGAAAATCAGTTTGTACTCCAATTCCTGCTCGTTGCCGTTGTAGGTCGGCTCGAAATACAGCGCAATACCGACGGGATCTGTAAATGGATTGAGGAGTTGATACTTCACCTCCGCAGAGACACCCTTGAACGAGAATTTGCTCGAGTCCGCGAGTCCCGGTTCCTGCGCGACGATCTGCTCCTGCTGGAAGTTCAGATACATCGATCCACTCAACTTGTCGGTGAAGCCGTATTCCATTTCCTCGCGAAAATCCCAGAGGAATTGATCGAATTGGCGATTGCCCTCGAGATATCCTTTGCGGAACGTGACCCACTGTTCAAACTCCCAGCCACCTTTGGGAATGACATCCGCTTCCTGGATATAAGTGAAAAACCGCTCATCCGCCAATGCGGACGTACCGGTCAGCAGCGCGCAGATCGCGCAAACCTTCGCAACTGCAGCGACGAGCATTGCATGGGCCGAGCGCTTGCCCGCCGAACTGAGCCATGTCATCGAGATCCCCCTCACTCAAATTGTTGCCGGTTGCACTACGCAGGAGGAGCTTCGTCGACTTCTCTCTGCTAGCACGAATCATACTAGGATTGATTCTTATTACACAAGCAGTGGGTTCGCCGCATGAGAGAGGGGATGCGGAAGGGCTGACCACAAGAGGCAACACGCTCTTACGTCTATTCGGGCGATCGCTCCCAGGAAATTCTCGGACGGGCACTCCAGGGGCCGCCCTGGGGTGACGTCCCTGGTGATTGGGGCGCGCACCGACGAGCAACTTGGCGACAACCTCGCCGCGGCTGATCTCGTATTGGCCGCCGACCAACGCGCTAGGCTCGACGCCGTGAGCGCTCCTCCGCTGCTGTATCCATACTAGCGTCAGGCGAAGACGGCATCCGACCGGCTAAGCCCGGCCGACCTCTCATTGCTGCGGCCGGGACGTGTCGTGATCGATCAACGACTCGCATCGCGTAAACTTGTTGCGGCTCCTGCTAACGCTGCGAACGCATCGGGATGCAACCACTTGTGCGTGTCGCACGTATAGATCTAACACGCGGCGCGCCTGGCTAAGGCCGAACGCCCGTTTTGCTCCGTCCAGGAGGACATCATGCGCAAGATTTGGAATTGGGCCGTTCTACCCGATTCACCTGGTTTCGAACGCCACCGCGCCCGGGCCGCGCTGCTGACGTTGGCGGTGATTGGTGTCCTGTGGCACGTTTCGGGACGGACCGGCGAGGCCGGCACTCCACTTCCGCCTCCTGAAATCGATAGTCCCAAGAGCGCGAGCAGCGGAACCGAGACAGCCGTGCTGGCAGGCGGCTGCTTCTGGGGCGTACAGGGAGTGTTTCAGCATACCAAGGGGGTAAAGCAGGTTTTCGCGGGCTACTCCGGCGGGGAGAAAGCGAGAGCTACTTACGAGCAGGTCGGGACTGGGCAGACGGGCCATGCTGAATCCGTGCAGATCATCTTCGATCCACGCGAGATTTCGTACGGGGAGATCCTGCGGATCTACTTCTCGGTTGCGCACGACCCGACCCAACTCAACCGTCAGGGACCCGATATCGGATCCCAGTACCGGTCGGTGATCTTCTATGCCGACCCATTGCAGCAACGCATCGCGCAGGCCTACGTCGCGCAGCTCGGGCGCGCACACGTCTTCCCGCAGCCGATCGTCACACGCGTCGATCCGCTCAGGGCCTTCTATCCGGCCGAAGGCTATCATCAGGATTTCTTGATCCGTCACCCCGACCACCCGTATATCTTCAGCAACGACCTGCCGAAAATCGCGAACCTCAAACGCCTATTTCCGCAGGAGTACCGGGAACAACCCGTGATGACCAGCCAGAACTAGCTCTTGGAGGCGCGAATAGCGAGATGAAATCAGTCAAACGCTAGAGGAGCGCGGAAGCGAGGTCGATCACAACGGAGAGGCAGTCTTCTGTTCGCTGGCTGTCCTGCCAACGCAAGTTCGCCAGGTCAGCCTGATTCCGCGGTGGCGGTGGCGGTGGGGTGCCTCCGCGCGGGCGGCTGAGCGCCGCCGCAACTTCTCCACCACCGAGATTGATCCACGCGTTGCGCTGTAGATCTCCAACGTCTGGAACTCCTTGTCTTGGACTGCAGACATGGCAGTGTCCATGTACGGAGCCGTATCTCGGAGTACGCGTCTGAGCGTGCGCCAGTATTGCGAGTACATGCCGGCGAAGCGAAGATGTTTGGAGACGATGTCCCAACCGTAGCGGCCATAGAACGCCAATCGCCCTTCGAGCGGCATCCCGCGCCGCCGGTCACGACGGAACTTGCGCCGAAACAGCCCGCCTTCCAAGGGGTGAACTCGCTCCAGGCGCGGGACGGCATGAAACAGGAGCAGTTTCATCATCATGTTGCGTGGATCGAAACCCCATACCTTCGCCCGGCGCAGCACCGTTTCCACGTGCTCCGGGGAGTAATAAAGATCCCACGCCTTGCGGTAGATCCCGAGAAGCTCTGCGTCCGACATGGTCGAATGACGGGTGGTGACATGGACCACGTCATACTTGTTCATGTCAGGCTCCATCTCTACATCTGCCAGGTAGAGCTTCTTGTGGTCGGCTGAGCCTGGCAGCGGGGTCAGGATGAAGAACTCCAGCAGATCGATCGGCAACTCCCGTTGGATGATGCCGATGTCGCGCTCGATTGAAGCTGGCGTATCGCCCGGAAACCCGAGAATATAGCCGGCGTAGGTGAGCGCTCCTACCCGGTGCCACGCCTGCAGCATGGTGCGGTACTCGGAGATCTGGTTCTGGCCTTTCTTGGCTTCCTTCAGGGAATCCGGGTTGATGTTCTCCAGGCCGATGAACACCCGGTTGACGCCAGCGCGACCCGCTTTCTCAATAAAACCGCGAATCTTGTGGGACATGGTGTCAACCTGCGCGACGATGTTGATGCGCTCGCCCTCCTCTTCTCGCATCCTGATCAGACGGTCGAAGATTGCCTCCCAGTTTTGATTTCGCGCGAGGTTGTCGTCCGTGATGAAGAAGTTGTGGACGCCCTGCACCAGATTGGCGCGTACTATCCTCTCCACATCGTCGGCGCTGCGGCTGCGTGATTTCCGGCCCTGGACATTGATGATCGTGCAGAAGCTGCACAGGAAGGGGCAACCCCGTCCAGCGTCGAAGCTCGTGCGCAATCCGCTGGTGCGACGAACGATGTCTAGCGGGAGGAACGGCACCGCCGCACCCTCGAGGCCTGGCAGATCCTTCATGAAGTTGTAGAGCGGCTGGAGCGCGTTGCGGGAGGCAGCCTGCAGCAGATCCTCAAGGCGCCCCTCCACCTCTCCAGCAAACAGGGAAATGCCGAGGTCCATCGCCTCCTGCAGGTCCGGCGGCACGTCCGGCAGCATCGAGATACAGCCGCTCACGTGAAACCCGCCGACGCAGACCTGGATGCCCGCCGCGCGAAGCGGCCGCGCGATATCGACCGCGCGGGGAAACTGGTTGCTCTGCACACCGACCAGGCCGACCAGCCCGTGGCCGCCGGCGCGCTCGGATCTGCCGAATGATTCGCGCGGGCCTGATGCGGGTGTTGGTCTCGTCCCAGACGGTGATTCGAAGCTCCACGTCTGTGCCCAGCACCCGGCGCTCCGCACAGTCGAGCGCCAGCCCGTACAAGGCGGCCAACGTGTTCGCTGGAATCGACGATCGCACCCACTGGATCACGTAGCCCTCGTCGTCGTAGTGCGAGGGCTTGATCAGGAACAGGTGGAACACCTGCCGCCGCAGCGGGCGATTTCGTCATGGAGATCCTATGAGGAGGGTCGAGCGGCTCGAGACCTAGACGCTACAGCTCGACGCTTCGCTCACACACGTCGGCGTGGTGAGTGTAGTTAGAATCCCCCGCCTCTTCTGTTCGGTAGCGCACATATGCGCCGACTCAACTGTCCGGAGAGGAGGTATCGGAGGTATCAGGTTGATCTGGAGGAGTATGGGTACAGCGAACTCAGACTAACGTAGAGGGCCTGACGATAGCCTGACGTGCACCACCGGCCCTGGCACTGCGCACAAAACATCGAAGCTTTGCTGTGCCCTTGCTTGTTACCCGCGCCAGCGCCTCAACGAGGTCGAAACTGCGAGACGGTCCTCCCGCAGCACGCCACGAGACGGCTCAAACCCCGGCCTCGGCGCGGCTCAGGAGAACTTTGTCCACCAAGCCATATTCAGTGGCTTCGTCCGCCCCGAAGAAGTTGTCGCGATCGGTATCGCGCTCGATGGTGTGTATGTCCTGCCCCGTGTGCTTGGCCATGATCTCGTTGAGTCTCTGGCGCAAGTACAGGATCTCCTTGGCGTGGATCTCGATGTCAGTGGCTTGGCCCTGAAATCCGCCGAACGGCTGGTGGATCAACACTCGCGAGTTGGGCAGGCAACAGCGCTTGCGCTTGGCCCCCGCGCACAGAAGAACCGCTCCCATGCTCGCCGCCTGGCCGATGCACAGCGTGCTCACGTCCGGCTTGATGAACTGCATGGTGTCGTAGATGGCCAGGCCCGCCGATACCTCTCCGCCCGGAGAGTTGATGTACAGGGAGATGTCCTTCTCCGGGTTGTCCGACTCCAAGAACAGCAGCTGGGCCACTATCAGATTGGCGGACATCTCATCGATCGGCCCCGCCAGAAATACAACGCGTTCCTTCAGCAGACGCGAGTAGATGTCATAGGCGCGCTCGCCCCGCCCACTCTGCTCGATCACCATCGGAATCAGCCCAATATCACAAGGCTCGATTCCACTCCGTTCCCAGATCATATATGCGCGCTCACCGGTGTCCGGGGATCTATGGCGGAGCGTGCGTCTACGGCTGGCGGTCCTATTTTGGCTGGACGCCCGCTGACGGCGCGGCCTCGCTCTTCTCGACTCGAGTCCCGGCCATGCGGTCATGCTGATCTACAAACGCCTCCAGGACGCACTCTCTCTTGGCCTGGTCTGCCAGCTTCCCGCACCGCGTGCGCGAAGCTTCGTCCAGCGCTTTGAGGTCTTTCGCGCATTGCTCTTTGCCGGCTTCGCTCGGAGTTTTGCACGGATCCTTCGCCGTCTTGTATTCGTCTGCGGTCTTCGGGAAGCGCGTGTCGAGCGTTTGCGCGATCACGCCGGCCGGCCCCGAGACCAACACGGATGCGACTACAGCAATAAGGAGTCTGGACATTTTGATTCTCTCTTCATGATCTCAACGGAGCGCGCGCGGACTCGTGCCATGGCGACATTCCTGTTGGTGTTCGTGCCGATCATTCCCTGACGGCCAGCGCACGCAACAGCACGTTGCACACTCGCCACGGGTCGGTCGGCCGCCTCTTACCGATGGCTGTTCGCCCCCTCTGCGGCTCTCGTCACTTCCGTCCGGTCGTTGACAAGTCGGGAGCAGCCGGCGGGATGGCGTGCAGGGTTTCGCGAGGGTCCGGTGGCAATTCCTTCATTCGCGAAAGCCCGTTTGCAAAGAGGTCTCGCAGATTAAGCGTCACCACAATGCCGCCATACCTCGCGTCTCTTGTGCGGAGGCCGTCACAGAACTTGTCGAGACGACGGTAGGACTCGATGACCTCGCGATCACTGCCCGTTGCGAGATCGGAAAGCTCGACCGGCTGATTCTGCTGAGTCTGCTCACCGACCAGGTCTGCAACGGTTCTGGCCAGGAAGCCCCGTACCTCACGCCGCGTCTTCAGGGGTTCGAGAGACGTCGTCCATACTGCATTGATCATTGAACCTCTGCCTCGCAGCGAGCCTCCGAAATCAACAGAGTTCTCCCGCAATCGCCAATTTCCCTTCAATAGAAAGCAAGGTGGGCTTGCGCCCCCCTCCCGATCTGGCCGAACCAAACCAGTCCCTGGCCTTGCGCTTCGCCTGGTCAAACTTGGTTGTATTTTGAGAAGAAATGCTCGCTCAGGCCCTCGTCTAGCCTAGGTGGATTCACTTGACCTGTCAATCGTTATCTTGGAATATCTGAATCACTTAATCGACGATGGTTAATTTTATCGGATGGAATCCCGTGGACGTTTGCATGGTCATCAAGGAACGGTTGGAGCAACTGGGGTTGGAGCAAAAGGACTTGGCGGCGGCCGCCCAAGTAACAGAGTCCTACATCTCCCAGCTGCTGACTCGGAAAAAATCGCCCCCGGCGCCCGATAGGACCGACCTGTACGGGAGGATCGGCAAGTTTCTCAAGATGCCGAGCGGCAAGCTCGCGATGCTGGCCGATCTCCAGCGCAGAGAGGCGCTGAAGAGAAATTTTGACGACCCGCCGGCGCCCCTGTTTCAGGAAGTCCGGGAGCTGGTTCTGCGCAAGTGCCCGCCGGAGAAGCGGCAACAGATGCGAGCGATTTTCGAGAAGCAGCCCTTTGGCGAACTGGAACACCTCGTGACGCAAAAGCTTCTGGATGTGGCCAAGCGCGCCGCCAGAGAGGAATTGAACAGCGACAAGTGGCTTCGCTCGGTGGCTCGGCACAGCGGGCGAAGCTACAGGCAGATGCGGGTTATGATTCTCGACTTTCTGGATACCGACGTGTTCCACGTGTCGGTGGAGCACTGCACATCCTTTCTGGATCCGTTGATCGATTCCTGGGAAATCGATCCCGCTACCTTCGGCATGAACATCGTGCTGAATCGAAGGTTCACTGCACTACACTCGAGGCGATTCGAGTTTGTCGAGACGGAAGCCGCGCAACCCTCCGCAGGTGAGCCGGGGCTCAAAGCTTTCCTGAAGGACGCCGCACTCAGCGGCGGTGTGACCCAGGAGGAGATCGAATTCTTGAGGCGGCTTCGGTTCAAGGAGAAGCGGCCTACGCCGCTCTACTACTACCGTGAGTTGCAGAATCTAAGGGATCCGCTGCATTTTCATGGAGAGGGGAGGCCCGTGAAGCGATAGGAGCGCGTCGGATGCCGACGGGTGCCGTCGCTCCCTACCTCCACCCCTTCAGGCTCCTCCCCAAACGCGATGAGCACTATTCTCGAAGTACGTCACCGGACAACGTATTCCTACTCTTCGCCAGTGCGCTTCGGCGAGCACCGTCTCATGTTCCGACCGCTGGCTGGTCATGATCTGCGGGTAATCGATTGGGATTTGACCACCAACGTTGCCTGGCACGCGCACTGGATTCAAGACACATTTTCCAACTCCGTGGCGGTCGTCACATTTCATGAGCCGGCCGCCGAGCTCACTTTCGTCTGCCGTTTCTCGGTCGAACACTATGGGGTGCGAGATCACGAGCTTCCGCTCGAGGGCCGAGCGGAGAAACTGCCGCTCGCCCTTACGCCGGACGAGTGGATCGACTTGCAAGGCTTCCTGAGGCCGCATTCGCGCGACGCCATTGGCAGCGTTGACGCATGGGCCAGGGAAATGCTCCGCGCCGGCAACTATGAAACACGCCCGGTGCTGCAACATATGATGGAGTACATGCGCGAGCAATTCGCCTACCAAGCCCGCGACGTGGAAGGGACGCAGGAGGCGTACGAGACACTACGCTTGCGCTCAGGGACCTGTCGGGACTATGCGTGGTTGATGATTGAGGCGGTCCGCTGCCTGGGGCTCGCGGCCCGGTTCGTCTCCGGATATTTATACGATCCGACACTGGATCGCGACGCCCTCGCGCCGGCGGGAGGCGGCAGCACGCACGCTTGGTTGAACGTCTATTTGCCGGGCGCTGGCTGGGTGCCCTACGACCCTACTAACCGCCTGACGCCAGGCCAAGAGCTGATCCGAGTAGCGATCGCGCGCCATCCTGCACAGGCCGCCCCACTGTCCGGGAGTTGGGTGGGAAATCCGGCCGACTACCGTGGCATGGACGTCAAAGTGGACGTCCGCAGAGTCTATTGAAAGGCGGCGGGTTCCCTCCGCGCTATTTCTTCTTCCCGCCAATCGGAGCAGCCGGTTTCACCGGCGTTGCAGCGAATGGCGACGCTGGAACGGCGGGCTTCAATTTCGATTGCTTGGGCTTTTTCTGTTCGCGATTGCTTCGCTGCTGTCCTTTGGGCATTCTGTTCTCCTCAACAAATTGGATCTGGTGAAGGAAACCAACCCTTCACCAAATCCAGACCGTCCTTGCCGCAACTCGGGTCCCTCTACATATCCATTCCACCCATGCCGCCCATGCCGCCCATGCCGCCGCCACCGCCACCATGCGAGTGGCCTTCGTCCTTCGGCAGCTCGGCAACCATGGCGTCGGTGGTGAGGATTAGGGCAGCAACCGATGCCGCGTTCTGCAGTGCGCAGCGTGTCACTTTGGTCGGATCCAGCACGCCCATTTCGACCAGATCACCGTATTGGTCAGTAGCCGCGTTGTAGCCGAAGTTACCTTTGCCTTCCACGACCTTGTTCAGGACGACGGAGGCCTCGGCGCCGGCGTTGGCCACGATCTGGCGCAGCGGCTCCTCCAAAGCCCGCATCACGATCTTGATGCCGGCATTTTGATCGGCGTTGGCGCCCTTCAGGGACTGTATCGCCTGGCGTGCTCGGATGAACGCCACGCCGCCTCCTGCCACGATGCCCTCCTCGACCGCAGCGCGAGTAGCGTGCAGCGCATCTTCCACGCGCGCCTTCTTCTCCTTCATTTCCATCTCGGTTGCCGCGCCGACTTTGATCAGCGCCACACCACCGGCCAGCTTCGCAACACGCTCCTGTAGCTTCTCTTTGTCGTAGTCGCTGGTCGCCTCCTCAATCTGAGCGCGGATGCTTTTGACACGCGCTTCGATCTGCTTGGGATCGCCGGCACCGTCGATGATAGTGGTGGCTTCCTTGCCCATTTCGACCCGCTTGGCCTGGCCCAAGTCGTTCAGACTGGCCTTCTCCAGCTGCAACCCCAATTCGTCGGAGATGACGGTGCCGCCGGTCAGAACGGCGATGTCTTCCAGCATGGCCTTGCGGCGGTCACCGAAGCCCGGCGCCTTGACCGCGCAGGTCTTCAGAATACCGCGGATGTTGTTCACAACGAGGGTGGCCAGCGCTTCGCCTTCCACGTCCTCGGCGACGATCAGCAGCGGACGACCTGCCTTGGCCACCTGCTCGAGCACCGGCAACAGATCGCGGATGCTGGAGATCTTCTTGTCGTAGAGCAGGACGTACGGGTTGTCGAGTACGGCCATCTGCTTATCGGGGCTATTGATGAAATAGGGGGAAAGATAGCCGCGATCGAATTGCATACCCTCGACGAGTTCCAGCTCGTTGTTGAGGCTTTTGCCATCCTCGACCGTAATCACGCCTTCCTTACCAACTTTCTCCATCGCATCGGAGATGATCTTGCCGATCGACTCGTCGGCGTTGGCGGAGATGGCGCCGACCTGGGCGATCTCCTTGCTGGTGGTGGTGGGCTTGGAGATCTTTTTGAGCTCGGCAACCACCGTTTCCACCGCCTTGTCGATGCCGCGCTTGAGGTCCATCGGGTTCATGCCGGCCGCCACGTACTTCATGCCCTCCTGCACGATGGACTGAGCGAGCAGCGTTGCAGTGGTGGTACCGTCACCAGCTACATCCGAGGTCTTGGATGCCACTTCCTTGACCATCTGGGCGCCCATGTTTTCGAATCTGTCTTTCAATTCGATTTCCTTGGCGACCGACACGCCGTCCTTGGTGATCGTGGGCGCGCCCCAGGATCTCTCGAGCACCACGTTGCGGCCCTTGGGCCCGAGCGTCACTTTGACCGCGTCGGCGAGAACGTTGACACCCGCGACAATGCGATTGCGGGCGGAATCATGAAATTTGACGTCTTTGGCTGCCATTCAAATTACTCCTTAGGCTGGGATGGGAAATGAGAATTGGGCCGCCGTCGATCACTCGAGGACGCCCATGATGTCTTCTTCGCGCATCACCAGATACTCGATATCCTTTACCCTGACGGTCTGGCCCGAGTATTTGCCGAAGAGAATCTTGTCGCCTTTCTTGACCGCCAGAGGCCGCACTTTGCCGTCCTCCTGGATCTTACCGTTGCCGACGGCGATCACTTCACCGGTCTCTGGTTTCTCTGCCGCAGTGTCTGGGATCACGATCCCAGAGGCGGTCTTGCGCGCCTCTTCCAGACGCGTAACGATCACTCGGTCATGCAGGGGCCGGATATTCATCAATCTGTACTCCTTTTGCTGGTTGAATCAAACTGCCTCGCTTGACTGTTCCCGCGATGCGGTTCGATGTGGTCCTCATAACCTGCGTCCCCGCACTACAGCAGGTTGCAGGGGTTCTGCTACGGCAGCCTAGGTGGCAGCAGATGTTCTGCCTTCGCCAGCTCAAGCCTAAATTAACCGATAGTTATGTAGTTTGGGCCGGGGTCGACACCTTTCAACTGCTGTTGTGAAAGACACCTCAGGAGTACCGTGCCAGCACAACCGGACGAATGAGAGGCGCGCTGGTGAAATCCTGACGAGCAGGCCGTTTCATTTGGATCAGCCCGTTTGGGTAATCGGCAGTGCGGAGGTATCGACCGTTCGAAATGGTCGCGGGCCTTTGAGACGGGTCGAAAGGTGCGCAGCAGGCTCCGGCCTGACGTTGACGGGCAGAACCCGGAGCGATGCTATCGATTACAGAAGGCCGCCCGGGGCGTCCAGCACTGCGCTCCGAAACGAGAGCCTCGGGTTATTGAGCTCCCGCGCAAAGCTGCGCTGCCGAGCGTCACCGGCAAAGCGAGCACGGTAGCTCGAGCGCGTGCGCAGCAGCCAGGCCTACGATCCCGCAGTTGCAATCGATGCAACTACCGAGAGGAATCCGGAGCAAGTTGAGATACGTGCTTGCACTCCCAGCCGCCGAAGCGCAGCGCATAAGCGCTGGAGCGGGACTGCTTCTTCAGAAGAGCCGTGTAGCAATCGGCGTGAGTTCCTCGAAAAACCTCCTCGCCATCCCTGATCAACACATATCGATCGCTCTTCTCTGCGTCATACGGCATGCGATCGACGCCGTCGTGCTCTATCTTAGGTTTCTTGGTTGCCATCTTCGTTGCCATCTCCACCTCGCGTGTTTTTGGGCGATTGAATCGGAGCCCATCCAACTGGGCAGCCCGACGCGAATGCGACGTCGGTGCCGCGAGTCTCAACTGTACCATGTTGTGCACGGCCCCGGCGCAGGGCGGTCTGGCGCTTGACCGCGAGTAGAGCACCGAGCGAACCAGGTCCCCGCGGACCGGGGAATGGTTTTCACGCGACGCTCCCGCTCCAAGGCCCAGTGGCTGTGGACCTCGACAAGACCTGACGCCACTGCCCAGTCGGGGAAGGCGGCGTCGCGACGCCTTGCGATCATCCGCACCTGGCGCAACGCGCGTCGTGCGAATTGATCAGACCTTCCCTAAGGCGACCGGGTGCACGATCAACGGACACCAAGGCCCCGGGCAAATCGGCGCCTTGGTCATCCTGGCAGCAGGCGCCGCTCGTTCCGGCGAAGTCGCGCTATTGAAGTCCGAGCAGCGGGCGCGGATCCGACGCCTGCCAGCAGGGCAGGGCCTCGACCCGAGCCATCCAGTTGTGCAAATTCGGATACTGCTGAAGCGGCAACTGCTGATACGGGTGAAGGTGCATGGGTGCGGCGACTGCGATATCCGCAATCGTCACGCTTCTGCCCGCGATCCACGGCTGTTTGGCGAGACGCTCCTCCAAGATGCCGGCGAGGAGATGATACTTCGGTGCGTTGGCTTCCAGCACTGCCGTGTCGGGCTTCGCCTTGAGCAGGGGCTTCACCACGTTTTCGACGAGGTACACGTAACAGGCCGGGAACCACTGGTTGGCCTCCCACAGGAGCCAGCGATTGATGTCCGCTCGGGTTTGGAGATCGGTCGGATAATAGGCTGACTTGTTGCCCTTGTCCGCCGCGTACTGGAGAATCGCGTTCGATTCCCAGAGCACGAAGTCGCCATCGACGAGCGTGGGCAGTGAACCGTTGGGGTTGATCGCCAGGTACTCGGGCTTCTTCTGGCCCTGGGTGAAGTAGTCCACCTTGACCGGCTCGTACTCCATTCCCAGAAGGTTGAGCCCCGCGACAATCTTGCGACAGTTGACTGTGACCGGATCGAAATAGAGTTTCATGCCTCCTCCTCACCTGAATGATGACGCCCGGCGGCTCGATCTCTGCGGTTCGGCTTGCCGGCCTGCCGATTTGCCTAGTAGTGCGTTGACGACTCTAACAAGGTTTTTCGGATTAAGCCACGCCTGTCCAGTCCGAAGCATCCGCGCAGCTCCAGCACTGTGTTGCTGTGCGGCAAATGCGGGGTGGCTATCCGCGTGGACAACAAGACATCGCGTTACCGGTAACATCAACGCAGGCGCGACAGTCGCTCGGGCTGCGCTACACTAGCTCGGGAAGCCTTGGGGGCCGCCGCAATCGGCACTGGTTCAACGGCCTTGGGCTGAAAGGAAGTCGAAGGATGGGGGAGAGCCTGTTTTCTCTGAGTGGGCGAGTTGCATTGGTCACTGGTGGGAACAGCGGCATTGGCCGTGAGCTCGCGTTCGCGCTCCGAGACGCGGGCGCGCGCATCGCAATCGGCGCGCGCCGGCCGGATCGTAATGCCGCCGTTTTGAAAGAACTGGGAGCGGACGCTGCTGCGTTCGAGCTCGACGTAGGTGACGAGGCCTCCGTCGAGCGCGCCATCGACGGGATTGCAAAGCGCTTCGGGCGGCTCGATATTCTGGTCAACAACGCCGGGGCGGTGAACCGTACTTCGGTGATGGAACTGGAACTGGCGGCGTGGGAAAGAGTGATCAAGGTCAATCTAACGGGCACCTTTCTGTGCACGAAGCATGCAGCGCGCTTGATGAAATCCCAGGGGTCGGGAAAGATCATCAATATCTCGTCCGTCTACGGACTCACCGCGCCAAGCAAAGGACTGCAGGTGCCGTATACGGCGTCGAAGCACGGCGTAATCGGGCTCACTCGGGTCAACGCCGTGGAACTCGCCCCGCTCGGCATCCAGGTGAACGCGATCGCTCCCGGCTATTTCATGACCGAGATGACCGCTGAACTAAGCGGCACGCCGCTCGAGCAGGCTCTGATTCGCCGCACACCCAGCGGCCGCCTGGGAAACACCGGGGACCTGGTCGGGACCTGCCTATACCTCGCATCACGGGCCTCGGACCACGTCACCGGGGCTTGTATCGCCGTAGACGGGGGCTACATCGCTTCGGACGGCATGGAGAGAGGTTGAGCCGATCAGCCTGGCCCAGGCTCAGCAAACAACAGGAAGAGTTGCCTCACTCAAGGATTCCAGACCAGCAGAGAGATCGCCATGACAAAAGGATCGTCCGTACGCTCGACGCTCAACTACACTCTGGACAATGGCATCACGCCCGCGCACTACTTTTACGAGCCGGAACCGGGGACTGTCCTCAATCCGCCCGGTAACGATCCTCGCGAGGTGTCGATCTTCGATGGCTGGGGCAAGGTGGACGAATTCAGCCTGGACCGCGAGGGGTTCGAGCTGAGTCAGTGGGACATTCCTTTCACGCGCTTCGACGACGATAGCGCGGTGCGCGGCGAGTTCTTCAAGGGGGTCGCGGAGTTCGTACGGGCCCACGTGGGAGCCAAGCGTGTCCACGTCTTCGATTACAACATCCGCGCGAAGACCGTCGCGACTCCCACCACGTTGGCGGCAAACCCGGTCAGACTGGTGCACAGCGACTACACGGTTGTGTCGGGTCCGCAGCGCGTGAGGGACGTGCTGCCCGGGGAGGCTGAAACCTTGCTCAAGAGGCGGTTCGCCTTTTTCAATCTGTGGAAGCCGATTCGACGTCGGGTCGAGGAGTTACCGCTGGGCATGTGTGACGTAGGCTCGACCATTCCCGAGGACAGGATACGCCTGGAGTTACGCTACCCTGATCGCACCGGCGAGATTTACACGCTCCGCTACTCGCCCGACCATCGCTGGTACTACTTTCCAACAATGGAAGTGAATCAGGCGTTGCTGCTGAAGTGCTACGACTCGGAAACGGATGGGCGCGCACGCTTCATGCCGCACAGCGCGTTCGAAGACCCGACCAGTCCACCCGATGCGCCGCCGCGCGAGAGTATCGAGGTCCGCACCATCGCCTTTTTCTAGCGAAGCGCTTCGCTCATCGCGCGCGAGGAGCGCGTAGCGAGGCACACTGCGCGGGTTGGCAGGCCAGAACGCGCAGGTCGGCGGGCGGTTAGGGCTTCTCAACGAGGTGCCCGGCATCAACCGGCGTCCCGCAGTACATGCAGGCGCGTTGCCGAGTATGTGTGGGGCGTCCGCATTTTGTGCACTTCATCGGTCGTCCGGTGATCCGCCCATCCCTCTTCCCATCTCGCAAATCGATCTCTTCTATCTTCTTCGCGATGTCCGCATCGTTCAGCTTGGTTTCCTGGCGCACTACTTCCCACAGTGCTTGGCAGACAAGGGCTAGACCATCGATCTTCGCTTCCAATCGAAGAACCTCCGAGTGCATCCGATCAGACGCGTGGCTGGCATCGCGTCTCGCAGAGTCGGCTTTCCATGACGCGGAATCGATCTGCGCCTGCTGGAACATATCCCAAATATCGATCATTTCGGATCCTTTGGCGGACAGGGGTTCGAGCCCTTACGAGCTAGGAGGGTGACCGCGGCAGCTTGGAGCTCATAAAGAGTCAGCCGATCGAAGGCTGCAAACGCCACACTCGAGCCCTCACGTGCTCTCGCGCTGCCACGCTCAGCCTGTATTCTCGGAGCGTTAGCATTTGGCGGCCGGCTGAAGAATGAGCGGACCGTCCGCATCGATTGCAGAGTCAGCGGGCGTCGTGGAAGATGACGCCGAGCGTGTGACGATGCCCTGTGCGAACGCGGCTCACGCCATGTCGAAGGTTGACCCGATACACGCCCCGAGCGCCTGCGACGGGACGTTGGTGAACGGCAAACACCGCAGCATCACCCTGACGAAGCGGGACGACTTCCGGTCGCGACTGCATGCGTGGGCGCTGCTCCGTGATTACGAACTCACCGCCGGTGAAGTCTGTCCCAGGCTCCGACAGCAGGATCGCGACTTGCAGCGGAAAGACGTGCTCACCGTAGAGATCTTGGTGCAGACAGTTGTAATCGTCCGCCCCGTACTGGAGCAGAAGAGGGGTCGGTCTGACCTGGCCCGCGGCACGGCAACGTTCCAGAAAGTCGGCGTGCTGGTCCGGATACCGAACGTCAACGCCCATTGCGGCATTCCAGCGGTTGGCTACAGGCACAAGCCGGGTGTAAAGCGCTGTACGCAGGCTGGCGATGATCTCGGGCAGCGGATGCGAAAAGTACTTGTATTCGCCGCGCCCAAATCCGTGCTTTCCCATCACCACCCGGCTGCGGAAGCAATCCTCGTCCGCGTACAGCCCGGCCAGCGATCGGCATTCGTCCGGAGAGATGATGCATTGAAGTACCGCACTGCCTTGAGCATCGAGACTCTCAGAAACATTTCGCCAGTCAAGTGCTTTGACCCGCTCACCAACGCGCTGCTCCGTGTTTGCGGCGCCCGGGAGAGAGGGTGACGGGGTCATTCGCAACACCGCATCGGATTTTTCGTAGGTTCGCGCGTTGGCGTTGTAACTCGCTCCCGACGTAGTCATGTGCTTTCCTTTCAACAGACCTCAAACGAGAGTTGCAATGTAGCGGCCGCTGGGGGGCTTCGCACTCCGCGTCTTGCTTTCGAATTCGAGGGTTGAGCTGAGAGTTCGTTGCGATGGTGGAACGCCTATGCCCTTCTGGCAAGCGCAAGTGAGGTGGCCGGTATCCAAGCAAACGGAATGTGCGTCTTGGGTTCAAGGACAGCATCTCCCCGTCTCAGGACCGGCAGCAGCTAAGGATCAAGCGGGGTCGAAGTCGATGAACGGCCTGGACTCCACAGGCAAGGAGTCGGGCTCAGCGCTGCTGCGCAAGTTGGCTGAGCCGTTCCAGCAATGCCTTCTTCTGATCCTCGATCTCCCGGTACCGCGCGTATATCCGGTTGAGCTCCCCCGTGTACTGCTTGATGCGGTTATCTCTTTCTGTCTTCTGGCGCACCACGTCGTCGTAGTTCGGTGGTGGGTTGCCCATCGTGTAGTCGGGAGAGTTCTGAATGACCTGCGGATACTGAGCCTCGATCTCTGCACGGCGCAGCTCCTGGATCATCTGGAACTGCTGATAGGCAGACTGCTGCTCCTGTTGCAGCAGACCCAACTGCGATTCGAGGCGCTGGATTTCGGCCTCCGCTGCGGGATCGGCTAACGAAAGGCCTGAAAGCAGCAGCGCAAAAGCAGCGACGATCCATTTCATGTTCCGCTCCCACTTCGCCTTCAGCCCCAGATGCCTGAGATCTGCCAGATAGGCGGGCGGCGCGTTTGCGCCGACCGGCCGTTCGTCTGGTAGCGGCGGTCGCATCACGGCCTGCACCGACACCCGCCCACACCGGCCAGCCACAATCGTCTTCGTCATCGTGCGGCCAGCCGGTGACATATCATCAGTAGCCGCGTCTGCGATCCACCAGCCCGAGCGGCCGCTCGCCGCGTTCGATCCGCCGGATGCTGTCGAACACCTGCGCCACCATGAGCTGAGCAATGGCTTGTGCGGCGACGTGAGGGGTGAGGACCACACGCGGATGGTGCCAGAAGGGATGCTCGGGCGGAAGCGGCTCACGCTGGAACACGTCGAGCATGGCTCCGCCGAGTTGACCCTGGTCCAGCGCGGCGAGCAGGTCGTGCTCATTCAGGTGAGCGCCGCGCGCGACGTTGATGATGCATGCGCCGCGAGGCAACAGGCCGAAGCTGGAGGCGCTCAGGATGCCAGCTAGTGTCGGCTGTCAACGGCAGGAAATTCGCGAGGATCTCGGTCTGCCCAAGAAACTCGTTCAGGCCCTCGCGCCCATGGAAAGTGGTGACACCGGGCAGGCTCTTAGGCGTGCGGCTCCAGCCCAGGACCTTGAACCCGAGCGGGACCAGCTTGCGAACGAAATCGCCGCCCAAAACACCCAGCCCCATGACGCCGACCGCGCGCTGCGGCGCCGGCACGGCCGGCATCTGGCGCCAGTGCGCGCGCCGCTGCTGTTCCGCATACTGCTGCATGCTGCGATGGAAATGGAGCACGCCGTAGAGTGCGTATTCGGACATCTGCGCCGCCAGCCCGGCATCCACCATGCGGACGATGGGCACGTTTTCGGGGAGCTGCGGATCCAGCAGGACGTGGTCCACGCCAGCGGCGAGCGAGAGGATAGCCTTCAGATTCGGCAAACTCCGCAGCAGCCCCGCTTGCGGCCTCCAAACCAGCGCATAGCTCACAAGCGCAGGCTCGCCCACATCCGGCCAAATCCGAAATTCCACCTCCGGCAGCTCGCGCGCAAATGCATCGCGCCATGGCTCCGGCGCATCGGTGTCGCTGTAGAACAGCAGTCTCGTCGTCAAGCGCGTTCTCTCCCCGCGCAGTGCCTGCACGGCCAAGCGGGCTTACGGTTCGTCCGGCCAGCGGCCAACGACCGCGTAGCGTGAGCCCACGGCATTGAGCTGAGAGCGAACCAACACGAAGTCGTTCACCCGCCACTCGACAGGCGCAAGGGTCGGATCAATCGGTCCGCATCGAGCCTTTCGCACGACGGTGACGTGTGCCGCATAAGGCCGCTGCTCGATCCGAAATCCGAACTCCTGCAGCGCGCCCCTGAGGCTGCTGACCAATGAGAGGAGAGGCTCGGGAGTAACTCGCGGCCCCAGCCACGCAACGCCGTTGTGGCCCCAGCATCCTGCTGTGTCCACGGCGAAAGCGAATGGCTGAAACTTCGCGCGTGCTCCGACGTGCTGCACCTCATCCATTCGGCCCAGATCCACGTCGCCAAGAAACGCCAGCGTCAGATGAATCGACTCCTGACGCGTGAGCTTGCCTCCAACCCCGCGCTGTATTTCGCGCCCGTATCGGGCCAGCTCCGCCTGAATCTCCGGCCCTGGCCACAACGCGAAAAACATCCGCGCCTGCGCCACCGCCGGCGGAAAAACGCGGTCGTCTTGCACGCTAGCCGGCGCCAATGTCGACGCGTCCCTCACCGAACGGCTGAGGAAGCCGGAGCGACCTCGATCAGCGCGATCGCCTGAGCGGCGATACCTTCACCGCGCCCGGTGAATCCGAGCCGCTCAGTGGTTTTGGCCTTGACATTAACCTGGGATTCAGCGATTCCAAGCGTCCCCGCGATGCAGTTGATCATGGCCGCGATGTGCGGCGCCATCCGTGGAGCCTGCGCGATGATAGTAGCGTCCAGGTTCACGATCATAAACCCGTGCTGGTGCAATTGCGCACCGGTGGCGCGCAGGAGCACTCGACTGTCCGCACCGCTCAGGCTGTCGTCAGTGTCCGGGAAATGGCGCCCGATGTCACCGAGCCCTGCCGCACCCAGCAGTGCATCACAGATCGCGTGCAGCAGCACATCCCCGTCTGAGTGCCCAAGCAGGCCGCGGTCAAAGGGAACGTCCACGCCGCCGATCATCAGCTTGCGTCCTGGTACGAGCGCATGGACGTCAAAACCCAGACCGGTTCTCAGAGCCATCTCGATGCATCCTTTGGTTGCGCCTCACCGAGCCTCTTCCTTGAGAATCAATGCGGCCAGGGCAAGGTCCTCCGGGTAAGTAACCTTGAGGTTCGCGCTGCTGCCCACAACTAAGCGGGGCCGGTGCCCTCGCTGCTCCATTGCCCTGGCCTCATCGCTGGTACTGCCCGGATCGGCGGTTTCCAGCGCAGCCAGCAAGGGCGCGAAGCGGAACATCTGGGGCGTTTGCGCTTGCCATAGCTGGTCCCGCGGCTCGGTGCGCAATACTCGGTGCCCGCCATCGTCGCGCTTTAGCGTGTCGGCGACCGGTATGGCGAGCAAGCCCCCGGTTTCGTCCTGAGCCAGATCGGTGATGAGACGATCGATGAGCTCGCGAGTCAAGCAGGGACGCGCGGCGTCGTGCACCAGCACCCAGTCATCGGCCTCCGCTTCCGCCCGCATTTGCTCGAGTCCGCGTGTCACGCTCTCGGCCCGGGTGGCGCCGCCGCAGAACAACGGTACCAGGCCTTGGCCGAACTCGCTCCAATCGTGGCGCATAAACAGCTGATCCTCTGGATGCAGGACGACAAAAGTGCGGTGCAGCGAGGGATGCGTGCAGAGGTGCCTGAGCGCGTACCAGAGTAGCGGGCGTGCGCCGATGCTCAGGTACTGCTTGGGAAGCGACTCCGCCATCCGCGCACCGGATCCAGCCGCGGGAACCAGGCCGAAGTAGGCTGCCATCTAGTGTGTTGTTTTTGAGGGGTCACATCATTATCCCGGTAGCCCTGCCGGCGGCACAAGGCCGTTGAGCCGGATCGGCATCTTGCGTTGCGGCTCTATAATTGCATTTTCACCACCCACGCATGCGATTGCTTCCAGTCCCTTTGCCGGGCCAGCTCGAACGCGTCCGAGGATTGCTCGGCTCAAGCGATGCGCTGGCCCTGGCCCGGCTGGCCACGCACCGGCGTCCGCTGGCAGTGCTCACCAGCCACGCTCAGGACGGCCAGCGCCTGAGCGACGAGATCCCGTTCTTCGCGCCAGCGCTGAGCGTGCACTACTTCCCCGACTGGGAGACGCTGCCGTACGACAGTTTTTCACCGCACCAGGACCTGGTATCGGAACGCCTGGCCACGCTCTATCAGATGGCGCACGAGGCGTGCGACGTCCTGATCGTCCCGGTGACCACTGCTTTGCAGCGCCTGCCGCCGGTTGAATTCCTCGCTGCCTACAGTTTCTTTCTAAAGCAGGGCGAGCGGATCCAGCCGGAGACGCTGCGGCACCAGCTCACGCTCGCCGGCTACAGCCACGTGACCCAGGTGGTATCGCCTGGAGAGTACAGCTTCCGCGGCGGCGTGATCGATCTGTTCCCGATGGGCAGCGCCCTGCCCTACCGCATCGACCTGTTCGACAACGAAATCGACAGCCTGCGCACGTTCGATGTCGACACCCAGCGCTCTATCTACAAGGTGAACGACGTGCGCCTGCTGCCCGCGCGCGAGTTCGCCAGCGACGAGGATGCGCGCGCCCGGTTCCGCCAGAACTTTCGCGAGAAGTTCGAGGGCGACCCGTCCCGCAGCCAGATCTACAAGGATGTAAGCAACGGAACATTCCCGGCGGGCATCGAGTATTACCTGCCGCTGTTTTTCGACACTACCGCGCTGATCACGGATTACCTTCCGCCGCACACGCTCGTGGTACTGCACGGCGACCTGCAGGTTCAGACGGACGCATTCTGGCGCGACACGCGGTCGCGCTACGAGTTGCTGCGAGGCGACCGCGACCGGCCCTTGCTCGCGCCGCAGGAGTTGTTCCTGCTGCCCGATCAGCTCTTCGGGGCCATCAAGCCGTTCGCGCGCATCGCACTAGCGGAGGAAGGCGAGCAGACGAACCGATTTCCCGTCTCCCCTCTGCCTCCGCTTCAGGTGGATCGGCGCGCCGACAATCCACTCCACAACCTGCGCGATTTCACGGGTGAGTTCGCCGGCCGCGTCCTGTTCATGGCTGAGACGCTAGGCCGGCGCGAGACCATGCTTGGCTACTTTGCGGAGCACGGCCTGCCGCTGACTCAATGCGATAGCTTCGCTGGTTTTCTGGCCGGTGCGGCGAAGCTCGCGCTCACCGTGGGTCCCGTTGCCAACGGCTTCATCGCGGAGGATGAGCCATTCGCCATCGTCACCGAGAACGAACTGTATGCGTCGCAGGCGCGCGCCCGCGATCGCCGCGAGCCGGCGAACCGCCTCCTTGCGGAGCACATGCTGCGGGACCTCTCGGAGGTCAAGGTCGGCGACCCGGTCGTGCACGCACAGCACGGTATCGGTCGCTATCTCGGCCTGGTCACCATGGATCTTGGCGAGGGCGCCACCGAGTTCCTCGCGCTCGAATATGAGGGCGGCGACAAGCTCTATGTGCCCGTGTCGCAATTGCAGGTTATCGGGCGCTACAGCGGCGCCGCACCCGAGGCGGCACCCCTGCACAAACTGGGCAGCGGGCAGTGGGAGAAAGCCAAGCGCAGAGCCGCCGAGCAGGTGCGGGACACGGCCGCGGAACTGCTCAACCTCTACGCCCAACGCGCCGCGCGCAAGGGCCACGCATTCGCGCTCAAACCCCACGACTACGAAGCCTTCGCGGACGGCTTTCCCTTCGAGGAGACGCGTGATCAGGCGATGGCCATCACCGCGGTCATCGACGACCTCGCCGCGGGCAAGCCGATGGACCGGCTGGTCTGCGGCGACGTGGGGTTCGGCAAGACCGAGGTGGCGTTGCGCGCCGCTTTTGTCGCGGTCCTCGACGGGGCACAAGTGGCTGTCCTGGTGCCGACGACACTACTGGCCGAACAGCACTTCCAGACCTTTACCGACCGCTTCGCCGACTGGCCGGTGAGGATTGCGGAGCTGTCGCGGTTCCGCTCCGGGAAGGAACAAGAGGCAACGTTGACGGCTCTGGCAGAGGGCAAGATCGACATCGTCATCGGCACCCACAAGCTGATCCAGGACAAGGTGCGGTTCAACAACTTGGGCCTGGTGATCATCGACGAGGAGCACCGGTTCGGCGTGCGCCACAAGGAACGCCTCAAAGCCCTGCGCGCCGAGGTGGACGTCCTTACGCTGACGGCCACGCCGATACCACGCACGCTGGCCATGTCGCTGGAGGGTCTGCGGGATTTCTCGGTGATCGCGACCGCGCCGCAGAAGCGTCTGGCCATCAAGACATTCGTGTCGCGCTCGTCCGACGGATTGATACGCGAAGCGGTGCTGCGCGAACTGAAGCGCGGCGGGCAAGTGTACTACGTGCACAACGAGGTGGAGACCATCGAGAACAGCGCGGCGCGGCTGACGAAACTGCTGCCCGAGGCTCGCATCCGCGTCGCCCACGGCCAGATGCCCGAGCGCGAGCTCGAGCTGGTCATGCGGGACTTCTATCAGCAGCGCTTCAATGTACTGCTGTGCACCACGATCATCGAGACCGGCATCGACATTCCAACCGCCAACACGATCGTCATCGACCGGGCGGACAAGTTCGGGCTGGCGCAACTGCATCAGCTGCGCGGACGTGTCGGACGCTCTCACCACCAAGCCTACGCGTATCTGCTGGTCCCCGATGAGGGAGCGGTGACGGCCAATGCGCGCAAGCGCCTGGAAGCAATTCAGCTGATGGAGGAACTGGGGGCGGGCTTCTACCTCGCCATGCACGATCTGGAAATCCGCGGCGCCGGCGAAGTGCTGGGCGAATCGCAGAGCGGCCAGATGCAGGAAGTCGGCTTCAACTTATACACCGAGATGCTGAACACGGCGGTGAAGTCGCTCAAGGCCGGCAAGGAGCCGGATCTGACCCAACCCTTGGCGGTAAACACAGAGATCAATCTGCATGCCCCGGCGCTGCTGCCAGAAACCTACTGCGCCGACATCCACGAGCGGCTCGTGCTCTACAAGCGCCTGGCCAACTGCGAGACGCCGGATGAGCTCGAATTGCTGCAAGAGGAGCTGGTGGACCGCTTCGGACTCCTCCCCGAACCGGCCAAGGCGCTGATCGACAGCCACCGGTTGCGGATCGAAGCCAAGCCTCTGGGAGTATTCAAGGTCGACGCCGGACCCGACAGCATTGTGCTGCAGTTCGTGAAGGACCCGCCCATCGATCCAGTCCGGATCATTCAACTCATCCAGTCGCGGCGCAGCTTCAAGCTTTCGGGACAGGATCGGCTGCGTGTCGAGGAAAAGCACGCACACCCAGCCGAGCGCGCGCAGCGGGTGCGGCAGATCTTTCATGAGTTGATTCAGCCCTCCATTGCGGCTGCCGCGGCAAGATAGGAGATGTGGCCAGCGGCCAGAAGGATGAAGCCCTGGGGGAGCTCGTCGGCGCTGTTGTATCCTACCCTTTCGAAAGGGGCGCAACGGCCCTTAACAGGAGGAGGCGATGGCACTGACCAAACAGACGATGACCGATGAGCAGCGCAAATCGGTGGCACTCGAATACCTGAAAGCGTTCGACAACGGCGGGGTGACGTCCACCGGCGGCTCGATCCTCGACCTGTTCGCTGCTGACGCGCAGGTCTATTTTCCCAAATGGGGACTGGCCACCGGCACAGACCAGATCGGCAAGCTGTTCGGCGATGTCGGCGGCACGATCAAATCGATCGTCCATCATTATTCCCACTTCAATTGGATCTTCTCGGGCAGCGACCTGGTGGTATGCGAAGGGTCTAGTCACGGCGAGCACAAGGATGGGGCCTGGCGTGCCGGCGTGCCGGAGTGGGGCGCGGGTCGCTGGTGCGACGTGTTCGAGATCCGCGACTGGCTGATCCAGCGCTGCTTCATCTACCTGGACCCCGACTACGCCGGCAAGGACACCGCGCGCTATGCGTGGCTGAGCCAGCGAAAAGGATAATCGGCTCTGCAAGCGCTGAGAGATCAGTGGACCGCAGTGCGGTTCTGCGGCCCAGGATAGCGCCGCATCGCTAGCCGCTGCTCATCCGAGCGCCCGCATCAATCGATGGATCCGGCCCAAACTCTGCAGGCAGGCTTCACGGAGAAGTTCGGACCGCCCACCGCACTGTACCGTGCACCGGGCAGGGTCAACCTCATCGGTGAGCATACCGACTACAACCAGGGCTTTGTCCTCCCGGCCGCCATCGATGTCGCATGCTGGGCCGCCGCCTCCCGACGCGACGACCGCAAGCTGAGTATCCATTCTGCCAACTTTGGCGAATCTATCGAATCGGATCTCGGCGACAAGAACCCACCGCGGTCGGGAAAATGGTGGGACTATCCTGTGGGCGTCGCATGGGCGCTGCAACGATCGGGCTACCGCCTGCAAGGCGCCAATCTCTACATCCGCGGGGACGTTCCGCTGAACGCCGGCCTGAGCTCGTCCGCAGCGATCGAAGTCTGCGTCGGCTATGCTCTGTTGGATTTGTCGGGCCAAGCCGTCGATCGTATCCGTCTGGCTCTGTTGTGCCAGCAAGCGGAAAACGAGTTCGTCGGTATGCGGTGCGGAATCATGGATCAGTTCATCGCCTGCCAGGGTAAGCAAGGTCAGGCGGTATTGCTGGACTGCCGATCGCTGGATTATCGCCTGGTGCCGCTCCCGGATCATCTGCAATTGGTCATCTGCAATACGATGGTGAAGCACGAGCTCGCCGCTAGCGGGTACAACACCAGACGCGCCGAATGCGAAGAAGGCGCGCGCCGGCTCGCCCAGGTTGCCCCCCATATCCGCTCGCTGCGCGACCTCACACCACCCGAACTGGAACAACATCGCGGACGGCTAACCGACACGATCTACAAGCGCTGCCGGCACGTTGTCACGGAGAACGAGCGCGTGCTCAGGCTGGCTTCCGCCCTGCAAAACGGCGACACGAGCGCGCTGAGCCGCCTGATGGCCGACTCACACCAGAGCATGCGCGACGACTACGAGATCAGCTGCGCCGAGGTGGATCTCATGGTGGAGATCGCTAACAAGCAAGAAGGAGTATTGGGAGCACGCATGACGGGCGGGGGCTTCGGCGGCTGCACGATTAACCTCGTCAATGCGAGCGACTCGCCCGACTTCCAGCGCCGTGTCGCCACAGCCTACCGCGCAGCCACCGGGATCAAGCCGGAGATCTATGTCCGAACGGCAGCGGACGGCGCCGGGCGGGTTGCTCTGCGCGCAGATCCACCCGTGGCGCGGCCACGGGACATTTGAGGGGAAGGGGATGACTGAACGCATCCTTGTAACCGGCGGCGCCGGGTTCATCGGCAGCGTCGTAGCCACGCAACTGCTCGAGCAAGGCTACGAGGTGGTCGTCTACGACAATTTGTCCCATGGTAACGTGTCCGCCGTGCCGCCGGGAGCCGAGCTGGTGGTCGAGGATGTCGGCAATCGAGACGCTCTGGATCGTGTGCTGCGCGGGACACACTGTTGACGCCGTCATGCACTTTGCCGCCTTCATCGAAGCCGGCGAGTCCATGCGCGAGCCGGCCAAGTACTTCCGCAACAACACAGCCAGCACATTGACGCTGCTTGAGGCGGTCTTGGAACACGGCGTATCGCGCTTCGTGTTCTCCTCGACCGCGGCGGTCTACGGAACCCCAGAGCGGACCCCCATCGAGGAGACCGACCTACTCCGCCCTACGAACGTCTACGGTGAATCGAAGCTGTGCGTCGAGCGCATGCTGGACTGGTTCCATCGCATCCACGGACTCCACTATGCCAGCCTGCGTTATTTCAACGCGGCCGGCGCCTCCGGTAGCCGGGGGGAGGACCATCGACCGGAATCGCATCTGATCCCGCTTGCCTTAGAGGTCGCGCTCGGCAAACGCGACCGGATCGCGATCTACGGGACCGACTATCCGACTCCCGACGGCACCTGCATCCGGGACTACATTCATGTTGCCGACCTGGCAACTGCACACCTGCGCGTGCTCGGAGCGCTGAAGGACCACGACAAGCTGATCTACAACCTCGGCAACGGCCACGGTTTCAGCGTGCGAGAAGTAGTCGAAACGGTCCGTCGCGTCACCCACCATGCGATCCCCGCCCGGGAGAGCGAGCGGCGGCCAGGTGACCCCGCGGTTCTAGTAGCCAGTTCGGCCAGAATCCAACAGGAGCTCGGCTGGAGCCCGCGGCTGACCAATCTGGAGGACATCGTCAGGAGCGCCTGGGACTGGCGTCGCTCGCATCCCGGCGGCTATGGTGGATAAGCGATGAAATCGGAGCAGACCCTGAGGCCGGCGCAGCTGCAGCAGGTCGTTCATCGTCGGTTCAATCCCCTCACCGGGGATTGGGTGCTGGTTTCTCCCCATCGCACGGAGCGACCGTGGCTCGGCCAAGTGGAAAGGACGCCGGCGACGGCCGAGCTGCCTTACGACCCCGCCTGCTATCTCTGTCCCGGTAACGCGCGCGCGGGGGGTGCTCGCAATCCGCACTATGAAACCCAGTTCGTTTTCGACAACGATTATCCTGCCCTGCTGCCGGATGCGCAGGCCGGCGCCTGGGACGAACGCGGACTGATGGTCGCTCGCACCGAAGGCGGGATCTGCCGCGTCGTGTGCTTCTCACCGCGCCACGACCTCACGATTCCGCTCATGAGCAGGGCGGAGATCCGCGCGCTGGTGGACGTTTGGGCCGAGCAGTACCAATCGCTCGCCGCAATCCCGTGGATACGCCACATTCAGATTTTCGAGAACCGTGGTTCCCTAATGGGGACCAGCAACCCTCATCCACACTGCCAGATCTGGGCCACCGCCTCCCTGCCCAATGAGCCGATGAAGGAACAGGCTTCGTTGCAAACCTACCACGACAGCCGAAGCTCCTGCCTCCTGTGCGACTATCTGCAGCTGGAACTGAAACTGGGGGATCGGCTCGTTTGTCAGAACGAGGCATTCTTGGTGGTCGTTCCGTACTGGGCGGTCTGGCCGTTCGAAACGTTGCTGCTGAGCAGGCGCCACCTGGGAGCCATGGATGAACTCTCCGCGACCGAGCGCGATCTGCTCGGCGGCATCCTCAAGCAGCTCACGGCCCGCTATGACAATCTCTTCGAAACTGCATTCCCGTATTCCATGGGTTTCCATCAACGCCCGGCGGACGGCCAGCTCCACCCCGAGTGGCATTTCCATGCGCACTACTACCCTCCGCTGCTGCGCTCGGCGAGCGTCCAGAAATTCATGGTGGGCTACGAAATGCTAGCCAGCCCGCAACGCGACATCACAGCGGAAACCGCCGCCGCGCGGCTGCGAAGCCTGGCGGAAGAGCACTACCTCAGGAGGTGAGTCGAGCGCTCGCCAGCGTTTGAACCGGGGGAAAGCAGCCAGGCACCTGCCCGCCCGGCTGCACCTGGGAGAGAATCAGCGAATACCCTTATCGATCAGCGGTACCAATGTGCCGATCGTCTTCGGCGTAACCACTCCTGCGCCGGTATTGGTACTTAAGCCGGCGAAGCCGTACTTCTTGGACAGCACGCACTGAGTGACGGGCAGGAAGCCCTGCAGATAGAGCTGTTGATCGAGCGTAACGCTGATATAGCCTTTCTTCAACCCGTCGATGGTCGCGGGCGACAGATCGATGCCGCCGACGGTCACCTCACCCGGTTTCTTGCCCGAGTCCTGCAGCGCTTTGCCGATGAAGGCGGTGACGTTGCCATGCTGAGTGCCGATCGCCTTCAAGTCCGGATGCTTTTGGATGTACGCGGTGAGGATGGGGACAGCCAGCGAGGCGTCATGGTCGACCTCCGGGCTGATCTCGATGTAGTCCACCTGCAAACCGGCAGCCTTCAGCGTGTCGTAAAGACCTTGGTCGCTCTTGCCGCGTTCGGCTTGGGCGCGCAGGCCGTACTCGAGCGCTTTGTCGCCTTTCTTGAGCCCCCCGTACTCGATCATCTTCTGCGCCGTGAGCTTACCGCCTTCGTACAGGTCGACGCCGGCGTACCCAAAGCCGTTGGCGGTGTACTGGTCTTTCAGCTTGGTCAGCGGCGAATTCCCGGAGGTGACGACGATGCCGCGCTTCTCCGCATCCGCCACCAAAGCAGCGAAGGCATCGTTACCGGGGTGCCCCATGATCTCGATGCAACCGGGCGACGCGGCGAGCGCCTCTTTGAACTGGTTGAGCATCTTTTCCGGCTGCCAACCTGAATACTGCTCGACTAGCTTCACCCCGAAGGCCGCCGCGGCAGCTTTGGCGCCGTTGGTGCGCGGCAGGGTAGAACCGTCGCCGGGGTTACCTCCCATCTGAAAGTACATGGTGATACCCGAGCCGAGTGGTTCGTCGGCTCGCGTCGGCACGCTAGTCGCAACAGTCACCAGGCCGATCGTTGCAAGACTCAATGCAAGTGCTTTCATGGTTCTCCTCCTTTGCTGACAACGGACTTCAAGACCCATGCCATCGCGGCACCGGCCCCCAAAAACTCCCGTCTTGTTCGCTCCTCATGAAGGCGCTTTCCGGTCGAGCGCCAATTTCCCAAGTATGGTGCGGAAACCAGTGCGCCCGCGTTCAGGCTCCTCGATAATGAGATGCCCAACCACCGCCGCCAGGAACACGATGCCGACCACTGCGCGCACCCAGAACCCTTGCAGTCCAGTAGCTACCAGACCGGCCTCGACCATGCCGATGATGAACGACCCCACGACCGTCCCGACCACCGACGCCTTGCCTCCGAATACCGACGTCCCGCCAATGAACACGGCCGCCATCACCTCCAACAAGTAACCGCCGCCCTGCGTGTTGAAGAAGTTCTTGTTCTCAAGCGTCAGCAGCACCGAAGCAAATGCCGCCATCACGCCCATCAGCACGAACATGCGGATCTTCTCGCGTGCCACATTCACGCCCACGACTTCGGCCACCTTGGCGTTGTCGCCGATGAACAAGAGGTGCTCTCCGAAGCGACGCCGGTTGAGCACCAGCCAGAGCACGAGAGCAACGCCTAGCGCCCATAGCGCCTGCACGGGGAACGGGCCGATGCGGCCCACGAATAGGCGCCAAAGCCAAAGCTGATCGACGTCTCCCAGCGAATAGGACAACCCCTGCGACAACACTGTCGTTAGCCCGCCCCATAGGAATTGTGTCGCCAACGTCGCGATGATGGATGGGATTCCAACACGCGCGATGAGAATGCCGTTCACGTAGCCGACCAGCGCGCCGCTCAGCAATGCCAAGCCGAGACCGAGCCACGGGGACCCCAGTTCGTGGATGCAGTAGGCCAGCACCCACCCCGACAGGGCAATGATGGAGGGAAACGAGAGGTCGATCTCGCCCGCTGCGATCACCAGAGTTAGCGCCACCGCCAGCACCAGCAGCGGCGGCACCGTCGACAGGAACGACATGTAGATCCGATAGCCCAGAAAGACCTCGGGCGCGGCCACCATGAACGCCACCACCAAGATCAAGAGCACCGCCATGATCGGCAAGCCCTCGATCCGCAGGGCCCGGATCCCGGTAGAGTCAGCTGTACCCACGAGCATGTCCTTCATGCAGGGCGATCAACCGGTTGGTCAGCTCGTTCAGGCTGATCTCGCCCTTGGCGAACTCCCCGACCACTTTGCCACGGTCAAGGATCACCAGCCGGTCCGCAACTTCGTGCACGTGCGCGAGATTGTGCTCGATATAGATGCAGGCGTGTCCCGCGGACTTCACGCCCTCGACGAAGGCCAGGACCTTTCGCACTTCGCTGACCGCGAGAGCGGTCGTGGGCTCGTCCAGCACGATGAGGTCAGCCTGAAAATACATGGCACGCGCGATCGCGATGCCTTGCCGTTCACCGCCGGACAGATCGCGCACGGTGGACTCCGCAGTGATGCCTTCGCCACGGAAGCCGATGGCCTGCCGCAGTAGCTGGTTCGCGATCTCCTTCTCCTTCTTCACATCGATGAAGCCCAAACGACCCGTGATTTGTCGTCCAACGAACAGGTTGCGCCACAGGGGCTGCTTCTCACCAAGGGACTGTCCCTGATGTACCGTCTCGATGCGCAGTTCGTGCGCCATGCGGACAGAATAATCGTTGAGATCGATGGGCCTGTCTCGCACCCAGATGTTGCCCGCGGTGGGCCGCAGGACGCCGCTCACAATCTTGATCAGGGTGGATTTACCGGCACCATTGTCCCCGAGGAGGCCGACAATCTCGTTGCGTCCGACTTGGAAGTCGACGCCGGAGAGCGCTTGCACTTTTCCGAAGGTCATGTCGACCTGGTGCAGCCGCACAATGTGGCGCCAAGTCTCTGCAGCTGGGGCCGCCTGCGCGGGCTGAGTCATGCCGCGTGTTCCGGGTGCATGGCTGAGGCGAGGCCGGAGGCTCCGGTTTTTTGCCGATCAGGGGCGGAAGCCGCCACGATGCTTGGTCGCTAGCGTACCGTGGACCAACAACCTTGTCACTGGCATCCGGTAGGCTCGAATCGGTCAGGACGGCCGAATCACACCCTTGCCTGCCGACTGTGTGTCAAACAGTCGATACGCTTCCTCCGCCTGCTCCAGATTCCAACGATGCGTGAACAGGCGATCGACGTCGACGCCTCGATCTGCGATGAAACGAGCGCATTCTCCTTGCCCGACGGTGGAGAAAGTCCACGACCCGATCAACGTCACCTGTCTGCGTAGCAGGTCATTGCTGACGTCGAGCGTGACTGTGTCGCCCTCGCCCACGAAACAGGCCTTACCCCAGGTTTTGACGCAACGGACAGCTTGCGCCCGTGCCACCGGCGACGAGGAAGCGTCGAGACTCAGATGCGCTCCGCGACCATGGGTGAGATCCTTGATCGCCTGTACCACGTTCTCGGTGGTCTTGGGGTTGATCACTTCGTCCGCCCCGAACTCCTTCGCTCGGGCGAGCCGTTCCGCGCTGGTGTCGAGAGCGATCACGCGCGCGCCCATCTCGGTCGCGAGTTGCGTGGCTGAAAGTCCGACCGGGCCCTGACCGAAGATCGCGATCGTGTGATCGCCCTGCAGACCCAGCCTCTGCAGGGCGCCCCAGGCTGTCCCCGTGCCGCAGGATATCGCGGCCCCGGTCTCAAATGACAGCTCATCGGGCAGCGGGACGAGGGTGCGGGCCGGACACTTCAAATACTTCGCGTGAGCGCCATGCCCGGTAACTCCATAGACCTCGGCAACGCCCTCGACGCAGAGCTGCATCCAACCGGACGAGCAATGTGCGCACACTCCGCAGCCGCGATAGTGGTGCTGCATCGCGCGCATCCCGATTTGCGCTTGTTTCTCGGAAACACCCGCCCCAATCGCCACGACCACGCCGCACGGTTCATGCCCCGCGATGACGGGACCGCTTTTGATAGCGAAGCCCAGCGATGCGGCACCTCCGGACGCGCGGTAAAACTTGAGATCACTGCCGCACATCCCCGAGGCTTTGATCTCCAGTACAACCTCGCCGGGACCCGGTTCAGGGTCCGGGAACTCGAGGATTTCGAGTTTGCGATTACCTGTAAAGACGACACCTTTCATTTTTAGCCTCCTCCATGTACGACAGCGCGTCCAAGTTGTGGTTGGATGCACTGCGCTGCTTGCTAAGACAAGCGTTCTGCTTTTCGAACAGCGTCCACGCCGCAATCAACCTCACCTACCGTATCACTGCTCTCACCTCAATTGCTATCAGAATGTGAACCTCTCTTCAACGGGCAGAGCCCTTGCTTAGATCCCACCAACGCTGAGCAATGGAGAATGTGATGGAGCCACTCGTTACCAGTGTCACTGTTCGTCTGGCGCTCAAGAAGCTCGCCGAGATCACGTGCGGGATTGCGCCAACATCAGTGCGCGTCAGCGTCGTTCCGGCGGGAGCACACCGCGTGTACGTAACGTCCGTACCGTTCGAGTTTCGATCCGAGGTGTATCAATACTTAGCTGAGCACACGTCCATCCGTATACCCGTGAACGGCGATCCACTCGTTCTCACCGGTGAGGAGGCCATGGCACTGGTGAGCCTGACCCTTCCTGCAGGCCAAGAAGAGACGTCAATTGCGAAGCGCAAGGAGTCCGTCGAATCATGACCAAGCGCGACTTCATCTTCTTGCTCGTTGCTCCGGTCATCATGCTTGCCATCGCATCGGATCTATTGTGGCTCGCGGGGAGACTGGACGATGGCGCGGAACGCCGGCTCGCAGACTACGCAGTGCTACAGGAGCGTGTCGCGGCGCCAGCTCGGATGGACAGCGCATCAAAGTCGTCAGAGCGCGCTGCATTGACGCTGTCGCGCCTCGTTCTGGAATCTCATGCGTCCGAAGCGGCCACCGTGACCGTGTCCACCAGTCTCGCGGTCTTATTGCTCGCTATCTCCCTCTTTCAGATCCTGACGGTCATGCGGCTGCTTCGAAACCAACAGAAGCTTACGTCCGTCCCGCGGCCGGAGATCGCGGCGAGCAAGAACCCGCCTCTGAGGCCGTCAGGTGTTAGCGCGGCGCGCAGTGGCCTGAGCAACGCGGGCAATCACACGCTTCTGTAGTCGCCAGGGCATGCCGCTGCTCGGCAGTTCGGCAGTCTAGCTTACGCTCGCCACGAATACTCAAGGACCCGGCGGCGACGTCTCGGCCCGGCACGGGCTAGCAACCTAGGGCCGCTCACAGTTTCGTTTCTCTCGCGGCACCGCGCGATGCAAAGCGACCTGCATTCAATCGCTTACCCCCCTGTTGTCACACGAGCGTGGTTCCCTTCGTTGGATGCTCTCGGTATGCTGAAAGCGCGGCTGGTAACCGTCGGGCCCACGCACCAGCGTACGTTGCGGAATTCGACGGCAACAATCGAAACTGGGCATAACAGTTGCCTGGTGCGAAACGACATGAGCGGGCTAAGCAGTCCCGCAAGAAACTCAAAGAACCAAGCCGGACAGAGCGCGACAGCCCCGGCAAGAATCGTAACGGAGACCCAAAAGGGAGGCACCTCGATGCAATCCCGTCGTTCCCTTCGTCGTTCAGCCCATCAGGGGCTGAGTTTTGTCGAGACGGCAATCATGCTGGTCATCCTCGGCCTCATGATTGAGTTTGTGATCAAAGGACGGGAGTTGGTCCAGAACGCCCGGGTGCGCGACATGATCTCGCAGCAGGGCGCCGCCGAATCGGCCTTCCTCGCGTTCCAAGATCGCTTCCGGGCTCCGCCTGGAGACTACCGAGCGGCGGACGTCAATCTCAACTGCGGATCGTTCATATGCCTGAACGGAAACGGCAATGGCCGCGTTGAACCCGGCACTGGGGGTGCGATCCACGAGGAGATTCTGGTCTGGCAGCATCTCGTCGCGGCGGGTTTTATCAATGGCCGCTACCAAATGGCTAACGCCGCTGTCGCATCACCTACGCCAGACAACACGCCAAGCAACGTGTTTGGGGGTTACCTGGAGGCCGTAACCGACAACGTGTGGGGATACAGCGGGAACACCGCATCCCGCAACAACATCAAGACGGGTAACTACGTTCCTGCAGCCGTGCTCGCAGAAGTGGACCGCAAGGTCGATGACGGGCGACCCGGGACCGGGCGACTGCGTTTCTCCGTGTACGCTGGGGCCGGACCTGCTCCCGCCGTCGGCGGCGCACCCGGGGGCTGCACAGACGCCGATACCGCGTCCGCGTCTTGGCTTGAGGCAAACGGTTCTGATAACTGTGGCGCGGCGACCCTTGTCTACTAGGAGCGCTCGGACTGCTGCAAATGCTCCTGAGCGATCGAGCTTGTATTCGCGGACGGGCGAAGCTTCAACTCCGAAACGAGGGCATCCCGCACTCGAGTTGTGCACAGAACTTCAAGTAATTTGTCAACACTCGCCAGGAAGTCGCCGTCAGGTTAAGAGGCCTGGCTAACTCCCTGTTTCGACGCGCAAGTCATATTTGCGTAAAGATTGGGCGGTAGCAAGCAGGAAACAATAGTGGCCGGGCATTCCGCCAGCGAGGACTCTTGTATCCACATCCTTATCCACAGATTCTGTGGATGAAATTTCGGCGACAGATAGGAGCCTGGGCGCATTGGTTTACCACGAATGGGCTAGCGCGTGGCTTGGCTCAACGGTGAATGAGCACCTCCTTGTTGACTACGTGGTCTAGGTTTGGCTTGCCGTCGAGGAGATCGAGAAGATTGCTCGCCACCGCGACCGCCATGCGATCAAACGACTCCTTGGTCACCCCTGCCATATGCGGTGCGAGGATCACTTGCGACAAACCGAGCAGCGGATTATCAGGCGACGGTGGCTCGCGATCGAAGACATCCAACCCCGCCCCAGCCAGCGCTCCGCTGATCAACGCCGCGTGGAGCGCCGTCTCATCGATAATGCCACCGCGTGCCGTGTTGATCAGGTAGGCAGTCCGCTTCACGCGCGCCAGGCGTGCGGCGTTGAACATGCCCTGGGTCTCATTGGTTTTCGGGCAATGGATCGTGACGAAGTCCGCCCGCGTCAGCGCGCCGTCAAGCTCACTCACCGGGGAACAGCCTGCGGCTTCGATCGACTCGGTCTTGACGTAGGGATCGTAGACAGACACGGCCATCCCCAGCGCCAGGCAAAACTTGGCGACGCGGGTACCGACGCGCCCAAAGCCGACTACCAACAGGGTTTTCCCGAACAAGTCCACAGGCAACTCGGAGAGGCGGTCCGCCCAGCGCGCATCCCGGACCATGGCATGCATTGCCGCGCCCCGCTTTGCCAGCGTTAGCATGAAAAACAAAGCTTGCTCGGCGACTGACGGTGAGTTGGCGATTCCGGTCACCATAAGCGGGATGTTGTGTCGTGTCAGCGCCGCCACATCGACGGAGTCGTAACCTACCCCGTGGCGGGCGACCACCCGGAGCTTGGACGCGGCCTGAAGTTCCGCCTCACCGAACGGCGTGAGCCCCAGTGCGACACCGTCGACGTCTCGCAACAACGCATGAAACGCCGGCGTCGCCAGGCTGTATTCGTAGGCGATGGCCTCCACGTCGCTGCGCTGCCTGATCACGTCCCATCCGGCGCGCGACATCATCGCGGGCAGTAACAATTTCTTATTTGTCGTCACGATTTAATGCTCCGTGTTGTGAGCGCGACATTGGGGATGGGTCGCGGCTAATTAAGGTCTGCTACCAACGGGTGTTGCCGCTCTTTGCGAACGGGCCTTATCTCACTGGCGCCGCCCGCTCGATCGGGCTCAAATCCACTCCCACGCTCCGCGCTGTCTCGACCAGCGAGGCCCAGGTTTCGCCGGCGAGGGGAATGCCATTTGCCAGGCGTTGCGCCCGGGTCTGCTGTTCCGGCTCCCCGGGCACAAGGGTTTCGTCCCCGGTTTGAGCCGCTTTCGCCTGCTTGACATAGCTGACGTAGCGCAAAACCTCAGTCGGGAACAAGCCCTCTGGATCGACCTGCGCAGGATCCACGTATACCGAGAACATCCCGTTCGCAATCCGTCGCTCCGGTCTGGTGCACCCGTTTCCGGTAAGCGCACCACCGAGGACTTCGCACATCAACGCTAGCCCCGAGCCCTTGTGTCCGCCAAACGCCCGCAGCGCGCCGGGACCCTTCTTGACGTCGCGCCGGCCGGTTGCGGCGTAGTCGCCATACAACAATCGCGGGTCGTCGCTGGTTTGGCCATCCGGGCCAATCAGAGCATCGGTGGGAATGCTGCGGCCGCCTTGGCTCGCGACCAGCACCTTGCCTTCGGCGACAACGGAGGTCGCGAAGTCGAGCACCAAAGCAGAACGCCCCGGGACGGGCACGCCAACGCAATAGGGAGCGGTCGAGAAGCGCCGTTCGACGCTGCCGAACGGCGCCACGATGACGCTGCCGGTCGCGTTAACGAAGTGAATCGAGATCAGTCCGGCCGCGGCAGCCATCTCCGCCCAGTCTCCCACACGGCCGATATGCCCCGAGTTGCGCAACGCCACGGCCGCGAGTCCCATGCTCTGGCACTTCTCGATTCCGATCTGGACCGCCTGCGGCGCCACGGTCTGACCAAAGCCGTATTTGCCATCGACCACCGCCAGGACCGGCGTATCGATCAGCACGTCGACCTTCTGATCGGCGACGAAGAGCCCCTCCCGCTGCATCTGGATATAGCGCGGCACGCGCACGACCCCGTGACTATCATGCCCCGCGAGATTGGCCGCGACCAGATAGCGCCCGATCCGCTCAGCTTCTGCGCGCGAGCAGCCGGCGACGGCGAAGGTGTCTGCCACCAGTCGCTCCAGCGTTTCGGCCGCAATGCTTACGGTCCCACCAGTCATTCGGTCCTCGCCATGTGAGCTGGATTCAGTGTGTTTCGAGCTTGCCCGCCCATGCGCGGCGCAAAGCGCGCGGCCTCGCAGTCACCACTGTCATCAGCCCTAACCCTTGGTCGCGCCTGCGGTCAAGCCGGCGATATAGTAGTCCATCAGGAAGGCGTAGATGATAAGTGGGGGAGCAGCGCCCAACAGGGCTCCGGTCATGATCTGCCCCCAGTTGAACACGTCCCCTTTGATCAGGGTCGTGACAATGCCGACCGGCAGCACGAGTTGATCGGTCGAGGTGGTAAACGCCAGAGGGTAGAGGAAGTCTGCCCAGCACACAGTGAACGCGAAAATCATGGCGGCGATGATGCCGGGTAATGCCACCGGTATGAAGACCTTGGTGAGAATCTGCACGTAGCCGGCGCCGTCAATCAGCGCCGCTTCGTCCAGCTCTTTGGGGATGCTGGCGAAGTAGCCGATCATGATCCAGGTGCAGAACGGGACCGTGAGCATGGGGTGGACGATGATCAGCATCCACCAGTGGTTGAGGAACTCGATCCCGGTGGTCTCATGCAGAAACGCGAAAATCCTGAACAACGGAATAAACAGGAGTGTGTTCGGAATCAGGTAGGTCAGGAACACTCCGGTCGCGAGCGCCGCCGAGCCCCAGAACTTCATGCGCGACAAGGCGAACGCCGCAGGGATGCTCACCAGCATCGTGATCGCCACGCCCAGCAGCGCGATCACCGCTGAATTGCGGAAGAAGGTGAGATACGTGGACGACGTCAGCAGCTCCGAATAGTTCCGCAGAGTGGGGTTGAACACCCACCAGGGATTGGTCGCCGCCGAAATCTCTGCGCTGGTCTTGAGCGAAGTGATCAGCATGTATAGCGGCGGAGTCAGAAAGAAGATGACGAAGACGATCAGGAACACGTACGACCAGATCAGGGCGCGCCGCCGATCGCGCCGGATGCTGGCACTGCGCGGCCGGCGCGCCCCGCTTGCGTTGGCTGGCGCAGCTGTCCCCACGATCACGCCTCAACGCCGCGCCGGCTGATGTCGCGCAGGATGAAGATCGCCGCGAACGCCAGGAGTCGGGAACATGAAAAGTGACACGCACGCGCCCAGCGGGATGTCGTTGCTCTCGATGCCGATGCGGAACGCCCAGGTGGCGAACACATGCGTCTGATCCACCGGGCCGCCGCTGGTGAGGATGCGCACGATGTCGAAGTTGGCGAAGGTGACGATCAGCGAGAACAGCACGGTGATGGCGATGATGTTACGCATCATCGGCAGCGTGATGAACCACATCTTCTGCCACCAGTTGGCGCCGTCGATGGCGGCGGCTTCGTAGAGCTGCTCAGGCACCGACTTCAGCGCGGCCAGATACATGATCATGAAGAACGGCGCACCGATCCAAACGTTCACCAGGATCACCGCGAAGCGCGCCCAGTAAGGATTGCCCAGCCATGGCACCGCGTCCATCCCCATCCTCTGCAGCAGCCAGTTGAACGCGCTGTACGAGGGATCGAACAGCCACAGCCACGCGAGCACGCTCATCGCCGGCGGCATGACCCATGGCACCAGCAGCATGCCGCGCCACTTGCGCTGCCCGTGCACGGGAATGTTGTGCACGAAATGCGCGACCATGAATCCGATCAGCGCCTTGAACACCACTGCGCTTACCGCGAAGATGACCGACTGCTTCACCACCATCCAGAAGGTCTCGCGCGTGAACAGGAACGAGAAGTTGGCGAGGCCGACGAAGCGCTCCATCGACTTGTTGAGCATCGCCAGATAGAACGCGTAGAACGCGGGATAGACCACCAGCGAGCCGATGATCAGAATCAGCGGCAGGCTCATCACGAACGCGATGGTAGACTTGCGGCGCAGGCGCTTCGCGAGCGTCGTCCTAGGCTGGCCCGCGCTCACGCGCACGCCGTCCGCCATGGCATGTTCATCGTGCCAATCCTCCCTTGCGCACGCCTCAGGCGCGCATGAAGCCTTCCAGCTCTGATGACGCCCAAGCGATGACCTTGTCCATCGCCTCACCGCCTTGCGTGAACTTGGCGATCATCTTGGTGATCGTCGCCTGGGTGTACATCTGGGTGGCCATCGCCGCAGGCGCCGGTGCGCCGGCAATGTTTACGATTTGATCGCCGCCCGGCGGATAGTTGTACAGCGTGCCTTTGGGTGGACCCACCTCGCCCCAGATCTTGAAGTCGCGCAGGCCGGAAAACGACGGGATGTCGAAGCCGCCGCTGGCAACCACCAGCTGCTCGACCGCTGCGCGCTGCGACAGATGCGTGAGCAGGCTGCGCGCGGCTGCCTTGTTCTTGGAGAACTTCCAGATGCCCCAGAAAAACGGCAATCCGGGATTGAAGCGTCCCTTCGGCCCCTTGGGCGACGGGAACGTCCACAACTGCTCGGCCACTTTGGGATTGTCGCGCTTGGCCACCGCATAGGCGCTCGGCGGATTCATGATCAGCGCACCCTTTCCGGCGATCAGCCACTTGTTGTTCGACGCGTCGTCCCACGCGAACACGTCGGGCGGCAGGAACTGCACGAGCTTCTTGCAGTATTCCATCGCCTGTCGCGTGACGTCGGAGTTGACCGTGATGTTGCCCTTAGCGTCGACCAGATGTGCGCCGTACGCGGCGAAGATCGCGCCGGCGGAGTCGACCGAGTCCGCGGTTTGGCCCATGCCGATGCCGAACGGAAAGCCAGCCTTGAAGCATTTCTCTGCAGCGATCAGGAACGCGTCCCAAGTCCACTTGTCGGTTAGCCCTTTGCCAGGGGGCCCACCGGCTGGATACATCTTGGTGAGATCGAGGCCGACGTGCTGCCTGAACAGATCGATGCGCGCGCAGGGTCCCTTCATCTGGCTGCCGACGGTGGCGGGCACAGCGATCCAGTGTCCTTCCTGCTTGCCGAGATACTCGACGGCGGCAGGCACCGCGCCATATTGAGCGATGAGCGGCTGTACGATATCGTCCACCGGCTCCAGGCTGGCCATCTGTCCAGGCCCGTACCAGATCGGCAGCGACAGGATGTCGTGCCCCGATTTCGCCTGCGCTTCCGAGGTGACGGTGAGCAGCAGCTTGTTGCCCTGCGAGGTTATGTAGTCGATCTTGAGATCGACCTTCTCCTTCGCCGCCCACTCGTTGCACAGCTTGGTGAGCGTGTCGTTGGCGCCGGGCACCCAATGGTCCCAGAAGCCGACTGCGAGCGATCCTGCGGCGTGCGAAGTGCGCACGTACGGCGCGGCCAATGCGACGGCCGAGGCAGACAAAAAGCGACGGCGATCGAAGCCCATGACGTCTCCTCCGTGCATGTTGTGTGAACCGCCTGAATGATTTGCCAACCATCCCGGCCACTCGCGTTTTGTCTTATGATGCGCTCTTTGGCGCGGATGTGGCAGTGGGTGCTTGTTTCATCCCTTGCGCGAGCCGGGGCGACGGGAAGGCAGTGGGCCCGTGCACTCAGCAGCTGCCAGCGCTCGACCGCGCTCGTTGCAACCGACGAAATGACTCGTGACCGTGAGAGAAAACACAATCCGGACAATCTGGAAGCGCGGGGGTGCGGTGATCAATGGCTGGCTCGGCATCCCGAGCTCGGTGGCCGCCGAGAACATGGCACAGGCGCAGTGGGACGGCCTCACCGTGGATCTGCAGCACGGCCTGGTCGATTACCAGGCCGCGGTCACCATGATGCAGGCGATCGCGACCGTAGGCACACCGACCACGTGTCGGGTGGCGTGGCTCGAGCCCGGCATCATTATGAAGCTGCTCGACGCCGGCGCATGGGGCATCGTCTGCCCGATGATCAATACGCGCGCCGAGTGCGAGCATTTCGTCGGCGCCTGCCGCTATCCGCCGCGCGGCTATCGCAGCTTCGGTCCGGTGCGCGCGCAATGGTACTGCGGTCCAGACTACTTCAAGAACATCAACGACAGCGTCATCACCATGGCGATGATCGAAACCAAGCAGGCCGTGGAGAATCTCGAGGATATCCTGACCGTGCCCGGACTGGATTCGATCTATATCGGTCCAAACGATCTCGCCATCTCTCTGGGCTACGGGCCGGGGAGCGTGCCGACGGACAAGGCGGTGCTGGACGCCATCAAGTACATCGTCGACACCGCGAAGAAGCACAAGATCTATGCCGGCATCCACTGCGGCTCGACCAAAATGGCGAAGGAGATGATCGCGCTCGGCTTCCAGTTCGTTACACTGCTGGCGGATAACGCGCTTCTCAACACCGCCGCGAAGAGCGTGGTAGCGGAAATGCGCGAGGGTGCTCCTACCGCGGGCAAGGTCGCAGGATCCTCCTACTGACCGCTGGGCTCAAAGCCCGGCTCGGTCCTAGGAACCCCGGTGTGCACCACCTCGGGGTCGCGCGGTTTGCGCCCCGCCGCCGGCACCCCCCACTGGATAGCAGCAGCCTGGACCACCACAGTGCGGGCCTCCACTGGCTTGTTAGCGCGCCGCATCTGCGTAGGCACGCTCACCGGTGCACCGTGCGCGCCCAGCGCCTCGACGCCGAGGGCTGCAAGCGTCGAACGTAGGTCCTCCAGCACCGTGACGCGCCGGCGCACGAAGGCGGCTGCAAAGCAACGCCAGAATGTCCAACCGGCGCGCTCCAGTACCCTCTGCTGGCGGACGTCGTGGGCCCATTGCTCCGGTCCCTGGTGTTGATCACCGTCGCACTCGATGGCCAGCCGCGCATCGTTGTCACCTTCGACCACCAAGTCGATGCGGTAGGCACCGACGCGCACCTGCGGCGTGACGTGATGGCCCTCTCGCACCAACCAGTCGTACAATTCGCGCTCGAAAGGCGACTCGCATAGTGCGCGCGGCTCTTTCGGCGGCGGCTGATCCCGGGGGAAAGGCTGGGTAAAGTGTCCGATCAGACTTCGGCGCAGCCGGTCGGCCTCCGAAAGGTGCGTCAGGTCCACCGACCGCACCAGGTACATGCGGTCGCGCGCACGCGAAGCGGCCACGTTGAATCTCTGTGCGAAGATGTCCCGGGACAGCGGCGCGCCCACGTCGTTGGGCGCACACACCAGCGACAGGAAGATCACGTCGCGCTCTCTGCCCTGAAACGTGCGCGCGTCGCCGCAAGCGACACGATGCCGCTGCAGCAGCTGCGGTCCATACTCGTCGTTGAGCTGGTCCCAGATCGTCAACGCCTGCTCCTCCCCCAACAACGAGACCACGCCGATGGAACGAGCGCTCATGCGTGGATCGGCAATCACGCGCCCGATCTCCTCCACGATGAAGTCGACCTCGGCAGTGTTCACGCCACCGTTGCGATGGCCATCTTCGATCAACACGTCGACCAGTGGCGGATCCAGGCGTTCGGAGGGTTTGGGCAGCCTGAGCGGCCGCAGCTCATGGCCGTAGAACTCGCGCTTGGAGTATTCGATGATCGGGGCCACGCAGCGGAAATGCTCCTTGAGGACAACGCCGTTGCGAGCGAAAACCACTTTGGCAAGGTCGTAGATCGATCGCTCCGGCGACATCTGCGCTCGATACAGCGGCACCTGCTCAGCCAGGAATCGCTGCATGAGGGCCTTGATCTTCTGCTCTTCCAGCCCTACCCCCTCCGGAGAGACCTGCTGATCATCGCCTACGATCAGCAGCTTGCGTGCGCGCAGCAGAGCAGGCAAAGCGGACAGGTCCGATTGTGACGCCTCGTCGATGACGACCAGGTCGAAGCAACCGAGCTCCGGCGGCAGCGATTCGGACACGCGATAGTGCGGCATGATCCAGCAGGGGACTGCGGGGATCGCCTCTGCCGCCGCCGCGCGAGCATCCTGGCGGTAGCGGACCGCGCGCTTGCCGGTGCCCTTGCCGATCTTCTGGATCGCGTTCAGATAGGCCTGCAAGCCCGCGCGCACGCTCGGCGTGGCGTTCTCGGCAAGAGTGCGCCAGGTGCGCCTGACGACCAGCGCATGGTAGGCACGCGCCAAGTCGTGCTCGAGATCGTTCCGCACGTTGGCCAGCTTCTTGAACTCGTCCTGAGAGTCGATAGCCGCAAGATGGGTCGCCAAGCGCCGGAGGCGCCAGGCGCCCTGCCACTTCTCGGGTAAGAGCTGGTCGGCTTCGCCCTGAATCGCCTGGCGCAATGCCTCCGCAGACTGCGGCGCCCCCGACTCGGCGATCAGCTGCGACACCCTCATTACGATCGCAAGCGGGGCGGCAAGACCGTGGACTCGCGACAGCTCCGCAACGTGCGCCGACCAGGCCTCCAGCATCGCGGCCTCGTCCACATCCGGACTACCCAGCACATCGACCAGGAAGCGCCGCATCTCGTCCACCACGCGACCGCTCTTACCTTCCAATGCTCTGTGCAACCCGTCCCTGATGGCCCACACTTCGGCCAGACGATACGTGCTCAGATGATGTGCGATGGCCTTTTCAAGTTCGCTGAAGGCGTGCACGTCATCCGCCACACTTCGACTCAATGCCCAACCGGGAAACAACTGCATCGTTTGCTGCACCAGTTTGGTTTCGCTGACGACCAGCGCCCTCACCTTCTGATAGAGCGCGAACTGCGAAACCGCGGCCATGCCACCCCTGTTTCCCCCTGGTGTCATACTCTGCGCGAGATCAGTCATGGGCACAGCGTCGAGACCAACGTCCGCCGCCAAAGCATTCCAGCGAGCCGTCAGCTCACGCCAGGTTTTGAGCAGCGCGAGGTGGCTGGCGACGTGCCGCCACTCTCCAGCATCGATCGGAGGGCGACCATTGACCGTTACCGCGCCCAGGTGCTTTCTCGCGTCGGCCTTGCCGAACACGCCTGTCAGCCCGAACGCCCGTCTGCCCTGACCGAGATTGTTCACCGCCATCGAGAACTCGAGATCGAACTCGGCTGGAGGCGGCACGGAAACTGGCCTCGCCAGGAAGGCTTTGCGCTCGGTCGCGGCCAGCTCAAGCTCGCGGCCGAGAGATTCGAGAGTAGTGAGCTGGTCGATCACCGCGCCGCTTTTGAGACGCTCGCGCATCGCCACCGTCCACAGGCGCTGGGCGCGTGGAATATCTTCCCGCAGTCTTTTGATCCGTTCGATCTCGGCGCTCAGGTCTTGAGCTGTCGTGAGGCTCGCCTGGCTCGCGTCCGCGAGCGGTGGAACGCGCCCGGTGCGCGCTTCGGCGATCAAGGCTCGGAAACGAGCCAGATCACGGTGCGCTTGCAACAGGACACCGGCATCCGGCAACTGCGCGAGACTTGGAAGGCTGCAGTCGACGTACCTAATATCCTGGCCTAGTTGCCGACGGGCCTCGCGCAGCCGGGCGATATCCTCGGCATCGAAGCGCGGCGCGTACTGCGGGCCAACGCCCAAAGGATCGAGAATCCACTCGAACTCGCCGGCGTGCGCGCGTACCTCTTGTGCCGCCTCCAGCGGATCGATGCTCTCCCCTTCCATCTCGATGCGCGACAGGTTGAGCCGGGCCCAGCGACTGGCATCCGTATCGACTCGCAACAGTCGAGCGTGCAGCGCTTCAATAGTGTCTTCGAGCTGGTCAAGCTCGCGAGCCGTCGCTACCAGATCGATGCTCTGCACTTCGGAGGCGATCTTGTGGATCGACTGCTCGAACTGCTGCATCCCTTCCCGTTCGCTCGCCAGCAGCGCGATGGCAAGCGGCCGTATTTCCTCGGGCAAGTGCTCGCGCAACACCGCCAGCGCCGGGTCCTTCATGGATGTGACGAGTACGCGGCGGCCGTTGGCCAACCAGTGGCAGATGATGTTGGCGATGGTGTGCGTCTTGCCAGTGCCCGGCGGTCCCTGCACCACTACCCCGTCCGAGGTCTCCAGCAGCTGAACAATTCTGACCTGCTCGTCGTTGAAGGGTTTGGGGAAATACAGATCAGCGGCGATACTGGAAGCCCTGGCACCCGCATGGTAAGCCGCGCTCACCCCGCGAAAAGCCGGCAGCTCGACAGCTGTACGCACGACGCCGGGCTCGGTCACCAGCGCAGCCACCGCCCCGGGCAGCGGATCGTCGGAGCCCCGAGACACCACCTCCCGCAGGAGATAGTCGAGATCCTGGATCAGCGGGTTCGCACTGCGCGGACGGGCGAACAGCACCCAGGAATCGGTGAGCGTCAACCGCTCTTCGAACCGGCTGAGACTCATATCTCCGGGCAGCAGGTCATCGGGTTGCAATTCGAGGCAGGTCTTGATCAGCGTCACTAACGGCTGATAGGAGGCGAGGTCGAATGGCGACAACGTGGTCGTCGCCTGCGCGAAGAACTCCTTCGCCCGGCGCTCCGCCACCGCGACTCCCGGATTGTCGGCGGCGGCGTAGATGTCGAGCTCGAGTCTTGGATCTATGTCCCGCGGACGCACCTGCGCCGCCCCGGTCCGTTGGTCGATCGTGATGTCCACGAGCCGGCTGATGAGGGGATACGCGGACGCCGCGTCTTTGTCTCTGCGAGCGGCGAGGCCGATGCCCCAGACCAGTTCCAGCTGTCCCTCGACCATCGCACCCGCGAGCTCCTGCTGGAGGGTGAACAGCTGAACGTACAACCGCGACAATCGACGCCGGCGCTGCTCGGCTTCCGCCCACGGTTTCCAGACGCTTTCGAGGTACAAGGCAAATTGTCTCTCGACCTCGCTCCGGAAATCGAACTCCTCGAGCGAAACGCGCCGATTCGGATCGACCTCGGGCTGAGCCATCTCGGCAACGTTGCTGGCTGCATGCGTCGTGTCGCGGTGAGTGCCGGCTGCAATCAGCGCCCATCCTTCGATGGCGGGGGCGAGCCTGGGCGGCTGGAGCAAAGGACCACCGACGGCGAGCCAGGCGGCCAGCCAGGGATTCTCGGCACGGGGCGGCGGCTCTGGGTTGGGCGGGCGCGGGACCGATAGCCATATCTCATCGTCGCCGTCGGGACCCGCATCGTTGAGCTTGACGCCCTCCAACCCGGCCAGGTGGTGGTCCATCAGGAGAAAGCGCCCGTAGTCGCTCACGCTGGACACGAGCTTGGCGCGGCTACGCGCCGCGTGCTGGACGTACTCGATGAGTCCGACCAGCCGCGGCCTCTCGTTGCTCATCGATCAGCCCAGCATGCTGTCCGGCAGATCGACCGACAACAGCGCGCTCGCCTGCGACGACTCCAGGGCGGCGCCGAACAGGTGACCCTGCATTTCGTCACAGCCCAGCTTCAACAGCACATCGCGCTGCAGCTTGTTTTCTACGCCTTCCGCGATCAAGTGCAGATCGAAGCCCCGTGCGATGCCCACGATGGCCGAGATGATCGGGCTGTAAGGGTGCGTCACGGTCAGATCTCGGACGAAGGACTGATCGAGCTTCAGGCTGGTGACCGAAAATTTTTGCAGGTAACCGAAATTGGCAAACCGGGTCCCGAAATCGTCGAAGCATATGCGCACCCCGCTGTCGCGCAGGCGCCTCACCGCGTCTGCCACAGACTCCGCCTCCCGCATCAGCAGGTTCTCGGTGATTTCGATCTCCAGGCCTTGCGGTGGCAGGCGATGGCGGTGCAGCGTCGCGAGCACTCGATCCAAAACGTCGGCCTTGTCGAAATCGCGAGGCGAGAGATTGACGCTCATGCGCAGAGAGTCGAAGCCCTCACCGCGCCACCTAGCCAGCTGCAGACACGACTGCTCCAGGACCCAGTCGCTGATCCGGGCGATCAACCCGGCCTCCTCCGCGACCGGGATGAAGGTCATCGGGAGCAAGATCCCCCGCTGCGGGTGTCGCCAGCGGATCAGCGCTTCCATCCCCACCACCTGTCGGCGACTCACGCTGATTTGTGGCTGGTACCAGAGCTCCAGCTCTCCGCGGTCGAGTGCACGCCGCAGTTCAGTCTCCAGCGTGAGCTTCTGATGAAACGCCGCGTTCATTTCGGGCGAGAAAAAAGCGTACCCGTTCTTGCCCGCGGTCTTGACGTGATACATGGCGATGTCGGCGTGCTTCACCAGGCTCTCCGCCTCGGATCCGTCATTGGGGTAGAGGGCGATGCCGATGCTCGCGGTAGCGCGCACTTCCTGTCCTCCGACGCTTAGCGGCCGTCTCAGCTCGTCGATCACCTTTTGCGAAATGATGGCGGCATCCTCGGCATCCGACAGATCGGGCAGAAGGATGGTGAACTCGTCGCCACCCAAGCGGGCCAGTGTGTCGCTGCGCCGGACGCAGCTCTGCAGGCGCCCAGCTACACCTTTGAGCAATTCGTCCCCCTCCGCGTGCCCCAGGCTGTCGTTGATCAGCTTGAAACGGTCCAAATCGATGAACAGGACCGCCACCAGACGTCCGCTGCGGTGTGCCTGCGACAACGCCACGCTGAGGCGGTCCTTGAACAGCGCGCGATTCGGCAGCTGTGTGAGCAGATCGTGATAGGCCTGAAAGCTGATCCTCTCCTCCGCCCGCTTGCGCTCGGTAATGTCGCGCGCCACGCCATAGCTGCCCAGGAAACGCCGCTTCGCGGCTGCCTCCTTCTGCTCTATGTACACGCCGGTCGCGCTCAGGGCGATAGTCAGCAGCTCCGTCTCCTCCGGCTTTTGCTCTTCATTGGCGGTTTTGCGTTTCAGACGCAGCTCGACGTTGCGAGAGGCGCGCTCTCCGGTACGCCGCTCGCAGAAAGCGTAGCGCGCGCGCTCGCGATCTTCTTCGTGGATGATGCTGGAATAGTGGTGGCCGATCAGCTCCTGGCTCGGGTAGCCGAGCATGGCCGCCACGGTCGGGTTGAGGTAGGTGAACTGCCCCTGGTCATTCACGGTGTAGATGATGTCCGGAGAGTGGTCCACCAGGTAGCGGTGAAGCTGCTCGGACTGCGCGAGGCGGGCGCTGATCAGCGCGTTGGTATGTTCGAGCGCCTTGCGCTGCAGGGCGTTGTCGACGGTATGCAGCAGCTCCTCAGGCTGATACGGCTTGCGCACGAAGTCGTAGGCGCCGCGCCGCAGCGCTCCGATCGCGGAGTCGATCACGTCGTCCGCGCTCACCACGATCACCGTCATCGAGGACAGCTGCGCCTTCAGCCGATCCATCACCTGCAGCCCGGTCATATCGGGGAGTCTGAGGTCGAGAAGCACGAGATCGTAGTGCTGGCGGCTTAGCGCGACCACGGCTTCCGCGCCCGTGGCGCACTCGTCGACCCGACGTCCCTCGTGCTCCAGCAGCAACCGCAGGCTATGGCGCAGCCGAGGCTCGTCGTCCACGACGAGGATGCGAGGGGCCGGAGGTATCAGCTCCGATGGCTGGGGGACAAACGATACTCCGCTCGGCAGGTGCATTGGCGCGTCGGGCGTCAGGGTGCGGCTTCCGAAACCTTAGGCATGGCTTTTTCAGCTCCGGCAGAGTACACGCGGCGCGGCAGCAGTGTGAGAAAAATAGTGCCGCGGCCCGGGTGGCTGCGGCAGAGGATGCGCCCGCCCAGGCGCTCCAGAATCGAAGCGCTTTCGGCCAGTCCGATGCCTTCGTGGCCAGCCCCTTTTGTAGTGGTACCGGGCTTGAACAACCGCTGCATGACCTCTGCCGGCATTCCCCCGCCGGTATCGCTGATCTGCAGCAGGACGAATAGCTCCCCGCCAAAGTTGACGTTGTCGGCCGTCATGACCCCAAGGCGACCGCCATTGCCCATGGCTTCGGCGGCATTGGTGAGCAGGTTCAGTGCGACCTGCTTGACCGCTCCGACATCGCCATGCAAAACGGGTAGCTGCGGATCGAGCTGCTGTACTATCTCGATACCGCGTTTCGCGAACAGCGTATCTTTGCATAGGAGCATCAATTCCTGCACAACGCCGTTGAGGTCCAGTCGGGCTGGCTCCTCCGAGTCGACCGCGAATGGATCTCCCATCCGTTGCACGATGCGCGCGACCCGGTCCAATTCTTCGTTCAGTACCGTCAGCTCCTCGCGGAACTGGCCGGTGTCGCCAATCTTGTCCCGCAACAATTTCAGGTAGTTTTTTACGATACTCAGCGGGTTGCCGGCCTCATGCACGACGCGTCTGCCGATTGCCCGGAATCGCTCCGTCAACTCGCCCCGCGTTCGCTCCTCATAGCCCGAGTGCTGACCGATCCGCGACAGCGTTTCGCCGGCCAGCGCGGCCAGCCGCGCGAGTAGGGCTTCGTCCTCGTACGGCTCGTGCCAGTCCGCGGGCAGTCCGACTACGAGCACGCCGAGCAGCGACGTCTCCGCGGTCATCGGAAGGCAGAGCAGGCCTCCGGTTTCCATCATCCGCGCCAGCACTCGGTCGATCGCTGCGCTGCGTTCGAGTTCGAACCCCACCGCTCGGGCTGGCCGGCGCTCCCTTGCCGCCTGAGCCAGCAGGCTGGGAGAACCCTCGAGGGAGACCGCCAGCTTGGCCAAACTGGCAGGATCTTCACCCGACACCACGCCGATCAACCGTTGATCGGCAGGCACCGCAAGAAAGAAGAACTGGCGTCTGAGGCCGGTGAGCAGTCGCGACAGCCGGCGAATGCGAGACAAGGCTACCTGCTGATCCTCAGCGTTCCACAGCGTCTGCCGCATCATTTCGTGCAGGCCTGCATGAGCGACCACTGAGACCAGCTCCTGCGACTTCCGCGTCGTGCAGGGCACGGCGGCGGCAGGCAGCTGGAGGCTGAGGTCACCTTCCACCACGCCGCGCTCGGGCTGTGCCGGGACGGTGCCGGTCCAATCGACGATATCGATTCCGGCTGGGTTACCGCGTGCCGCGCTGGTAGCTTGTTCGTACAAGCGCGCGATCGCGGAAGCGTCCATGCCGGTTAGTTCAACCGCGGCACGGCGCGTGGCCTCGGTGATGCCGTCCTCGGCCAAAGCACTGCCCACAGCCACTGCGCGCACCACGAACGGCGCATCGCCGAGTCTGTCCACAGGCTCGTGCCGGAAGCGCAGCGCGTCGGCCACGAACCCAGGTAGTCCACAGGCTTCCACCCACGCCGCACCGACTGCGTCGTGAGTGGTCTCGATCGCTTCTTGCTCGGCACTGATGAGATCCGCGTCTCGATGCACCGGCGCGACAATGCGAGCGTATGCTTCTCCGCGCGAGCGCAGCAGGACGAGCTTTCCAACCTGGTGCAGAAGGCCGGCCAGATACGCGGGCTCAGGCGGTTGGTTCAAGGCTTGGGCCAAACGACCAGCCACCTCGGCACACACCAGGGAGCGGCTCCAAATCCGCTCCAAGAGCGAGCGAGGATAGGGCAGTGCACCGTTCCCGAGTTGCCTTCCCAACTGGAGCAGCGCCAGCGCCTGCAGCATGTCGCGCCCGAGGACGCCAAGGCAGCCCTCCATGGAGATGGATTGGACCGGTTCGGCGGTTGTGGGAAACGGGCCAGCACTGGCCAGGACGTGGATGGCGAGCGCCGGATCGCAAAGGAGCAGATCCGCCAACGCCTGAGAAGACGTGCTCCTGTCGTCGAGCGAAACCAACACCCGAGCCAGGACGTGCTCATTGAACGGCAGATCGATAGTACCTCCCTGATCCGCCGCCCGTAGCGGTTTCATTATTGCTCTGGTCTCTGCAATCGGCGGGCGATGTCTTCTCTCGCTTGCTCAGCTTGCAGGACGCGAAGCTGGCGCGAGGCTGTAGACCACCCACCTCTGTGTTATATGAAGCAGAATTTCTCACAACTGCGCCGCTAGGACAAGCAGATGTGCTTGGATGGCGCGGCGCGAGCGCGGGGTGGGTCCGGATTGTCGATGCCTTTCACATTGACGAGCCGAGTTTGACACGGCCTTGACATTGGCGCCGTCTCCGATCGCGAGCTCGGCGACCCGGTTCCGGAGAGCTTATCGAGAGGATTATGCGAAGGGAAACCGCACCACCGCACGTTGGCGTCATGGCAACGATGATTGCTATCAGCACGAACCGGCCTCGCGCGCGTTGCGGGGGCGAAAGCCGTTATTTCAGTTGTTTGCTGCTGGGTTCGAAGGTTCGGTCGGCGATTTCGACCGCGGCGAGGCGTTGTCAGTGCAACGCATGTTCACCAGCTAGTTCAGCGGGTCGAACCGCAACTCAGGGTCGCCGCGAGCGGTGAGCAGTGCACGAGCACGATCTTCAAGCTGCTTGTGCACCGGCTGCCGGGTGGAGAGCAGCGCGTCTCTTGCCACCCCAACAGAGCTCCTTCGAGCGCCCGGAGCCTTGGATGTTGCGCTTTGAAGGCGCGATTCATGACATCGTCAAACCGCAGCTCGATCCGCCAACGGCTGATCGGCTTGGTAAATGCCGACGAGTACGCGCAACGCGCTGCGAGCTCATTGGCAACCTGCTGCTTCGTTACAGCTCCGTCGCGACGATAGAGCCCTGGCATCAGCAAACCCGCGCGCCGGTCGAGCATGGACGCCAATCCTGGAGGAACGTGACGCCCTTCGCGTCACGCTACCCTGAGTCGACTTCGGCGGAAAGGCCGGAGCAAGCCCAAACTACAAGAGATGGGCGCGCAGGTCGATCGGGCAGCCCAGTCGACACCAACGGCGCGGACGCGTTGAGTCTAGTAGCGTAATCAAAGAGCTAGCCGAGCTCGAGCTACAACCAGGGCAGTCCGAACGACGCACAATCGCTTGAACTGCGCGACCTGGTAGTCTACGATGCAGTCAGGCGTTTACGGAGCTAAACCTTTCGGCGGGCGCTGCCGTAAGGAGCTTTGATCGAGACCGGGTTGCAGGTGTTCAGCAACTTGGCTGGAACTCACCAGGAGGTGAAGCTGTGACAAAAATCGGTGGTGATTCAATCAAGCCCGTCACCCCTGCAGGCGTGCAAGAAACAGCACCGGGGACGCAGCCGGATCCCCAGGGTCCCGCCCCCTCCTCTGCCCGTACGGTCAAAGTCGAGATCACTTCGGCGCCGGCTGGATTGCAACAGCTAGACAAAGTGCTGAACGGCATTGGGGTGATAGACGTCGCCTCGGTGGAAAGCGCCAAGTTGGCGATCATTGAAGGACGGTTCCAGGTTGATGCCGAGGTTGTTGCCAGGAAGCTAGTGGCCACGGTGCGTGAGCATCTCGTGGTCCAACAGAAGAGGTAACAATCTCCTAATCGGACCTGGCATCAAGAACCGCGACGTCCGTCGCGGGGTGGCCTAACGTTCTTTGCGGGTCCATTCCTTGAGGCGGCTGCGCAAACGTGCAACCGCCTGAGCGTGTAGCTGGCATACGCGCGATTCCGACACACCCAGCACCTCGCCGATCTCCTTAAGGTTCATCTCCTGCTCGTAGTACAGACCCATGACGATCTTCTCGCGCTCGGGCAACGAACCGATGGCGTGCACAAGCTGGCGACGGAAGCGCTCATCCTCCAGCACGTCGAGTGGCCCGGTCTGGTGGTCAGCAACGTATACGTCAAAGAAATCACTGTCCTCCGATTCCTGGAAGTCTTCGTAGTGCAGCAACTGGTAGCCGCGCGACTCCAACAGCATCGTCTGATACTCTTCCAACGAGACCCCGAGCGTGTCGGCCAATTCCTGTTCACGCGGGGGACGGCCGAATCGCTGCTCTAAGGTGCTGATCGCGGCCTCGATGCGCCGCAGGTTTTTGCGAACGTTACGCGGTAGCCAGTCGGCTTGCCGTAGTTCGTCCAGCATGGAGCCGCGGATGCGCTGAATCGCATAGGTCTCGAACCGTGCACCCTGCGCGTCATCGAAGTTCTTGGCGGCATCCTGCAGGCCGAGCAATCCTGCTTGGATCAGGTCATCGACCTGCACGCTCGCAGGTAGGCGGACCATGAAGTGATAGGCGATTCGCTTGACCAGCGGCGCCATGTGCTCGACGAGCTTGGTCTGATCCGCGGTCAGAGTGGCGCCGGCGACGCGTTGCTTGCTCATCGTCCGTGCCCGACGGCCAGCCAGTCCAGCATGGAGTTGCGCATGCGTTGAATCGCGTAAGTCGGGAACCTCTCGCCCCGCGCATCATCGGAGTTCCTTGCTGCGTCCTGCCGACAAAGCAAGCCGGCGAGCTTGTTGTGATTCGCCGTGGGAATGGCGCCTACGACAACCTGTTGTTGCGTCCTCATCGTCCGAGGCCGAACTACCGGCGGCGATGTCCGGTCCCGCCAGCAGGCAGACTGCGCGAGGCCATTTGTCACCGAGAAAGCCGATTCTGGACCCGCAATCGGGGAACGGCTTCATCAACATCTGCCGCGGTGGCGGAGCGCGCGGGAAGCAATCATCGTTAGGAGGTGGTGGCCATGGCTCGAGCGGCGGGTTAAGGAGTCGCCGGATGTGGATGAAAGGGTACCAAAAAAACCCGTCGGCGTGGGCCGCGTCTGCCGCGCCGCTAGCGAGCGGGTTGCGCGCGGCCCGACCTGGTCGGTGTACCGGGCGTGGTGGGCACCGGGCATGAGCTTTCAATCGGGGACCGGCCCGAGGTCGGATTGGACCTCTGCAGGTAGTGTTTTAGCATCCGCACGTTGAGCGCAAGAAAAACGGCGGTTCTTATGGGCTGCGTCCGTTCGCCTTCGGCCCCAGAGACAGCCAGCGACGCCGCCTATTCGCGTCGCGTCGTTACGGAGCGCCAGCCGAGACCTGGCTCGCGCGGCCGGCGTCTCGCCGCGAATGCCTCGAGTGAACGACATCTTCTCGGAGAGGTTTTTCGCTCGTTGTGGGATTCTTCCCACCCCCGAGCGTCGAGCCGCAGAGATTTCCGACTTGACGGCCAATCGACCCCATGCTGGAATGAGTTCACGCTTGTTTGCAGTCACAAGGGCCGCACTTCGACGGCCTCGGAATTGTCAAAACGGGAGTTCTGCGGCCTCGCCTGGCACTCGACGGCCGCCTTTTCGGCGCCGTTTTCTCTGTGCGCCACCGGTGGGAAAGCTAAACACCGTAACAACGAGTGCCCGCCGGCACGTTTGAAGCGGGCACATCGCGAGCTCCAAGATACACGGGGCTACGCCTATTCGGTGCATCCTTTTGCGCGCCAGCATGGCACAGCGTCCGGGAGGGATATTCCTCCACGGCCGTGCAGCCTTGATTCGAATTCAACGAACCGGGAGGATGTAGAAGTGAAGAACCCTCTGAAGCTGCTCTCGATCTCCCTGGGGCTGGCGGCGGCCGTGTCTGGGTCCGCGCTGGCTAACCAGGAACTCGCGCAGTTGAGCGCGAACCCGAACAACTGGGCGATGCAAGCAGGTGATTTCGCCAATCATCGCTACAGTAAGCTGCAACAGATCAACGCGACCAACGTCAACAAGCTGCAGGTCGCATGGATGTTCTCGACTGGCGTGCTGCGGGGCCATGAGGGCTCGCCGTTAGTCATCGGTGACATGATGTATTTGCACACACCGTTCCCCAACAACGTCTTCGCGATCGAGCTGGGGACACAGAAGATCAAGTGGAAGTACGCACCCAAGCAAGATCCGGCAGTAATCCCGCAGATGTGCTGTGACACGGTCAACCGCGGTCTGGCTTATGCCGATGGCAAAGTCATCCTGCAGCAGGCCGACAGCACCCTGGTCGCGCTCGACGCCACGTCCGGAAAGGTGGTGTGGAGCGTCAAAAACGGCGATCCCAAAGTGGGTGCGGTGAACACCAATGCTCCGCACATTTTCAAAGACAAGGTCATAACCGGCATCAGCGGCGGTGAGTGGGGCGTACGCGGCTACCTAAGTGCCTACGATCTCAAGACCGGCAAACAGGTCTGGCGCGGCTACAGCACCGGGCCCGATAACGAGATGCTGATTGATCCCGCCACCAGCACGACTTGGGCGAACGGTGCTGTCGTACCCGTGGGCGCCGACTCCAGCCTGAGCACATGGCAGGGAGATCAGTGGAAGATCGGCGGCGGCACGACGTGGGGCTGGTACAGCTACGACCCGCAGCTGAACCTGGTGTACTACGGGACCGGCAATCCCAGCACCTGGAACCCGGCGCAACGGCCGGGCGACAACAAATGGTCGATGAGCATCTGGGCACGTGACCTCGACACGGGCAAGGTCAAGTTTGTATATCAGATGACCCCCTACGACGAGTGGGACTTCGACGGAATCAACGAAATGATCCTGGCCGATATCAACGTCAAGGGACAGCCCAGGAAGGTCCTGGTGCACTTCGACCGTAACGGCTTCGGCTATACGCTGGACCGGGTCACTGGTGAGCTTCTAGTGGCAGAGAAGTACGACCCGGCCGTGAATTGGGCGACGAAGGTGGATCTGAAGACCGGACGCCCACAGGTCGTAGCGAAGTACAGCACGGCGCAAAATGGTCCGGACGTGAACAGCAAGGGCATCTGCCCCGCCGCGCTCGGGTCCAAGGATCAGCAACCGGCCGCTTACAATCCAAACACGAAGCTGTTCTACGTGCCCACCAATCATGTCTGCATGGACTACGAGCCGTTCGCGGTCGAGTACGTGGCCGGGCAGCCATATGTCGGCGCGACGTTGTCGATGTATCCGCCGCCAGGCGAAAAGAATATGGGCAACTTCATCGCCTGGGACGCGGCCGCTGGGAAGATCGTCTGGTCCAAGCCCGAGCGGTTCTCGGTCTGGAGCGGCGCCTTGGCGACCGCCGGTGACGTGGTCTTCTACGGGACGCTTGAGGGTTACCTCAAGGCAGTCGATCTGAATGGCAAGGAACTGTGGAAGTTCAAGACCCCGTCCGGCATCATCGGGAATGTCTTTACGTACGCGTATAAGGGCAAGCAGTACGTTGGCACGTTCTCGGGCATCGGCGGCTGGGCCGGCATCGGCATGGCCGCAGGTCTTGAGAAGGACCAGGACGGTTTGGGTGCCGTCGGAGGCTACAGGGAGCTCAACCAGTACACCGATCTGGGTGGTGTGTTGACAGTGTTCGCGCTGCCGAACTGAGTTCGGACATCGCAGTCAAATCTCTGGCATCCCGGTGCTCCCGGGATGCCAGTTTTTTTCAAACTGACGACATTGAGAGAACAGTTGATGATGAGACTCGCATGGTTGTTGGCGGGAACAGCGATATTGGCAAGCCTGGGGCCGTCCGCTTGGGCGGAGGACCGGGTGCAAACCGAGCTGTATACCGTAGTTGACGGCTATAAGGTCGATCCTGCGACGATGGAGGGCTTTCGCGCCTGGCGGGCAGCGGCCTGCGATCGTTGCCATGGCGCCAACCAGCAAGGCCTGGTTGGGCCGTCCCTGCTCGAGAGCTTGAAGACGCTCTCGCGCGCCGATTTCGACAAGACCCTCCTCGATGGTCGTCTGGAAAAGGGCATGCCCAGCTGGAAAGAAAGCAAGGCGGTCGTAGATCATCTCAACCAGCTCTATGCCTATCTGAAGGGCCGGTCCGACGGCGCCATCACGCGAGCCAAGGTGGAACCCCTCAAGTGACAGCGCGTCCGTGTAGGCTGACGAGTGGAGCTGCATTGCGCTCCTGGCCTCGGCGCGCGCTGCTGTGGCTGGGGATTGTTCTCTTGGCGACATTGCCGCGATGGCTGTTCGCCCAAGACGACGTGCTGCGCGTCTGCCAGGATCCCAACAATCTTCCCTTCTCGAATCTGGCGGGGAAGGCTTCGAGAACAAGATCGCAGAGTTGTTCGCGGCGAAGCTGGGCTGGAAGCTCGAGTACTTCTCTTTCCCGCAGCGCATGGGCTTCATCCGCAATACGCTGCGCTTCAAACTGCCCGGAGAACAGTATCGATGCGATCTGGTGATCGGCGTTCCCGCCGCTTACGACCAGGTGTCGCCGACGCGACCCTATTACCACTCGACCTACGTGCTGGTCTATCCCCGGGGCGGCAAGCTGGAGGGGGTTCGCAGCGTACAGGACTTGAGCTCTCTCGCACCGGAGAAGCTGCGCGGCCTGCGTATCGGTGTCTTCGATCGCTCGCCTGCATCCGACTGGCTCCTCAAGCATGGCTTGCTGGACCAGGCGGTACCCTACCGTATGCTCAATGCGGACCCGGAATACTACCCCGGCGCGATCATCGAGAAGGACCTGAGCCAGGGCAAGATTGATGCTGCAATCGTGTGGGGCCCGATCGCGGGGTTCTTTGCGAAGCGCGTGTCGCAGCCGTCGCTGGTCCTTGTCCCTTTGGGCTCGGAACCGCCAACCCGTCTCGACTACGAAATCGCGATGGGTGTTCGCTTTGGCGAGCCTGAATGGAAAGCGACCGTCGAACGGCTCATCGCGGAGAACAAAGACGCCATCGAGCAGATCTTGCGCAACTACAACGTACCCCTTTTGAACGCGGACGGGGCGCTGAAGCCGTGAATGGGAATGCCTGCACCGACGGCAGCATCCAGGCATCCGTCGGAGGGCCGATTCCATGTCTGTGTTCTATCTTGAGCGCCCTTGTCGCGGCTGTTGCGCTCTGCCTGTTCTGCACACCGACTCAGGCTGCATCCGACATTGATCGCACCGAGCTCATGCGACTATCGCGCAGCCTGGTGAAGGTCGAAGCGATTGATGCCGGTGGGCGCCTGTGGATTGGAACCGGTGTCGCCGTCGCGCCCGGGCACGTCGTCACCAGCTGTCACATCACTCGCCAGGGCGAAAGTGTCCGCGTCCAGCGTGGGGAAATACGCCGCCTCGTGACAGCTCAGTTGGCGGACACCCTTCACGATCTGTGCCTCCTGCTCGTGCCCGACCTTGCCATTCCGCCTGCGAGATTGGGGCAGACGGGTACACTGAAGCCCGGTGAGGCGGTATTTGCACTCGGCTTCGAGGGCGGGCTCGCCCTACAAGCACGCGCCGGTATCGTTCGCGCGCTGCATGCCTACGACGGTGCCCGCGTCATCGAATCGACTACCCCGTTTACTTCCGGTGCAAGTGGTGGCGCCCTGTTCGACGCTGAAGGCCAGCTGGTTGGGATTCTCACCTATCGTTTGCGCGGCGATCGGCGCTCCTACTTCTCGGTGCCGGTTGAATGGTTTATTCCCCGACTGGACACAGACGAAGCCTATGCCGCCGTAGGTCCCCTGGACGGAACCCTGCCTTTTTGGCAGGGTCGGCCCGAGGAGTTGCCGTTTTTTCTTCGGGCCCACCAAATGGAGACCGCCGGTGACTGGCGTGGGTTGCTGAGTCTTACCGACGAGTGGTCAAGGGCAGAAGATACCAATGCCGAACCGTGGCTGTTCCGGGGCAAGGGCTTGGCGGAGACGCAGAATCTGGCGGCCGCGCGTCTGGCCTTCCTGCACGCGGTTGCGCTCGACCCGATATCCAGCGACGCGTGGTGGCGGCTGGGCCAGCTCGCTGCGCAAGGCGGATTGATCGAAGAAGCGGAGGCCGCCGTCACTCAACTCAATCAGCTCAATCCCGAGTTGGCACAATGCCTGGCTCTGATACTGCGACCTGGATTAGAGCAACAAGACTATTCAGCGGTCAATGCGTGCTTGGCGATATAGCGTTGCGCCAATCCTGATCGCTGCTGCGCTGTTTGCATGTGGTCAAGCGGCTTATGCAGAGCAGTCCGTATCGGTGGCCGAAAGCCGGCTCTTCCTCGCAGATCACCTCGGAGGCCTTCCAGACAGCACGGTTCTGAGCTACGCATACGCGAAGGCGGGAAGCCTGGAAACCTCTCGCGAGGACAGCGTGCGGGTGACGATCTCACCAGGAAACCCGGGGAGCGGACGACAGGTGCGCGTAGACTACCTGAGCGGTGATCAACGCTTCGAACTGCCGCCCATTGGCGCTGCGAATGGAAACCCCGTGATCTTGTTCTTTCTGGAGCGTGACGTCCGCGAGATGCAGCGCCTTACGGGTGGGCAGGCCGCTTACTTCCGCAAGCGCGTGCGGATGGCGCTCGCAGACTCCGCCGAGGTACGGCCAATCACCTTCGAGTTCGGCGGACACGCTGTCGCCGGCGAAGTCATAACGGTGCACCCTTACCGGGATGATCCGCTCCAGAAACGATTCCAGCGCCTCGCGGAGAAGACGTATGCCTTCACGCTCTCCGATCAGGTCCCAGGCGGCGTCTATCGGATGGAAACGGTGGTCGAGCCGCCTGCTGCGGCTGCGGGCACGCCACCCCTGATTTCCGAGACCTTGACCCTTGTTGGAGCCCAACCATGAGTCTGCTCGCCAAGCTCGTTACGGCCGCTCTGCTCTTGCTCGGCCCGGTGATGACATTCGGCGCAGCCACGGACAACGATTTCCCAACGATCGACCGCGTGCTATTCGTGGAAAATTGCGTTCGCGACTACCCCGATCACCCGCATCAGGAGATGCTCTACAAATGCTCTTGTGCGGTGGATGCGATCGCCGGTCAGTTCCGCTACGACGAGTACGTGGAACTGGCGACTGCCGTCGACGCCGGGCAAGTCGCAGGAAAGCGTGGCGCCGCCGTGCGCGAGAGCAGCGAGGGCAAGAGTATGACCAAGCGATTCAAGGAAGCTCGCGCCAAGGCCTTCACGAGCTGCTTCATACAATAGCGTCCGACGCGTGGGTCGTCGAGCAGCGAACCTACCAGCTGCAAGTGAGGATAGCGAACATCGCGCTCGTGGGTCAGTCCCAGCGGTCGTCGCGGACCTCGATCTGGCCCTCTTTGACGCGAACCGGAAACACCGCTGTGGGCTCAAACGCCGGCGGGGCGAGTGCCTCGCCGGTGCGTATGCTGAAACGTGCTCCGTGGCGCGGGCAGACGATCTGGTCTCCCTCCACCGGGCCACCTGTGAGGACGCCTCCGTCATGGGTGCAGACGTCCTCGATGGCGTAGTAGCGGCCCTCCAGGTTAAAGACCGCAACCCGGGCGCCGTCCACGTCCACCACCCGATGAGTACCGGGTGGGAGCTCAGACGCTGGGCAGACGGTGAGCCAGTTACCCACGGGCGTCGGAAGGCGCGATTCGTCGCCCGTGACCGGCGGGAGTTAGTCCCCGCGCGCGTAGTTCTTCCGATCACTGCTTACCGCTCGCGAACAGCAAAGTCAGCGTGGGCTCAGACAGCTATTACTTCCATCTCCGGGTCGATCTCCCGCACCAGACCCTCGATGCCGGCGAGCGTGCCGGAGATAGAGCTGGGACAACTGCCACATGCGCCTTGGTAGTGCACCTTCAGAACATGGTCCTCCAGCCCCAGCACGTACAGATCGCCACCATCGCCTTGCAGGTAAGGACGGACGCGCTCGTCCAGTAACTGCCGGATCGCGTTGAGCTTCTCGCGCTCGGCTGCTGACAGCTTGGACTCGTCGAAAGTAGCGCCGTCGGGGCGGTCAGAACCTTCATTGATCAGCTCGGCGGATCTCTCCTGCGCGGACGGCGCATCGCGGATCGGCACGGCAATCGCGCGCAGTAGTTCGGGCCAGTGGGCCTTGCCGTCCTGAGTGACCGTAATCCAGTGGTCGACATAGAACACGTTGGTCACATGTGCTATGGCGAACAACGCTTCCGCCAAAGGATCACCTAGGGCCTGATCGGCGTTCTCATATGACTTTGTCAAGCCATACGAAAGCGGCTCGCGCAGAATGAACTTTCTGGCGTTGGGATTGGGGGTGAACTCGATTTCAGCGATACGAGGCATGGAGAACACTCGGCTGGCGCTCAGCTGCGAGAGCAGACATGCGGACTAGGTTCACTACGCCGACTCCTTGGCCGCAGGCAGGGCCATCGGGTCGGCGTCACCTTCCGTCGACGTGCTCTGCCGCTCGCAGAACGCCGCATGCAAGGTGTGCCAAGGCAGAATGGCGCACTTCACCCGAGACGGCAGATCCTTGACCCCTGCGAACACCGCCAGCCGCCCGAGATGGTTAGGCTGCGCAATCACATCCAATCTACCCGTAGCCATCTCGCGGAACTCCTGCACCAACTGCTCGGCCTGTTCGATCCGCTTGCCCTTCACGTTAGCGGTCATCATCGATGCCGAAGCCTTGCAGATGGCGCAACTTTCTCCCTCGAAGACGACCTTTTCGATGAGCCCCTCATCGACCTTGAGCGCAACCCAAATGTGGTCGCCACACAAGGGGTTCAAGCCCTCTGCGCGGTGTGTAGCATCGTCCAGGCTGCCCCAATTGCGTGGCTTCTTGTTGTGATCCAGGATGATTTCCTGATACAGCTGCTTGCTGTCCATAGCTGGGGTCTCAGGCGAACATCTTCTGCACCCGCCGGACGCTGGCCACCAGCTGGTCGATCTCTTGCAAGGTGTTGTAGAAGGCGAAGGAAGCCCGGGCCGTGGCCGGAATGCCGAACCGCTGCATGACCGGCTGCGCGCAATGGTGTCCGGTGCGCACGGCCACACCGTCCTCGTTCAGCACCGTTCCCACGTCGTGTGGGTGGATGCCCGCGACGGTGAAGGACAACACGGATGCCTTGTCGCCCGCCGTCCCTACGATACGCACGCCCGGCAATGCCTCCATTTGTCCGGTGGCGTAGGTGAGAAGCTCCAGCTCCCAGGCAGCGATCTCTCGCATCCCGATCTCGGACAAGTAGTCCACTGCGGCCCCCAGACCAATCGCAGCGGCAATCGGCGGCGTGCCGGCTTCGAATTTGTGCGGGATCGCGTTATACGTGGTCTTGTCGAACGTCACCGACAGAATCATGTCGCCACCGCCCTGGTACGGCGGCATCTTCTCGAGCCACTGCGCCTTGCCATAGAGGATCCCAATGCCGGTGGGGCCGAACATCTTATGACCGGAGAAGCAGTAGAAGTCGCAGTCCAAGTCCTGCACGTTGACGCGAAGGTGCGGCACCGCCTGCGCGCCATCGATCAGCACCGGTACCTCCAGGCTGTGGGCATGCGCGATCATCTGCTTGACGGGGTTCACGGTACCAAGCGCGTTGGACACGTGGGTGATGGCGACCAGCTTGGTGCGCTCGTTGAACAGTGCCTGGTACTGATCCTGCAGCAGCTCGCCGGCGTCATTGCATGGAATCACGCGTAGCGTGCAGCCCTTTTCATCGCGCAGCATCTGCCAGGGTACGATATTGGAATGGTGCTCCAGCTGAGAGACGATAATCTCGTCACCGGCCTTGAGGAAGGCGCGGCCGAAGCTATGCATCACCAAGTTGATCGCGTCGGTGGTACCGCGCGTGTAGATGACTTCGCGTTCTTCCCGTGCGTTGATGAAGCGCTGGATTTTCCGGCGCGCCTCCTCGTAGGCGGCAGTCGCCGCTTCGGACAGGTAGTGCACCGCGCGGTGGATGTTGGAGTGCTCCTGGGTCTGATAGCGAATCAACCGGTCCAGGACCGGCTGCGGCATCTGACTGCTAGCCGCATTGTCGAGGTACGCCAGCGGCTTACCGTTCACCATCAGCCGCAGGATCGGAAAGTCCGCGCGCAGCCGCAGCAAATCCAGCCCGGATGGCCCAGCGGTCTGTTTCTCTCGGGCCAACACCTGGCTGCTCATCGGGCGTCCTTGTTTTGCGTGCGGTGGATCACCGCGTCTTCCAGGTTCTTCACCACCGAGGGCAATCCGATCCGCTCCACGATCTCGGCGGAAATGCGAAAGTCAACAGATCGCGCGCGGTGGGCTCGGACAGTCCCCGGCTCTTGAGGTAAAAGATCTGTTCGGCGTCGAGCTGACCGACAGTTGCGCCATGCGCGCATTTGACGTCGTCGGCGAAGATCTCGAGCTGCGGCTTGGTGTCTACATGCGTCGCGGTCGCTGAGCAGAAGGTTGCGGCTCTCCTGAGCGGAGTCGGTACGCTGAGCACCAGGCCGGACCAAGACTTGCCATTGAACACGGCATGTGCGGCCCCGCCGGCGATGCATTTATGCAGCTGCCGGCTGCGGCCGTGAGGTTGCGCGTGGTCGAGGAAACTGTCAGTGTCGGCCAACTGCCGGCCGGAGATCAGTGCAAGACCATCAATCTCGAACCTTGTACCTTCCGCGGTTTGCAGCACGTTCAGGTTATAACGCGAGATGCGCGCCCCGAGCGAGACGCTCACGTTGGAATAGCAGCCGTCTCGAGCGGCGCGGACGCCGCAGGTCGCGATGCGAAATGCGCTCGCACTCTCGCTCTGCAAGCGGAGGTGCCGCACGCTAGCGTTTTCGCCTACTCCGATCTCCGTCACCGCGTTAGTAAGGCTTACGTCGTGGTGTGGGGGAGCGTAGAATCTTCGATGACGGTGCAACGGCTGCCGGAGCCGGTAACCACCAGCGTCCGCGGATAGACGGCCACACCGGGGCTAGCGCTCACAAAAAGAAGGTGGATCGGGCGGGTCACATCGCGGTTGGCATCAACCAGCACTACTGCGCCGTCTCGCAACCAAGCGGTGTTGACCGCGCTGAACGGATCGTCGCTGGAGCCGACCACGCGCGCAAGCTGTGTTTGTATGCGTTCGCCGTGTCGCGCCAACGCAACTGCCAGCGGGGACACCACGACGCCATCCTCGGCTCCAACCACCGACAGATGGGACGCGAACACACCATCCACGAACACTAGGCGGCTGCCCGCCTCGGGAATCAGCCAGGGCTCGATCACCGACGCTGCCGCCTCAGCCGGCTGACTAGAAGGCCGCAGCACGGTCTTGTACAGCGGAGACAGATCGGTAAACCGCCAGTCCTCATCGCTCGTGGTGGGGGCGGCTAAGGCGTTAGCGCGCTCGAGGGCCTCGCCCCGCAGCGCGTTCAGCCACGAAACGGACGTAGCGGAGAGCTCTCTCTGCCCGTGCAGCAGACCATCCAGGTAGGTGCCCTTGAGCGCATCCATCGCCATCATGCCGCCTGACGCGACCGGTACTCGTCGGCGACCCAATCGTAGCCCCGGCTTTCGAGCTCTAAGGCCAGGTCCTTGTCTCCCGTTTTGATGATCCGTCCCTCGTCCATCACGTGGACGTAGTCGGGGGTGATGTAGTTGAGCAAGCGTTGATAGTGCGTCACCAGGATCACGGCGTTGTCGGGCAAGCGAAGACGGCTCACTCCGTTGGCTACAATGCGCAGCGCATCGATCTCGTACCCGAGTCCGCTTCATCCAGAATGGCGAGCGTAGGCTCGAGGATGGCCAGCTGCAGGATCTCGTTGCGCTTTTTTTCCCCGCCGGAGAAGCCCTCATTAACGCTGCGCTCCAGGAATGCGGGATCCATGTCCAGCAACTTCAGTTTGTCCTGAACGTAGTCGTCGAATTCCAGTGGATCCAGCTCATCCCTGCCGCGAGCGCCCTGGACGGTGTTGTAGGCAAGACGCAGGAAGGACGAATTTGTAACCCCCGGTATCTCGACTGGATACTGGAATCCAAGGAACAGCCCCGTGCGCGCTCGTTCCTCTGGCGTCATCTCGAACAGGTTGTGGCCTTCGAACAGGACCTCTCCACCGGTGACCTCGTAGGCCGGATGCCCAGCCAGGACTTTTGCGAAGGTGCTCTTCCCGGACCCGTTAGGCCCCATGATTGCGTGTACTTGGCCAGACCGGACGCTCAGGTCGATACCCTTGAGGATTTCTACACCGCCGACTTTGGCGGTCAAGCCATGAACTTCCAGTAGAGCTTTCCCGTTCATCAGCCCACGCTTCCTTCGAGCTTCAGGCCCAGCAGCTTGGTAGCCTCGACCGCGAACTCCATGGGGAGCTGGGTGAATACATCGCGGCAGAAACCGTTGATGATCATCGAGACCGCCTCTTCGGCGCCGATGCCGCGCTGCGCAAAGTAGAACAACTGGTCCTCGCCGATCTTCGACGTGCTTGCCTCGTGCTCAACTTGGGCGCTGCTGTTGTTGACCTGGATGTAGGGGAAGGTGTTGGCACCGCACTTGTCTCCGATCAGCATGGAGTCGCACTGAGAGTAGTTGCGTGCGTT
>CAVVDJ010000014.1:0-40037 GCA_963747025.1 uncultured beta proteobacterium
CTATGGTCTGCGAGAAGCCGAAGAAGACCGGCGTCCGTCCGAAGGCGGTTCGCTGTCGTTGTGGGACGCTTCCCACGCCGGGCGTCGGAATTCCAGAGATTTCCGACTTGACTGTCAATCGACCCCATGCTGCAATGACTTCACGCTTGTTTTGCACTCACAAGGGTCGCACTTCGACGGCCCCGGAATTTGTGAAAATGGGAGTATCTGCGGCTTAGCCTGGCACTCGACAGCCGCCCTTTCGGCGCCGTTTTCTATGCGCGCCACCGGTGGGAAAGCTACACACCGTAACAACGAGTGCCCGCCAGCCCCTTTGAAGCGGGCACACCGCGAGCCCCAAGACGTTACGGGGCTACGCCTATTCGGTGCATCCTTTTTCGCGCCAGCATGGCACAGCGTCCGGGAGGCATATTGCTCTACGGCCGTGCAGCCTTGATTCGAATTCAACGAACCGGGAGGATGTAGAAGTGAAGAACCCTCTGAAGCTGCTCTCGATCTCCCTGGGGCTGGCGGCGGCCGTGTCTGGGTCCGCGCTGGCTAACCAGGAACTCGCGCAGTTGAGCGCGAACCCCAACAACTGGGCGATGCAAGCAGGTGATTTCGCCAATCATCGCTACAGTAAGCTGCAACAGATCAATGCGACCAACGTCAACAAGCTGCAGGTCGCATGGATGTTCTCGACTGGCGTGCTGCGAGGCCATGAGGGCTCGCCGCTAGTCATCGGTGACATGATGTATTTGCACACGCCGTTCCCCAACAACGTTTTCGCGATCGAGCTGGGGACACAGAAGATCAAGTGGAAGTACGCACCCAAGCAGGATCCGGCAGTAATCCCGCAGATGTGCCGTGACATGGTCAGCGCGGTCTGGCTATGCCGATGGGAGCCATCCTGCAGCAGGCCGACAGCACCCTGGTCGCGTCGATGCTATGTTCTGGAAAAGGAGCGTGGAGTGTGTAAACGGCGATCCTAAGGTGGGTGTGTGGAAGACGATGCTCCGCATATTTCAAGAAAGTCATAACTGTATCAGTGTGAGTGGCGTACGCGCGCACATACGCCTACGATCAGACGGTAAACAGGTTGGCGCGGTGAGCACCGTACGTTCAGCCAGATGCTGATCGATCCTGCTGCTACGACGACTCGGCCAACGGGAAGCTGTCGTACCCGCGGGCGCCGAACTCCAGCCTGAGCACGCTGGAAGGGAGAAAAGTGGAAGACGGGTGGCGGGACGACGTGGGGTTGGTATAGCTACGATCCCGAACTCAATCTCTTCTACCACGGCACCGGCAATCCGGGAGCGTGGAATCCTGATCAACGCCCAGGTGACAACAAGTGGTCAATGACGCTCTTCGCCCGCAACCCCGATACCGGCGAAGCCAAGTGGGCGTATCAGATGACTCCACACGACGCCTGGGATTATGACGGGATCAACGAGAGCGTGCTGATCAATCTTGGAACCGACGGGGGAACGCGGAAGGTCCTGGTGCACTTTGACCGCAATGGCTTTGCCTACACCGTCGATCGGGCGACGGGGAAAGTGTTGATGGCGGAAGCCTTTCGTGCATATCACCTGGGCAGGAGGGATTGACTTAGAAACCGGACTGCCCAGCGAAAATGGCACCAAGCGCACGCGGAAGGGAGAAAACATCACGGATATTTGTCCTGCAGCGATGGGAGGCAAAGATCAGCAGCCAGTGTCGTATTCTCCCGAACAAAACTGTTCTATGTTCCCACCAATAACCTCTGTATGGAATACGAAGGGACAGAGGTGAACTACATGGCTGGGGTGCCGTATGTCGGCGCCGTTGTCAAAATGTCTGCCGGTCCCGGCGGGAACCGTGGTGAATTTATGGCCTGGGATCCGGCGACAGGAACGAAGAAATGGGGGATCGAAGAAAAGTGGTCGGCCTGGAGCGGTGCACTTTCTACGGCTGGTGATGTGGTCTTCTCACTTAGATCTTGAGGGTCACCTCAAAGGCAGTTGATCTGATGGGGAGGAGGGGTGGAAGTTCAAAGAACTGTCTGGATGATTCTGGGAATCTTTAGATACGCGTACAAGGGGAAGCAGACGTTGGCACGTTTCGGGGGATCGTGGTGGTGGCATCGGCATGGCCGCAGGCTCGAAGGTAACGAGGATGCTGGGTGCCGTCGGAGGCTAGGGAGCCGAACCAGAACACTCTATCCTGGGTGGCGTGTCAGCAGCATCGGCTCCCGACGGAAGTCGGACATCGAAGACCCCTCGGGATCCCGGCGCCCTCCGGCACGCCAGCTTTTCTAACTGACGACATCTAGAGTATAGTTGACGGAGACTCGCACGGTCGTCTGGGCGGGAACAGCGATGCTGGGCAAGCTGGGTTGATCGCTGTCGGAGGACGGGGTGGCAACCGAAGCTGCAGACCGTAGTGGACGGCTATAAGGTCGATCCGGCGACGATGGAGGGCTTCGGCACCTGGCGGCAGCGGCCTGCGATCGTCGCCATGGCGCTCAACGAGCAAGGCCTGGACTCGGGCCGTCCTTGCTCCAGAGCTCGAAGACGCTTCGTGGCTCTATCTTCCTAGAAGACCTTCTGTATTGGTCCGTCTCCTGGAAGGGAGACATGCCCATGAAAGAAAGCAAGGCGGTGGTGGACCATCTCAACCAGCTCTATGCCTATCTGAAGGGCCGGTCCGATGGCGCCATCACGCGAGCCAAGGTGGAACCCCTCAAGTGACAGTGCGTTCGTGTCGGCTGACGATTGGAGGTGCTCTGCGCTTCTGGCCTCGGCGCGCGCTGTTGGCGCTGGGGATTGTTCTCCTGGTGGCATTGCCCCGATTGGTGTTCGGGCAAGACGACGTGCTGCGCGTCTGCCAGGATCCGAATAATCTTCCCTTCTCGAATTTGGCGGGCGAAGGCTTCGAGAACAAGATCGCAGAGTTGTTCGCGGCGAAGCTGGGCTGGAAGCTCGAGTACTTTTCCTTCCCGCAGCGCATGGGGTTCATCCGCAATACGTTGCGCTTCAAACTACCCGGCGAACAGTATCGATGCGATCTGGTGATCGGCGTTCCCGCCGCTTACGACCAGGTGTCTCCGACACACCCCTATTACCGCTCGACCTATATGCTGGTCTATCCGCAGGGCGGCAAGCTGGAGGGGGTTCGGAGCGTACAGGACTTGAGCTCTCTCGCACCAGAGAAGCTGCGCGGCCTGCGTATCGGTGTCTTCGATCGCTCGCCTGCATCCGACTGGCTCCTGAAACATGGCTTGCTGGACCAGGCGGTACCGTACCGCATGCTCAATGCGGCACCGGATACTATCCCGGCGCGATCATCGAGAAGGACCTGAGCCAGGGCAAGATCGATGCTGCAATCGTGTGGGGCCCGATTGCGGGTTTCTTTGCCAAGCGCGTGTCGAAGCCGCCGCTGGTCCTTGTCCCGTTGGGCTCGGAACCGCCAACGCGTCTCGACTACGAGATCGCGATGGGCGTTCGCTTTGGCGAGCCTGAGTGGAAGGCGACCGTCGAACGGCTGATCGCGGAGAACAAGGACGCCATTGAGCAGATCTTGCGCAATTACAACGTGCCCCTCTTGAACGCGGACGGGGCGCTGAAGCCGTGAATTGGAATGCCTGCACCGCCAGAAGCATCCAGGGAACCCTCGGAAGGCCGATTCCACGGCTGCGTTCTTTCTTGAGCCTCCTCGTCCCGGTCTGTGGCACTCTGCCTGCTTTGCGCACCGGCTCAGGCTGCATCCGACGTTGATCGCACCGAGCTCGCGCGACTATCGCGCAGCCTGGTGAAGGTGGAGGCGATTGATGCCGGTGGGCGCCTGTGGATTGGAACCGGTGTCGCCGTCGCGCCCGGGCACGTCGTCACCAGCTGTCACATCACTCGCCAGGGCGAACGTGTCCGCGTCCAGCGTGGGGAAATACGCCGCCTCGTGACAGCTCAGTTGGCGGACACCCTTCACGATCTGTGCCTCCTGCTCGTGCCCGACCTTGCCATTCCGCCTGCGAGATTGGGGCAGACGGGTACACTGAAGCCCGGTGAGGCGGTATTTGCACTCGGCTTCGAGGGCGGGCTCGCCCTACAAGCACGCGCCGGTATCGTTCGCGCGCTGCATGCCTACGACGGTGCCCGCGTCATCGAATCGACTACCCCGTTTACTTCCGGTGCAAGTGGTGGCGCCCTGTTCGACGCTGAAGGCCAGCTGGTTGCGATTCTCACCTATCGTTTGCGCGGCGATCGGCGCTCCTACTTCTCGGTGCCGGTTGAATGGTTTATTCCCCGACTGGACACAGACGAAGCCTATGCCGCCGTAGGTCCCCTGGACGGAACCCTGCCTTTTTGGCAGGGTCGGCCCGAGGAGTTGCCGTTTTTTCTTCGGGCCCACCAAATGGAGACCGCCGGTGACTGGCGTGGGTTGCTGAGTCTTACCGACGAGTGGTCAAGGGCAGAAGATACCAATGCCGAACCGTGGCTGTTCCGGGGCAAGGGCTTGGCGGAGACGCAGAATCTGGCGGCCGCGCGTCTGGCCTTCCTGCACGCGGTTGCGCTCGACCCGATATCCAGCGACGCGTGGTGGCGGCTGGGCCAGCTCGCTGCGCAAGGCGGATTGATCGAAGAAGCGGAGGCCGCCCTCACTCAACTCAATCAGCTCAATCCCGAGTTGGCACAATGCCTGGCTCTGATACTGCGACCTGGATTAGAGCAACAAGACTATTCAGCGGTCAATGCGTGCTTGGCGATATAGCGTTGCGCCAATCCTGATCGCTGCTGCGCTGTTTGCATGTGGTCAAGCGGCTTATGCAGAGCAGTCCGTATCGGTGGCCGAAAGCCGGCTCTTCCTCGCAGATCACCTCGGAGGCCTTCCAGACAGCACGGTTCTGAGCTACGCATACGCGAAGGCGGGAAGCCTGGAGACCTCTCGCGAGGACAGCGTGCGGGTGACGATCTCACCAGGAAACCCGGGGAGCGGACGACAGGTGCGCGTAGACTACCTGAGCGGTGATCAACGCTTCGAACTGCCGCCCATTGGCGCTGCGAATGGAAACCCCGTGATCTTGTTCTTTCTGGAGCGTGACGTCCGCGAGATGCAGCGCCTTACGGGTGGGCAGGCCGCTTACTTCCGCAAGCGCGTGCGGATGGCGCTCGCAGACTCCGCCGAGGTACGGCCAATCACCTTCGAGTTCGGCGGACACGCTGTCGCCGGCGAAGTCATAACGGTGCACCCTTACCGGGATGATCCGCTCCAGAAACGATTCCAGCGCCTCGCGGAGAAGACGTATGCCTTCACGCTCTCCGATCAGGTCCCAGGCGGCGTCTATCGGATGGAAACGGTGGTCGAGCCGCCTGCTGCGGCTGCGGGCACGCCACCCCTGATTTCCGAGACCTTGACCCTTGTTGGAGCCCAACCATGAGTCTGCTCGCCAAGCTCGTTACGGCCGCTCTGCTCTTGCTCGGCCCGGTGATGACATTCGGCGCAGCCACGGACAACGATTTCCCAACGATCGACCGCGTGCTATTCGTGGAAAATTGCGTTCGCGACTACCCCGATCACCCGCATCAGGAGATGCTCTACAAATGCTCTTGTGCGGTGGATGCGATCGCCGGTCAGTTCCGCTACGACGAGTACGTGGAACTGGCGACTGCCGTCGACGCCGGGCAAGTCGCAGGAAAGCGTGGCGCCGCCGTGCGCGAGAGCAGCGAGGGCAAGAGTATGACCAAGCGATTCAAGGAAGCTCGCGCCAAGGCCTTCACGAGCTGCTTCATACAATAGCGTTCGACGCGTGGGTCGTCGAGCAGCGAACCTACCAGCTGCAAGTGAGGATAGCGAACATCGCGCTCGTGGGTCAGTCCCAGCGGTCGTCGCGGACCTCGATCTGGCCCTCTTTGACGCGAACCGGAAACACCGCTGTGGGCTCAAACGCCGGCGGGGCGAGTGCCTCGCCGGTGCGTATGCTGAAACGTGCTCCGTGGCGCGGGCAGACGATCTGGTCTCCCTCCACCGGGCCACCTGTGAGGACGCCTCCGTCATGGGTGCAGACGTCCTCGATGGCGTAGTAGCGGCCCTCCAGGTTAAAGACCGCAACCCGGGCGCCGTCCACGTCCACCACCCGATGAGTACCGGGTGGGAGCTCAGACGCTGGGCAGACGGTGAGCCAGTTACCCACGGGCGTCGGAAGGCGCGATTCGTCGCCCGTGACCGGCGGGAGTTAGTCCCGCGCGCGTAGTTCTTCCGATCACTGCTTACCGCTCGCGAACAGCAAAGTCAGCGTGGGCTCAGACAGCTATTACTTCCATCTCCGGGTCGATCTCCCGCACCAGACCCTCGATGCCGGCGAGCGTGCCGGAGATAGAGCTGGGACAACTGCCACATGCGCCTTGGTAGTGCACCTTCAGAACATGGTCCTCCAGCCCCAGCACGTACAGATCGCCACCATCGCCTTGCAGGTAAGGACGGACGCGCTCGTCCAGTAACTGCCGGATCGCGTTGAGCTTCTCGCGCTCGGCTGCTGACAGCTTGGACTCGTCGAAAGTAGCGCCGTCGGGGCGGTCAGAACCTTCATTGATCAGCTCGGCGGATCTCTCCTGCGCGGACGGCGCATCGCGGATCGGCACGGCAATCGCGCGCAGTAGTTCGGGCCAGTGGGCCTTGCCGTCCTGAGTGACCGTAATCCAGTGGTCGACATAGAACACGTTGGTCACATGTGCTATGGCGAACAACGCTTCCGCCAAAGGATCACCTAGGGCCTGATCGGCGTTCTCATATGACTTTGTCAAGCCATACGAAAGCGGCTCGCGCAGAATGAACTTTCTGGCGTTGGGATTGGGGGTGAACTCGATTTCAGCGATACGAGGCATGGAGAACACTCGGCTGGCGCTCAGCTGCGAGAGCAGACATGCGGACTAGGTTCACTACGCCGACTCCTTGGCCGCAGGCAGGCCCATCGGGTCGGCGTCACCTTCCGTCGACGTGCTCTGCCGCTCGCAGAACGCCGCATGCAAGGTGTGCCAAGGCAGAATGGCGCACTTCACCCGAGACGGCAGATCCTTGACCCCTGCGAACACCGCCAGCCGCCCGAGATGGTTAGGCTGCGCAATCACATCCAATCTACCCGTAGCCATCTCGCGGAACTCCTGCACCAACTGCTCGGCCTGTTCGATCCGCTTGCCCTTCACGTTAGCGGTCATCATCGATGCCGAAGCCTTGCAGATGGCGCAACTTTCTCCCTCGAAGACGACCTTTTCGATGAGCCCCTCATCGACCTTGAGCGCAACCCAAATGTGGTCGCCACACAAGGGGTTCAAGCCCTCTGCGCGGTGTGTAGCATCGTCCAGGCTGCCCCAATTGCGTGGCTTCTTGTTGTGATCCAGGATGATTTCCTGATACAGCTGCTTGCTGTCCATAGCTGGGGTCTCAGGCGAACATCTTCTGCACCCGCCGGACGCTGGCCACCAGCTGGTCGATCTCTTGCAAGGTGTTGTAGAAGGCGAAGGAAGCCCGGGCCGTGGCCGGAATGCCGAACCGCTGCATGACCGGCTGCGCGCAATGGTGTCCGGTGCGCACGGCCACACCGTCCTCGTTCAGCACCGTTCCCACGTCGTGTGGGTGGATGCCCGCGACCGTGAAGGACAACACGGATGCCTTGTCGCCCGCCGTCCCTACGATACGCACGCCCGGCAATGCCTCCATTTGTCCGGTGGCGTAGGTGAGAAGCTCCAGCTCCCAGGCAGCGATCTCTCGCATCCCGATCTCGGACAAGTAGTCCACTGCGGCCCCCAGACCAATCGCAGCGGCAATCGGCGGCGTGCCGGCTTCGAATTTGTGCGGGATCGCGTTATACGTGGTCTTGTCGAACGTCACCGACAGAATCATGTCGCCACCGCCCTGGTACGGCGGCATCTTCTCGAGCCACTGCGCCTTGCCATAGAGGATCCCAATGCCGGTGGGGCCGAACATCTTATGACCGGAGAAGCAGTAGAAGTCGCAGTCCAAGTCCTGCACGTTGACGCGAAGGTGCGGCACCGCCTGCGCGCCATCGATCAGCACCGGTACCTCCAGGCTGTGGGCATGCGCGATCATCTGCTTGACGGGGTTCACGGTACCAAGCGCGTTGGACACGTGGGTGATGGCGACCAGCTTGGTGCGCTCGTTGAACAGTGCCTGGTACTGATCCTGCAGCAGCTCGCCGGCGTCATTGCATGGAATCACGCGTAGCGTGCAGCCCTTTTCATCGCGCAGCATCTGCCAGGGTACGATATTGGAATGGTGCTCCAGCTGAGAGACGATAATCTCGTCACCGGCCTTGAGGAAGGCGCGGCCGAAGCTATGCATCACCAAGTTGATCGCGTCGGTGGTACCGCGCGTGTAGATGACTTCGCGTTCTTCCCGTGCGTTGATGAAGCGCTGGATTTTCCGGCGCGCCTCCTCGTAGGCGGCAGTCGCCGCTTCGGACAGGTAGTGCACCGCGCGGTGGATGTTGGAGTGCTCCTGGGTCTGATAGCGAATCAACCGGTCCAGGACCGGCTGCGGCATCTGACTGCTAGCCGCATTGTCGAGGTACGCCAGCGGCTTACCGTTCACCATCAGCCGCAGGATCGGAAAGTCCGCGCGCAGCCGCAGCAAATCCAGCCCGGATGGCCCAGCGGTCTGTTTCTCTCGGGCCAACACCTGGCTGCTCATCGGGCGTCCTTGTTTTGCGTGCGGTGGATCACCGCGTCTTCCAGGTTCTTCACCACCGAGGGCAATCCGATCCGCTCCACGATCTCGGCGGAAAATGCGAAAGTCAACAGATCGCGCGCGGTGGGCTCGGACAGTCCCCGGCTCTTGAGGTAAAAGATCTGTTCGGCGTCGAGCTGACCGACAGTTGCGCCATGCGCGCATTTGACGTCGTCGGCGAAGATCTCGAGCTGCGGCTTGGTGTCTACATGCGCGCGGTCGCTGAGCAGAAGGTTGCGGCTCTCCTGAGCGGAGTCGGTACGCTGAGCACCAGGCCGGACCAAGATCTTGCCATTGAACACGGCATGTGCGGCCCCGCCGGCGATGCATTTATGCAGCTGCCGGCTGCGGCCGTGAGGTTGCGCGTGGTCGAGGAAACTGTGAGTGTCGGCCAACTGCCGGCCGGAGATCAGTGCAAGACCATCAATCTCGAACCTTGTACCTTCCGCGGTTTGCAGCACGTTCAGGTTATAACGCGAGATGCGCGCCCCGAGCGAGACGCTCACGTTGGAATAGCAGCCGTCTCGAGCGGCGCGGACGCCGCAGGTCGCGATGTGAAATGCGCTCGCACTCTCGCTCTGCAAGCGGAGGTGCCGCACGCTAGCGTTTTCGCCTACTCCGATCTCCGTCACCGCGTTAGTAAGGCTTACGTCGTGGTGTGGGGAGCGAAAATCTTCGATGACGGTGCAACGGCTGCCGGAGCCGGTAACCACCAGCGTCCGCGGATAGACGGCCACACCGGGGCTAGCGCTCACAAAAAGAAGGTGGATCGGGCGGGTCACATCGCGGTTGGCATCAACCAGCACTACTGCGCCGTCTCGCAACCAAGCGGTGTTGACCGCGCTGAACGGATCGTCGCTGGAGCCGACCACGCGCGCAAGCTGTGTTTGTATGCGTTCGCCGTGTCGCGCCAACGCAACTGCCAGCGGGGACACCACGACGCCATCCTCGGCTCCAACCACCGACAGATGGGACGCGAACACACCATCCACGAACACTAGGCGGCTGCCCGCCTCGGGAATCAGCCAGGGCTCGATCACCGACGCTGCCGCCTCAGCCGGCTGACTAGAAGGCCGCAGCACGGTCTTGTACAGCGGAGACAGATCGGTAAACCGCCAGTCCTCATCGCTCGTGGTGGGGGCGGCTAAGGCGTTAGCGCGCTCGAGGGCCTCGCCCCGCAGCGCGTTCAGCCACGAAACGGACGTAGCGGAGAGCTCTCTCTGCCCGTGCAGCAGACCATCCAGGTAGGTGCCCTTGAGCGCATCCATCGCCATCATGCCGCCTGACGCGACCGGTACTCGTCGGCGACCCAATCGTAGCCCCGGCTTTCGAGCTCTAAGGCCAGGTCCTTGTCTCCCGTTTTGATGATCCGTCCCTCGTCCATCACGTGGACGTAGTCGGGGGTGATGTAGTTGAGCAAGCGTTGATAGTGCGTCACCAGGATCACGGCGTTGTCGGGCAAGCGAAGACGGCTCACTCCGTTGGCTACAATGCGCAGCGCATCGATATCTAACCCCGAGTCCGCTTCATCCAGAATGGCGAGCGTAGGCTCGAGGATGGCCAGCTGCAGGATCTCGTTGCGCTTTTTTTCCCCGCCGGAGAAGCCCTCATTAACGCTGCGCTCCAGGAATGCGGGATCCATGTCCAGCAACTTCAGTTTGTCCTGAACGTAGTCGTCGAATTCCAGTGGATCCAGCTCATCCCTGCCGCGAGCGCCCTGGACGGTGTTGTAGGCAAGACGCAGGAAGGACGAATTTGTAACCCCCGGTATCTCGACTGGATACTGGAATCCAAGGAACAGCCCCGTGCGCGCTCGTTCCTCTGGCGTCATCTCGAACAGGTTGTGGCCTTCGAACAGGACCTCTCCACCGGTGACCTCGTAGGCCGGATGCCCAGCCAGGACTTTTGCGAAGGTGCTCTTCCCGGACCCGTTAGGCCCCATGATTGCGTGTACTTGGCCGGACCGGACGCTCAGGTCGATACCCTTGAGGATTTCTACACCGCCGACTTTGGCGGTCAAGCCATGAACTTCCAGTAGAGCTTTCCCGTTCATCAGCCCACGCTTCCTTCGAGCTTCAGGCCCAGCAGCTTGGTAGCCTCGACCGCGAACTCCATGGGGAGCTGGGTGAATACATCGCGGCAGAAACCGTTGATGATCATCGAGACCGCCTCTTCGGCGCCGATGCCGCGCTGCGCAAAGTAGAACAACTGGTCCTCGCCGATCTTCGACGTGCTTGCCTCGTGCTCAACTTGGGCGCTGCTGTTGTTGACCTGGATGTAGGGGAAGGTGTTGGCACCGCACTTGTCTCCGATCAGCATGGAGTCGCACTGAGAGTAGTTGCGTGCGTTCCTGGCATTGGCGCCGATCTTCACCAACCCACGGTAGCTGTTGTTGGAGGTCCCGGCAGAGATGCCTTTGCTGACTATGGTGCTGCGCGTGTTGCGCCCGATATGGACCATCTTGGTGCCGGTATCGGCCTGCTGATGATGGTTGGTCAGTGCGACCGAGTAGAACTCACCGATAGCGTTGTCGCCGAGCAGCACGCAAGACGGATACTTCCAGGTTATGGCCGAGCCGGTCTCCACCTGAGTCCAGGAGATTTTCGAGTTGACGCCCCGGCACAACCCGCGCTTGGTCACGAAGTTATAGATCCCGCCCACCCCCTTCTCGTCGCCGGCGTACCAGTTCTGTACCGTGGAATATTTGATCTCAGCGTTGTCCAACGCCACCAATTCCACGACTGCCGCGTGCAGCTGGTTGGTGTCGAACTTGGGCGCAGTGCAGCCTTCGAGGTAGGACACGTAGCCGCTGTCCTCGGCCACGATCAGCGTGCGTTCGAACTGGCCCGACTCTTGTGTGTTGATGCGGAAGTACGTTGACAACTCCATTGGACAGCGCACACCCTTGGGGATGTAGCAGAAGCTGCCGTCCGTGAATACCGCCGAGTTGAGCGCAGCGTAAAAGTTGTCGCCTGGAGGTACAACCGAACCGAGGTATTTGCGCACCAGCTCCGGATGGTCGTGCACCGCCTCGGAGAAGGAGCAAAACACGACGCCCACCTCCGCCAGGCGCTGCTTGTACGTGGTGGTGACAGATACGCTGTCGAAGATGACGTCTACGGCGACCCCGGCGAGCGCCTTCTGTTCGTGCATGGGCACTCCCAGCTTCTCGAACGTACGCAACAACTCCGGGTCCACCTCGTCCATCGACGCCAGCTTCTTCTTCGCCTTTGGCGCCGAGTAGTAGCTGATATCCTGGAAGTCGATCTTCGGATACTTGACGTTGGGCCAGGCCGGCTCCCGCATGGTCAGCCAGTGCCGATAAGCCTGCAGGCGGAACTCGAGCAGCCATTCGGGCTCGTTCTTCTTGCGAGAAATGAGGCGGATGACGTCCTCGCTCAGCCCCTTCGGCACGACATCTGATTCGATGTCGGTCACGAAGCCATGCCGGTAGGGCTGGTTCACCAGGTTCTGCAGTACCGTACTCAAGCTGTACTCCCAGAATTGCCGAACGTCGTCCGCCCGAACGCGGATCTACACGTTGAAGCTCTCTCCGCAGCCGCACTCGTTCTTCGCGTTGGGGTTTTCGAACTTGAAGGCCTCCTTGAGCCCTTCCCGCGCGAAGTCGACAGTCGTACCGTCGAGGTACTTGAGCGCGTCCTTATCCACTACGACCTTGGCGTCGTGGGATTCGAACAGCGCATCGTTGGCGCCAACCTCGTCGGCATAGTCGAAGGTATAGGCCAGCCCGGAGCAACCTACGTTCTTCACGCCCAGGCGCAGGCCCACGCCCTTGCCGCGCTTGGAAAGCGACCTCCGAATCTGTCTCGCCGCACTCTCAGTCAGGGTAATTGCCACGTCTCTTCACTCCATCACAGTTCCACCCGTCCGCAGGGCTCGCCTATAGGACTGGTTCGGCCTGATCTCGCCGCGCACGTTGGTCCTTAAGTTCCAAAACTTTGGTTTCCGCCGCCTCGGCCTGCGCCTTTAACACCATCTGGGCCAGCGTGACCGAGTTGAGGTACTCAAAAATGCGTTCATTCAGGCTAGCCCAGAGGTCGTGCGTGAGGCACTTGCGATCGTCCTTGCAGTTCTCCCTGCCGCCACACTGGGTGGCGTCGATCGGCTCGTCGACCGCCCGGATGATGTCTGCTACCGAGACCTCATCCAACTTCTTGGCCATCTGATAGCCGCCGCCCGGGCCGCGCACGCTGGACACCAGCGCCCGTCGGCGCAGCTTGCCGAACAACTGCTCAAGATAAGACAGCGAGATCTTCTGCCGCTCCGAAATGTCTGCCAACGTCACAGGCCTCTGCCCATCGCGCATGGCGAGGTCGATCATGGCCGTCACAGCAAAACGTCCCTTGGTCGTCAATCGCATGGCTCGCTCCTCGGGGAAATCTTCAGATCGACCTGGATACTCAAAGCCGATCGGGACACTCAACTTTACGATACCCGAACAATTCAGTCAACAATTCCGTCGACCGTATAGTTGGGGTCGAAAGGCTCAGATTTCACCTCCCCATCCCGGCGGTGAACCCTCACCTCTTCCAACCGAAGCACTATCTGCTCGATCATCTGATCTATCGTAACTACATGATCCAAAAGACTATGTACCGCCGTTGTCAAAGGATCATTCCGATCATCGCTCACGCCATAGGCCGGGAAACCGATCTTCTCGGCCATCCGGGCGCGGGCCTCATCCCGCCCGTTATCGAGGATACGAGCGGGAATGCCGACTGCGGTGGCTCCCGCCGGAACATCTCGGACGACCACTGCATTTGAGCCAATTTTGGCGTTGTCGCCGACGATGATCGGGCCTAGGATCTTGGCCCCGGCGCCGGCAACCACACCGTTGCCTAGGCTCGGGTGGCGCTTTCCCTTGTTCCAAGTGGTTCCTCCCAGCGTCACCCCATGGTAAAGAGTCACATCGTCGCCGATCTGCGCGGTTTCGCCGATCACCACACCCATGCCGTGATCGATGAAGAACCGCCGTCCGATGACGGCGGCGGGGTGGATCTCGATACCGGTCAGCCAGCGCGCAATATGAGAAACGAAACGCCCCAGCCACTTGAGCTTCCAACGCCACAGACGATGCGACAGCCGGTGCAGTGTCCGTGCGTGGAAGCCCGGGTAGCAGGTGATAACCTCCCAGCTAGTGCGCGCCGCAGGGTCTCGTTCGAACACGCACCGGATGTCCTCGCGGATCCTGTTCAGCATGGCTGGTGAGTTAGATCTCAAGAAAACAACACATTACAATTACCGACTGAGTTGGTCAACTATTGCGCTTGGTTGGCCTTTGAGCGGCGCTGAGGATGCCGCGTAGGATGTTGACCTCTTCCTTCTCGAGCCGCGCTCGGTGGAACAATCGGCGCAGCCGCTGCATCAGGCGCTTGGGCTGCTTGGGGTCCAGGAAACCGATGTCGTACAGGGTCTGCTCGAGGTGGCGAAAGAAGAACTCGACGTCCCCATAGCTGGCCGCATCGTAGGTGTCCTGCGGATAACTCGCCACTGCTTCCGCGGCCTGGCGCACCTCGTATGCGAAGATCTGCACCGCCGCCGCGAGATTGAGGGAGCTGTACTCGGGGCTGGTCGGGATCATGCCAATGGCAGCGCAGCGGCCGACCTCCCGTCCCGTCAGCCCGCTCTGTTCAGGCCCAAACACGAGCGCCACCGGACCGTGCGCCGCCTCGGATACCAGGCGCAGCCCTGTCTCACGCGCAGTCAGCACGGCGTGGGACAGGTCCCGGCTGCGCGCCGTGCAGGCCACCGCGAATACGGTGCCATCGAGTGCTTCATCGATGGACCCGCATACAGCCGCGGTCCGTAATAGATCGGCTGCACCCGATGCCATCGCATCTGCGTCCGCGGCGGGGAAGTGTTTAGGGTTCACCAGGTACAGGGACGACAGGCCCATGGTCTTGAGGGCGCGCGCGCTGGCGCCGATGTTGCCCGGGTGGCTCGTGCCACAGAGAACGATGCGCACACGCTCAAGAGGAGATGGATGGGCCATGGAGTAGAATCCGCGCTTCGCTCTACCGGTTCTTACGGAAACTCGAGATGGCGATTCTCCATCCCATGGTGAACATCGCTGTGAAAGCAGCGCGGCGCGCGGGCCGCATCATCAACCAGGCTGCGGGGAACCTGGACGTGTTGACGGTGCGGCACAAGAGTTTGAACGACCTGGTGTCGGAGGTCGACCGTGCGGCGGAGGAAGCGATTATCGAGACGTTGAAGGCGGCCTACCCAGATCATGCGATTTTAGCAGAAGAGAGCGGTGCGGCCGGCCAGGCTGACCACGTCTGGGTCATTGATCCGCTCGACGGCACTACCAACTACCTGCACGGATTTCAGCAGTACGCGGTGTCCATCGCGCTGGTGTACAAAGGGATCATTACGCACGGTGTCATTTATGATCCGTGCCGCAACGATCTGTACACCGCCTCGCGTGGCCGCGGTGCCTATCTCAACGATAAGAGACTGCGCGTATCGCGACGCGAGAAACTGATCGATTCGCTCATCGGTACCGGTTTCCCGTTCCGCATGTTCGAGCATCTTGAAGCCTACACCAGCATGCTCAAAGACCTGATGACGAAGACCGCGGGTGTGCGCCGTCCCGGTTCAGCGGCCCTGGATCTCGCCAATGTCGCGGCCGGGCGTCTGGACGGATTCTGGGAGATCGGCCTCGCGCCCTGGGACATGGCGGCCGGCTGCCTGATGATCACCGAGGCGGGTGGACTGGTGGGAGACTTTGAGGGCAACGATCGCTTCATGCAAAGCGGCAATCTCGTTGCTGGAACTACCAAAATCTTCGCGCAGCTGCTGCACGCCATTCAGCCTCATCTGACGCCGAAGTTGCGTTAACCCAGACCCTACGGGCCGGCGGCACGTGCGCGCTATTGGCGCGACGCGAGGTCTAGCGGGCGACTACTTTGCCGCTGTGGCGAACCTGTTCTTCAACGACCTCAGCCGCTCCAGCAGCCCTTGGCCAAAGGAGCTGGTTTGCGCCTTTGCCGTGTCCTTTACCTTATGCCGCTCCAGCAGTTCCGGCGAGCGCTCGTATTCGGCATAGCGGGTGATAGCGGAATTCAAGTGCTGCTGCAGCAAACCCAAGTTCACGGGCTTATTCAGAAAGCGGTAGATCTGCGCTTCATTGATCAGGTGTATCACCATTTCCGAATCGGAAGCACTGGTAAGCACAACAACCAGGATCTGGGGGTACTTGCGCTTGAGCAGGTTGAACAGGATCAGGTAGTTCTCGAACTCCGCGTCGATGTCAGCAATGAACACTGCGATCTCGCGCGTCTCGAGCTCGGCTAACGCCTGGTCGATGTTAGACGCAGATACCAAATCATAGCTCGACCCCAGCACCTTGCTCAGCGCCTGATAAAGACTGGGCCGTTGTTCCAGCAGGAGTATGGCCGCGTCGATCGCAGGCGGCGCGGGCTGCTTCGGACGATTCCGCTCCAGCAGCTGCTGGCCAATATCCACCGCTTCCGCAATCACCTGCTGCAGCTCCTGGTTGTCCCAAGGCTTGCTGATAAAACGATAAACCTCGCCTTCGTTGATGGATCCCACTATAGAGGCGAGGTCGGAGTAACCCGTCAGGAGGATGCGCACGCTATCCGGCGAGAGGTCGCGTGCTCGGCGCAGCAACTCAACACCTAGCATACCCGGCATGCGCTGATCGCTGACGATCACCGGGATCTTGAACTTACCGATGAAATCCAACGCCTCTTTGCCGTTCGCCGCCGTGAGCACGTGATACCTTCCGCGGAAGATGGTCTTCAGCGCCGTGAGTATCCGCTCCTCGTCGTCGACGAATAGCACGCGCGCGCGGGGCGTCGCCGTTACTAGCGACTCGCCGAGTTGAGACGGACCACTCCCAGCTGCGTCCGCGGGCGCATTTCCGTCGCTGGACCGTGCTAGTGTGCGCAGCTTACGCGCGGCGCTGAGCATATCGGACGAGGCACGCGTCGCGCCCGCAAGGTTGTCCGGCCGCGGCGGCGAAGAATCGTCTCCCAGATGATCAGGAATCGCGTTAAACAGCGCCTCGCTGAACTCCCGGGCATTGTCGAACCGATCCTGCGGAGCCTTCGCCAGCACCTTCTGCACCACCCAATCCACCGCTGGCGGCAGGAGCGGGTTCAGGCGAGATGGATCCACCGGTGTCTCGTAAAGAATCTTGTTCATGATTTGCCCACTGCTCTCGCCAGCGAACGGCTTGACACTCGTGAGCAACTCGTAGAGAAGCACCCCGGTCGAAAACAGATCAGCCCTCCCATCGGGCGTTTCGCCTAGATACTGCTCCGGCGACATGTAGCTCGGCGTGCCAAGCATGTGGCCATGCTGGGTCACGTTGGAGGTCTCGATGCGGGCGATGCCAAAGTCGGTGACCTTGATGTTGCCTTCCCGCGTGACCAGCAGGTTGCCCGGTTTGATGTCGCGGTGGATGACGCCCTGAGCGTGAGAATAGGCAAGCGCGTCCAGCAGTTGCCCGATGATGTCGCGAACCCGCTGCAGTTCGGTTTTCAGGCCTTCGCTGAGATAAGCCGTCAGCGGCTTGCCGGCGACGTGCTCCATGGCGATGAAACAGTAGTCGCCCTCCTCGCCATATTCGTAAACCTGAACCACATTTGCGTGCGCCAGACGCGCCGCAGCCTGTGCCTCACGCTTGAACCGGCGCAGCGTCTCGTCCTTGGTCTCTGGGTCCAGCTTGGCCTTGTCCACCAGCTTGACTGCCAGGGTCCGGTGCAGAACTGGATCCCAGCCTTCCAGCACGGTCGCCATGCCACCCTCGCCGAGGAGGCCGCGCACCTCGTAGCGTCCAATGGTGTGAGGGATGTTCATCCTTGGCTGGCTAGGTTAGCGAACACCGGGCTCATGCCGCGAGTGCCTGCGGCTGGACCGCCTTGGCGGGCAAGAAGACGGAGAAGGTGGTGCCGCGCCCGACCGTCGACTTGACCTCGATGCGCCCGCCGTGCTCCTGCACGATCTTGTAGGCGATAGCTAGACCCAGTCCCGTGCCCTGGCCCACATCTTTGGTGGTGAAAAATGGGTCGAAGATCTTGGACAGAATGGCCTGCGGGATACCGTGCCCGTTGTCCGATACATCCACTCGCACCAGCCCGTCCGGGGCAACGCCGGTGGCCACCGTGATCTCGCCGGACGTGTCGTCGGTTGCCTGCGCCGCATTGGTGACCAGGTTCAAGAACACTTGATTGATCTGCGACGGAGAGCACTCCACCAGTGGAATGTCCTTCAAATGCTTGTGTACGGTCTTGTGCTTGACCATATTGCGCGCGATGACCAGGGTGCTCTCGATGCCCTCATTGAGGTTGAAACGCTGCAGTTTGCTTCGATCCAGCCGGCTGAAGTTCTTAAGGTTGACGACGATCTCGGCAATCTGGTCGATGCCATGCAGACCGTCGGTCGCCAGATGGGCGAGATCGGCTGCATCCGACTCAGCCCGGAACTGAGCCGAGAGAGTGGACACCCGCGTAAACTGCGCTGACAGATCCGCGTCCGGTACGTCGCCGCGTTCGAGCATCACCACCAGTTTTCCGCATTCGTCCACAATACTTTCGACTTGGGGCAGCCTTTCTTTGACTGAAGCAAGGCTAGACTTGACATAAGCTAACGGGGTGTTGATTTCGTGAACGATGCCGGCCACCATCTGGCCCAGCGAGGACATCTTCTCCGTCTGGACTAGCATCAGCTCCGATTCCTTCAGATGCTTGAGCGCCTCGGACAGCTCCTTGGTCCGACCCTGCACCTTCTGCTCCAGATTCTCGTTGGCCGCCTTGAGGGCCTCGTTAGCCTGGTTGATCTTTACATTGCTTCGCCCGAGTTGCCACAGCACATAGCCTAGAAATACGAGCAGCGCCAGGGAATAGAAGAACACGTAAACGCGGAACAGCTCCTTCTGTTCGCCGATCGTCTGAAACTCGCGATCGAAAGCGTCATTGAGCGAAGTGATCCGAGGTGCAGTGGGCATCAGCGCGAGCTGCTGCGCCAATTGTGTGGCGCCCGGCTCCTGCTTGAGCAAGACGGGAACGGTCTGGGTCAGGCCCGAAAGCGGCGTTCGGACCGCCTCGGGGTATTGGTCCGCGGACTGCCCCAAGTTTATGGTAGCCCCCTCAACTGCTTTGCGCGCGTTGTCGTCCGGCTGCACATACAGGCGCAGCAGCTCGGCGTTGAGCGCGACAAGCTGCCCGTCCAACGACGACAGCTTCTGCCGCTGCTTGGCATCGGTTTCGGCCAACCGGGTCGCAGTCTGCCGAATACTGTTCAGCTGCGCCAGCAGGTCCTTGAGAGTCCCGCGCAGCTGCGCGTTCACCTCCTCGAACTGGTCCACGAGTTTCTGCTTCTCGAGGAACGCACTGCGTAGACTCTCCACCCCGGTGCTCAACGCGCGGTTCTCGAGCGCAGCCGTCTCCGACGCCAGATCACCGAGCAGCGGCTGCAGTCTTGCGGTCGGGTCGCGCGGGCGAGGTTCAGCGTTGACCGCATCGCTGCGCGCAGCGGCGATGTCGCGGTTCCAGCGGGTATCGATCTCGTTGAGGTTGCGCAGATCGGTCACGATCTGGGTTCGGCGCCTGAGATCCCCGCCTTGACTCTTTACGTAGAGGAAAGCGAGAACCGCCACCAGCAACAATGCCAGGAGCATTCGAAGCACTCGGCCAATCATGGTTGATCCGGATTCAGGCGGTATTGTTGTTTGAGCCGGCCAGTTGAAGAGCCCGTTTGCGCGCCGGCCGAACGGTAAGCACTCGGCTTACAAAGCATTATCGGCAAAATGCACGTCCCGTGCCAGAGCCCAGTTTCGATAGGTCATGCTTGACGCAGCAGCGACCGACCGAAGTTCAACCGATGCGATCGGCTCGGTCACGGGTAGCGTGCCCTAACCCGGTCGCCACAAATGTCCTCAACTCGCGGACGTTCAACGATTTTTTCCGGGCGGTCGGTCGCGGACGACACGACGCTCAAGCCCCACGAACGAGCAGGTTGCACGCCGCCAGCGCTCAAATTTTGGTCGACATCTCAGGGGCCTCTACCGCCGTCGCAAGACTGCTACGCATCCTGCTAGCCAGCATCGACCGCTGCCCGCTGGAATTTAGCGAACTTTTTCCGCCTAGGGGCGCGAGACCGCCGCCCGAGCGGCAGAGTTCGCGCATGCTGACTAGGACTCTGGGGTCTGGCGCATGACGCGAAGGATGTGGACCGACCCGACCGTGTACCCTTGGTACCTCCCCCACTACGGCTCGAATTGCCCTGTACGGGCCCGCAGATTCCTCCAGGCACTCTCGACTGTCTTCCTTACGCCGGAAGTGTGACCACACGTCGCTGCTAGAATTCTGGTAGCACGCCTGTCAAAAAAATGATTCCAAGCGACCACCCTTCCGCGCACACGGCCATGATGCGGCAATACCTCCGCATCAAGGCGCGCCACCCCGACATGCTGCTTCTATACCGCATGGGCGATTTCTACGAGCTGTTCTACGATGACGCCGAGAAAGCGGCGCGCCTGCTCGACATTACCCTTACCCAGCGCGGTGCTTCTGCTGGAGCGCCGATCAAGATGGCCGGCGTGCCGTTTCACGCCGTCGAGCAATACCTGGCGCGCCTTCTCAAACTCGGGGAGTCGGTCGCGATCTGTGAGCAGATCGGTGACCCAAACACATCCAAAGGTCCGGTTGAACGCGAGGTCACTCGTATCGTCACCCCGGGGACGCTGACCGATGCGGCGTTGCTCGACGACAAGCGCGACAATCTGGTCCTCGCGATCGCCCCCGGCAGCCCACTGGTCGGGATCGCCTGGCTGAGCTTGGCCTCGGGTGACTTCCGGTTGCTGGAAACCCGTCAGGAGCAGTTGCTGTCGGAGCTCGAGCGCCTCAGTCCAGCCGAGGTGCTTCTCCCCGATGGCCATGAAAGCCTCCTGCCCGTCGCCCTTGGCGTGCCGGTAAAGCAGCTGCCGCCGTGGAACTTCGATCGGGATTTCGCACAGCGCGCACTGACGAAGCAGTTCAGGACTCAAGATCTTTCGGGCTTCGGTTATGACGGACGAGGACCGGGACTGAGTGCCGCCGGCGCGCTGCTTGAGTACTGCCGTACCACCCAGCGCGGAGATCTGGCTCACGTCCGTGCGTTGCACGTAGAGCGAGAGTCGACCTATCTCCGCATCGACGCCGTGAGCCGGCGCAACCTTGAGATCACGGAGACCTTGCGCGGCGAAGCGGCGCCAACGCTGCTGTCATTGCTGGACACCTGCGCGAGCAGCATGGGCAGCCGGCTGATGCGCCATGTCCTGCACCACCCACTCCGCGATCGCGGAACCGTTGCAGCTCGACTGGACGCGATTGAAACCCTGGTTGGCGCCAACGGTACCGGACCGTTTGCAGCCTTGCGTTCTCTGCTCAGACGGGCTGCCGACATCGAGCGCATCACCGCCCGCATCGCGCTGCGCACTGCGCGCCCACGCGATATCGCGGGCTTGCGGGCCACCCTGGAGCTGCTTCCGGAGTTGCAGAACGTTCTGGCGTCGGTGTCGAGTCCCCGCCTGGCGGAGCTCGCGAGCTCCGCCTCGCCCCGCGATCCCCTGGTCGAGCTGCTGGGGCGGGCAATCAGGCCGGAACCCAGCGCGGTAGTGCGCGAGGGCGGTGTCATCGCCGACGGATACGATGCCGAGCTGGACGAGCTGCGCGCGATCCAGAACGACTGTGGCGCGTTCTTGCTCGACTTGGAAACACGGGAGCGCACGCGCACCGGCATCGCCAATCTGAGAGTCGAGTACAACCGCGTGCACGGCTACTACATCGAGGTGACACGTGCCAACGCCGACAGGGTGCCCGACGACTATCGGCGGCGCCAGACATTGAAGAATGCCGAGCGCTACATCACCCCGGAGCTGAAGATCTTCGAGGACAAGGCGCTGTCCGCGCACGAACGTGCGCTAGCGCGGGAAAAGCTGCTTTACGACGAATTGCTCGGAATGCTCGCGGCGGAAGTCCCGGCTCTGTTATCCGCGGCGGCAGCACTGGCGGAGCTGGATCTGCTTTCCACCTTTGCCGAGCGGACGCTGGCGCTGAACCTTACTCGCCCCTCCTTCACGAACGAAGAAGCGATCGAAATCGTGGCGGGCCGCCACCCCGTCGTCGAGCCCCAAGTGGACAGCTTCGTCGCCAACGACCTGCGACTGTCCGGCAGCCGGAAGCTCTTGCTCATTACCGGCCCCAACATGGGTGGAAAGAGCACCTACATGCGGCAAACTGCGCTGATCGTATTGCTTGCTCACTGCGGGTGTTTTGTCCCAGCCATGACTGCCCGCCTCGGCCCGCTCGACGCCATCTTTACGCGCATCGGGGCGGCCGACGACCTCGCAGGTGGGCGCAGCACGTTCATGGTCGAGATGACCGAGACTGCCAACATCCTCCACAACGCCACTCCCCAGAGCCTCGTGTTGATGGACGAAGTCGGACGCGGCACGTCAACGTTCGACGGCCTGGCGTTGGCTTGGTCCATCGCCTGCCATCTTGCGGAAAAGACACGCGCATACACGCTGTTTGCGACGCACTACTTCGAGTTGACTCAACTCGCCGCACAGTATCGAGAGATCGCGAACGTCCACCTCGGCGCCGTCGAGCACAACGACCACATCGTATTCCTGCACAGCGTAGAGGAGGGCCCGGCGTCCCAGAGCTATGGCATCCAGGTCGCTCAGCTCGCCGGCATTCCGGCAGCCCTGGTCCGGTCCGCTCGCAAGCGTCTGGCGCAATTGGAGGAGCAGGCCACGCCGAACGGATCGCAAAGAGATCTGTTCGCCAAACCTGTGCAAGCCGAACCCGATCAGCCCCTGCATCCCGTGCTGGAGGTGCTTGGGCCGTTGGATCCCGACACCCTGAGTCCCAAACAGGCTCTGGAACTGATCTATCGGCTCAAGAAGCTGCACTCCGACTCGGGCTGACCACTCTCGGTGCCGACATTCGCCGCCTTGTCGTGTCGTGTTGTTGAGTATTCGACTCGTGTCGCGGCCGGATGGCTTGAATACCACCGGCGGCGTGAGCCACCACCGTCCTGTACCGCGTTGTGTGCAGCTACTCCGGCATCGCAACCGGCAACGTACCAAGGCGCTCCCGCTCCGACGCGATCTCGCGCGCCAGCTCCACTATCGCCATGGCGTAGTTGCGGCTGCGGTTGTACTGCAGCAGAGCGTAGAAGTTGTCGAAACCGAACCAGAACTCCGGCCCGTTGATCAGGTCGACCGAGAAGACGCAGGCCAGCAGCGAGTCCGATAGCACTAGCGTGCTGTCCGCGCCCCGCGCCCGCCATTGGTCGAGCGTGAGGGACGGCTTGAGACCCAAATCCAGTAGCGCCTGGCGTTCGACCGTTTCCACCCGCGCTGGCGCCACCACCGGCTCGCCATCTTTCCAGCCGAACTCTTTCAGATAGCTCGCCACACTGCCAATGACGTCGGCCGGATTGCGCCACAAATCGATCTGCCCGTCCTTGTTGTAGTCGATCGCATAGCGGCGGTAGCTCCCCGGCATGAACTGAGGCATACCCATTGCACCCGCAAAGGATCCCTTGATCGTCAGCGGATCCCAGCCCTGCTCGCGCGCCAGAACGAGGAACTGCTCGAGCTCACGCCGGAAAAAATCTCGGCGCGACGGCCAGTCGAACGCGAGGAGAGTCAGCGTATCCAGGACACGGTAGCCACCTGTGTTGCGACCGTAACGGGTCTCGACCCCGATCAGGGCGACGATGATCCCTTCTGGAACGCCAAACTCAGCGCGCGCTTGGGTCAAGATCTCGGCGTTCTCGTTCCAGAACTTGACGCCGCCGATGATGCGGAGTTGATCCACGAACAGAGGCTTGAACTCGTACCAAGGCTTGGCAGTCGAAGGCGCAGCCATGGCGCGCGTCACGTCTGGGCTTGGCTGTACCTTGGCGAACAAGGCGCGCAGGTCGCGAACACTGAAACCGTATGTTTGCGCCATGTACGCGATGAACTTCTCGATTTCCGGGCGCAGCTTGCCGGAATCGTCCGGCGCAGGTTGCGCTGCGCAGTGGACGGCGCAGCAGAGTATCAGCGCCAGAAAAACTCTGAAAAGGCGCGCGCACTCGCGGCTCGCATCATTGCACCGCACTGTCGATGGTGATGAGCACACCGCGGGCGCCCGGTTGGATCACTTGGCTGGCCCCTTCCAGATCTCCGGCCTGCGGCGTCGCGCTGCCGGATTTGGAAACGCGCGCCCCCACCACGACACGTTCAACCGACGACAGCTCGCGTCCGGGCGTCATCGCCATGCTGTCGTTAAGCTCGAAACGCAGCGGCAGATCCTTGACCTGTTTCCTCAGCACCGCGAGTGGCATTCGGGGTCCTTCGGCTGCCCGTGCGAAGACAAAAACCGCGTCATCGGGTGCAGCGCTTGCGGCTAGTGCCGGTGACAAGCGCACCATGCCGCTGACCGTCTTAGCGGCATCAGGCTTGCGCTGCGCTTGGCTCGCGTCCGGTACCTTACCCCCCGCCCGCACCTTGGCTTCGGCGATCCCCGAAGACAACGCGCGCCCGAGCTCCGAATCCGCCGGGACGCCAGCCTTCAGACGCTCCCAATAGCGGATCGCAGCGGCATAGTCCTTACGCCCAAACGCGGCGGTGCCGGCTAGGGTCAGCGCTTTTTGGTCGTCGGGCGAGATTGCGAGCGCCCGATCGAGCAGGCGGGCAGGTTCACCCTCGAGATTGCCAGCACGATTGAGCGCCAGTGCCTCTGCGTACTCGACGAGGATCTCGGGATTGCGCGGCGCCAGCTTCTCGGCGTGCTGCAGTGCTTCGACCGCATCGGAATAGCGCTCGAGCGCTTTGTAGGCGCGCCCGAGCATCATCCAGCCAACCGGGTCATCCGGGTTGCTCTGCATGCGCGCCGCCAGCTTCTCCGTCATCTGCTTGAACTGGTCGACGGAGATGGACGAAGCAGTCCACGGCCGCATGCTTAGGTGCCGTCAGAGCTTGCGGGTTGCCGAGATAGAGATACAACAGCGCGGCAAAGACTGGTAACGCCACGGCCACTGCCAAAGCCGTTCGCCGAGCGGAACCCGACGCGGCGCGTCGCTCCTTGCGCGCCACTCTCCACGTCATCCAGCAACCGCCGCTCTAACTCGGCGCGCGCATGGGTGTACTGCTCCGATGTCAATGTACCGGTCTCGAGGTCGCGTTCGAGCTCCCTAAACTGGTCCCGATACACCAGCGCGTTCGCCTCTCGCGGCGACGCCTGAGCCCCGCGTCCCGGCCTGAGCAGCGGAAGCACCAGGAACAGCACAGCCGCGCCGGTAAGCGCGATCGCGATGATGGCAAACCAGGTCATGATCAGTTGCCCTGTAACCAATTGGCTAAGGGCGCCGGCAGTTCTGCGTTGATCAAAAAAAGCGGGGAATTATAGCCCAGCGGATCGGGCCGCCCGCATCAGCGGGCAGCTGCGTCCGGGTCGGCCTCTTGCAGCAGAGCTTGCGCACGCGCGCGCTCCTCCGGCGTCAACCCAGACTGGTTCACGCGCGTGCGGCGACGGCGCAGGTAGAGAAACAGACCCGCCAGGCCGGCAAGCAACAGCACGAAAGGGCCGAACCACAGCACCACCGTCGTCGGCTTGACCGGCGTGCGGTAGAGCACGAAATCGCCGTAGCGCTGCGTAAGCCAGGACTTGATCTGCTCGTCGCTTTGGCCGGCGCGCATCTGGCCGCGTATCTGATCGCGCAGGTCGTTGGCAAGATCGGCGTGCGAGTCCGCCAATGACTCGTTCTGGCACACCAGGCAGCGGAGCTCCTTCGCGAGGCGCATGAGGCGCTGCTCGAGCGCTGGGTCGTCCGCAGCCGGAAGAGCCTCCTTTGCGCAACCAAGGGCCGGCAGCAAGCACAGCATCAGCGCGAAAATCCAGCGCATCACGAGGCCTGCAGCCGCTTCACCAGTGGGAGGATGTGCTCGCTCAGCACTTTCGGCGTCACCGGACCGATTTGCTTGTAGCGGATCACTCCAGCTTTGTCGATGACATAGGTCTCGGGCACCCCATAGACGCCGTAGTCGATGCCGACTTTGCCATCGGGATCAATCATGGACAGCGTGTACGGGTTGCCATTCCTGGCGAGCCATTCTTGCGCAGCTGCGGGCTGGTCCTTGTAGTTCAATCCATAGACGGGGACGAGGCCTTGCTTGGATAGTTCAACCAGCACCGGATGCTCTTCGATGCACGAGACGCACCAGGAAGCCCACACGTTGAGCAGCCATACCTGCCCGCGCAAATCCTTCTCGGCGAGCGTCTTGGCCGGATCATCGAGCCGCGAGAGCTGAAAGGCCGGCGCGGGTTTGCCGATCAGCGGCGACGGCACCTCGCGAGGATTGAGCGACAGCCCGACCCACAGGAAGATCAGCAAGACCAGGAAGAGCAGCAGCGGCAGGATGAAGCGCAGGCTTTTCATCCTGCACCGTGCGCCGCCGTTGTCACCACGCCCGCCGCGAGCGCGCGTGCATCGCGACGCTCCAACCGATAGCGGCGGTCGGTGACGGCGATGATGCCGCCCAGGGCCATCAGGAAGGCCCCACCCCAGATCCAGCTCACGAAGGGCTTGTAGTACACCCGCACTACCCACGCGCCATCCGTGAGAGGCTCTCCCAGGGATACGTAAAGATCGCGCGTCAGCCCGGTATCGATGGCCGCTTCGGTCATCGGCATCTGCTGGACCCTGAAAAAGCGCTTCTCCGGATGCAGCGTAGCCACGGCGCGCCCGTCCCTGGTCACGCTGATAGCGCCGCGCGTCGCTTCGTAGTTCGGTCCCTGCACTGGCTTCAATCCCTCGAGGCGAAACTGGTAGCCGCCTGCTGTCACTGTGTCGCCTGGACTCATGCGGACATCCTTCTGCACCTCGTAACCGCGCACCAGAGTCACGCCGACGATGAACACGGCTACGCCGGAATGGGCAACCAGCATGCCCCAATAGCCGCGCGGCAACCGGCGAATTGCGGCACCGCGAGCGACGCCGGTCGATGCGCGCAGCTGAGCGACGCGGTCCAGCAGGCTCACGAGGTTCGCCCCCATCACCCACGCTGCAAGCAGGATTCCCATCCCCACGAGGATCGACCAGCGACCCATCATCACAGGCACCAGGATGGCTAGCACGATGGCCGCGCCAAAGGCCCACTTGAGCCGCGATGGCAACGCGGCCAGCTTGTCCTCCTTCCACCGCATGAGAGGCCCGATACCCATGAGCAATACCGCGGGCACCATCACCAGGGGAAACGTGATCTCGAACCACGGCAGTCCAACCGAGAGCTTCCCGTATCCGAGCACCTCGTGGAACAGCGGGAACAACGTGCCGAGCAGCACGAACGCCGCAGCAGCCACCAGCAGCACGTTATTGACCAGCAACGCCACCTCGCGCGACACCAAGCCAAAGAGGCCGCCTAAGCCAACCTTGGGCGCACGCCAAGCGAACAAGAGAAGCGAGGCGCCGATGACAAGCGCCAGGAACACGAGAATGAAAATTCCGCGCCTAGGATCGGTAGCAAATGCGTGGACGGACGTGAGCACGCCGGAACGCACGAGGAAGGTGCCAAGGAGACTGAGCGAGAAGGTACTGATCGCGAGCAGCACCGTCCAGATCTTGAAGCCGCCGCGCTTTTCGGTTACCGCGAGCGAGTGAACCAGCGCTGTACCTACCAGCCATGGCATGAACGAGGCGTTTTCCACCGGATCCCAGAACCACCACCCACCCCAACCGAGAACATAGTAGGCCCAGCCACTGCCCAGCGCGATGCCCACTGTGAGAAAGGCCCAGGCCATAGTCGTCCATGGACGCGACCAGCGCGCCCAGGTCGCATCCAACTGCCCTCCGATGAGCGCGGCGATGGCAAACGCAAATGCCACCGAGAACCCGACGTACCCCATGTACAGCATGGGTGGGTGAATCACCATGCCGGGGTCCTGCAGCAGGGGATTCAAATCGCGTCCGTCCGCAGGTGGCGGCAGCAGGCGTTCAAAGGGATTCGAAGTGAACAGCAGGAACAGCAAGAAGCCGATGCTGATCATGGCCATCACCGACAGGATCCGCGCCACCATCTCGCTGGGCAGACGACGGCTGAACACGCTGACCGCTGTCATCCACAAGGTCAGCATCAGCACCCATAGCAGCAGCGACCCTTCGTGGCTGCCCCACGTGGCGGCGAAGCGGTAGCGCAGCGGGAGCAGGGAGTTGGAGTTGGAGGCAACGTTGAGCACGGAGAAATCGTTGCTGACGAAGGACCACGCCAGACACGCGAAAGCGATGACGACGAACACCAGCTGGCCCTGAGCCGCCGGCCGCGCCAGCGCCATCCACGTCGCGTCGCCACGCTGCGCGCCGATCAGCGGCAGCACCGCCTGCACGCCGGCGATGCACAGGGCGACAATCAGGGCGAAATGGCCGAGCTCTGGGATCATGCTTAGCTCACTGTTTGTTGTGCGGGTCGATCAGCGTCTTCTGCGACATCGCGGCAGCACGCTTCGCCTTCTCGACCGCGTCAGCGGCCTCGGGCGGCATGTAGTTCGCATCGTGCTTGGCCAGCACCTCATTGGCACGGAACACACCGTCCGACCCGAGCTGACCCTGAGCCACCACGCCCTTACCTTCCTTGAAGAGGTCAGGAAGGATACCGGTGTACACGACCGGAATGTCATGTGCCGTGTCGGTGACGACGAACCGCACGCTGACACCGTCCGCTTGGCGCTGCAGGCTACCCGGCCGAACCAGCCCGCCGATGCGAAAGCTCCGGCCTTGCGGTGCCTCGCGGGCAGCCACCTGGGATGGGCTGAAGAAGAACACCAGGTTGCTCTGGAACGCGTTGAGGATCAGGCCTGCCGCACCGCCCAGCGCCAGCAAGGCGAGCGCGATCAGCACCAGGCGTTTGTGTCTCGGTTTCATGTCTGCCCCGAAGCGCGATCTCAGCCGCGATCCTCAGTCTTACGACTCAGAGCACGCTTCAGAGTTCGGCGACGCCGGCGCAAAATCCAAAGCTCTGCGACTATACAGGCCGTCGCGACCGCATACGATCCCCACACGTACCAGCCCGTAGCCTCCCATGGCAAAGAAGTCCTGCGGGCTGCCCCAACTCATGCTGCCGCCCTCGCCAAGTCCCGCACCCAGTCGGCGTCCGACTCACGCTCGAGCACGATGTTGCGCACACGCAGAAGGCTGACGCCGATGGCGTACATCCACGCAGCGAGCGACATGATCAGCATGCTGACGAGCATCGTGGCCGCCATGCTCGGCGCGCGCGTCAAGCTCACCGACGCACCCTGGTGCAGCGTGCTCCACCACTGCACTGAGAAGTAGATGATGGGCACGTTCACGACACCGACCAGTGCCAGCAGCGCAGCAGCTCGATCCGCGCGGCGCACGTCGTCGATCGCCGCGTGCAGAGACAGGAACCCGATGTACAGAAACAGAAGGATCAGTTCCGAAGTGAGGCGCGCATCCCATACCCACCATGTTCCCCAGGTGGGTTTACCCCACAGCGCTCCGCTCCACAGTGCAATGAAGGTGAACATCGCTCCGGTGGGCGCCAGCGCCAGGGCCATCATGAACGACAGACGGGCATTCAGCGCCAGTCCGATCGCGCACCAGAACGCCATGACCACGTAGATGAACATGGACATCCACGCCGCCGGCACGTGGAGAAAGATGATGCGGTAGGACTCGCCTTGCTGGAAGTCGGTAGGGGCGACGAAAAAGCCGATGTACAGACCGATCGCGGCCAGCACCGCCGCCAGTCCGAGGAACCATGGACCGAGTGTGCCGGCCACCGGGTAGAAGGTCCGGGGTGACGCGTATCTCCAGAGGTTAACTCTCACGCGCGCGATCCTATTCGAGAGCAATGCGAAGCGCAGCCGCCGAGGCCCAGGGGCCAAGCACCAGGGCTATCAGTAGGAATGCGCCCAGGACAGAAAGTTGCCCGCTCGCGGACATCCCGCTGACCGTGGCCGACACCGCGCCCGCGCCGAAGATCAGCACCGGGATATACAGCGGCAGCACCAGAAGCGCAAGCAGACCTCCCGCGCCGCGCACGCCCAACGTCAGCGCGGCACCGATAGCTCCAATCAGACTCAAGCACGGCGTACCCAGCAGCAAGGCGAGCGTCATCACACCCAGCGCACCGACGGGCAAATCGAATTGCATCCCAAGCAATGGCGCGATCAGCACCAGCGGAAGCCCGCTTACGAGCCAGTGCGCGAACACTTTGGCCGCGACCAGCAGTACGAGCGGCTGCGGGCTCAGCGCTGCCTGCTCCAGGGTGCCGTCGTCGAAGTCCGACGCGAACAAACGCACCAGCGCCAACATCGACGCGAGCAACGCAGCAACCCAAACGACGCCGGGCGCGATGCTGCGCAGCACTGTGGACTGCGCGCCTACCCCGAGCGGAAACAGGCTCACGACGATGACGAAGAAGAAAAGAGTGGTGAGCACATCGGAGCGCCGGCGCAGCGCCAGCGTGAGGTCGCGTCGGACCACCGCCGCAAATACCGGCGCCAGTCCCAATACCGTCATTGCGCAAGCTGGACCCGTTTCACAGCGTGCCCCGCAAGGTCGACCTCTTGATGGCTGGTGAAGACGACACAGCCACCGCGGGTGCGTTGCTGCGCGAGATGGGACCTAACCAGTTGTACCGCCTGTGCGTCCAGGGCCGTGAACGGCTCGTCGAGGACCCACAGGGGCCTATTCGCACCGAAAGCGAGACGGGCCAATGCGGCGCGGCGCCTTTGGCCTTGGGACAGTGCGCGAGCGGGCGTCATCTCCCGGCCCGACAAACCAAACTCGCTGAGCGCCGAGTCCGCCTCGCGCGGCGTGACACCGATCCCCATTTGCGCGAGCCCAAAACATAGATTCTCCCGGCTGGACAGGTCCTCCTTCACGGCTGGCGCATGCCCAACGTAAAGCAGGTCGGCGTGAAAGGTCTCCGCTGAGCGACGTACGTCCGCGCCCTTCCAGAGCACACTGCCTGCCTCCGGCCTGAGCAGGCCGCACAGCAGACGCAGCAGGCTGGTCTTGCCACTGCCGTTGGGGCCCAGCACCCACAACATCTGGCCGGCAGACAGATCGAAGGACAGGCCGTGAAACAGACGGCGCTGGCCGCGCACGCATTCCAGCCCCAGCGCCTCGAGCATTGCTCTCCCCTGAAAAAGTGCGCAATTATACCGAACGCACCCCACTTATTGGCCGGACTTGATCATGACGTTGGGACGTTCCACCGCGGACCACGGTGGTGTGCGCTGATCAGCGTGCGTTCGAGGTCGTGCGCCAAATCGGGCGCCACTTCGAGAGAAACGTAGCCGTCGCCACCCTGAGTGCGCTCATACAGCGGGACGCGGCACGTCGGCGGCCATTTGCACATCCCCCACCATCAACGCCTCGCACAACTGCGCGGCATCGATCTCATGGTTCTGCTACGAGCAGCTCGCGTATGGCTTCGTCATAGTCGCGACCGGCACCGATCGCCTTGTTGAAAATCGATGGATTGGTTGTCACGCCGGTGATTCCACCGTCTACCAGCGCGCTGCAGGCCGCCGCGGGCCACCAGGTTACGGTCGATGAAGTCGAGCCAGACCGATTGACCGTGCCGGGCGAGATCGAGAAGAGAAGCCACAACTGACCTCCGTCGGTTGTCTGACACGTAGATTAGAGAGCAGCTTCGCTCGACGTCTTCGGGAGTGCGCAGGCATGCTTGCTGCTGAACTAAGACTGTGGGCTGCGCCGTGTGAAGTGTCGGACGCATTGCGCTGCGTGCTATTGTTGTTAAACGCGGCATCAAGTTCAACAACACTGCGCGCATGGAGAAAGCAAAGACTGCGGTTTCAAGCAGCTGCGAGCGGGTTACGACCTGAAGCGTCAAAGGACCGACTTAAGTCGGGCTTAAGGTTGGAATGAGAAAAAAAGCCCCAACTAATTAGGAACTCGCCCAAAATCAATGTAGGGTACGAAACAGCGCGCTCGAAGCCAGAAGTGAGCAAGTAAACTGGCGGCGCTTGGCGGAGAGGGTGGGATTCGAACCCACGGTCCCCCGCAAGGGGGACAACAGATTTCGAGTCTGCCCCGATCGACCACTCTGGCACCTCTCCTGTCGCATACCATTCTACATGGAACTGAAACCTGCCCCTTGGACGCGCGATCAAATAGCATTCATCGACTGCCTCCGCAGCGGTCTTCTTCTTGCTTCAGATCACTGTGTGATCGACTTCGCACTGCTCTTCGCATGCGCAGCGTCTACTCCATCCTGATAATGCTGCCCGTGGTCTGTGACCCCGGTGTCGTCGCGCAGCGTCCTATTCCGCCCCTGGAGCAGACCGGCGAGCTGGTGGTGCTCACGCGCAATTCGGCGACCACCCGCTACATCGATGCGCAGGGCGGATACGCTGGCTTGGAGTACGACTTGGTGGAGATGTTCGCGCGGGAGCTCGGCGTCTCCGTGCGCTACCTCGACCGGCAACCGTTCTATCAAGTCCTGCGCGCCCTCGGCGAGAGCCATGCGCATCTGGCCGCAGCAGGTGTTGCGGTCACGCCGGGGCGGCTGGAGCAATTCCGGTTCGGACCGGCGTACCAGTTGGTGCAGCCGATGCTCGCGTACAACACCGACAATCCCGCTCCGCGCAATCTCGGCGATCTCGCCGGCACGCGGGTGGAGGTGGTGAAGGGATCCGGCGTCGTGGAGCGCCTGAGACAGCTCAAGAAGCGGTATCCCGCGCTGACCTGGACCGAGGTGGCGGAGAACGACAGCGAAGGTCTGCTCAGCCGTTTGTCCGAAGGCAAGGTTGACTATGTCATCACCGACTCCACCGTGCTCGACGTGGGTCGCAACTTCTATCCGAACGTGGCACGCGCCTTCCCAGTGGGCGACCAGGAGCCCTTGGCGTGGGTGTTTCCGAAGGATGGCGATCCTGTGCTGTACAAGCGCGCGCAAGAGTTCTTCATGCGCATCAGCTATGACGGCACGCTCAAGCGTCTGCTGGAGCGCTACTACGGACACGTGAACCGCCTCGACCGGCTCGATATCGCGAACTTCCTGGAAAACCGCGAGTCTCTGCTGCCGCACTTCCGCGGCATGTTCAAGGAAGCTCAGGAGATCACCGGGATCGACTGGCGCCTGATCGCAGCGCTGGGCTTCCAGGAATCGCACTGGGATCCGCTCGCGACTTCACCGACCGGCGTGCGCGGCCTCATGATGTTGACCTCCGACACGGCCGACCGCATGGGGCTCGGCGACCGCCTCGACCCACGTCAGAGCATCCTCGCTGGAGCGACCTATCTGCAGGAGTTGAAGGAGTCGCTGCCACCGCGCATTGCGGAACCGGACCGCACTTGGCTGGCGCTCGCCGCATACAACATCGGGCTCGGGCACCTGGAAGATGCGCGCGTCTTGACTCAGCGTCGCGGCGGCAATCCGAATCTTTGGTTGGACGTGAAGAAAGTGCTGCCGCTGCTCGCACGCTACGAGTACTACAGCACGCTCAAACGCGGCTTCTGCCGCGGCGGTGAAGCGCTGGTGCTGACCGAGAACATCCGCAACTATTTCGATATTCTGGTCCGCTTCGAGGAGCCCCACAGCCCGGGCCTCGGTAATCTGCTCGCGGGCAGCGGCAACGCGCGCGAAGATGCGCGCTCCGCGACGCACTGCTGATGCTGCGCACGCGCCCTCAGCTTACCTCACGGCCTGTGGCTCGCGCACTCAGGTAGGCACGCGACTGCGCTAGTCAGTCGCGCGCGATCCGCTCGACTGCCCTGCATGTAGGGCCGCAGCGCGCGCCGGCACCGCGATGCTGCCGTCGGGCTGCTGGTAGTTCTCCATGATCGCAATCAAAGTCCGACCGACCGCCAGCCCCGAACCGTTGAGCGTGTGCACCAGCTCCGGCTTGCCTTTGTCGTTGCGGAAGCGCGCCTGCATGCGACGGGCCTGGAATGCCTCGAAGTTGCTGCAGGATGAGATCTCGCGGTAGGTGCTCTGCCCGGGGAGCCACACCTCGATGTCATAGGTCTTGGCCGCCGCGAAGCCAATGTCGCCGGTGCACAACGTTACGACCCGGTAGGGCAGCTCCAACTTCTTGAGAATGGTTTGTGCGTCGGATGTGAGCTGCTCCAGCACCGCGTACGAGTCTTGCGGATGAACGATTTGAACCAGCTCCACCTTGTCGAACTGGTGCTGGCGGATCATGCCGCGCGTGTCCTTTCCGTACGAGCCCGCTTCGCTGCGGAAACAAGGTGAATGGCATACGAACTTGAGCGGCAGCCGGTCTAACGCCACGATTTCGTCGCGCACCATGTTGGTAACCGGCACCTCGGCCGTAGGAATAAGATAGAGCTTCTCGGCGTCGCGGCGCGGCACTGCGAAGTTGTCTTCCTCGAACTTGGGCAGCTGGCCGGTACCGCGCATGCTCGCCGCATTGACCAGGTAAGGCACGTAGACCTCGGTGTAGCCGTGCTCGGTCGTGTGCACGTCCAGCATGAACTGAGCGATCGCGCGGTGCATGCGGGCCAGTGGCCCCGTCATGACAGCAAAGCGCGCACCGGCGATCTTGGTAGCGGTGTCGAAATCCAGCATGCCCAAGCCCCGCGCCCAGCTCTACATGGTCCTTGGCCGCGAAGTCGAACTGGCGCGGCTCGCCCACGCGCTGCACCTCCAGGTTGTCTCCGCAGAAGCGCCGACTGGAACCGACTCGTGCGGCAGGTTCGGGAATGGTAAGCAGGAACGCCTCGAGCCGCGCCTGGATGTCGGCGAGCTCCTGCTCCCATCCCGCCAGCTGGGACTTGTACGTTCTCGGCGGAGCGCACGAGCTCGGCGGCATCGAGTCCCTTCGCCTTGGCCTGACCGATCTCCTTCGAGATTCTGTTCTGTGCCGCCTGCGTGTCTTGAACCGCGGTCTGGATCTCCTTTCGTCGCTTCTCCAGCGCCGTGAACTCATCCCAGCCGATCTCGATCCCGCGCGTGGCGATGCGCGCAGCGACGGCAGGCAGATCTTTTCGCAAGAGCTGTATGTCCAGCATTTCTCCAGCATCCGTCCAATGAGTTAGGAGCTGCGCTCTACTGCTTCTTCTTCGCTTCCCGGTCCAGCTCCCGCAGGTGGGCGAGCTTGTCAGCGATCTTCCCCTCCAACCCGCGCGGCGTCGGGTTGTAGAATCTCACTCTCGCGCATGCCATCCGGGAGATAGTGCTCGCCGGCCGCATAGGCTTCCGGCTCGTCATGTGCGTAGCGATAGGCGTGACCGTAGCCCAACTCCTTCATCAAACGCGTGGGAGCATTGCGCAGGTGAATGGGGACCGGCCGCGAGCCATCCGTGGACACGAATTCGCGCGCTTGGTTGTAGGCGTCGTACACGGCGTTGCTCTTCGGCGCACAAGCCAGGTAGACGGCGGCCTCGGCCAGCGCCAGCTCGCCTTCGGGCGTACCAAGGCGCTCGTAGGTTTCGCACGCGTCGAGTGCGATCCGCAGCGCTCGCGGGTCCGCCAGTCCGATGTCCTCCACCGCCATGCGGATGAGACGACGTCCGACATAGAGCGGATCGGCTCCGCCGTCCAGCATCCGGCACAACCAGTAGAGCGCCGCGTCGGGGGCCGAGCCACGAACGGACTTGTGCAGAGCCGAGATCTGATCGTAGAAAGTGTCGCCGCCCTTGTCGAACTGGCGCAGCTTCGACGCCAGCGTCTGGCGCACGTAGTCGGTATCGATCTGATCGCGTCCGGCGCTCGACGCAGCATCGGCCGTCTGCTCCAGCATGTTGAGCAGACGGCGCGCGTCACCGTCCGCGAACCCGATCAGCACTGCGCGCGCCTCGTCGGTGAACTTCAAGCCACGCAACGGACCGGCGCGGGCGCGCTCGAACACCACATCCAATTCTTCTTCGCTGAGCGGCCTGAGAACATAGACGGCGGCGCGAGAGAGCAGTGCGCTGTTGACTTCGAAGGAAGGATTCTCCGTGGTTGCGCCGATGAAGGTGAACAGGCCTTGCTCGACGAACGGCAGAAATGCGTCCTGCTGCGCCTTGTTGAAGCGGTGTACTTCGTCTACGAACAATATCGTCGGGCGACCGCTGTCGCGCAGCGTCGCCTGCGCACGCTGTACCGCATCGCGAATGTCCTTCACGCCCGAAAGGACCGCTGACAGCGCGATGAACTCGGCGTCGCAGGCTCGCGCCATGAGCCGCGCGAGCGTGGTCTTGCCCACCCCCGGGGGACCCCACAGAATCATGGAGTGCAGCTTCCCGGCGCGCGCGGCGACGCTGAGCGGCTTACCCTCGCCCAGCAGATGGGGCTGGCCCACGACGTCCTCCAAGCGCTGCGGGCGCATGGCGTCGGCCAATGGCGCCTGCGGCGCAGGCTGGGGAAACAGCTCCGGTACGGCTTCGATCGTTTTGCGGGACATCGGGCAGTCGAGCCGCTAGACGGTCAGCAACGGGGCGCGGTCGCGACCCAGACAACGCGCGAGCGCATCGTTGCTGCGGTCCCGCCCTTCGCCTCTCACCTTACTGATCCTCGATCACATCCGCACCGGCGGGCGGCGTAAAGGTGAACAGGTTGGCCGCCAGCTTCGGGTTGCGCTGCAGCTTGCCGAAACGGATCACGGTGACCTGGCCCATCTGGTCGTAGAGCTCCATCGTGTCCAGCATGTTGCCCTTGAAGCCCATGCGCACCTTGCTGAACATGCTGTCTTCGTCGCGCGGATAGGCTTCGAGCCAATCCAGTCCACCCTTCGCACCTTTGGCGTCGAGGTTGTAGTACTTCTCGATATCGTTGCTGCCGGCGAGCAGTGCGGCAGGGCTGCTCCCCAGCGCACCTTCCATCTTCTTGACCGTGACCTGGTTGAGGTCCTTGTCGTAGACCCAGAGCTTCTGGCCATCACCGACAATGGTTTGCTGATAGGGTTTCTCGTATTCCCAGCGGAACTTGCCGGGACGCGCGAACACCAGCTTCCCGCTCGCGGTCTGGACCGTCGCGCCGTCCTTGTCCCGCACAGTCTGGGTAAAGCTCGCCCGCGCCGACTGCGTCTGCGCCGCGAACGCCTTGAGCTTCTCGATGCTGCCGGTGGCGTAGGCGAGCGGCGCGAGCATGAGGCCGGCGATCGCGGTAAGCCAACGGAACGCTTGACTGATCGAGCGGCCAAGCCGCGATCGCACCGACTGAGCAGGCGTGCTCACCTCCTTTGCAAAGAACGATTCGGCCGTCATCGCCCTGTACGGTCGTGCGGAGGCGTTGCGGCTCGCGCCTTGCACTCGATATCTCGCGGCTTCACTCATTGCCTGACTCACTCCTTGCTCTGCGCCAGCACTTCGCGGTTGCCGTTGGTCGCCATGCTCGATACGAGGCCGGCGCGCTCCATCTGTTCGATGAGGCGGGCGGCGCGGTTGTATCCGATGCGCAGGTGTCGCTGCACCAGCGAGATCGAGGCGCGCCGCGACTTCAGCACGATTTCGACCGCTTGATCGTAAAGCGGATCGGACTCCGCGTCGGCACTCTTCAAACGCGCCGCTCTCGTCGTCCAGCTCGTCGCGCTGTCCAGTATGCCTTCGATGTACTGCGGCTGGGCACGCGATTTCAGGTACTCCACAACCTTGCGCACTTCGTCGTCGCCCACGAAGGCACCATGCACCCGCAGCGGATGCCCGCTGCCGGGCGGCAGGTAGAGCATATCGCCTTGTCCGAGCAGCGATTCCGCGCCCATCTGATCGAGAATCGTGCGCGAGTCCACCTTGCTCGACACCTGGAACGCAATGCGAGTCGGGATGTTGGCCTTGATCAAGCCGGTGATGACGTCCACCGAGGGTCGCTGGGTAGCAAGGAGCAGATGGATGCCCGCCGCACGCGCCTTTTGCGCCAGGCGGGCGATCAGCTCTTCAACCTTCTTGCCCACTACCATCATAAGGTCGGCAAGCTCGTCGATCACCACGACCAGGAGCGGCAGCTCTTTCAGTGGCGGCGCGGTTAGCGTTTCAGACGCGCCGTGATGGCCAGTGGATCAAGCAACGGTTCTCCGCTCTTCTCCGCATCCTTGATCTTCTGATTGAAGCCGGAAAGGTTGCGAACGCCCACCGCCGACATCACGCGATAGCGGCGCTCCATCTCGCCGACGCACCAGGTCAGCGCCTGCGCCGCTTGTTTCATGTCAGTGACGACAGGGGCCAAAAGATGGGGAATGCCTTCGTACGAGGACAGTTCCAGCATCTTCGGATCCACCAGGATCAGTCGGACCTCGTTGGGCGTCGCCTTGTACAGAAGACTCAGGATCATGGCGTTGATGGCCACCGATTTGCCCGACCCGGTCGTGCCTGCCACGAGCAAGTGCGGCGTGCGGGCAAGGTCGGCGACGACTGGCTTACCGGCGATATCTTTGCCCAGCGCGAGCGTCAGCGGCGAAGCCATGTCGGCGTAGATCTGAGAGCTCAGAATCTCCGACAGGCGCACGACCTGCCGTCTCGGATTGGGAATCTCCAGCCCCATGTAAGACTTGTTGGGGATCGTTTCCACGACGCGGATGCTGACGACAGACAGGGCGCGCGCCAGGTCCTTCACCAGGTTCACGATCTGGCTGCCCTTCACCCCGACCGCCGGCTCGATCTCGTAGCGCGTGATGACGGGCCCGGGCTGAGCCGCTACGACTTTGACTTCGATGCCGAAGTCGAGCAATTTCTTTTCGATGAGCCGGGAGGTGTACTCCAATGTGTCCGCCGACAGAACCTGCATGTCGCCCGCGGCTTCGTCGAGCAGGTGCAGCGGCGGCAACGGCGAATCGGGGAGATCCTCGAACAACGGTTTTTGCTTCTCGCGCGCCACGCGCGCCGATTTCCGGATCTCCAGCTCCGGCTGTTCGATGCGCACGGGCTCGTGCTCGTCGAGCTTCTTCTTCTCCTCCTCCACCACCTCGTCACGGCGCGTCGCGGCCAGCTCGCCGAGCCTGCGATCCCGCGCCGCTTCCCAGCGGCCGGCCAGATAGAGGCAGCCGCGCTCGATACGCTCGCCCAGCCTCTCCGAGACATCGAGCCACGACAAGCCACTGAACAGCGACAACCCGATGGCACCGACAAACAGGAGCATCAGCGTGCCGCCCGTGAGGCCGAACCAATGCGTGAACAGCTCGCCCAGGCTGACACCAGCGATACCGCCTGGCGCCAGGGGCAGCTGAACATGGAAGGTGTGCAAGCGAAGCGCCTCTAGACTGGCACTGGCCAGCAACAGCGCAAGGAAGCCGCTGCACGCGACCACGAACGATCTGCGGTCGCGCGGTCCCGAGGCACCCAGTCGGCGGTAGCCCCAGTAGACCGCGAACAACAGAAACACGACCCACCAGTACGCGGATACCCCGAACAGATACAACAGTACGTCCGCGAGCCAGGCGCCGAACCGCCCGCCTGCGTTGTGAACAGCCGTTCCGCTTGTACTGTGCGACCAGGCGGGGTCGGACTTATCGTAGGTGGCCAGGACCAGCGCGAGGTACGTAGCGACCAGCACCAGAACCAGCCACCAGGCCTCCTGCGCCAGTGCGGCAAGCCGTGGTGGCCACGGCCTGCGCTGCTGGGCGTCAACGCTAGATCTGAACGCCATGCCGGACAAAACAATTTCTGAGCATGCCGCATTATACGGCCCCGCCGCGAGTTAGATCGGTGGGACAGCGCGCAGACCATCAACGAATCAAGGCACTGCACGCCAACCTTGCCACGACGTGCTGGTCGCAGCCGCGGCCCCGGGGCGTGGCTCGACAGCGTAACCGCCCAGCTGTTAGATTCTTGCTTGGTTCTAGCCCTGTCCCCAAATTATCAAGTCATGGCCAACACCACCAAGCATGCGCGGTTGCTCATTCTCGGCTCCGGCCCCGCCGGTTACACCGCCGCGGTCTATGCAGCGCGTGCGAACCTCAATCCGGTACTCCTCACGGGGATCGCGCAAGGCGGGCAGCTGATGACCACGACCGATGTGGATAACTGGCCTGCCGACTTCGCCGGCGTCCAAGGCCCGGAGCTGATGGAGCGCTTCCATAAGCACGCGCAGCGCTTCGACACCGACATCGTGTTCGATCACATCCACACGGCGCGGCTGGGCCAGAAGCCGCTGACCCTGGTGGGTGACCAGGCTACCTACACCTGTGACGCACTCGTCATCGCAACCGGGGCGTCAGCCAGATACCTCGGCATCCCCTCCGAGCAGAAATTCATGGGTAAGGGCGTGTCCGCCTGCGCCACTTGCGACGGTTTCTTCTATCGAGGCCGGGACGTCGCGGTGGTTGGCGGGGGGAACACCGCGGTAGAAGAAGCGCTCTACTTGTCGAACATCGCGAGCAATACGTGGC
>CAVVDJ010000015.1:0-76677 GCA_963747025.1 uncultured beta proteobacterium
GTCGGGATTGCCAGATCCGAGCGCCACGGCTTGGGGCTTAGATGGTTACAATGGACGCGGATTTGTCCACGTGCCAGCGGTCCGGTATCTGACAGCTTTGCACGAATGAAGGAGATGGCAATGGGTATCAGCAGCATCGCGGAGATCATCGCGGAGATCAGGGGCCGGCCGCACGGTCGTCCTGGTGGACGAGGAGGACCGCGAGAACGAAGGCGACCTGCTGATGGCTGCCGAGTTCGTCACGCCCGAGGCGATCAACTTCATGGCCAAGCACGGGCGCGGGCTCATCTGCCTGACTCTGACCGAGGAACGCTGCCGTCAGCTCGATCTCCCGTTGATGGTGACGAGCAACCGTTCGCAGCTCGGCACCAACTTCACTGTATCCATCGAAGCGGCCCGCGGTGTTACCACCGGCATCTCGGCTGCCGATCGGGCCCGGACCGTGCAGGCGGCGGTGAAGCGCGAAGCGCGCCCCGAAGACATCGTGCAGCCCGGGCACGTGTTCCCGTTGATGGCCCAGAAGGGCGGTGTGCTGGTGCGCGCTGGACATACAGAAGCCGGTTGCGATCTGGCCCAGCTCGCGGGGCTGATCCCAGCCGCCGTGATCTGCGAGGTCCTACGCGACGACGGCGAGATGGCGCGCCTGCCCGACCTCCTCGAGTTCGCGGATCGCCATGACCTCAAAGTCGGAACCATCGCCGATCTGATCCACTATCGCAGCCGCACCGAATCGCTGGTAAATCGGGTGTCGGAACGCCCGGTGGAAACGCCTTACGGTCGCTTCCGCATCGTCGCCTACTCCGACCTTACTGCGGGCGAGGTCCACCTGGCGCTGGTGAAGGGGGACGTGACGCCGGGCAAGGAGATTCTGGTCCGCGTGCACGAGCCACTGTCGGTCATGGACCTGTTGGATGCCGCCAGCCACGCCCATTCCTGGAACTTGAACGAAGCATTGCGAACCATCGCTGCCGCGGGCAGCGGGGTCATCGTCCTGCTCCATCGCAGCGAGACCGGAGAGGCGCTGCTCTCGCGCTTGGAAACAACTCAGCACCGACCGGGTCGCCGCTGCCGAAGATGGATCTGCGCACTTACGGTATCGGTGCGCAGATCCTCAAGGATCTCGGCGTCACCAAGATGAAGCTCATGGCCATGCCGCGCAAGATGCCGAGCATGGCAGGCTTCGATCTCGAGGTGACCGGCTACCTGTTGCCAGAGCCGGCCCGCGCCGCCGGCACCGTGACCGCGCTCGAGCGCAAGCGGGAGAGATAGATTGGCGCGATACGACGATATTCTGGAACTGGAGCCCCGCCTTGACGGTCGCGGACTGCGGGTCGGTGTGGTCATGAGTCGCTTCAACATCGACGTCGCCGAGGGGTTGCTCGGCGCCTGCACCGAAGAGTTGCGCAAACGCGGCGTACGCGCGGAGGACATCCTCCTCGTGACCGTTCCGGGGGCTCTCGAGGCGCCGTTGGCGCTGCGCAAGATGGCGAGCGGCGGACGGTTCGACGCGTTGGTTGCCCTGGGTGCGGTGATCCGGGGCGAGACCTATCATTTCGAGCTGGTGGCCAACGAATCTGCCGCCGGCGTTGCGGCAGTCCAACTGCAGACCGGCATCCCGGTCGCGAACGGCATCCTGACCACCGACGACGACGATCAGGCCTTGGCCCGCATGAGCGTCAAAGGGGCCGAGGTCGCGCGCGTCGCGCTCGAGATGGCGAACCTGCTCAAGCAGCTCGATGAGCAGCGCTGAGATCGCGCCGCCGCGCAGCCAGCCGGCCAGCAGAGGCAGCCGCCGGCGCTCGCGCGAGATCGCCTTGCAGGCGCTCTACCAGTGGCTGCTCAACGGCGACGAGGCTGAAGCGTTATGCGCTCAGGCGGCGGAGAGCAAGGACTACCGCGCGCCGACACCAGCTACTTCCAGTTGCTCGCGCGCGGGGTGATCGAGCGCGCGGGTGAGCTGCACGCCGCGCTTCAGCCCTTCCTGGATCGCCCTGTGCAGCAGCTGAGCCCGATCGAGCATGCGTTGCTGCTGGTCGGCGCCTACGAGCTGATGTATGCCCCGGAGGTACCGTATCGGGTGGCGATCAACGAAGCGGTGGAGCTGGCCAAAGCCTACGGCGGTACCGATGGGCACAAGTACGTAAACGGCGTGCTGGACAAGCTTGCTTCCCAGGCCCGGCAGGCGGAGACCAAGAGATGAACAGAACCAGAAGCGAGAGGAGACGCGAGATGGCTGAAGCGGTGAAGAAGCTGACCATCTTCGACTTGCAGGCGAAGGTGGAGCGAGGCGAGAAGATCTTTCAGGTCACCGCGGTGGACTATCCCACCGCGCAACTGGTCGACCGCTCGGGCGTCGACTGCATCCTGGTCGGCGACTCGTTGGGCATGACCGCCCTCGGCTATACCGGTACGGTCCCGGTGACGATGGATGAAATGATCCACCACGCGAAGGCCATCACCCGCGCGGTGAAGCGCGCCATCGTGGTGGGCGATCTGCCGCTCGGCGCCTATCATGCGTCGACCGCGGATGCGATCAACAACGCCATGCGCATGCTCAAGGAGGGCGGCACCGACGTCGTGAAGATCGAAGGCGGCGAGGACTTCGCCGACATCGCCGCCGCGGTCGTGCGCTCCGGAATTCCGGTCATGGGCCATATCGGATTGACGCCGCAGCTGGTCTCCAAGCTGGGTGGCTTCAAGGTGCAGGGCAAGGATGCGGCGACCGGCGTGCAGCTGTTGAAGGACGCCCAGGCGATGGAGAAGGCGGGCTGCTTCGCCATCGTGCTCGAAGCGATCCCCGATCGCGTGGCGCAGATCATCACCGAACGCTTGCACATCCCGACCATCGGCATCGGTGCCGGTCCGCACTGCGATGGCCAGAACCTGGTCCTGCACGACATGGTGGGCCTGTTCGACCGCTTCACGCCGAAGTTCGTCAAGCGCTACGCGAACTGCTGGGAGGTGATCAGCAAGGCGCTGACGGATTTTCAGGAAGACGTGCGCAAGGGCGAGTTCCCGAAAGCGGAACACAGCTTCACGATGAAGGAAGAGGAGTATCAGGCGCTGATGCAGCACCTGCCGAAAGGCTGAGTTGAACGAGTTCGAGATTATCCGGCGCTACTTCAGCCCGCCCACCGACCACACGGTGCTGGCCGGCGGCGACGATGCGGCCCTGATCGCCGTCACGCCCGGAATGGAGTTGGCGATTTCCGCGGACGCGTTGGTCGCCGGCCGCCACTTCTTCGAGGACGCCGACCCCTACGACGTCGGCTACAAGTCGATGGCCGTCAACCTGTCCGACATGGCGGCGATGGGCGCGCGGCCTCGCTGGGCGACGCTGTGTCTAACCTTGCCTGCAGCGGATCGCGCGCTGGCTGGAGCAGTTCTCCGTCTGGCTTCCTCGACGTCGCGCGCGAACATCAAGTCGACCTGATCGGCGGCGACACGACGCGCGGACCGCTTGCGGTCTGCGTGCAGATCATGGGCGAAGTGAGTCCGGGAAAGGCGCTCCGGCGCTCGGGTGCACGCCCGGGAGACGAGCTTTGGGTGTCCGGCCACGTGGGCGACGCCGCGCTCGCTCTGGCCTGGTTGCGCGGTGATTTCGAGTTGCAGGCGCATGAACGGGACCAGGCGATGAGGCGATTGAATCAGCCGCAGCCGCGCGTCGCGCTGGGCCAGGGGTTGATTGGCCTCGCCACCAGCGCGATCGACGTCTCCGACGGGCTGGTTGCCGATCTGGGCCACGTCGCCGATGTCTCCGGCGTGCGCGCTGTGATCGAATGGGAATCCGTGCCGTTGTCCGCGATGGCGGAACCCTACCGCCGGCAACCCCTGGTACAGCGCTGCGCACTCGCTGGAGGCGACGACTACGAGCTGGCGTTCACGGCCCCATCCGGCGCGGCGCCGGACCTGAACTTGCTCGCAGCGCGCGTCGGCGTCGCCTTGACGCGTATCGGGCGGATCGAGGCGGGGGCCGGAGTGACGGTGCTGGATCACGCCGGCAAGAACTTGCCCCTCGCGGAGACTGGATTTGATCATTTCCGCTAGGTTCGTCGCTCGACCCAACCTGCGGTTCCTGATCGCTCATCCGGCTCACTTCATCGCCTTGGGTTTCGGCGCCGGCCTCGCACCGGTTGCCCCCGGCACCTTCGGCACGCTGCTGGCGCTGCCGCTGTTCTGGCTGCTGGGTGCGCGTCTGGATCCGACCGGGTCGTTGATCGTGCTCGTGCTCATGTACGTGGGCGGCATCTGGGTATGCGACCGCACCGGCCGGGATCTCGGAGTCCAAGACCACGGCGCGATCGTGTGGGACGAGGTCGTGGCGTTTCTCTTGGTGCTGTTCTTCACGCCTCCAACTCCGGTATGGCAGGCGGCCGCGTTCGCGCTGTTCCGCTTCTTCGATATCGTCAAGCCGGGTCCCATCCGCTACGTTGAAGCGAGGTTCCATGGTGGATTTGGTGTGATGGTCGACGACCTGGTGGCGGCTTTCTTCACTCTCGTCTTGCTCAGCGCCTTCAAGCTGCTGGCGCCGGCGATCGGAGGCTGGTTTGGATTCGGAACTGTATAGACTGGCCGCCGAGGCCGGCCGGGTGCTGCAGGCGGGCGGCCGGATGTTGGTCACGGCGGAGTCGTGCACCGGCGGCTGGGTCGCGGAAGCGATGACCATGGTGCCGGGCAGCTCGCAGTGGTTCGAGCGCGGCTTCGTCACCTATACCGACCTGGCCAAGCAGGACATGCTAGGTGTCCAGGCCACCACGCTGGAGCTCCACGGTGCGGTCTCAGAGCCGACTGTACGCGAAATGGTAGCCGGCGCGTTGGCGAGCAGTCCGGGCGATGTCGCATTGGCGGTCTCGGGGGTAGCCGGACCCAGCGGTGGCACCGTGGCGAAACCGGTCGGGACGGTGTGTCTGGCTTGGGGCTTGCGCGGCGGGGAGGCGGTCGCTGTGACGCGGCACTTTCCCGGTGATCGCGAAGCGGTTCGCCGCCACTCGGTGATCGCGGCGCTCGAGGGCTTGATCAAAACGCTGCAGGCTCACCCGGCGAGCTAGTGGTTGTTCGAGACTTGGCAACGGGGTCCCAGGGCGCGTTCGCATTAGATGCTGTATATTAATACAGCTATAGCGAGAGAGCATGTCTTACACGATTTATTGCTCGGGTTGTTTCACGCCCACTCGGCGCGCGCGGTTCCATCCGCCCGTTCACGTTCTTTATGGGAGAATACGATGCTAATCGAAAAGGAAATCACCGACATCATGGACGACAACAAGCGCAAGGCCCTGCAAGCGGCCCTGTCTCAGATCGAGAAGCAGTTCGGCAAGGGCTCGATCATGCGCCTGGGCGAGCACGAGATGTCGCAGGACATCCAGGTAGTATCGACCGGCTCGCTCGGCTTGGATATCGCGCTTGGCGTCGGCGGCCTGCCGCGCGGCCGGGTCGTCGAGATCTATGGCCCGGAGTCTTCGGGTAAGACTACCCTCACGCTGTCGGTCATTGCGCAAATGCAGAAGCAAGGGGGCACCGCCGCGTTCATCGACGCGGAACACGCGCTGGACCCGCAGTACGCGCGCAAGCTCGGTGTGAAAGTCGAGGAACTGCTGATCTCGCAACCGGACAACGGCGAGCAGGCACTGGAGATCGCCGACATGCTGGTGCGCTCGGGTTCGGTCGACGTGGTGGTGATCGACTCGGTGGCCGCGCTCACGCCGAAAGCCGAGATCGAGGGCGAGATGGGCGAGCCGCAGATGGGTCTGCAGGCGCGGCTGATGTCCCAGGCCCTGCGCAAGCTGACCGCCAACATCAAGCGCTCCAACACGTTGGTCGTGTTCATCAACCAGATCCGCATGAAGATCGGCGTGATGTTCGGCAATCCCGAGACCACCACCGGCGGAAACGCACTTAAGTTCTACGCTTCGGTGCGGCTCGACATCCGCCGGATCGGTTCGATCAAGAAGGGCGACGAAGTGATCGGCAGCGAGACCCGCGTCAAAGTGGTGAAGAACAAAGTGGCGCCGCCGTTCAAGCAGGCCGACTTCGACATCCTCTACGGTGACGGCATCTCGCGCGAAGGCGAGATGGTCGACCTGGGCGTACTGCACAAAGTGGTCGAGAAATCCGGTGCCTGGTACAGCTACGGAGCCGATCGCATCGGACAGGGCAAAGACAACGCCCGCGAGTTTCTCAAGGAACATCCGGAGCTCGCCAGCGAGATCGAGGCCAAGATCCGCGCCGCTGCGGGGGTTACGGAAGAGGCGCCGGCCCTGGTGGAGGAGCACTAGGACGCCACGCCGAAGGACTCTAGGCGGCACCCGCGAGGGCACCGCGAAGCGACCCGACGCCGAGCAACCGGACCGCGGCTCGATCGAACCCGCCTCGCTGCGTGCGCGGGCTCTGCGCTTTCTCGCTCGGCGCGAGCATTCTCGGCAGGAGTTGGTGCGCAAACTCGGACCAGCGGATCCTGAAGCGCTCATAGTGTTGCTGGAAGAGCTACAGGCGCGAGGATGGTTGTCGGAGCAGCGCGTCGCCGATCAACTGTTGCGCGCCGCGACTGGTCGTTTCGGAGTCCGCAGGGTGATGCAGCAGCTCGCCCAGAAAGGCGTGAGCCAGGACGTGATGGCGCAAACGAGCAAACGGGCGCGGGAGAACGAGTTGGACAATGCGCGGGCCGTGTGGCTCAAGCGCTTCGGCAAGGCGGCAGCCAGCCTGCGCGAGCGGGCGCAGCAGGCGCGCTTCCTCGAGCAACGCGGGTTCGACCCGGAAGTGATCCGGAAAGTGGTGGGCGGGGACAGCGAAGCGTGACGCCGCAGAAATGGCTTTGGAAGCCAGGGTTTAGCGATGAGAAGCAGTGAGATTCGGACGCGGTTCCTGAAGTACTTCGAGCGCAATGGCCACACCATCGTGCCATCGAGCCCGCTCGTGCCGGCGAACGATCCCACGCTCCTGTTCACTAACGCCGGCATGGTGCAGTTCAAGGACGTGTTCCTCGGACTCGACAAGCGCTCCTACGTGCGCGCCACGACGGCGCAACGCTGCCTGCGTGCGGGCGGCAAGCACAACGATCTGGAGAACGTAGGCTACACGGCGCGCCACCACACTTTCTTCGAGATGCTGGGCAACTTCAGCTTCGGCGACTATTTCAAGCGCGATGCTATTGTCTTCGCTTGGGATCTCCTGACCAAAGAGTACGGACTGGATCCCAACCGGATGTGGGTTTCGGTTTACCAGACGGACGACGAGGCCTACGACGTGTGGACGCGGGACATCAAGGTTCCGCGTGAGCGCGTGGTTCGTATCGGAGACAAGCCGGGCGGTCCAAAATTCCAGAGCGACAACTTCTGGCAGATGGGCGACACCGGCCCTTGCGGTCCCTGCACGGAGGTGTTTTGGGACCATGGTCCCGGTATTCCCGGCGGGCCTCCAGGGTCCGCGGATGCCGACGGCGACCGCTACGTCGAGATCTGGAATCTGGTCTTCATGCAGTTCAATCGCGACGAGTCGGGCACGTTACATCCGCTGCCGAAGCCGTCGGTGGACACCGGAATGGGGTTGGAGCGCATCGCAGCGGTGCTGCAGGGTGTGCACAGCAACTACGAGATCGACCTGTTCCAGGAGTTGATCAAGGCGGCCGCACGCGTAACCGGCGCAAAGGACCTGACCAGCAATTCTCTGAAGGTCATCGCCGACCACATCCGCGCTTGCAGCTTCCTCATTGCTGATGGCGTGATTCCCGGCAACGAGGGGCGCGGGTACGTATTGCGCCGGATCATCCGCCGCGCCATACGCCACGGGTACAAGCTCGGCCAGAAGCAGCCATTCTTTTATCTCCTGGTCGAAGACTTGGCGCGGGTCATGGGCGAGGCCTATCCGGAACTGCTTGCGTCCAAGGGACGCGTGGCGGCGGTGCTCAAGCAGGAGGAAGAGCGCTTCGCCGACACCCTCGAGCACGGTATGCAGGTGCTGGAGGCCGCCCTGCATCGCGAGGATCGCATGCTGGACGGCGAGACGGTGTTCAAGCTGTACGACACTTACGGCTTTCCCGTCGATCTGACTGCGGATATCGCGCGCGAACGCGGCATCCAGGTCGACTTCGCGGGCTTCGAGGCCGAGATGCAGCAGCAGCGGGAGCGTGCACGCGCGGCCTCGAAGTTCCACGCGCAAGCTGGCGTGGAGTACAAAGGGCAGGCCACGGAGTTTCACGGCTACGAGTCGATCAAGCTCGACGCGAGCATCGTTGCGCTTTACCTGGACGGGGTTGCGGTCGACCGGCTGTCGCAGGGTCAACGCGGCGTCGTTGTGCTCGACAAGACCCCCTTCTATGCCGAGTCCGGGGGACAGGTCGGCGATCGCGGCGTCCTGGTGCGCAACATCACGCCGCACGCGACCTTCAATGTCGACGATACGCAGAAGATCCAGGCCGAGGTATTCGGGCACCAAGGCATCGTGACGAACGGCGAGTTCCGCACCGGCGACACGGTGAGCGCGCAAGTCGATGTCAGGCTGCGCGAAGCGACGATGTTCAATCATTCCGCGACACACCTGATGCATGCAGCGCTGCGCCAGGTGCTCGGCCGCCATGTGCAGCAGAAAGGTTCGCTGGTCGACGAGTTCAAGACCCGCTTCGATTTCTCGCATGACAAGGCGCTGACGCCGGAAGAGATCCGCGAGATCGAGAAGCTGGTCAACGACGAGATCCGGCGCAATGTCGCGATCGAAGCGCGCCTGATGAAGTACGATCAGGCGATCAAAGCAGGTGCAATGGCGCTCTTCGGAGAAAAATACGGCGATGATGTGCGCGTGATCGGCATGGGCGAGTTCTCGACCGAACTGTGTGGAGGTACGCATGTGCGCAGGACTGGCGACATCGGCTTTTTCAAGATCGTTTCCCAGTCACCGGTTGCGGCGGGTATCCGGCGGGTGGAAGCGGTGACTGCTGACGGCGCGCTGGCGTGGGTGCAGCATCAGAATGCGCAGGTCGAGGGCGTGGCAGAGATGTTGAAGGTACAGCCCGGCGAGGTCGGTGCGCGCTTGCACCAGATCATGGACAACGTGCGCGCACTCGAGAAGGAACTGGGTCGCTTGAAATCGAAGCTCGCCGCCAATCAGGGTGACGATCTGGCGGATCAAGCCGTGGCGGTAGGCAACGCAAAGGTCCTGGCGGCCGCGCTGGACGGGGCTGACGCGAAGAGCCTGCGCGAGACGATGGACAAGCTCAAGGACAAGCTGGGCAGCGCGGCGATCGTGCTGGGCTCGGTCGATTCGGGCAAGGTGACACTGATCGCAGGCGTGACGAGCGATCTCACCGGCAAGCTCAAGGCGGGCGATCTGGTCAACTTCGTCGCCCAGCAGGTCGGCGGAAAGGGTGGAGGACGTCCGGATCTGGCGCAGGCTGGTGGAACCGAACCGGCGAACCTGCCAGCGGCCCTCAACTCCGTGACGAACTGGGTGCAGGAACGGATCTAGGGAAGCTCTGATCTATTCTCACGATGCGGGTTGCGTCGGGTGCGGCGCCTGCATCGTTGCGCTCCTCGCCAAGGTACCTACCTTGGCTTCGTCGCGGCGCCTTGCAGTCATCCGCACCTGACGCAACGCGCATCGTGAGAATAGATCAGAGCTTCCCTAGGCGTTGCCTAAAGTGGCTCGCCGATGAAATTGGCCCAGCGCATGGCCTCGACCTGAAGGCCGATGACGCGGCCGTGGTCCAGATGGGGCACCCGATCCAGTGCGCGCTCGATGGTACCCAGGTCGGCCGCCTCCAGCGCTTCCACCAAAGCCAGCAGGGCACCCAGCTCACCCTCACGCCCCAGCAGTGCAGAGCGCACGTCCGCCGCCACCGGGAGCGTTTCCAGGATCTTATGCAGCGGCGACAGCCAGCAGGGCATTGACCAGAGACAACGTGCCGGTGAGGAAGGCCCGCTCTTGCGCCTCGCGATCAGCCGGGCGCAAAGCCCTCGTTAGAAGTTCCATGAGCTTCCCCCGAGTCGCCGCGAGGATCAGAAGCGGGCTGGGAATCTCGGCGCCGGGTGCGCTACTGACCATATACACCAGCAGGGGAAGCCAGCGCTGCGGCCGCCGCGCGCTTGGTGCCGCGACCGGATCGCCGGCGGTCACCAGTCGTGCCAACCGCGACAGCGTCTCCGTCAGCTCGGGATGCTCCGCCAGCACTGCGTCGATGCCTTCTTGCCCGTCGCCGAGCAGCAGGCGCAGCAGCCGCATGAGGGCCACCTCGGAGCGCGAGAGCCGACGTCCCGTGACGGCGTAGGGCCGCGCGAAGTAGTAGCCTTGGAACAGCTCGTACCCGAGGTCCAGGCAGCGGTGCGCCAGCTCGCGACTATCGACCTTCTCCGCCAAAAGCTTGCGGCCGCGTTGCTGGAGACGCTTGGTCACTGTCTCCAACACCTCGGGCGTCAGGCGCTGCACGTCGACCTTCACGATGTCAACCACGTCCAGCAGGTCCGTGAACTCGCGTTCGTGCCCGACGAAGTCGTCCAAGGCCAGCGTGAAGCCCATCTGCTTCAGATCGATGCAGCGATTGATCAGCGCTCTGTTGACCGTCACGGTTTCGAGTATTTCGAGCACAACCTTGGCGCGCGGGAGCAACTCGATCACATCGCTCATCAGAAGCGCGGCGTTGAGGTTGATGTAACCGGGATGCTTGCCCAGGACCGCGTCGACGCCCAGCTCGGTAAAAGCGTGATGGATCACGGTGTGGCTGGCGACGACGTCGTCGCCGCCGATCTTGGCGCCGTCGAAGCGGCTGGAGCGGAACAGGAGCTCGTACGCTGCCAGATTCTCCCCCCGGTCGAGAATCGGCTGCCTCCAGAGGAACAGCTCCTGGGTCGATACGTCGGTCATCGGATAGGGCCTGGCCCGCATGACTCGCGTGGGCTAGAAAGGTAACGCCACCCCGGGTAGTTCGGCGCCCAGGACACGCCGGAAGTCGTCCTGGATCCGCTCGAGCGCTTTCGCATCGTCGCCCTCGAAGCGCAATACCACCACCGGCGTCGTGTTGGAAGCGCGCGCCAACCCGAATCCGTCCGCATATTCGACGCGCAGACCGTCAACCGTGATGATCTCGTGCGCGTCGCCGAAGCGAGCGGTTTTTTGCAGCTTGGCGATCAAAGCGTAGTTCTCGCCTTCTTGCAGCTTGATCTGCAGCTCGGGCGTGTTCACCGAATCGGGCAGCTTGGCGAACTCGGCATCGGAGTCGCGCACTCCGCTCAGATACTCGAGCAGACGGGCACCCGCGTACATCCCGTCGTCGAACCCGTACCAGCGCTCCTTGAAAAAGATATGACCGCTCATTTCTCCGGCCAGCAGCGCGCCAGTCGACTTCATCTTGGCTTTGATCAGCGAATGCCCGGTTTTCCACAGCAGCGGTTCGCCGCCATGGCTGCGTATCCACGAGAACAGGTTGCGCGTTGACTTGACGTCGAAGATGATGCAGGCGCCCGGGTTCCGGCTCAGTACATCGGCGGCAAACAGCATGAGCTGACGGTCCGGATATACGATCTTGCCGGCCTTGGTGACCACACCCAATCGATCGCCGTCGCCGTCAAACGCGAGCCCTAGCTCGTCGTCCCCATCGCCCAGAGCAGCAATGAGATCGTTGAGGTTTTCAGGTTGCGAGGGGTCCGGATGGTGGTTCGGAAAGCGACCATCCACCTCGCAGAACAGCTCGCGTACCCGGCATCCCAGCCTGCGATAGAGTTCAGGCGCATAGGCTCCGGCCACGCCGTTGCCGCAATCGACCACGATGTTCAGCGGGCGCTTGAGCTTGATGTCCGACGTGATGCGGTTCAAGTAGGCGTCGGAGATGTCCATCTGGCTGTACCCGCCCGCGCCGGATACGAAATCTCCGGATTCGATGCGGTGCTTGAGCTTCTGGATCGCCTCTCCGGCCAGCGTCTCGCCGGCTAACATCATCTTCAGGCCGTTGTAGTCCGGCGGGTTGTGGCTCCCGGTGAGCATGACTCCCGGAGCCGGTAGCCAGGTGATAAGTTGCGAAGTACAGCATCGGCGTGGCCACCTGGCCGATATCGATCACGTCTACGCCGCTCGCTTGCAGCCCGCGCGCGACAGCTTGCGCCAGCGCAGGGCCGGAAAGGCGGCCGTCCCGGCCGATCGCGAGACGCGGGCACTGCAGCGCGCGCGCTTCAGTGCCGAGAGCTCGGCCGATCAGCTCGCAAGCTTCGGGGGTGAGGGTCTTCCCCACGACGCCGCGGATGTCGTAGGCCTTGAAGATCTCGGGGGCGACGCTGGGCATGGGATGTTCGTGAGGATACGGTGCAAATTATCCCACGTTTGCACGAGCCGGCCGCTGCGGCGCGGCGTTGATCTCTGGCAAGTGAGAGTCGAAGAACCCTAGCAGCCTCTTCGGCAGCCACTCGAAGCGGCCCGGAAAGGGCCCTGTCACGAAAGCGGCATGCCCGCCGGCATCGGGATACTCGAGCTCTACGTGCGCCGAGACCTCTTCGCTCCGAGGCAAACTCCGGCCGGGTAAAAACGGGTCGTTGCGCGCGTGAATCAGCAAGGTGGGCAACGCGATGTGGCGCAGATCGGGTTTACTGCTGGCACGACTCCAGTAGTCGTCGGCGCTCTCGAAGCCGTGCAAAGGCGCGGTGACCAAGTCGTCGAACTGGTAAAGATCGCGCGCGCGCACCACTTTGCGGGCGTCATATAGGCCCGGGTATCGCGAGAGCTTCTCGAGGCTCTTCGGTTTGAGCGAGCGCAGGAAATGCCACGTGTAGACCCGATTGAAGCCGCGGCCGAGACCGTGTCCTGCCACTACCAGGTCGACTGGTGCGGACACGGCGCTCGCGGCGCGCAGCAAACGCGCTGCCGCCGCCCCCTCGGACGCGAGCCATTTCAACAGCGCGTTGCCCCCGAGCGATACGCCGACTGCGAAATGTGGCGCCGTGCCCTCTCGCGTTGCGAGCCGCTCGAGAATCCAGTGCACCTCGCGGAAATCACCCGAGTGATAGGCGCGCGGCAGACGGTTGGGCCGTCCGCCGCAACCGCGGAAATGCACAACGACACCGCGCCAGCCGTGCGCGTGCACTGCGTGCATCAGGCTCACAGCGTAGTGGCTGCGCGAACCTCCTTCGAGGCCGTGAAACAGCACCACCAGGGGCGTTTGCGCTGGACCATCCACCCAGTCCAGCTCGATGAAGTCGCCGTCCGGCGTGTCCCACTGGGTACGGCGGTACTCGATCCGGGGGAGCCGGGTGAAGAGCGCTCCGTAAATCGTTTGCGCGTGGCCGCCCGGCAGCCAGCGCGGTGCTCGGTACGAATTCACGGGTTGATTGCAATCGCGGCGCTCGCCTGCAGTGCCGAGACCGCGCTGTAGACCCGTTCCGGAGTGAGCTGGATCATGCAGTTGAAGTGCCGCAACGGGCACTCTCGCTGATAGCAGGGGCTGCACGGCAGGTCGAGCTTGAGGACGCTGGCGTGTGCCGAGAGCGGCGGCGTGAACGACGGGCTGCTCGAACCGTACAACGCGATCAGAGGCAGGTCCAGCGCTGCAGCTACATGCATCAGTCCAGAGTCATTGGATACCACGAGGCGGGCGCAAGAGAGCAGATCCACGGCCTCGTCGAGGCCAGTGCGCCCGCACAGATTGACGCAGATGCCCGCGCTCAAGCTCGCGATCTCTTCGCCGATGCCGCGGTCCTTGGCGGAGCCGATGAGCCAGATTTGCCATCCTCCGCTGGCGAGCTTCCGCGCGAGCTCGGCGAAGTACGCGGCAGGCCAGCGCTTGGCTGGACCGTATTCGGCGCCAGGGCAGAACACGGCGACGGGTGCGTCGTCGGTTAGCTCGAGCCGACGGCGCAGCGCTGCGCGCTCGGGCTCGCGCACCGCCAGGCGCGGCGACGAAAGCGGCCGCGTCAATGTGGTCCCGGGCGAATCGGCCAGCGCCGCATAGCGCTCGACCATCAGCGGCAGCGCTTGCTTGTCGAGCCGGCGCGCGTCGTTCAGCAATGGATAGCGGAATTCGCCGACGTAGCCGGTGCGCAGCGGGATATGCGCCAAGCGCGGGATCAACGCCGACTTGAATGAGTTTGGCAGGACGATGCTCTGGTCGTAGCCGTGCTGCGCGAGTTGCCGCGCGAGACGCCAGCGCCCGGTGAGGTTCAGCTCGCCGTGACTGAACGGGCTCGCGATGGCCCGCGACGGCTCCGGCATCCGCTGCACCAGCGGCAGCGTCCAGGACGGCGCCAGGACGTCGAGTTCGAGCTCGGAATGCCGTTCGCGTAACCGTCGCAGCATCGGCTGAGCGAGCACCGTGTCACCAATCCACGACGGGCCGATTACGAGGATCCTGTACACGGCGACCTGGACGCGCCGACAGACAGCGCAGAGCTTCCCTAGTGCTGTCCCGAGCGCGCGCCACCCTTGAGAACGTAGAGCGTGCCGCAGTACGGACACAGCGCCTCACCGGTCTTTTCGATCGGCAGGAACACGCGTGGATGGGCGTTCCACAGCACCTGCGAGGGAGTGGGGCAATGCAGCGGCAGATCCGCCGCCGTCACTTCGATGCGGCGCTGCGTATTGACATACTTGGTCTGTTCCATGCCCGTGAGCTAGATGTGAGTCAGCCAGTGGCGGTACTTTTCGGCGCGGCCGCTGACCACATCGAAGAACATTGACTGCAGTTTCTCCGTGATGGGGCCGCGCCGGCCCGATCCGATGGCGCGGCTGTCGAGCTCGCGGATGGGTGTCACTTCGGCTGCGGTGCCGGTAAAGAACGCTTCGTCGGCGATGTACACGTCGTCGCGCGTGATGCGTTTGGCGTGAACCTCGAGTCCGATGTCGCGCGCCATCGTGATCACCGCGTCGCGCGTGACACCGATCAGAGCGGAAGTCAGCTCGGGCTCGTACAGTCTGCCGTTCTTGACGATGAACAAATTCTCGCCCGAGCCCTCAGCGACGTAGCCATCGACGTCCAGCAGCAGCGCTTCGTCGTAGCCGTGCTCGAGGGCCTCCTGGTTGGCCAGGATTGAGTTGGCGTAGGTGCCAGAGAACTTGGCACGGCACATCGTCACGTTGATGTGATGGCGAGCATAGGACGAAGTCTTGACCCGGATGCCTTTCTCGATGCCGTCGGCGCCCAGATATGCGCCCCACGGCCACGCCGCGATGGCCACATGCACCTGCGCGCCTTTGGGCGATACGCCCATCTTCTCCGAACCGTAGAAGGCGATCGGCCGCACGTAGCACGCCTCCAGCTGGTTCGCTCGCACCACTTCTTTCTGCGCTTCGAGCAGCGTGCGCTTGTCGTAGGGCATCTTCATCATGAAGATGTGCGCCGAATTGAACAGCCGCTCGGTGTGTTCCTGAAGCCGGAAGATCGCGGTGCCACCGACGGTCTTGTAGGCGCGCACCCCCTCGAACACCGCCAGCCCGTAGTGCAGCGAGTGGGTCAGCACGTGGGTGGTGGCTTCGCGCCAGGGCACAAGCTTGCCGTCGTACCATATCTGGCCGTCGCGGTCTGCCATGGACATGATTTTGATCTCCTTCGCTAAACCGCTATTCTAGCTTAGCCGTAGCATTTACCTCCCGGCCCGTGTGCGGTACGCTGTGTGCTGGTGTTTTCCTCCTTAGAGTGCGGTATGACAGTTCGAATCGACGTGATCTCCGATGTGGTGTGTCCCTGGTGCTACATCGGCAAGCGCCGGCTGGCACAGGCGCTCGAGCTGTTCGGTGGCAGCGCAGGCCAAAGGCCGGAACTTGAAGTGGTGTGGCACCCGTTTCAGCTCAATCCGCAGTTGCCGCTGGAGGGGATAGCGCGCAGCGAGTACCTCGCCCGCAAATTCGGCTCGCGTGCCGAGGATATCTACGCTCGCGTAACGGAGGTCGGACGCAGTGTCGGAATCGACTTCGCCTTCGAGCGCATCGTGCGCCAGCCCAACACGGTGCCGGCTCATCAATTGATCGGGCTGGCGCAATTGCGCGGGAGGCAGGACGAGATGGTGGAGTCCCTGTTCCGCGGCTACTTCCTGGAGGGAGCAGACCTGACGCAAACCGACGACTTGGTTGAGATGGCGCGCCGGGCCGGTCTCGAGGACGGGGCAGCGCGGGCGTGCCTGAACGATGACGCGCAGCGGCAGGCGGTGCTCGCCGAGGACGAGCGCGCGCGCGCGCTGGGAGTGAGCGGCGTACCCTTCTTCGTTTTCGACCAGCGGCTTGCGGTTTCGGGCGCCCAAGAGCCCCAGGTTCTGATGCGCGCGCTGAGGGAAGCGGCTGCCGAGCCAGCGCCTCAGGGCTGAGGCTCCCCGACTGGCCCGCTTTGCAGGGAGGTGCAGCGTGCGTTCGCGCCGCAAACGCTGAGTTTTTCGGGTCTCACGATGTTCACTTGCCTAGGCACAGCTCATGCTTTACGCTTCCTCGTACCTTCCTCACCAGAAACGAACCCCCGATGGCAGAAGCGCAGTTACTGGCCAACGCGACTGCGGTCGCCTCCAGCGCACCGCCTATGAATAGCCTTTCCGCAAAGGCTGGCGCGCCGGGAGTGGCGGCCGCCGCGCCTCCTGCACGCGCGCAGCCGCGCCTGTCGCTGCTCGAGCGGTGGCTCGCGCAGCGGTCGACGAGAACGACAGCGAAGATCTCAGGATGCGCAAGACGCTGCTCATGTTGGCCAGCGGGCTGATGAACGTGGCGGCGATCGTGTGGCTGGCGATCTACTGGATCATGGGCCTGAAGCTGCCGACCACGATCCCGCTCTTGTACCAGGCGATCTCAGTCATCATTCTGGCCATCTACCTGAAGACGAGAAGCTTCGACTTCTTCCGCTTCGCGCAGCTCTCGCTGTTCTTGTTCGCACCGTTCGTAATCCAGTGGAGCATCGGCAGCTTCGTCAATTCCAGCGGCATCGTTCTACTGGCGCTGCTTGCGCCGGTGGGGGCGATGGTGGTGCTGGGCGCGCGCGAGTCGATCCCGTGGTTCGTCGCTTACGTCGTCCTTACCGTCGTGTCGGGTGTGTTCGACTACTTCCTCGCTGCTGGCGACATGTCCGGCGTGCCCATGCGTACGGTAGCCGTGTTCTTCGTGCTCAACTTCACCATCCTGTCCAGCATCGTGTACCTGCTGTTGCGCTATTTCGTGCAGCAAAAGGACGTGTTCCAGGCCGAGCTCTCGCGCCAGCACGAGCTGGTGCGTGAAGAGCAGCAGAAATCCGAGCAGCTTCTGACCACGATCCTACCCACGCACATCGCGCAGCGGCTCAAGCGGGACCAGTCCACGATCGCGGATGGTTTCGCCGACGTCACTGTCATGTTCGCCGACATCGTGGGCTTCACGGCTCTGGCCGAGGAGCTGACACCCAAAGAGGTGGTGAGCTTCCTTGACGGGGTATTCACCCGCTTTGACGAGCTCGCCGACAAGCATGGTGTAGACAAGATCAAGACCATCGGCGATGCGTACATGGTGGCCGGCGGGCTATCGGGCGAGGGCACGCATTACGTCGACGCGGTGGCGGCCATGGCACTGGAGATGCTGGAGCTGGCACGCAACGACGACATCATGAAGCGCTACAAGGCTGCATTCCACGTCGGCTTCGCCACCGGACCGGTCATCGCCGGCGTGATCGGCGCCCGCCGTTTCATCTACGATCTCTGGGGCGACACCGTCAACGTCGCCAGCCGGATTACTTCGGAAGCGCCATCCGGCCAGATCCTCGTGGACAAGACCACCTACCGCCGTCTGGGCGGCCGTTACCAGTTCGGTTCCCCACAGGACCTGACTTTCAAGGGGAAAGGGCAGATGACGGTTTACCAACTCATGGGAAAACGGCTAGAGGCTGTCAGCTAGACTGCACAGAAGGGGTTGTACGCGCGCGGGCTCGCGCAGCAGTTCATTCGTCCTTCTGAGTTCCAAACACCTCGTTCCACAGCCGCAACACCGGAGCGATCAAAGGCACAACTCGCTGCCTGGGTACCCGCGCATATCGTTCCCCCTGCAGCCGCAGCTGGTGTTGCAATCGGCGGAACTCCCGATAGCTATGGTGCGCGCCGGCGGCGATCTCTTCAGGGATCAAGCCCAATCGCCCCGCCAGCTTGAGCAGCGCAAGATTGCCGATGTTACCGGCCAGCTCTTGGTGGCGGTGAGCGTGTCCCAGAACCAGGTACTGGACCGCGAACTCGACGTCGACGATGCCGCCGCGGTCATGCTTGATGTCGTACAGTCCGCTCGGGTTGGGATGGCCATCGAGCATTTTTTGGCGCATCGAAAGCACGTCTTGCCTTCAGCCGCGGGAGCTCCCGTGAAAAGCGAAGCACTTCGCTGCGCAGTCGCTCGAAGTGCATGCCGATGTCGGCGTCCCCGGCCACGAAGCGCGCCCGCGTAAGCGCCTGGTGTTCGAAGGTCCAGGCTTTGGTCCGCTGATACTGCGCATACGCATCGAAACGACTGACCAGAAGCCCGCTGGCTCCGTCCGGGCGCAGTCGAAGGTCGGTCTCGTACAGGACGCCGGCCGGCGTGAAGCTGGTGAGCCACGTGTTCATGCGTTGCGCGAGGCGCGCGTAGTTTTCCTGCGCCTCGGGATGGTCGTCGTCGTAAAGGAAGATCAGATCCAGGTCCGAGGCGTAGCCGAGCTCCTTCCCGCCCAGCTTGCCGTAGCCAACGATGGCGAAGCGCGGGTCGTCGCGATGCCGCGTGCGCAGGCCAGCCCAGGCCAGGCGCAGCACCTGACTCAGGATCGCGCAGGCGAGGTCGCTCAGGTGGTCCGACAGCGTTTCCAGCGGCAGCGTGCCGGCGAGATCCTGCACCAGAAGGCGAATCGTCTGCACCTGCTTGAAGTGGCGCAAGGCGTCCATCTGCCGTTCCGTGTTTCCATCGTCTCGAGTCGAGATCCGCGGCTAGTTGCGCGCGTAGCTCCGCCCAGTCGGGTGCTTCGAGCGCCTGCGGCGAGATCAGCTCGTCGAGCAGGACCGGGTGCTGCGCAAGATAGTCCGCGGCCCAGGGGCTGGCTGCCGCCAGGGCGGCGAGGCGCTGGAGGGCGGCCGGGAACTCGAGCAACAGCGCGAAGTAAGATTCGCGTCGCCCGATGCTTTCGAGCACCCGCGTCAAGCGCTCCAGCGTCTGGTCCGGGTGGTCGAAGCCGGCGGCCACCTCGATAACGCGCGGCGCCAATCGATCCACCCGGGCCTGCGTCGAGGCAGCCATGCGGCGATAGACCTGGCTTTCGCGCAGCTGTCGCAGGCGTGCAAGCACCGCCGCGGGATTCGCGTATCCCCGCTGGGTCAGCATCTCGACGCCCTCTTCCTCGGTCGCGTTGCCGAGCCACAAGCGGCTCAAGGGATCCGGTGCGTCGGGCGCACGCTGGTCCGCGAATACGGACTCGAACTGGCGGGTGACCGCATCCCGATGCTCTTCGAGGCGAGCCATGAGCGCTCCATAGTCGTCGCAGTTCATGGCGCGTGCCACCATAGCCTGGTCCTCACGGCTGGTGGGCAGGCGCTGTGTCTGTTCGTCCTCCAGGTATTGCAGCCGGTGCTCCAGATTGCGCAGGAACACGTAGGCCGCGCGCAGATCGGCTACGGCCTCGAGCGGTAGCAGTCGGTGCCGCGCCAGGCGCTCAAGGGTGGTCAGGGTCGGGCGCAGGCGCAGCGCTCGGGTCCTGGCCGCCGCGCACCAGCTGGAAGACCTGCGCGATGAACTCGATCTCGCGGATGCCGCCTGGGCCCAGTTTGATGTCGTCGTGCAGCTCGCGGCGCGCGACCTCGGCTCGCACCTGCGCGTGCAGCCCGCGCAGCGATGCGATCGCGCCGTAGTCGAGATAGCGGCGAAACACAAACGGTGCCACGATCGATTCGAGTTCCGGGTCGGGCGAGCTCGCTCACCACCCGCGCCTTGACCCAGGCGTAGCGCTCCCACTCGCGGCCCTGGGCGTGCAGGTAGTTTTCCAACATGTCGTGACTCATCGCGAGCGGTCCGCTGTCGCCATAGGGCCGCAGCCGCGTGTCCACGCGGAACACGTGTCCGTCTGAGGTGTATTCGGACAAAGCGCTGATCAGCCGGCGTGACAAGCGGGTGAAGTACTCCTGATTGGAGATACGCCTGGCTACCGTCGGTTTCTCCGTCCTCCCGGTACAGGAAGACCAAGTCGATGTCCGAGGAGACGTTGAGCTCCTCGCCGCCGAGCTTTCCCATACCGACGACGACGAAGGTCCTGGGCTTGCCCGTTGCCCGCGCCGCGCGGCACGCCGTAAGTCTCCTGCATCCATGGTTGCAGCCGGGAGAGCGCGAAGCGCAGAGTCTCTTCGGCCAGGGCGGTGACGCTGCTCATCACCTCCCCCAGGTCGGCCAGGCCGTTGAGGTCCCGGGTGATGACCTGCAGCAGCGCGGCTTGCCGCACGTGGCGCAGCCGCCGGTGCAGTTGTTCCTCGGTGGCGACGCCTTCGGCCTGCAACCAGGCCCGAATCTGGCATCGGCTGCAGGGCGCGGCTAGCGACTCCGGTGCAAACAGGGGCGGCGGGTGAGCCAGCAGCCGTCGCACGTAGCGGCTGAGCTCCGCGGCCTGCTCCAGAGCCGCGCCGGCGTTGAGGCTGACGCGCGCCGCTGGTGCAGAGGTAGGCTCAACCGGATTGCGTGGTTGCATCGGACTCCGTAGCGATAAAATGGCAGCTGCCGGCCTTGAGACGTCCCGCCCCGGATCCGCGGCGGGCAGCGGTTGTCAACTTACTGTCCTTGTCTGGTGTCAAACTTGGCGCGCGCGTAGCCCTGGACACCGACTTCTGCGTTGAGGTTACAGCGGCAGCAGTGCGAGCTGCCGACGGTGAGACGTTGCTCAGAGCTTCCTTAATCCGATTCTATTGACCTGGCGCCGGCCCTGGCAAATCCTGTCGCGGCGGGCGTGACAAGACACAAAGACTGAATGCCGCTGCGCTTTGCGTTTCATCTGTTCAAGCACGGCTCCCTCTGGGTATACCGGCTGCTCGACTTTTGCGGTGCTTACGGCCGCGTTTCTGTTCGCTGTCGTGGTGTTGACGCTCCGCTATTGGGTCCTTCCCCACGTCGATGAATATCGCGAACAGATCGTAGACGGTCTGTCGCGCGCGATACACCAACGGTTGCAGATCGGTCGCATCGAGGGCGATTGGGACGGGTATCGTCCGCGTCTCATCCTGCGCGAGGTGAGCTTGCTCGACGCCCAGGGTCAGGAGCGGCTGAGGCTGGAGCAGGTCGACAGCACGCTGTCCTGGCTATCCCTGTTCGCCGGGGAGCTGCGCTTCAACTCGATCGAGCTCGAGCACCTCAGCTTGGAGATCCGCCGCGACCAGTCGGGCCAGCTTCTGGTTGCGGGCATCCCGGTCGGCCAGTCCGGCGGCGAGGGCGGGCTCGGCGACTGGCTGCTGGCGCAGCATCGCATCGTCGTGCGCGACTCGCGTTTGACCTGGGTCGACGAGAGGCTCGGCGGCGCGCCGCTGGAGCTGAAGGATGTCGATGTGCAGGGTCGAGCAGCTGTTCTGGACGCATCGCTTCGGCGTGCGGGCCAAGCCACCCATCGAAGTTGCGTCCCCCATCGATATTCGCGGCGATCTGCTCGGACGCTCGTTCGGAGAGCCATCCGGCTGGTCCGGCCAGGTCTACTTCGGCATCGCCTATGCTGATCTGGCCGCCCTGCGGCAGTGGGTCGAGCTGCCGATGCAGACCACAGAGGGCTCGGGCAGCCTCCGGGTCTGGGGCAAGCTGGAGCACGGGCGGCCACATGAAATAACCGCCGACGTGGCTCTATCCAACCTCCACACGCGTCTGGCGGACGAGGTGCCGGAGCTGCAGGTGTCAAGCCTTCGCGGACGCCTCGGCTGGCGCTCCGACGCGCGCGCGTTCCAGTTGTGGGCACGCGGACTTACGTTCGCAACGCCGGACGGCGTGCTTCTACCGCCCGCCGACATCAGTTATTCGCGCACGCGGCCGGGCGCGAACCGGCCCCCCGCCGCTGAATTGGCGTTCGACGCCGTCGAGCTCGACGCTGTGATCCGACTTCTCGACCGGCTTCCGCTGGATCCGGAGTTGCGTGCCCGGCTGGCCGAGCTCAACCCGCGCGGGCGGCTGCGGGCCTTCCACGTGCGCTGGCGAGAGCCGTTCAGCTGGAGCGGTCCATATGCTGTAAGCGGGAGCTTCAAGGACGTCGCCGTCAATCCTTCCGGCCGCACTGCCGGGCATGTCGCATGTCAACGGCGAGGTGGACGCCAGCGAACGCGGAGGCACGCTTGCCGTGAGCGCGACAGCAGCGGCATTGGATATGCCGAACGTTGTTCCTGGCCCCGGTTCCGTTGGACGCGCTTCAGGCCAATGTGTCCTGGACCGTTCGCGACGGCCTGCCCCAGATTGCGCTCGAGCGCCTGGTCCTATCGAACAAGGATCTCGCAGGTCAGTTGTCGGGCCGCTACGACGCCGTGGCCGGCGGCCCCGGGCTCATCGACCTCGCCGGCAGCTTTGCGCGCGTTTCCGGGCCAGAGGTCTGGCGTTACGTACCGTTGGTGGCCACTGAGGCTCTGCGCCAGTGGTTGCATCGCGCATTTGTGTCGGGCACCGGGCGCGACGTTCGTCTCAAGCTGCGGGGGGACCTGCGCCGCTTCCCATGGACGCATGGCGGCGACGGCGTGTTCGAAGTCATCGGCGCGTTCAACGACGCCACTGTGGCATACGCGACGGCTTGGCCGAGGCTCGAAGCGCTGCAGGGCCAGATCGCGGTCCGAGGCAGCCGGATCGAGGTCACTATGAGCGCCGGTCGCGTGTTCGGAGCGAGCATATCCACCGGCACCGCCACGATCCCCGACGCCGCCTCGCCCGATCCCGTCGCAGAGGTGCGGGCCGAGCTCGAAGGCGCCACCAGCGACCTGTTGCGCTACGTCCAGGAGAGTCCGATCGAAGAGCGCGTTGGTGATTTTATCGATGGCATGCGCGCCAGCGGCCGTGGCCGGCTCAACCTGCGCGTTGACGTGCCACTGAACCGGAGCGTGGACACCCAGCTGTCCGGGGTCTACACCTTCGCCGACAACACCCTTGACCCAGGCGAAGGCGCGCCGGTGCTAGCGCAACTGTCCGGCAAGCTGTCATTCACAAACAACGACGTCAGCCTGCGAGATGGCGCTGCGCGCGTGTTCGGTGGACCCATGCGCTTCAGTGTCTCGCGCGAGGACACCGGAGGCGTGCGCATCCAGGCGACTGGACAGGTGGACGTCGCCCGGCTGCGCCGTGAGACCGACGAGCCCCTGCTCGCATATCTCACCGGCAGCACCGATTGGCGACTGTCGGCCACGGTACGCGACCGCCGCCACGACTACGTGATCGAGTCGAACCTGCTCGGCGTGGAGTCGTCGCTGCCCTCTCCGTTCGCCAAGTCAGCGCAGGAGCGCGTGCCTCTGCGCTTCGAAAGGCGCGAGCGCACCCGCGGTCACGACCTGCTTTCCTTTGCGTATGGTGATGTCGCAGCCGGACAGCTGCTGCTGGACAAGATCGGCAAGGCCGGGATCCGGCGCGGCGAGATCGTCTTGGGCGCAGCCGCGCCGCTGCCGCAGCGCGATGGGATATGGATCGCGGGCTCGCTCGACCACTTCGATGTGGACCAATGGCAGGATCTGCTTACGACACGCGCGGTGGGCGCCAAGATGGGTGGTGCCGCAGTCGCTGGGATCAACGTGTCGGCGCAGCAAGCGCGCGTTTTCTCCCGTGACTTCCACGACGTGCGGCTGGCAGCGACGCAACGCGATGGCGCCTGGCAGGGCAGGCTGGAGAGCCGAGAGGTGGCTGGGGATGCCAAATGGTTGCCCGAGGGCGATGGCATGATCGTGGGGCGCTTCAGCCGTTTGCAGCTGCCGGCGCCGACTGCTGTACTGGAACCCGCACCCGAGCCGAGCGCCCCTCGTTCTGGCCGGGGTCGGGACTTGCCGTCCGTAGACGTGACGGCGGATGACTTCCGCATGGGTGAGCGCCAGTTCGGCAGGCTGGCGCTGCTGGCCGTGCCGAGCGGGGCCGACTGGCGTATCGAGCGCCTGGAGTTGACCAGCCCCGACGGCGCGTTCAGCGTGAATGGTGTGTGGCAGGCGTGGGCCGTCAATCCGCGCACGCAGATCAACCTCAAACTCGAGGTGAACGACATCGGTCGCTTCTTCGCGCGCATGGCTCTGCCCCAAGGCATCCAGGGCGGCAAGGCCAGGCTGGAGGGTCCCCTGACCTGGGCAGGCCCGCCCTACGCGCTCGATCTCGCGACGTTGTCCGGCCAACTTGCGCTCACTGCCAAAGCTGGGCGTTTCGTGAAGATCGACCCGGGCATCGGCAAGCTGCTTTCCGTAATCAGCCTGCAGACCTTACCCAAGGTGGTGACGCTTGACCTGCGCGACATCTTCAGTCAGGGCTTTGCGTTCGAGCAGATCACCGCCAAAGTCGACATCGCGCGCGGGGTGGCGCGCACGCAGAACTTCGATATGGATGGAGCGGCCGCCCGCGTCAAGATGTCCGGCGACGTGAACCTCGCGTCCGAGACGCAGCAACTCGACGTCCACATCTATCCGTCCATGAGCGAGAGCGTAGCCTTGGGTACTGCGCTGGTGAACCCCGCGGTCGGTCTAGGGGCGCTGGTGTTGCAGAAGGCGCTCAAAGACCCGATCGGGCAGATGCTGGGCTTCAACTACATCGTGGCTGGAACCTGGACCGCTCCGACTGTGACCAAGAAGAAGCGGGAGCGCACCGAGCCGGAGTCTGGGCGCAGATGATGCATCGAAAGGCGCGACTGTGAACAATAAGCGCACCACGAACAAGCCCCCGTCAACGGCCCGCTCCAGCTTCGGACGGGCGCGGCCGCGCTCGAGCGCGAAGGCCGAAGACAAGAGTCAGACCCAGACGGAGCAGCCGGCCGCGCCGGTGTTTCGCATCGCTGGCATACAGATGGCGTCTGGCCCCAACGTCTCGGCCAATCTCAACGAGGCGCGCCGACTGATCGAGATGGCAGTGGAGCAGGGCGCCCGGTTGGTGGCGCTGCCCGAGTGGTTCGCTATCATGGGTCTGAAGGACACGGACAAGCTGGCCATCAGGGAAAAAGACGGCGACGGCCCGATCCAGCACTTCCTTTCTACAACGGCACGCAAGCATCGAATCTGGCTTATCGGGTCCTCGATCCCACTGGCGTCTCCAGATTCGGGGCGGGTGCACAACAGCATGCTGGTTTACGATGACGCCGGCCGTTGCGTGGCGCGATACGACAAGATCCATCTGTTCAGCCTCGACTTGGGCCAGGAACGCTTCTCGGAAGAACGCACCATCCATCCGGGCAACGAGGTCAAGGTTGTCGATACGCCCTTGGGGCGCATTGGACTGTCGGTGTGTTATGACTTGCGCTTTCCGGAGCTGTACCGAGCCATGCGCGACGTCGACGTTATCGTGGTGCCGTCGGCGTTTACCGAGACCACCGGCCGCGCCCACTGGGAAGCACTGCTGCGGGCGCGCGCCATCGAAAACCTGGCCTACGTGCTTGCTCCGGCCCAGGGCGGGTATCATCTGAGTGGACGCGAAACCCATGGGCACAGCATGATCGTGGACCCCTGGGGCGTGGTGCTCGATCGTCTGCCGCGTGGCTCGGGCGTGGTAGTGGCAGGGATCAATCCCGACCTACCAGGCGCAGCTGCGCAGGAGCCTGCCGGCGCTCAAGCACAGGACCATACATCGGGTGTGAGAAGCCGTGAGGCCGTGATGGCTCGTGACTCGTGGCTCGTAAAAGGCCGTGTCGCCCACATATCGCGAGATTGGGCATCTCATGGGCTGCTGAGGACAGGAACCAGCGCATTTCGAACCACGAAACACGAGCCACGAACCACGCGCTTTTAGATCACGAATCACGGACCTTATGAACGCCCCGACCAACACCGAACTGCTCTTCGCCACTGCCGACCGCGCATTGCTGGCGCCGTACGGCCTCGACGTCGGCGGCCTCACGCAGGTGTTCGGCCGCATCCTCGCCCACCAGGTCGATTTCGCCGACCTCTACTTCCAATACAGCCGCAGCGAGAGCTGGAGCCTGGAGGAAGGCATCGTCAAATCCGGGAGCTTCAACATCGATCAGGGTGTGGGCGTGCGTGCGGTGAGCGGCGAGAAGACCGCCTTCGCGTATTCCGACGACATCAGCCTGCCAGCGCTCCGGTCCGCGGCGGAAGCCACGCGCGCGATTGCTCGCCAGGGCGGGCAAGGCCGCACTTGCGTCGCGAAGCGAAATGAGGGCCGCAGCCTTGTACCTGCCCGAAGATCCGTTGGCGAGCTTACAGGATCCGAGGAAGGTGGCTTCTGCTGGAGTCGGTCGAACGCTACGCCCGCGCCCGCGACCCACGCGTCAAGCAGGTGATCGCCGGCCTCGCGGGTGAGTACGAAGTGATGCTGGTGGCGCGCTCGGACGGGGTGATGGCCGCCGATGTCCGCCCCCTGGTGCGCCTGTCCGTGCAGGTGATCGCAGAGGAGAACGGCCGCCGCGAGCAGGGTTCGGCCGGGCGGCGGCGGGCGCTTCGACTACGGGTATTTTACCGACGAGGTGTTGAGCGGCTACGTGGAGAAGGCCGTCGAGCAGGCGATCGTCAACCTCGACGCGCGGCCTGCCCCGGCGGGCACCATGACGGTGGTCCTGGGTCCGGGATGGCCCGGCGTGCTGCTGCACGAGGCCATCGGGCACGGCCTGGAGGGCGATTTCAACCGCAAGCGCAGCTCGGCTTTCTCTGGCCGCATCGGCGAGCGCGTCGCGGCACCGGGCGTCACCGTGGTGGACGACGGCACGTTGCATCGGCGCCGCGGGTCGCTTGAACATCGACGACGAGGGCAACCCGACCCAGCGCACGGTGCTGATCGAGGACGGCGTGCTCAAGACCTATATGCAGGACTCGCTCAATGCCCGGTTGATGGGAGTGCCGGTGACCGGCAACGGTCGGCGCGAGTCGTTCGCGCATGCGCCCGATGCCGCGCATGACCAACACTTACATGCTGGCCGGGGACAAGGATCCCGGACGAGATCATCGCCTCGGTCCAGCGTGGCCTGTACGCCAAGAACTTCGGCGGCGGGCAGGTCGACATCGTGAGCGGCAAGTTCGTGTTCTCCGCTTCCGAGGCCTACATGATCGAGGACGGTCGGACTCACCTATCCGGTCAAGGGCGCCACCCTGATCGGCAACGGTCCGGATGCGCTTACGCGGGTGAGCATGATCGGCAACGACATGTCGCTCGATCCGGGAGTGGGCACCTGCGGTAAGGAGGGTCAGAGCGTGCCGGTCGGCGTTGGCCAGCCGACGCTGCGGATCGACGGTCTAACCGTCGGCGGCACCGCCAGCTGATCGGCCGCTTCGGCCAGGTCCCTGATTTGGTCAACGGGCTTACTTGCCCGTCCGCGTCCGACTGCGCAATTGTGCACGTAGCCGCCCATGTGGTAGCCGACGTTGCGAACCTTCCTGGTGCAGGTACCGGTTCTGGATCTGATAGGCCTCGAACTCCCGCGCGTACCACGCGTCGCAGTCGGGAGGGAGTCGAACCTGCCGGTGATCCCTTGCACGTGGTGCACCAGCTCGTGCAGCAGGATCGAGCGGGCGCGCAGGTCGTGCTCGAGATCGAGCGCTTCGTCGATGAAAACGCCCTCACCCGTGAGGTAGAAGGCCTTGACGCTGCAGTGTGCCCGCGCAGATGCGTGCCTCCAGTTGCGCGTGCGGCAATGGGTGAATCTCGGGAACGGTTGCCGGCATCGGATAACCGGACAGCAGCCTGATGGCGGCAAACAGCTGGACTAGGAGCTGCGTGAGGGCCTGATCGGTCATTTTCATCCTCCTGCGTGCGGCAGATCTGGCGCGATCCCCAGGCGCACGCATTCGAAGGAGCGCCATGTTCCAACGATGCGATGGTCGCTCGGCGCGCCGCCGCACGTCAATCGCATCGCTCCCCTGCGGCTTTGGGATAAAATCCGCGGCTGATCGATCGTTTTCTGATCTTCCCGCGTGTCAAATTCCTCGAACTGATTTCCCGTGATCCTCATCCTCAACGACAAGGCCGACCCGAGTAGCGTCGAGTACGGCCGGCTGATGGCTGCTCTGCGCTTGCTTCCCGGCATCGAAGTCAAAGTGCACCGCATCGAGGGCGAGCTGCGCGCGGTGACCGAGGTTTACCTGATCGGTGACACCAAGCAGCTGTCGATCGATGAGATGCAGGCCCTGCCCTGCGTAGAGCACGTGGTGACGGGTGTCCGAGGAGTACCGCATCCTCGGCCGTCACAAGGACGACAGCCGTCCCAGCTACTTCGATTATCAGGGCCTGCGCTTCGGCCAGGACACCTTGCATGTGTTTGCCGGGCTATGCGCGGTGGATACGCCCGGCACGTCGAGCTGATGTGTCGGGCGCTCAAGGAGAACGGGCAGACTTGTACGCGCATGGGCGCCTACAAACCGCGCACCAGTCCCTATTCGTTCCAGGGGCATGGCAGCGCCTGCCTCGGTTACGTGTTCGACATCGCAGGCAAGCACGGCATCAAGATCATCGCGATGGAGGTGACGCACGAGTCGCACGTGGATGAGATCCGCGAAGCGCTGCGTCAGACCGGCAGCCCGACCGGTGTGATGCTGCAGATCGGCACGCGCAACACCCAGAACTTCGAGCTGCTGAAGGCGGTCGGCCGGCAGCAAGAGTTTCCCGGTTCTGCTCAAGCGCGGCTTCGGCATAACGCTGGATGAGTCCCTGAACGCAGCGGAGTACCTGGCGAGCGAGGGCAACAGCAAAGTGGTGTTCGGACTGCGCGGGATGAAGACGAACATGGGCGATCCGCACCGCAACTTCGTGGACTTTGCTCACGTGCCGGTAGTCAAGCGGCTCACGCGCATGCCGGTCTGCGTGGATCCGTCGCACTCGGTCGGCTCGCGTGCGCGTGCGCCCGACGGCATCCTGGATCTCATGCACGTGACCGCGCAGGCGGTCGCCGCCGGCGCCAACATGGTGTTGATCGACTTTCACCCGGATCCCGCCAAGGCGCTGGTGGATGGACCTCAGGCATTGCAACTGCCCGAGCTCGCGCATTTCCTCGAGGACGTGGCGATTGCGCGACGAGGCCTATTTGCAGCGAGTGGAAGCGGCAAAGCGGCATCAACTCGCTTGAGCGGTGCCTTCCCGTCCGCCTGCGAATCCGGGCCGTTTTTGCCAAATGCCCGCCGCTTAACGCATAATCGTCGCGCCTTCACGATACCGCTGCGGCTTCCCGACGCCCTATGGTAGACATTGCTGCGAAAAACGCGCTGCTCAACAATCTGGAGCACCTGGGCGAGGGCACCGCGCTGGCCCAGCAGATTTTCGACATGATCGGCCACTCGAAATTCTTCGCCGATTTCAGTCGCGACGATGTACAGATGCTGGCCGGGTTCATGCAGGTGTACCGGGCCGAGCCGGGACTCATGATCATCCGCGAGGGCGACATCGACGACTACATGCTGCTGATCATCCAGGGCAAGGTCGATATCGTCAAGACCGACAAGCGCGGGGTGATCCAGGCGATGACCAGCGTCGGTCCCGGCATGACGCTAGGCGAGATGTCTATGATCGACGGGGAGCCCCGCTTCGCGACGTGCATCGCGGTCGAGCCCACCACGTTCTCTGTACTGTCGCGCGACGCCATGGTACGCATCATCCTGGAAGAGCCTGCGCTGGGCGCCAAGCTTCTGATCAAGCTGGTGACCCTGTTGTCCCAGAGGCTGCGCCAGACCAGCTCCACGCTGCTCCACTACATGGAGCGGTGAGACGGTTTCTGCGCGGCTGCTCGCTACAGTTTCGTGCACTGCCCCTTGTACAGTACCGGGCCCGTCGGCAGCCCAGTGGGAGAGCCCGCCGCTGGGCTCTACGCTCATGGCCAGCCCCCATGCGCGATCGATGAGCGGAGCTAGCTTGCGTGGCATCGTGAGCTCCTGGGTGGGCTCGGTGCCGATGAGGCCCAGCGAGACGGGCTTCTGGTCACCGCCGGGCAGCATCCACAGTTCCCAGGCCGTGCCGGCCGGCATCTCCGGATGACCGAACACGCGGATGCGGAGCTTCGGCTCGCCCGGAATGTGCATAGGCCAGGAGACAGTCATGGCGGGGCTCGCGTCTTCCCCCGACATGACCACCACCATCATCTCGGGTGCGTGCCGGCCCGGTAGCAGGACTGCAAGCGATACCGCCAGCGCTAAGGCTGCCGCTGTGCTCGCCAGCGCCGCGGCGCGCCATAACCCCAGGTTGGTCCAGAGGCTGCGCCGGCCCGATCCCAGCTGAATCCGGTCGCGGATCGCACCCCAGACGCGCGCTGGCGGCTGCACCGGGTCGGCCAGCGCGTCCAGCGGCGCCAGCCGCTCGCGCCACTGCGCAACCAGGTCGCGCAAGCCCGGGTCGTCCTTCAGCGACCTCTCGAAACGTCGGCGCGCGCGGCCTTGCAGCACGCCGAGTACGTACTCGGCCGCCAAGGCTTCACGCAATGGTTGATTGTGGTATTTCATCCGTGTCCGTCAACGGCCGCGGTCCATGCAACCCTTCAACCGCTCCAGACCGCGCCGTATCCAGGTCTTGACCGTGCCCAGCGGCTGCTTGAGATGGTCGGCGAGCTCGCCATGCGACAGGCCATGCGAATAGGCCAGCACGATGGTCTGTCGCTGGTCGCCGCTGAGCTGTTTGAGGCATTCCGCCAGAGCCATCGCATCGCGGCTGTTGCCCAACGCGATGTCGGGGCCGGCGGCTTCGTCAGGCAACGACTCGACCAGAAGGTCGTAGTCTTCGTCCCCGCGCTCGAGGTTCGGCCTGCGCAGCCAGTCCAGAGCACCGGTTGCGTACGATAGCGGTCATCCAGGTCATCGGCGCGCTGCGCGCCGCGCTGTATTCGACGATGTGGTTCCAGATATTGACGAAGCTCTCCTGCAGGACCTCTTCGGCCCAGTCGTTCCTTCGCAATATACGGATCGCAACGCCGTACAGTTTCGCCGACGTCAAGCGGTACAACTCCGCAAAGGCGCGTTGGTCGCGCAGCACGCAGCGCGCCATCAGCTCGGCGATTGCGTCGGGGTCAGCCACGGGGAAACGGGTGGTATTCGTGCGTGCTCGGCGCCAGCGGTCAGTTGCCGCCGTCAACCGGGTTGCGGCCCTTTTGCCACAGTACGTCAGCGTGGCCGCCGCGACGGTTGATCACACGGCTCAGGACGAACAGCAGGTCGGACAAGCGGTTCAGGTATTGCACACCATACGGGGAGAAGGTCCCGCTGGATGCAAGGGCAACCAGCCGCCGCTCGGCGCGGCGGCACACGGCGCGTGCAAGGTGGGAGATTGCCGCGGCCCGGCTGCCGCCGGGCAAGATAAAGTCCTTGAGCGGACCGAGGTCGGCGTTGTGCCGGTCGAGGAGCTGCTCCAGACGCTTCACGTGGGCGGGTGCGATGCGGTCGTGGCCGGGGATGGACAGTTCCCCGCCGAGCTCGAACAGGTCGTGCTGCACGCCGGTCAGCGCGGAACGCAAGTCTTCGTCCAACGGCTCCGCGAGCAGCATGCCTACGCAGCTGTTCAGCTCGTCGACCGCGCCGATCGCCTCTATGCGCAGGCTGTTCTTGGCGACACGGGAGCCGTCGCCCAGTCCGGTCTCGCCGCCATCGCCGGTGCGTGTATAGATCTTACTGAGTCGGTGTCCCATACGAGTTCGCGTCCAGGTCGAGGCGAAGGGTTGGCATTATAGGCGTTGGCCAAAGCCCCGGCCAACGCGGTGCGCTGGTTCACTTGCCTCGTTGCCCGAGCTCGAGTTGGACATAACGGCAGACGATCGAGGATGTCGTGATTACGATTGTGCTGGCGGCGGAGAAGCATCGGGTCGACTTCGAGCCGCTTTCATCTCGGCAACGCACCCACTGCTTACTCCGGCTGGAATAAGAGAGTGAATCCGGTGCCCGCTCCCTCGTGGCGGACGCGCTCGCCAATTGCATGGGCGGCGCGGCCAGTGCTGTGGATTGACCGGCCCGTGCCTATCCGATAGAGTTCGCGCTGGATTCAAGGCCCAAAAGAGCAAGACGATGTGCCTGGACCGTCCGTCTTCGAGAAGTCCACGATGAAGCCATATCGCATAATTCGGTGCGTTTGCGCGGCGACACTGTTTGCGGTGCTTTCTACCTCAATTTGGGCTGAGGGCGATGCGGCCGCTGGCAAGCAGAAGACATGGACGTGCGAAGGTTGCCACGGCATCCCCGACTACCGCACTGCTTACCCCGAGGTGTACTCCGTGCCAAAGCTCGGCGGCCAGAGCGCCGGCTACATCCTGAAGGCGCTGCAGGACTACAAGGCCGGCACTCGCAAAAACACGACTATGGGCGCGATCGCGGCCAGGCTCAGCGAGCAGGATATGGCCGATATCGCCGCCTACTATGCCGACAGCGGCACCGGGAAGTGACCCCCGAACCTTGCACCGAGCGCGCACGATGAACAAGCTGATTGTGACGAGCGTCTGCCTGATGTTGGTTGCTACCGCTCCGGTGTTCGCGGGAGACTACGCGGCAGGCAAGGAAAAAGCGGCGGCCTGCGCGGCCTGCCATGGTGCCGATGGCAACAAGCCGATCACGCCCGAGATCCCGCGCCTGGGCGGGCAGCACTACGACTACCTGGAGCACTCCTTGAAAGCCTACCGATCGGGCGCACGCGAGAACGCCATGATGACTCCGATGGCGAAGCCGCTCACCGACAAGGACATCAAAGACGTGGCCTGGTACTTCTCGCGCCAGACCGGCTTGGTCACCAAGTACTAGAAAGAGCAGCACCTTCCGCGAACAGGGCCGGCTTTGCTGGCCCTTGTCGTTTCTGCAGCGTCCCACTGGAGTTGCCACTGCGCGGCGCGGCTCGTGGCTCGTGGCTCGTGGCTCGTGGCTCGTGGCTCGTGGCTCGTGGCTCGTGGCTCGTGGCTCGTGATGCTCACACAGCCTAGCAATTTAGCACGCTACGCGCGTTACGAATCACGAATCACGAGTCACGAGTCCGGGCTCTTATGCCGGTATTCGCACAAATCCCGGATGGGGCAGGTGGGACAGTCGGGCTTGCGCGCCTTGCACACGTAGCGTCCATGCAGGATCAGCCAGTGGTGCGCGTTCTTGCGGTACACCTCCGGCACCAGCCTCAGCAGCTTGTTCTCCACTTCAACGACGTTCTTCCCAGGCGCCAGGCCGGTACGGTTCGCCACTCGGAAGATATGGGTGTCCACCGCGATGGTGGGCTCGCCGAATGCCGTATTGAGAATGACGTTGGCGGTCTTGCGTCCGACTCCGGGCAGGCTCTCGAGCGCCTCGCGCTCGCGCGGCACCTCGCCGCCGTACCGGTCGAGCAGAATCCGGCAGGCCGCGAGCAGGTTCTTCGCCTTGGTGCGATACAACCCGATGGTCTTGATGTAGGCTCTCGAGACCATCCTGCCCGAGCGCAAGCATCGCGGTGGGCGAGCTCGCCGCCGCAAATAGCCGCGGCGTGGCGAGATTGACGCTCTTGTCCGTGGCTTGGGCGGAGAGCACCACGGCGACCAGAAGCTCGAAGGGGGTGCGATAGTGCAGTTCGGTCGCAGGCTCCGGGTTCAGGCTCTGCAGGCGACTGAAGATCTGTTCGCGCTTGGAGGCGTTCATCGACTGCTTCTCAAGCTCGCGTCACGCGCCGCCTCGAGTCTCGCATTCCGGAGCAGCGGGTCTTACGGACTTCCGACCTTCGCCGCTGCTCGGCGAGTGCGAGCGCGTTCGATCGCCGCACGCACTGCCGAGCTCTTGCGCTCAGAATCGGCCAGCGGCGGTGCCTTGTGCGTCGACCTTTCCCGGCGCGCCATTGGCCCTTGCGGCCAGCTGCGCTTCCCGCTGCTCGCGCTCGCGTTGCGCCCGCACCCGATGGAACTGATAGCGGACGCGCGCTTGCGCTGCGCGTCGTTCCGGTAGCGCGATCGGGAATGCTGGCGCCGCGACGAACCAGCTCGTCGAGCTCTACCATCTGGATGCAGTCGACGGGGCATGGCGGTAAGCATAGCTCGCAGCCGGTGCAATGCTCGAGGAGCACGGTGTGCATCCGTTTGGGGCCTCCGACGATGGCATCCACCGGACAAGCTTGGATGCAGAGCGTGCAGCCGATGCACCAGGTCTCGTCGATCAGCGCCGCGGCGCGTGGCCGCTCCGTTCCATAGGCCGGATTCAGGGGTTTGGACGCGCGGTCCAAGAAGCGTCGCCAGCTCTACGACTCCCGCTGCGCCGCCCGGAGGGCATTGGTCGATGTCGGCCTTCCCGGCGGCGATGGCCTCGGCGTACGGACGGCACCCGGGGTAGCCGCACTTCGTGCATTGTGTCTGCGGCAGCAGTGCGTCTATCTGGTCGATCAGGTTCGCAGTCATGGAGAACGCGATATTCGAAGCCGCCTGCTTCAGGCCGCTGCGGCGCGCCGTTGGAGGCGCACCAGGCAGCGGTCGATCCATTGACGGGTGAGCTTTTCCTGCACCGAGTTCTGCGCCAGCCGCGCCGCCAATCCGGCGAAGTCGACTTGGTCGAGCGGCTGGTCCTGGTTGAAGCAGGAGAACACGTAGCTGCGTGCCCCCGTCTTCGGGTCGACGTGTGGCTGCAGACACTGGGCGCAGATCTCCTTCATCATGCACTGCATGGGCGAGTTGATCGAGGCGATGGCGAAGTGGTGCGGCTTCACGTGCGCGGCAAGCACGCCGCTGCGCGCAGCGCCCACCGCCGCCATCATGCGGTCGGAGCCGATGGCGACGATGCGGTCGGCAGCGGCGAAGGCGATGGCCTGCGGGCCCAAGCGCCCTTCCGCGTACGCCAGCATCGCTTGCACGATGTTGCCAACGTAGGTGCGGTCGTCGGGCCGCGTCGGCGCGAACCCCGGCGCCTCGTCGCAGCACCACACCACTACGTCGGCAGCGGCCTCGATTTCTGCGACCTTGTAGCGGTCGATCAGTTTCTTGTAGCCGGCGAAGTACAGCACCCTGGAACCGGCGGCCCGCAGCGCAGCGCCGATGGAGAACAACACCGCGTTGCCCAGGCCGCCGCCGACCAGTATCACGGTCTCCCCGGCGGGGATCTCGGTAGGAGAGCCGGTCGGGCCCATCAGCACCACTGGCTCGCCCGGTTGCAGCAGTGCGCACAAGTCCGACGAGCCGCCCATTTCCAACACGATAGTCGAGACCAGACCCTTGTCGCGATCGACCCAGGCGCCGGTGAGCGCTAGTCCTTCCATGGCCAAGCGCGTACCGTCGACGGCCAGCGCGTGCCGCTCGTAGTTCTGCAGCCGATAGAACTGGCCCGGCCGGAACCGGCGCGCGGCGGCGGGTGCACGCACCACCACCTCGACGATCGTAGGCGTGAGCCGGATCACCTCGTGCACGCTCGCGCGCAGCTCCCGGTTCAGATGCGCCTCGAACTCGGCCTCCGTCACTATCGAGGCCGGTGCGACTTTGTCGAGAACGCGGCTGATGACGGGGTAACCCTGCTTCGCTCCGCCCATGGCCTTGACCACGTTGCCGAAGAAGGACGGATGCACGTCGCCGAAGAAGCTGACGAAGCGACCGTCGGCGCGCTTGGACATCAGCACGCGCACCGCCAGCGGTTTGGCGGCCGCGTGCTCGGGCTTGACCGGCTCGCCGTTCTCGTCGCAGGCCTGAAAGTATTTTCCGTCCAGATGGAAGTTGTCTGCGGATCCTCGCGTGCCAGCACAGTGTTGGGTTGAGTCCCGGCGGCGACGAGGATCGATCGGCGCTGGCAAAATCCGTTCCAGCGGGTGCTAGCCGCCTGGCTCCGTGCGCCGTCACGGCGCACGCTCACGCGCAGCCCCGCCGCATGTCCGAACTCGTCCACCTCCACCGCCACCGGAGTCAGGCCCTCGGCGAAGCGGATACCCTCCTCCAGCGCCTTCTCTACCTCCTCGTGGTTGAGCGTGTAGGACGGGACTGTCGATCAGCCGCTTGCGGTAGGCGATGGTCGCTCCTCCCCAGGACTGCAGCAACTCGACGATGCGTGCTTCGCGGCCCTCTGCGCGTGCCGTTTCGCGCTCGATGCGGATGGCGCGCGCGTGCCCCAGGAACTCCTCGGCGATGCGGCTTTCCTCCGGGCTCCAGGGCGCGTGCACGGCGGTCTTACCGCGCTCCGCCACCAGGATCTCATAGCGATGCAGGAACTTCTCCACCTGCACCGGGTAATAGGCAAGCGATTCGGTGGCCGTGTCGATCGCAGTCAATCCGCCACCCACTACCACCACGGGGAGTCGGATCTGCAGATTTGCGACCGAGTCGGTCTTGGCAGCACCGGTCAGCTGTAGCGCCATCAGAAAGTCCGAGGCGGTGCGCACGCCGCGCGCCAGTCCGTTGGGCAGCGCCAGCACGGTGGGGCGGCCGGCGCCCGCGCACAGCGCGACGTGATCGAAGCCCGCATCGAAAGCGTCGTCGAGCGTGAGCGTACCGCCGAAGCGAACGCCGCCGAACAGCTGGAACTCGCGCGCGGCGCTCGAGCAGCAGCCGGATGAGCTTGAGGAAGTTCTTATCCCAGCGCACCGTGATGCCGTACTCGGCGACGCCGCCGAAGCCCGCCATCACCCGGTCATCGAGCGACTCGTACAGCGTGCGCACGTCGTGAATCGGGCGGAAGGGCGTGCGTTCGCCGCTCGCGCCGACGCCGCAGACATCGGTAGGCAAAGGCTCTATCTTGAGGCCATCAATGCCTACCACGTGGTGGCCGTCGTTCATCAGGTGGTGAGCAAGCGTAAAGCCAGCGGGGCCGGTCCCGACCACCAGCACACGCCTGCCGCTGGCGGACCGCGGATAGGGGCGGCGCAGATCGAGCGGGTTCCAGCGCGTGAGCAGCGAGTAGATCTCGAAGCCCCAGGGCAATTCCAGCACGTCTTTCAGCGTGCGCGTCTCGGCCTGCGGGATGTCGACTGGTTCCTGCTTCTGGTAGATACAGGACTTCATGCAGTCGTTGCAGATCCGGTGCCCGGTGGCCGCCACCATCGGGTTGTCCACGCAGATCATCGCCAGCGCACCGAGTGCGAGCCCTTCGGTCTTGATCTTCTGGAACTCGGAGATCTTTTCCTCCAGCGGACAGCCGGCCAGCTGCACGCCGAATACCGTCCTCTTGAATGGCGGCGAGCCGCCACCCGTGGGCGCCTTCTCCCTCAGCCCGTGCGAACAAGAATCACGGCCTTGTTCGTGACACCAGATGCAGTAGTTGGTCTGGTCGAGCGCGCCCACGAGATCCGTTCCAGGATCGGTCAGCGCGAAGCCACGCCGGCGGCGCAGGTGGTCGAGCCGGTAGCTGCGGAACCCCTTGCTGTCATCGGCTACGACCGGTACCAGCCGGTAGTAGTCGAGCTTGACGGGCGCTTTGAACAGCACGCCCGAGAGGTGTCGTGCTTGCCCCGCAGGCGTGTGCACGGCCCAGGCGGCGTAGTGCAGCGCGAGTTCCAAATCCTGTGCATGGATTGCCTCGTCCGCTTGCCACTGCGACACCAGCCGAGCAAAGCCAAGCTCCGTGAAGCTGCCACCCATATGCGCAGCGAGTTGGCCCTCAATCGCCGGACCGTCGATCGCGGCCGCTTCCTCCGGCTTGATCCGATTCATGGCCCGGCGTTGGACGAACATGCGCTTACAGGAGTACAGCGGCGCCAGCTCGTGGTGTCGCGCGGCGAGATCGGTAACGGCGTCCTCGATGCCGAACAACTCGGCGAGGTAGTCTTCCAGGTGAGGCGCCAGCGCAACCAGCAGCTCCGACTCGGATTTGGCCGTAAGTGCGCCGGGATCGGTACGCGCGTCCAGCAGGCCGTCGGCCAAAGCGCGCTCGGCTTCGCGCAGGTACTGCACGAACTGCTGGTCCAGGCGAACCAGTCCGTTGCGCTGGTACAGGTCTGCGAACGCGAACCCGAAACCGAGCTCAAGCGCGGGTTGTGGCATGGCAGTGCGGTTCATGAAACAACTGCTGGCAATATGGATATGCCCGGCCTCGCAGGGCGACGGGCGAAAAAATGGGCGCCAAGTATAGCAGCCGTGCAGCGCGCGGCGGCGTAGCTTACCTCAGTGTCGCCCGAGTGCACGCCCGCACTCGGCAATCAGGCCCGGCCCGGCATATATGAGTCCGCTATAGAGCTGGATCAACCTCGCGCCCGCCGCGATTTTCTCCACCGCGTCCTCACCTCGCAGGATGCCACCGACGGCGATGATGGGAATGCGCTCGCCCAGCGCAGCGCGAAGACGGCGGACCACGGCGGTGGAGCGTTCTCGCAACGGGGCGCCACTCAAACCCCCGGCCTCGTCGCCGTGCGGCAGGCCCTCTACACCAGTGCGCGCGATCGTCGTGTTGGTCGCGATCACGCCATCCATGCCGTGGTTGAGCAGCGACTGCGCGATCCCCTCGACCTGCTCTTCGGAAACATCGGGGGCGATCTTGAGTGTGAGCGGCACGTAGCGCCCGGATGCGCGGAACAGCGCTTGCTGTTCGCTTTTGAGCGTTGCGAGCAGGCGGTCCAACTCGTCGCTGCCTTGCAACCGGCGCAGGTTTTGGGTGTTCGGAGAAGAGACGTTGACGGCGAGATAGCTGGCCAGCGGATAGGCCTTGCGCATGCACGCCAGGTAGTCGGCGGCGGCGCGCTCGATCGGGGTATCGAAGTTCTTGCCGATGTTGATCCCGAGGATGCCGCGGTAGCGCGAGCGTTTGAGATTGTGCACCAACCGGTCGACACCAAGGCTGTTGAACCCCATGCGATTGATCAGCGCGCGCGCTTGCGGAATGCGGAACAGTCGCGGTGGGGGATTGCCCGGTTGCGGGCGCGGCGTGACCGTGCCGACTTCGACAAAGCCGAAGCCGAGTGCCGCCAGCGCATCAACGTGCTCGCCGTTCTTGTCTAGCCCGGCAGCGAGGCCGACGGCGTTGGGGAAAGCGAGACCCATCACCTCGATTGGAGCGGAGCCAGGCGTCTGCACGACCAGTCGGCTGAGGCCGAGCCCATGTGCCGCGTCGAGCATTGCCAGGGTCCAACGGTGTGCCCGCTCCGGCTCGAGCCGAAACAGCAGTGGCCGTAACAGCGGGTAGAGCACCGCTCAGAAGCGCGGCTCGCGCCGCTCTAAGAAGGATTTCAACCCTTCAACGGCGTCGTCGGTCGCCATCACCTGCTGTAGATCGCCGAGCATGCGCTTGAAGGCGGCGCCTTCTCCCTCACGTCGCGCCAGCCGCGCGGAAGCGAGCGAAGCCTGCACACCGACTGGCGATTGGCGCGCAATCGTGTCGGCTATCGCCAGCGCACGCTGCAGCTGGCTGCCGGACGGCACCACCTCCTGAACCAGTCCGATCCGGTGCGCCTCGGGTGCGGAGAACTCATCGCCGGTCAGCAGCCAGCGCATGGCATTGCCCCAGCCCAGCTCTTGCACCAGGCGCACGGTGGCGCCGCCGACCGGAAAAATGCCGCGTTTGACTTCGATCTGCGCAAAGCGGGTGTCGTCGGCGGCAACTCGGATATCGCCAGCGAGCAGCAACTCGATGCCGATGGTCAAGCACCAGCCATGCACCGCGATCACCAGGGGCTTGGCGAGAGTACGCTCAGGCTCGCGTGCCAGCGGGTCCAGCGCGCCCTCCGGCAACGGAGGCATGCGCCCGTCGCGGAAGAAAGGCAGCCATTGAGGCAGCTCGATACCGCCGGTGAAGTGCTCTCCGTGCGCAAACAGCAGGCCGCAGCGCAGTTGCTCGTCGCGTTGCAGACTACCCAGCGCCTGGCCCAGCTCCGCATACATCTGCAGGTCGAAGGCGTTGCGTTTGGCCGTGCGATCGAGCCCGATCAGCAGGACATGTCCGCGCGCCTCGATACTGATCCGTTCCAGCTTCATGCCGGAGGGCGCGTACCGGCTGTCGCGAGCCCGGCGTTAGCGTGGCGGCGGTTGGTCAACAGCAGGCCGACGCCGAGAAATGTGGCCTGAGTCGCTGCCACTGCCCATTGATCAATCCCTCCATCGGCTGGAAGTTGATCTTGTAGGCCATCTTACGGCTCTGGCCGATCCAGTAGCCGAGATACAAATAGGGCAGCCGCAGACGGCGGCACAGCTCGACTTGCCACAGCACGTTGAAGGTGCCAAGGCTGGCGCCCGGCAGTTCGGGTTCGAAGAACGTGTACACCGACGATACACCGTCTTCCAGGCGATCGACGATGCTCACCATCACAAGCCGACCGTCTTCGCGGAATTCGACGAGGTTCGAGGTCACGTTGCTTTGCAGGAGGAAGTGGCGGTATTGCTCGCGGCTGTCATGGTCCATCCCGCCGCCGGAGTGGCGCGTAGACTGGTAGCGCAGATACAGGGCGTAGTGCTCGGGGTGATACTTAAGGTCGAGCATGCGCGCGTCCAGCCCTGCGTGGCGCTTGCGCGCGCGGCGCTGAGACCGGGTGGCGCGGTATTCAGCGGTGACTATGCGCACCGGCACGCACGCGCGGCAGCTATCGCAATATGGGCGATAAGTGAACGCGCCGCTGCGCCGGAAACCGGCCCGCACCAATTGACTGTAGACCTGCGTGTCGATTGCATGACTGGGTGTTGCCACCTGCGAGCGCGCCAGCTTGTCCGGCAGGTAGCTGCATGGATAGGGCGCCGTGGCATAGAACTGCAGGACCGAAAACGGCAGGTCGTTGAGCAGGGTCATACTGAGCGCGCGCTCCAGGGTTGCATGCGCGGGCCCACGCACGCGCTCGCCTCGCGGGCCGGCGCCTCACCCACGCTTGCTGCCAGCCGCAGCCGCGTGCGGATCATTGAACCTGTCCAGGACCCAGGGCAGCGGCACATCGGGATATTTTACCAACTCTGCCACGCGGCGCGTGAACTGCTCGCGCGCGACCTCGCGAGCGCCAAAGGACGCGAGCAGGGGCGTGTGCATCTGGCAGTCAATCAGTCCGAAGCCCCAAGCTCTGGAGCTGACGCGCCAGATGGACCAGCGCGATCTTGGAGGCGTCGGTTGCCCGCGAGAACATGGACTCACCGAAAAACGCACGCCCCAGCGCAACGCCGTACAGCCCGCCAACGAGCTCGTCGCCGTGCCAGGTCTCGATGCTGTGGGCCACGCCCAGTCGGTGCAGCCGCGTGTACGCGGCTTGCATCGCGTGGGTGATCCATGTGCCCGTCTGCCGCGGGCGCGGCTCACTGCAGGCTCGGACGACCTGCTCGAACGCACTGTCGGCACGTATCTCGAAGTTCGCCTTGCGCAGTGTCTTGGCCATCGAGCGCGCAATTTTCAGTTCGCCCGGAACCAGCACCGTGCGCGGATCGGGGCTCCACCACAGAATCGGCTCGCCGGCGCTGAACCACGGAAAGATGCCCAGCCGGTAAGCGCGCAACAGACGTTCGGGAGAGAGGTCACCGCCGGCGGCAAGCAGGCCGTTGGGGCGCGCCAGCGCCTGCTCCACCGGGGGAAAGTCGCCGCTGTGGTCAAGCCACTGTATCAAGCGCTCAGAACCAACGATCCTTGCCCTTACTGATCAGCCCACAAGCCAGCCGGGGGCCGGCGTTACCGGCGGGCTGGGTGCGCAGGTCGTCAGGGTTTGCATGCACGATGACTGCGCGCCCGATGATGCTGTCCGGGCCTGCGTCCAGTGTGATGCCGCTGACCTCAACGTGATAAACGGCCACGCCGTTGCTATCCGCCGTCAGGTTGCCGAGATCGCCCGCGTGGCGATGCGCAGTGTCGGGCCCAGCGTGGGGCTCCTTGTGCGGGTTGAAATGCCCGCCCGCGCTAGCGGCATCCGGCGCGGTGCAATCGCCTTTCTCGTGTATGTGGAATCCGTGCAACCCTGGAGTCAGGCCGCTAACCCGCGCATCGATCACTACTCTTTCCCCGTGCTGAACGAAGGTCACGGTCCCCGCTGTTTGGTTGCCCTTGGTCGGCCCCAGGTTCGCGCTCGCGGTGGGCGAGCGCACCCCTATGCTGGAGCAGCCGGCAAGCAAGCCGCAAGCCGCGATTAGAGCAACGGGCGTTCTCATCCGCAATTCCCCCAAAGCCTGGTCACCGGGGCGGCGGCTACACAGCGCATTCGGCGCGCGCCGCGGCCGCTCTTCGTGCGTGGTTGGTTGTAGCATTCGCGTCCACCAGTGTCAAACCAGCGACAGGAGCTCCTCGGGAAGCTTTCGATCAGGGCTTCCCCAGCCGCTTTGTCGTCTCGGGAACGAACGCTTGGGGCGGCCGTCCAACGCGAAGTCCCTGACAGGGCGCGCGCCCAGGACGATTGGGTTAAACTTACCGGCTGCTTGGAGGTATCACAGCTAGAGCTTGTGGCAGCCCACTAAATTGATAGCGGGAGGGACATGATGAAGGGGAGCCTGGTAGCAATCGTTTCGCCGATGCTCGAGGACGGCAGCCTCGACTTCGACGCCCTGCGCCGCCTCCTCGACTGGCACGTCGCTGAGGGAACCGACGGCATCGTCGTGGTCGGGACCACTGGCGAGTCGCCCACCGTGGACTTCGAGGAACACTGCCGGCTGATCAGGACTACCGTGGAGCAGGTTGCCGGCAGAGTGCCTGTGATCGCCGGTACCGGCGCCAATTCGACCAGCGAGGCAATCGAGTTGCAGGCCTTCGCCAAGAAGGCAGGGGCCGATCTCTGCCTGTCCGTAGTGCCCTACTACAACAAGCCGACCCAGGAGGGGCTGTATCGGCACTTCAAGGCCATCGCAGAGGCGGTCGATATTCCCATGATCGTGTACAACGTCCCCAGTCGTACCGTGTGCGATATGCACAACGACACCGCAGTGCGGCTGGCCCAGGTTCCCAACATCGCGGGGATCAAAGAGGCCACTGGCAACCTCGAGCGCGGTGCGGATTTGATTCGCCGCGCGCCGAGAGGCTTTGCGATCTATAGCGGCGACGATGCAACCGCGCTGCCGCTGATGCTGATGGGCGGCGACGGCGTCATCTCCGTCACCGCCAACGTGGCGCCCCGTCTCATGCACGAAATGTGCAGCGCGGCCTTGGCGGGGGATCTGGTCAAAGCGCGTGCCTTGAACAACAGACTGCTGGGCTTGCATCGGCACCTGTTCGTCGAAGCCAATCCGATTCCGGTGAAGTGGGTGCTCAAGGAGATGGGAATGATCGCGGGCGGCATCCGCCTGCCGCTGACGCCCCTGTCGTCGTCCTTGCACGATCTGCTGCGCGGTGCTATGGAACAGGCCGGCATCGCCGCTCGAGTACCGGTGGCCTAGCGCGGAGCTGACACGACTGAGAATGAAGCAGCCTTCCGCCCGACTCGCCGTTGTCGTTTCGATATTGCTGTGCGCGTGCGCTGTCGAGAACAAGAAAATCGATTACAAGTCGGAGAGCAAGCAGGCGCGCCCTCTGGAAGTGCCCCCGGATCTCGCCGCACCGAACGCTAGCGACCGGTTCACCGTGCCGGAGGCCAATGCGGCGACCTATTCCGATTACAACCAGGGCCAGCCGGCAAAGGTGGGTGCCTCGCCAGGTCTGCTGCCGCAGCCCGGCAAGTCCCGCATCGAGCGCGCCGGCAGCCAGCGCTGGCTGGTGGTGCAGGCCCCGCCTGAGCAGGTGTGGCCTGTGGTCAGAGAGTTCTGGCAGGAGCTCGGCTTCATCATCGTGTCCGAGAACGCCGAGACCGGCGTGATGGAAACCGACTGGGCGGAGAATCGCGCAAAAATCCCGCAGGATGCGCTGCGCAACCTCCTGGGCAAGGTCATCGATCAGGCCTACTCGACGCCCGAGCGGGATAAGTACCGCGCCCGGCTCGAGCGCGGTGAGCCAGCGGGAACGACCGAGGTCTATATCACCCACCGTGGGATGTACGAAATGTATGTCAACGATGCCAACTTCCGGCAGACGGGCCGCACGATATGGCAGCCGCGTCCCGCGGATCCGGAACTGGAGGCAGAGATGCTGCGCCGCCTGCAGATGAAGTTGGCTGGTGGGAAGGCGATCGAAACTCCACAAGCGCAGGCGACGCCAAGCGCACCGCCCGAGCCGCGCGCGGTAGTGAGCAAGGGCGCAGGCGGCACGCCGGTACTGGTGATGAAAGACGACTTCGAGCGCGCTTGGCGCCGGGTGGGGTTGTCGCTGGACCGGCTCGGCTTCACGGTGCAAGATCGCGACCGCGCTGGCGGCCTGTACTACGTGCGGTATTTGAACCCGGACGCCGACGCCAAAAAGCCTTCGCTGTTGTCGCGGTTGGCGTTCTGGGAGAGCGATGGGTCCAAAGGGAAGGCCGCGGAGTACCGTATCGTCGTGGCGGACGCGAAAACCGGATCGGAGGTCAAAGTGCTCAGCGCCGATGGCGCACCGGAGAAGTCAGAAGCGGCCACTCGCATCCTCACGGTCCTGCAGGAGGATCTCAAATAGCGCGAGCGCGATGTGCCCGTGATGGTGTGACGGTTGACCGGAGGGCCCCCGGCACGCCATGAGGTTCGCTTCGCTAGGCAGCGGCAGCCAGGGTAATGCGCTGATAGTCGAGGTCGGCACCACTCGCGTTCTCGTCGATTGCGGTTTTGGCTTGTCGGACGCAACCCGACGGCTGGGCCGCCTCGGTATTTCGCCCGATACTCTGTCGGCCATCGTCGTGACGCACGAGCACGACGACCATATCGGTGGTGTCGCGCGCTTCGCTCGAAAGCACCGTGTACCCGTATGGGTTACCAGTGGCACCGTGCGGGGTCTGGAAGACCTCTTCGATCCCGATGTCGAGGTATGCTCAATCCAAGGTTATGCCACCTTCTCCATCGGAGACATCAACGTCGAACCCTTTCCCGTTCCGCACGACGCGCGCGAACCGGCCCAATTCGTGTTTGGGGATGGTGCGCACCGCCTCGGCGTGCTGACCGATGTCGGTCACGTGACGGCCCACATTCGCCACTGTCTCAAGGATTGTGATGCCGTAGTGTTGGAATGCAATCACGATGCGGAGATGCTGCGCACCGGGGACTACCCCGAGCCTCTCAAGGCTCGGATCTCGAGCCGGCTGGGGCATCTCGACAACGCATCCGCGGCAGCCTTGCTGGCAACGCTCGACCTCAATCGTTTGCAGCACGTGATCGCGGCCCACCTGAGCCAGGCCAACAACCGGCCCGAGCTGGCGCGCGGGGCGCTAGCGGATGTGCTCGGGTGCGAAATGCATTGGGTCGCGGTCGCCGATCAGAACACTGGCTTCAGCTGGCGGCAGCTCGTGTGACGTTGCTCGACGACAGACGGGTCGGGGCTGAGCCTGCGAGAAACGAGGACCTTACGGGCGCAAAAAAACCGGCCCGTGCGGGCCGGTTTCTTACCGTACATTCGCGCCGCAGCTAGCTGACGTGCTACTTCTACTTCTTCTCTTCCGGCTTCTGCTCGGCCGGCGCTGGGGTCGCGGCTGTCCCGGAAGCGGCTTCCGGGGCTGGGGCGGGAGCCGCCGCTGGTGCGGGAGCCGGCGCGGGTTCTTCCTTCTTGCTGCAGGCGGTCAAGCCGAGAGCCAGGATGGCGGCAACGACGAGGGCGTGTCTCATCTAGTTTCCTTAGCGGTATTCAGACTGTTGGGGAACGATCGAATTCTTTGAAGCCTTTCCTCCAGAGGGCGGCCCTCCGAAGAAGGCCGAATACTAGCAGATCTGCCTAACAAATCCAGTGCCCTCTAGCCGGCTAATCCCCATGGCATATGGGTCTGGGCCGGGAGCAGTTTGGATGGATCACAGCCCGAGGGTCGTTCCCGAGGCGGTCGGTGCAGATGCTTCCCAGAGTTCCTCGAACCGCTGCACGAAGGCTCGCGCCTCATGCGGATCGTCCAGCCCCAGCAAGCCGCGCGCGTCGTCGTAGTGAAATCGATGGACGTAGTCGCGATCGTCCATTACGGCGAACGGGTCATACACCCCTTTCGCCTGCGGCTCGGTTTCGTGAATGGTGACGGCGTGGCTGAACTGCCGCAACAAATTGATCAGCCGCGGGCAGTCGCGCTGAAGATTGGAAGCATCGTGTAACACGATTTGGATGGTACGCGTGCGGCTGGCAAGCAGAAAACGGCGGAGCGCATCGTAGCGTCCGGGGCTGTTGTACGCCGGGCCGAGTTGGCGTTCGAAGACTCGCAGCTTTCGCCCAGGGCGCGTGAACAGAGTGTCGAGCGCTGTCTCGTATTCGAGATTTCCTTCGAGCTTGCGGTGCTCGGGCACGGGGTCTTCGCTCACTATCCCCTTCTCCTTGTCGCCTGCGCTCCAGCGCTTGGACTCAGATAACCCGAACCATACCACTGATGCAGAAGGGCGACCAGACCGCGCTGCGTGGTGTCTACAGCATCCAGCCGTCGAGTGTTGGCCAGATGGCGGAGCGAAGTGCGTGCCCGTCCTTTCACTTCGACCGTTTCGCCGTTGATGAAGAACCGGTCACCGAAGTACAGCATCTGGCTGCGCAGCTCCAGGCAGACCCCGCTGCGCCGCGCGCGCGCGGCGAAAGCCGCGAGCGGCAGGCGCGGGCGGGGCGGCGTGAAGAAGACGTGCGCTTTGGGCTCGGTGAGATATTGCCCGAGGAAGCGCACCACATCCACTGCGCTCCAGCGAATGCCGCCCAGGCGCTGCGCGACTTCTAGGACCATCCCCCGCGCAATCCGCGCCGGGCCGTCTTGAGGTTTGAGGCCCGGATCCTGGTATAGCCCTTCGAGCTCGACCCGATCCTCGAGAAAGCGCAGGAAGTGAATAACCAGCTCCTGCCATGCAGGCGCTCGAAACCCGATCGAGTAGGTCATGCATGGATCGAGCGCGACACCGTCGTGTGCCCAACCCGGAGGCAGGTACAGCATATCGCCGGGTTCCAGCACCCATTCCTGTTGCGGACGGAAATCGCGCAGCAGCTTGAGTGGTGCCCCTGCGACGAGCGCAGCATCGCGCTGATGGCCGACGCGCCAGCGTCGGCGTCCGCAACCCTGCAGGAGGAATACGTCATACGAGTCGTAGTGCGGGCCGACTCCGCCGCCCGCCAGCGCGTAGCTGACCATCAGGTCGTCCAGCCGTGCATAGGGAATGAAGCTGAAGCGCTCGAGCAGGGCGCGAGCCTCTGGTAAGAAACGGTCCACCTCGTGAACCAGCACCGACCACCCGCGTGTTGGCAGGCCACGGAAAAGGCCGCGCCGGAACGGGCCCTCGTGCGCCTCCCAGCGGCGCGCGTGCCGGATCACGAGCCGCGATTGCGCATCGTCGCGACACGCCAGCCTCAACAATTGCGCCGGCGTGAGCACTCCGCGGAAGCCGGGCAGGGCGGCGCGGATCAATAAAGGTTTCTTCTGCCAGTGTTGCGCGAGGAATTGGCGCGGGGGCAAGCCGCCGAGCAACGCGGTGGCGGCGTCAGCTGACATGAGGCCGATTATATCGCCGCGCTGAGCGCGCTCGGACGCGATGAATGTGTATCGGAGTCGCTAAGGAAGCTCTGATCAAATCTTGCACGCGAGAGATCAGATCCTCAAGCTTCACCCCCGATCAAAATCGGTTAGAATCGCCGCAGTCTTGTGCCTGGAGCATGCAGGTCATGTTGAAGGAGGGCGAGGCCGCACCGGCCTTTGACTTACCAGATCCAGACATGGAGATGGTCAGCCTTTCCAGCTTCACTGGCCGCAAGAACGTCGTGCTCTACTTCTACCCGAAAGACGACACCCCTGGGTGCACGCTGGAAGCGATTGCTTTCAGCGAGCTCGAAGACGCTTTTTCTTCGTTGCAGACCGTGGTCTTGGGGGTGAGCATGGATGACTGCATGAGTCACGGGTCGTTCCGCGATAAGCACGGGCTCACGGTGCAGCTTCTGGCCGATACCGATGGCGACGTGTGCAAGAAGTACGGTGTGCTGCATGACAAGGAAGTCGAAGGCAAGAAGAAGACGGCAGTGCTGCGCTCGACGTTCATCATCGACCGCAAGGGTGTGTTGCGGCATGCTCAATACGGCGTCAACCCCCGCGGCCATGCGCAGGAGATCCTCAAGCTGGTAAAGGGAATCGGTTAGTGCAGATCGTCAAGAATACCGTTGTGTCGCTGACTTATGAGTTGCTGGCGGTCGGTGGCGAATTGATCGAAAAGACGGACGAGCCAGTGAGTTATCTGCACGGTGGTCATCACGGCATCTTCGAGCGCGTGGAGAAGGCCCTTGAGGGCAAAGAGGCGGGCTACGCCTGCCGCGTTCAGCTTGAGCCCGGCGATGCTTTTGGCGGTTACGAGGCCGCTCTGGTGCGGGTCGAGCCACGTGGAGTGTTTCCCGCCGACGTCAAGGTGGGTATGCAGTTCGATGGCAGTGGAGAAGACTCGGGCGAAAGCCGGGTCTACACCGTGACCGGCGTCAGCGACGAAGGTGTGACGGTCGATGGCAACCATCCGCTGGCCGGCAAGACTCTAGTGTTCTCGTGTGTGGTGACGCACGTGCGCGCCGCCAGCCGTGAAGAGCTGGCTCACGGCCATGTGCATGGCACCGGTGGCCACCATCACTGAGGCGCACAGCGCGAGCTTCCACGCTCATCCGCGCTTACCCGCCAGGATCCGAATCAAGGGCGCGTAAACCTCTTCACGCGAGAAGCGCCAGCTTGCCACGATCACCGCCAGCAGAGTGAAGCTGAAGCTGGCGAGCAGATCCAACCCGGCCTGCAGATCGGAGGCTGGACCTGATACGAGGGGCTCCAGCATCGCGTGCTTGAGCAAATCCACGCAATAGGTAAAGGGATTGAGCATGGCCGCCGTTTTCAAAGCGAGCGGCAGGTTTGCGATCGGATATAGCGCACCGCTCAGAAAGAACACCGGAAAGATCACGAAATTCATGATGGCGGCAAAGTTGTCCAAAGTCCGAGTGAAGGCCGCCACCAATATGCCCAGCGCAGCGCAGGACAGCGATGTGACAAGTATCGCGCCCAGCAGCAGCGGGTAGTTCATCCTCCAGCTCAGGAAGCCCAGCGCGGCCAGCACCACCAGCAGCAGCAAGGCTTGGATCAACCCGGCCAGCGCGGCGGCGAGCGTCTTCGCCACCACGATCCAGCGGTGCGCGACGGGCGCGATGATAAGCATGCGCATCACCCCGGACTCCTTGTCGTAGACCATGGTCAGTGCCGCCAGCATGCCGCCGAACAGTATCGTCATGCCCAGGACTCCAGGCGCGAGGAACTGCTGGTAGTCGGTTCGTCCCGTCCGCCCCATCACGGCCCCCAGGCCCGCGCCAATCACGAACAACCAGATCAACGGGCGCACCATGGCGGAAATCAGCCGTGTGCGCTGGCGAAACATCTTCACCACTTCGCGTTCAATCACAGCGTAGATCGGTCTTAGGATCATCTTGATCACCCGGGTGCTAGGCGGCAGTGAAGCAATCGGGTCAACGCGGCGAATTGACCCATAGGAAAACGTCGTTCAAGTTCGGGCGCCGGATGCGTAGCGCCGACACTCTGCCTGCGAGCTCGCTTTGCAGCGTGGCCAAAGCGTTGGTATCTTCGTCGGCATGGCGGAACATAGCCACGTCGCCGTCGCTGAGCGCTGGGCCCAGGCGCGGTTCGAGGCTAGCGATGAGCAAGTCGAGCCCCTCCGCCTCAATCTCGATGATATGCCGGCCGAGCGAGTCCACCAGCGCGGTCGGCGCGCCGCGCTGGACGATCTTGCCGGATTTGATGAAGGCCACCTGGTCGCAGCCGTCGGCCTCCTCCAAATAGTGGGTGGTGAGCAGGACCGTCATGCCGGTACTGGCGCGAAGCCGTTCGATGAAGCGCCAGATCGCGCGGCGATTGGGCAAGTCCAGCCCGATGGTGGGTTCGTCCAGGAACAGAATCCGGGGCCGGTGAATCACGCCGCGCACGATGTCGAGCGCGCGGCGCATGCCACCTGACAGCGCGCCAACCGGGCGATTGCGCTTATCGTTCAGGCCAAACAGTTCGAGCAGCTCGCGGCCGCGCTCCTCGATCGTGGCGGGTGGCAGGTCGTACAGCAGTCCGGCGAAGCGCAGGTTCTGCGCGACGGTCAAAGTACGATCGAGCGCGGATTCCTGGAAGACCAGTCCAATGGCTCCGCGCACGGCCACGGGATCGCGCGCGACATTGTGCCCTGCCACCAGTGCCGTCCCTGCGCTGGGCCGAACCAAGGTCGAGAGCATGTGAATGGTGGTGGTCTTGCCGGAACCGTTCGGACCCAGCAGGCCGAAGAATTGGCCGGCGGGCAACTCCAGATCGAGCCCGTCAACCGCCAGTACATCGCCGTAACGCTTGGTCAGGCCCTGCGCTCGAACCGCGAGGTCATGCGCGGCTACGCGTGTGTCGTTCATCCTGCGTCGATTGTAGGTGTGGGAAGCCTAGCCCACTGCAGGAGACTACTCGGCTGGCGCCGTCTCGGGCCGGTTCTTTGCGCTGAGCTTGCGGGAGTTCTTGTCGTCGCGGAAGACGATCGGACGCACCGTGACCGGCTGTTCTGCGCTCTGAGCCTTTGCCACGACATCGGTGACGAGGTGATGGTTGGGCGACAGGTCGCAGACTGGATCGGTGTTGGTCGCGTCACCGGTCAGCATATAAGCCTGGCAGCGGCAGCCCCCGAAGTCCTTGCTTTTGTCGGGGCAGCTGCGGCAGGGCTCCTTCATCCAGCCATCGCCACGGTAGGCGTTGAAGCCCGGCGACTCGTGCCAGATCCAGCGCACATCGTGGTCGCGCACGTTGGGGAAAGTAAGGCCTGGCAGCATCCGCGCCTCGTGGCAGGGCAATGCGACGCCGTCTGCGGCGACGTTCAGGAATACCGAGCCCCATCCGCTCATGCACGCTTTCGGGCGGTTCGCATAGTAGTCGGGCACGACGAAGTACAATTTCATTTTCTTGCCGACTCGGGCGCGGAACTGATTCGTGATCTCTTCCGCGCGCCGCAGCTGCTCTGCGCTGGGCAGCAGCTGGTCGCGGTTGATCAGCGCCCAGGCGTAGTACTGAGTGTTCGCGAGCTCCACGTGCTCGGCGCCCATCGCCTCGGCCATCTCCAGGATGGCCTGGATGTGGTCGATGTTGAGCCGGTGCAGCACCACGTTGAGCACCATCGGGTACTCGTACTGCTTGATGAGCCCGGCCACCTTGGACTTCAGCTCGAAGGTGCGGGTGCTGCTCAGAAAGTCGTTGAGCTCGCGGGTCGAATCCTGGAACGACAGCTGAATCTGGTCCAGCCCACCCTGCTTGAAGGCAGCGATGCGCTTCTCGGTCAGTCCCACGCCCGAGGTGAGCAGATTGGTGTAATAGCCCAGACGGCGGGCCTCGGCGATCATGACTTCGATGTCGTCGCGCATCAGCGGCTCACCGCCCGAGATCCCGAGCTGCACCGCGCCCAACTCCCGCGCCTCGCGCAGCACGCGCAGCCACTCATCGGTCGTCAGTTCGGGGCCGAAACGTGTGTAATCCACCGGGTTGTAGCAGTACACACAGTGCAACGGGCACTTGAACGTGACCTCGGCATTCAGCCACAGCGGGTTTGTCATATGCGTTCTACTCCATGTGCCCAGCGCGGATCCAGCCCTTTGCATAGGCTGCTTCCAGAAAATCCATCACGTCCTGGCGCAGCTCGACGCCGGGAAAAGCTTGCTCGAGCCCGCGCACGATATCGGCGGCCGAGCTCTTTCCGTCGATGCGCTTCATGATCTCGGCGGCGCTCCCCGACAGCTTGACCATGCCTTCCGGGTAGAGCAGCACGAAGGAGTCCTGCGCCGGCTCCCACTGAAAGCGATACTGCCGCTCGAGTGCGCACACCGCATCGGGAGCGAGCCGGCGCTCATTCATCGGGCATCGCGGTGCCTGCGCCCAGGCGCTCGGGACCGACTCCGTAGGCAATCTGCATGGCGTCCAGCATGGACCACAGAATGTCGAGCTTGAACTGCAGAATCTCGAGCGCACGCTGCTGCTGCGCGCGCGTCGTGAAGTAATCCAAGGTCACCCGCAAGCCATGGTCCACGTCGCGTCGCGCCTCGGACAGGCGCTTGCGGAAATAGGCGTAACCGGATTGGTCGATCCACGGGTAGTGCTGCGGCCAGTTGGACAGCCGCTCCTTGTGAATCTCGGGCGCGAACAATTCGGTCAGGCTGGAGCACACCGCCTCTTGCCATGACGCACGCCGAGCGAAGTTGACGTAGGCGTCCACCGCGAAGCGTACGCCGGGGACAACGTACTTGAGCGAAGTCACGTCCTCGCGCTGCAGGCCACAGGCCTGGCCCAGCCAGATCCAGGCCTCGATCCCGCCCTCGTCGCCCTGTGTCCCGTCATGGTCGATGATGCGCTGGATCCACTGTCGGCGGTGGTCGCGATCGGGCATGTTGGACAACACCGCAGCATCCTTGATCGGGATGCTGATCTGGTAGTAGTAGCGGTTGTAGACCCAGCCCTGGATCTGATCTTTGGTGAGCTTGCCGCCATTCATCGCCACTTGATAGGGGTGATAGATGTGGTAGCGCTTGCCCTTCGCTCGCAGTTTCTGCTCGAACTCGTCACGGCTCCACGGCATGGTTTCGGGTGCGCCCATGGGGGTTCTCCTACAGTGTGACCTCGAGCCCGTCGTGAGCCACCTCGATGCCGGCGCGGGACAGCTCTGCGCGCTCGGCCGAATCTTCGTCCAGGATCGGGTTGGTGTTGTTGATATGGATGAGAATCTTGCGCGCCGCTCGCAGCGGCTGTAACGCGCTGATCATGCCGCCCGCGCCAGACTGGGGCAAATGACCTATGTCGCGCGCCCGCTTGCTCGAGATGCCCAGCTTGATCATTTCATCGTCGGTCCAGAAGGTGCCATCCACCATCACGACGTCGGCCTGCTCCAGCAGGGGCTTCAGATGCGGCTCGATCTCACCGAGTCCAGGAGCGTAGAAAACCTGCTTGCCACTTTGCGGGTCTGTGATGCGCATGCCGATGTTGTCGCCTTCGTGCGGGTTGTTTCGGTGCGGCGAGTAGGGCGGGGCCTTGCTCTTCAGCGGCACGGCGCTGAAGCTCAAGCGATCGATGCCGTCGATAGAAAAACTGCTCCCGCGTACGGTCGGGAGGCGGTGCCAGTTTACCCCGCAGTAGTGGCCGAGGATGTTGAACAGGGGGTTGCCTGTCGTCAGGTCTTCGCGAACCATATCGGTGCACCACAGCTCGAGGGGTTTGCCCTCGCGCAGCATCAGCAGCCCGGTAGTGTGGTCGATCTGCCCGTCCATCAGCACGACCGCACGGATTGCGGTGTCACGGATCGCTCGCGCAGGCTGCAGCGCAGGGAACGATTTGATCTGCGCCAGCAGGTCTGGTGAGGCATTGAAGAGCACCCAGTCGACCCCGTCCGCGCTGACCGCGATAGACGATTGCGTGCGCGGTTGCGCGCGGATGGTGCCCTTACGCACGCCATCGCAGTTGCGGCAGTTGCAGTTCCACTGTGGGAACCCCCCGCCGGCTGCTGCACCCAGGACCCGAATTTGCATGACGAGGCTATAAATGTGGCGCGATTGGCGAGCCGGCGTCTACCCAAAACAACGAAAGCCCCATGCGGGGCTTTCGTTGAGCCCGCAGATGAGACTTAGCGGTTGGCGATGTACATCGTCACTTCGAAACCGAAACGCATTTCCGTGAATTCAGGCTTGGACCACATAGTCTTCTCCAGATTAATGATACAGTTACCCACGTGCGGTCATCGAGCGCCGCGATTGGCGAACCCTACCGGCCTTAACGTTGTCCCTTCTGCATCTGCGAACCGGGACCGCCATAGGTCAGTAAAGTCGAGGGTCATTCTCGGCCACTTCCGATCTCACCACCCACATCAAAATCAGCAAATACTGCTCATGATTTTCATGAGTTTAGGAATCCACTCTCGCTCGACTCGGCTCATCGCCCAGGGGTTGTGGCTATGACCAGTGCGACGGCTGACAGCGTCCTTTTGTTGGACTTGGTTGCACCGGCCCTGGTATCGTGACCGCCCGGTGGCAGTCGCGTTCGTCGTGTCGTGCTGCTGCACGCGCTGGCGATAGCTTTTCTTCCCGGCCTGCGTACTCCGGTTCCCAAGCAGAAGGTATTGACGGTGAATCTCGCGCCGGCGCCACAACCGTCCGCGCCGCGCGAGGAAGCAGCCAAAAGCGCAGCCTAAACCAGCGCCGGCCAAGAAGCAGGTTCCGAAACCGTTTCAGCGTCAGGATCTCAAAGCGGCGCCAACCCCGGCGCCGATGCCCAAGCCGCAAGCGCGTCCCGAACTTCCGCCGCAGCCGAGCCCGGAGCCGCGCGTTCAAGCGAGACCCGAGGTCGCGCCTCCACCTCAGACACTGGCGCGCGTGGAGCCGCGCCCAGAGCCACGCGTTCAGCCCTTGCCGCAGGTGCGGTCCGAGCCGAGGTCCGACCTCAGGCCAGAGCCGCGCCCCGAGCCCAGGCTCGAGCCTCGTCAGGAACTGAAACCGGATGCGCGGATTGAGCCGCGTGTGGAGCCTCGTCCGCAAGCGAGTCCAGAGGTGCGGCCTTTGCCGCGGGTGGAGCCCAAGACGGAAGCAGTCCCCGTTCCTCGCGTGGAGCCGCGGCTCGAGCCGAATCGAGAGCCGGTGCCCGTCGCGCGTCCTGACGTCCGACCCGAGACCGTGACCGCGCCCAAGGTGGAGTCGCCGCTGCCGCGGGTTGCGCCGCGCCCGAGCCGGCCCCAGTGCGTCGCAGCGAGCCGCGCCCGGAGCCGCAGCGCGAATCGGTTCCGGTGGCGCGTCCCGAAGTCAGTCCCGAATCGGTCACCGCGCCGCGAGTGGACGCGCCGCGGGCAGAGGCGCGGGCGCAGCCGCAGGTCACCGCAAAAGCGGAGCCGCGGCCCGAGCCAACACTTGCACCTCGACAGCAGCCGCAAGTCGAAGCACCCACCGCGCCGCCGCAGCCGGTTGCACCAGCGCCCGAGCCGATGACCTCGGCGCGTCCGCAACCGCGCGCAGAGCCGGTGCCGCTCCCGCGAGCGGAGCCGCAAGTTCGCTCCGAGCCCAAGGCGCAGCCCAAGTACGAGGCGCGCGCAGAGCCGAGCGCACCCACGCCACTGGCTGCGCCCGCTCCACCGGGGCCAACCAGACCGTCCGGGGCGGCCGCACCTTCCAACCCGGTTGCTCAAACCCCTCTGCCGACGCCGCCCAAGCTGAAACGAGGAGACGAAGATGCTGCGCATCTTGCGCTTCCAGCGGATGTGTCCGCATCGTGGGAAAGGTGGTGTCGGAGCGAGACTATCCACGCCTCGCGCGAGACCGGGGCTGGCAGGGTTCGACGATGGTCCGCGTCGAGATCGGGCCGGATGGTCTGCTGCAAGGCGGTCACCGTGACGCGGAGCAGCGGCTACTCGGTGCTCGACGACCGTGCGGTCTCGAAGATCAGGGAGATCAAGCTGCCGAACATACCCGACGAGTTGCGCGAGCGCGCGTTCAGCCTTCGACGTTCCGTTCAGATTTTCGCTGCGCAACCGCGAGCAGTAGCGCCGGCGGGGTTCGGGACATGTCCGACGTACTGTTCCCACCGCTGGAACCCTATGCATCAGGGTGGCTCGACAGCACCGACGGGCACCGGATCTGGCATGAGCAGTCCGGCAACCCGCAAGGCGTGCCAGTGCTCTTCCTCCATGGCGGGCCCGGCAGCAGCACCAACCCCGATCATCGCCGCTTTTTCGATCCCGCGTTCTATCGCATCGTGCTGTTGGATCAGCGTGGCTGCGGTCGCTCCACGCCGCGCGGTGAGATTCACGCGAACACAACGCCGCTCCTGCTCAGCGACCTCGAGCGGCTGCGCGTTGCACTCGACATCAGGCGCTGGCTGTTGTTCGGTGGCAGCTGGGGCAGCACTCTGGCGCTGGCCTACGCCCAGGCCCACCGCGAGGCGGTGAGCGGGTTGGTGCTGCGGGGGTTGTTCTTGGCCTCAGACGACGAGGTCTCGTGGTTCGTCACCGGACTGAGCCGTTTCTTGCCCGAAGCGTGGAGCGCGTTCGCGTCCGGCGGGGACGACCAGTCGTGCGCGGGCCTGTTGCGGCGCTATCACGAGCGCGTCACTCTGGACGACGTAGCAGCGGCCGGGCGTTGGAACGCGTGGGAATCGGCGGTCATGGCCGTGGGCGAGGCGCCGCCCGCTTCTTCCGCAGCTGACATGGGGACGCTCGCACGCGTTCGCATCCAGCTTCATTACCTCGTCAACGATTGTTTTCTCACGCCAGGCCAGTTGTTGCGCGGTCTGGAACGCCTGGTTGGCGTGCCCGCGCTCTTGGTGCAAGGCCGCCGCGATTTGGTCTGCCCTCCCAGCACCGCGTACACTGTCGCGGAGCAGTGGCCTGGCGCACAGCTGCGTATGGTGGAGGAGGGCGGCCACTCGTCCATGCATCCCGCCATCGCGCGGGCCCTGGTCCAGGCTACGCAAGATATGAAACGGCTGATCACGCCGATATGAGCCTGCGCTTTCGCATCAACCTCATCATCACGGTGGTGATCTTGCTGTTCTCCTTGGTTACGGCCAAGATCGTGCTGGACGACATGCGCAGCTCTATCCGCGAGGAGATGGAAGCCGGAACCAAGGTCACCCAGCAGTTGCTGAGCACGGTGCTGTATAGCAGTCAGTTCGCTCCTCGATCGCACGATCCGCTCGGCGTCTTGCTTCCCTTCCTGCACAGTCTCGGGCGCGTACGCGCGCACGAGATCCGGCTGTATGCGGACGACGGCACTTTGGTCTACACCTCGCCTCCGCCTCTGTACAAAGCGGGCCGCGCTGCGCCGGAGTGGTTCTCACGCCTGGTATCGCCTCGTCTGCCCGACGCGGAGCTGAGCGTCAATGGTGGCCACATCACGGTGACGCCAGATGCCTCGCGTGCCATCCTCGACGCGTGGGACGACATGAAGAATCTGATCGGACTGGCTCTGGGCTTCTTGCTGCTCGTCAATGCTGTGGTGTTCTGGCTGCTGGGCCGCGCGTTAAGGCCGGTCACCCCGATCCTGCGTGGCCTATCCGAGATGGAGCGCGGGCGGTTGAATACACGGCTGCCTGAATTCTCGCTGCGCGAGTTCGATTCGATCAGCCACACCTTCAACCGCATGGCGCAGGCGCTGGAAGAAACCCATGCCGAAAACATGCGATTGGCGCTGGTCGCCAAGCAGTCAACCGACGCCATCATGATCCACGATCTGGAGGGCAGAATCTCGTTCTGGAACCCGGCGGCAGAACGCCTGTTCGGCTATGCGCCCGAGCAGATCGTGGGACAGTCCACGACGCTGCTTACCCCGCCTGGATTTGAGGCCGAAGTGGCCGAACATCTCGACACCATTCGGCGCCGGCGGATAGTAGACAACGTCGAGACGCGCCGGCTGACACGTGACGGGCGCCTGGTGGATGTGGCGCTGTCGGCGACCGCTTTGATCGATCCCGACAGCGGCGAAGTGATCGGGGGGATCCGCAGGATGCGCGACATTACGGAGCGCAAGCGCGCGCAAGAGACCGAGAAGGAGCTGGAGCAGAACCGGCGGCTGACGCAACTGATCCAAACGCGCCTGGAGGAGGAGCGCCGATCTATCGCTCGCGAGCTGCACGATGAGCTCGGGCAGTGCGTCACCGCGATCAAGACGATCGGCGCTGCCATCGCCAACCGCACGCAGACCGCGGCGCCCGAGATTCACCGCAGCGCGCAGACCATCGTCGAGGTGGCGAGCCACATCTACGACGTGGTGCACGGGATCATCCGCCAGCTTCGCCCAAGTGCACTGGACAACCTGGGTCTGCAAGAAGCCGTCGAGGACATGGTCAATACATGGCGCGAGCGTCACCCGGAGATCGTCTGCGGGCTGAAGCTGAGTGGGGATCTCGCCGACCTGGGCGAGGCGATCAACATCACTGCGTACCGGCTGGTTCAGGAGTGCTTGACCAACGTCTTGCGCCACGCCGATGCTACTCGCGCCGACATCGAGATCAGGCGCGAGAGTGGCGTGCTCCATTTGCATGTGGCGGACGATGGCAGGGGGCTGGGGGAGGGCAACGAAAGCGAGACAGCGCGCTTTGGCCTCATGGGCCTTCGCGAGCGCGTACAGGCGCTGCAGGGGGAGTTCGGGCTCGAATCTCGGCCGGGACAGGGGCTCAGAGTGAGCGCAGCCATCCCCGTTCGGTCGACTGCTCATGGGGCGGCGGACAGCCCTGATGTGGAAGTGAAGGCGGTCGCGAAATGACGCAGCCTCAAGTGCGGGTGATGCTGGTTGACGACCACGCCGTGGTCCGCATGGGGTTCCGGCTCTTGCTCGAGGGAGCAGCTGATCTGAAAGTTGCCGCGGAAGCGAACAGTGGCGAAGAGGCGGTGCGCAGCTTCGCAGAGGTGAAGCCGGACGTGGTGGTCATGGATATCTCGATGCCGGGAATCGGTGGCCTGGAGGCGATCGACCGTATCCTCGCCCGCGAACCTCAGGCGCGGATCTTAGTGCTGTCGGCCCACGAGGACATCATGCATGCCAGGCGAGTGCTCAAGGCCGGTGCGGCGGGCTATCTCACCAAGCGCAGTGCCGCCGAGGCGCTGATCGACGCCATCCGCCAAGTTGCACAGGGCAAGACCTATCTCGAGCCGTCCATCGCGCAGCAGCTCGCCCTCCAGCAGCTGAGCGGAGACAAGAGCCCGGTCGACATGCTTAGCGAAAAGGAGTTCAAGGTGTTCCTCGCGCTCGCTAAGGGCAAGTCGGTCGCGGAGATCGCCGAGGTGATGTCGCTCAGCCCGCGCACCGTGGGAACACATCTCTATAATATTAAACAGAAATTGGGTGCATCCAACTCGGCAGAGCTGGCCATCATGGCGATCCGGGCCGGCTTGGTCGAGCCTTGATCCCCAGCGAGCCCTAAATCTAATGAAAATCATGAGGCCGATTTAAGCGATTTCCGCTGGCTGCCAGGATGGAGGGTGGACACAATAGGTTCGGCAATAAGGTGTATTCCTCCCAGTTGAGTTGGCTGAACCAGAACTAGAACCAAGGAGAAAACATTATGTGGACCAAGCCTGAATTTACCGAGATGCGTTTCGGCTTCGAAGTAACGATGTACATCTACAACCGGTAACCGAACTAGTCTCACGAAAAGGGCTGCCTGCGGGCAGCCCTTTTCATTTGGGACGCTCGCGGTCCGCGCCGAGGATGTCAGGCACTCTCATGGCGGCGCAGGAGACTGGCAACGTAACGCGACGCGCTGGCACGAAGCCACACCTACGGCAGGTCTTGGTTCCCAGCATGCGGGTGTAACATACCTCGCTTTCGCGTACAGGGGGGGTAAATGGCAAACGATATCAGCGTCCGTCGCTACGACAGGGTCGCCATTGCGCTGCACTGGCTCGTGGCGGTCGGTGTGTTCGTCATGATCGGTCTTGGTTGGTACATGACCGACATCCCGAAGGGTACGCCACAGCGCGCGTTCTTCTTCAACCTGCACAAGTCGATCGGCGTAACGCTGGGGCTCATCGTCCTGATACGGGTGGTATGGCGGTGGAACCATCAGCCGCCACCGCTGCCGTCGGGTACGGCGGGATGGGTCGTGAACGCGTCGAGGTTGAGCCATGGTTTGCTTTATGCCCTACTGGTCTTGATGCCCATTGCGGGCTTCACCGCCTCCAACTTCAGCAAGTATGGAGTGACCTACTTCGGGCTGTTCAAGATCGGGCCGCTGTTCCCCGAGAACAAAGCCTTGTACGAGTTGTTCCAGGGTATCCATCACGCCGCCTCCGAGGTGCTGGTGATCGTGATTTGCATCCACATTGCCGGCGCGTTGAAGCACCTGCTGATCGACAAGGACGGTGTCTTCTTCCGCATGCTGCCAGGTCGCTCGTCTTGATCGACGACAGGGTGCGAAGCCCCAGCCGCCCCCGAGCGGGCGGAAGAAGCGTCAGGCGCGACGGTTGCCGCGCAGGTAGACGAAGCCGATGACGATGATCGTCACCAGCGCAAGCTGCAGAGATCAGGCCCTGCAGGTTCGGGTAGATGCCGAGCAGTGGGATCGAGGGGAAGTCGATCCGGTTAGACGCGAGCTTACCCGCCTCTTGCAGGGCGGCGATGCCCTGGCCGGCGAACACGACGGCCATTATCGCAAGCAACACGGAGCTCGCGGCGAAGAACGTCCCTAGCGGTAGTCGCACGCTGAAGCGCGCAATCAACCAAGCTAGCACGGCGAGCGCGGCCACGCCGATCGCGAATCCCGCAATTACCGCAGTCTGGCCGCTGCCTTCGGATTGCACCCACAAAGCCTGATAGAACAAGACGGTCTCGAACACCTCGCGATAAACGGCGAGAAAAGAGACCAGCGCGATGCTGAACAGCGCCCCACCGCTGAGAGCGGTGGTCATCTGGCTCTTGATGAACTCGCTCCAGCGCGCGGCGTTCGCCTTGCTGTGCAGCCAGAAGCCGACGTAGAGAAGGAGACCCGCGGCGACTAGAGCCGTGATGCCTTCGGTCACCTCACGGTGTGCTCCGCTGATGGCGATGAGCTTGCTTGAGATCACCCACGTGAGTCCGCCAAGCAACAAGGCAGCGATCCAGCCAACGTGCAGCCACGGTAGGCTCTCACGCCTACCGGTGCGCACCAGAAACGCGGCCATGGCGGCGAGGACCAGAATTGCCTCGAGACCCTCGCGCAGGATGATGATGAGCGAACTTACGAAGTTCGCGGTCGGGGATCGCCGCAGGGTCGGTCAGCCGCTGCTGCGCTTCCTCGAGCAGCTTGATGGCCGAATCGTGGTCGGTTTCGACTTCGCCCACTGGCCGGCCGGCTTTGATAGCGTTGCGGTAGCCCATCATTGCCGCTTCCGTGCGCGTGCGCAGATCGCGGTCGCGGTTGTCGAGGCTGGCTTCGATCAGCTCGAACCCCTCCAGATACGCTGTGACCCCGAGCTGATACGCCTCTTCAGCCTTACCGGCACGGTAGGCTTCGAGACTGCCGTCCAAGCGTCGCGATGCTGAAGGCGATGGGCGTGCGCGCCGATGCCTCCACTTGGGCCGGCTTGGCGCGCAGATAAGCCAGAATGGATTCGGCGTTGCCTCCTTGCTGGCGGGCCTCCGCTGGGGTCATGGTTACAAGCGCGGGGAGCGAACTGAATAGGGCGCGGCCGTCGCCGCGCTCCCAGGCGCGTGCTCCGCGCTCACGCTGCGAATCGCTGGCTGCAAACTGGCTCACGTAGAACGCGAGCCTCCAGCGCTCCTCGGCGCTCAGGTCGCTGAAGGCGGTCATCGCCGTGCCGTCTACACCGAGTGTAATCGTGTTGAACAAGGCGAATACGCTGCGAGCGGACTGACGCTTGCCGTCGCGAAAGTCGCTAGGGCGAGGCTCGAGCTTCGCCGCCTGCGGGCCTGCGCCGTCTCCGCTGGAGCCGTGACAGGCTGCGCAGCGCGCGGTGTAAAGCGCTGCGGCGGGAGCGAGATCGGGCGCCTGCTTGGGCGCCACCGGTATGCGGTATGCGGTGATCAGGTCTTGCTGAAGCCGGTGTGAGAGAACAGCTACCTCGGCGCCGTCTCCCTTGGCCTTGAATCAACGCCAGGAGTTGTTCGGCCTGGCGCACAAACGTTTCGCGCTTGGGGTCAGCCGGCAAGGCGGCGAGCAGCTCCCTGATCTGGCCAGCAAACTCTACCTGCTCGGCATATTCCGCCAGGGTTGACCACCTTACCCGCCTGGACAAACTGCGGGTACTCCACCGATACGTAGTCGAGGAGGTGAAGGATGGTTTGCGGCCCGCTGTTGGGTGCGGCGATGTGCTGTGCCAACGCGGCATTCACCGGGAAGGCCAGGAACAGAAGCAGTGGGAACGGTCGGCACATGGACGGCATCGGGCTGAAAGCAATCTAGGCGAAACGTGGCCTCGTAAATGCGAATTATAAGCATTGGGTCTCCGTTTGTCCGCATCGGCCACCAGGGTTTCAAAATATCTGCCACTGAGGGTTGCCTCGCCAATCTCACTCGGCGGACAGGTCCGGGATTTGTCACCGGACCCGTTGCGGGCCGCTATTGACAATCATTCTCATTGTGATTTATGCTACCGAAAGCTTAGGAGCCGCGACTGTGTATATTTGCGTTTGCAACGGAGTGACGGAGCAGCAGATCCGCGACGCGGTCTGCGAGGGCGCGTCGTCCGTGTGTGAGCTCAGCGCCAAGCTCGGCGTCGCCGCAGCGTGCGGTTGCTGCCGCCCGTTTGCCGGCCAAGTCCTGGACGAAACACTGCAGGTCCTCGGCTTCCCCGAGAACCGCGCCGCCGCCTGAGTTCCCACGCCGGGGTAGATCGCCTGCCCAAGCGGAGCACGGGGCTGGTGCGTTGACCCCGCGTTCTTTTCCCCGAGTTCCGGCCGCCGCAGCCACTCTTGCGCGTGGTTTCCCTTGGTGCCGCGCCGTGCCTCGCTATAATGGCCGCGACCCCTGATTACATGGAGCCGACATGAAGGGCGATACCAAGGTCCTCGACTATCTCAACCGCGTACTCATCAACGAGCTCACCGCGATCAACCAGTACTTCCTGCATGCGCGCATGTTCCGCCACTGGGGACTCAAGAAGCTCGACGACTACGAGTACCACGAGTCCGTAGATGAGATGAAGCACGCGGACAAGCTCATTAACCGGATTCTGTTTCTCGAGGGGCTGCCCAATCTGCAGCAGCTCAACAAGCTGTATGTCGGCGAGGATACCCCGGACGCGCTCAAGTGCGATTTGCGCATGGAGATGGAAGCGATTCCGCTGTTACGCGAGGCGATCGCCCATTGTGAGTCGTGCGACGACTACATCAGCCGGGAATTGCTCGAGGACATCCTGGATGGCGAAGAGGAGCACGTCGACTGGTTGGAAACGCAGATCGAACTGATCACCAAGGTCGGCCTGCAGAACTATATGCAATCTCAGATGTGACCCAACCGGGCCCTGATCCCGGCACCACGAGGCCTTTGCTGCCTCTGAACCTCGAGCCCGCGCTGCGATGATCCGCCATGCAGCCACCTCAGCGCTGGTATGCGTTGCCTTGCTTGCAGGCTGCGCTGCGAAGAGCGGGCCCAAAGTCGAGCCGCCGACCTCCGACGCGCCGCGGTCCGAGGCCAGCCCCCCTGCGCCGGCTACTGTCCCCGAGATCAAGATCCCGGCACCGCGCATTGCGTTGGTGCTGGGCGGTGGCGCCGCCAAGTGCTTCGCGCATATCGGTGTGATCAAAGCCCTCGAAGCGCAGGGCATTCAGCCCGAGATCATCGTCGGCACCAGCGCGGGCAGTTTAGTCGGTGTGCTGTATGCTGCGGGCAACGACGGCTTCGCGCTGCAGCGCATCGCCCTGGATCTCAACGAGTCCATGTTCAGCGACTATTCGTTGCCCGACCGCGGCTTTCTCAAAGGCGAGGCCTTGCAGCAGTTCGTCAACAAAGCCGTGCAAAACCGCCCGCTGGAGAAGCTGAACCGCACAGTGGCGGTGGTGGCCACCGACCTCCAAAGCGGCGAAGCGATAGCGTTCCAACGCGGGGACACCGGCATGGCAGTACGCGCGTCCAGTGCAGTACCCGGCGTGTTCCAACCGGTACGCATCAATGGCCGCGACTATGTGGACGGGGGGCTGGTAAGCCCTGTCCCGGTCAAGCTCGCGCGCCGTCTTGGCGCGGACATCGTGATAGCGTCCGACATTTCCGCTAAGCCCTCGCTCAAGCCCATCGAGGGGACGCTCGACATTCTCTTGCAGACCTTCACGATCATGGGCAACACGATCGCCGGCGAGGAGCTGAGCGGAGCGGACGTAATTATCAAGCCCGACATTAGCAAGCTCAATTCGACCGATTTCCAGAGCCGCCATCTCGCTATTCTGGAGGGCGAGCAGGCCGGCCAGGCGGCCATCGCGCAGTTCCGTCAGAAACTGGCGGAACGCGAAGCGCGGCTGCGCGCTGCCCTCGCCGCGCAGCCGTCTCCTACGTCGTCTGGGCAAGCCACGACCACGGCGCCGCGCTGAATTGCTGCGGAGGTACACGCTGCCGGCCGCTGTGTTACGTCTGGCGGCTAATCCGTCGTGACGCCGTCATTGTCGGGTGGAGGTTTCCCTGATCCATGCTCCGGACCTGGCCTGCGCCGCTCAATGAACAGGCTGCTGCCGGTGGTGCGCTTCGCCTGACGCTTCGCGTCCGCTGCAGCGGCCGAGACTTCGTAGTGCGAGCGGTAGTCCCCCGGCTCCACCACCACGGCGCCGATGGACAGCGCGCCGAGTGCGTGAATCACCGAATTCCCACTCCGATCCTCGGCCAGCAGCCCGCCGCGCGCCAGGTCCTCCCTGCTGTACAGCCATGAGCTCTCCTGGTCGAACCGCTGCAGAGCTTCGCGCATGCGCGCTGCCCAGTCGGCGCTTTGCAGCAGGACGATGAAATCGTCGCCGCCTATGTGTCCGATGAAATCGCGCCGCGAATCACAGACCGCCGACAAGATGCGACTGGTGAGCTGAATCATGTCGTCGCCGCGCCGATAGCCGTAGGCGTCGTTAAACGGCTTGAAATGATCCAGGTCGCAATAGCAGGCCACAAAGGCGCCACCCGCACGCAGCAGGCGCTCGATGTGCTCGTTAACTGGAACGTTGCCAGGCAGAAGCGTCAGAGGGTTGGCGTAGCGCGCCGCCGTGATTTGCAGGTTGGTGATTTCCCGCACCAGGTCGCGGCCGGTGCCCAGGCCGGCGTAGCGCCCATGCTCGGTGAGGACGAAGCCCTCCGCGAGATAGCGGCTTTCGGCATCCACCAGCCGTGCCGAAAGCTCCTGGATGGCAATGCCTTTCTCCACCACCAGCGGCTCTGCATCCATGAACGGATGGCAGGGTTTGCGCCCGAACAGCTCCCGGCGGAAAGGGCGAGCATATGCATCGATGAACGCGTGGCGATTGAGCAGTCCTAGTACGACCCCGTTTTCCACGACCGGGATCGCGTGCAGCGACGGGTTGCGCGCGAAACGGGCATATACGTCTGCGTTAGGCGTTGCCGGGGCGACGGGGTCGACGTGGATCAAAAGCTTCTCGGCCGTCACCGTGTTGCTGTGGGCCAGTTGCTCGGGATAGACCGCGATTTCTCGCTGTCGCAGGATCTGCAGAACATTTTCCGGGGGGTGAAGCGCGGGCGAAGCCAGCGGCGGGCCAATCAAATTCCCCTGACCGAAGGGGATCCCCAGATCGCGGATCACGGCGAGCTCAGACTCGGTTTGCACGCCCTCGGCGATGATGTGCGAGCGGCAGGTGGCGGCGATCTGCTGAATTGACTTGAGGAATTGCAACTTCAGTGGGTCGCTGTCGATGCCCTGCACGAAATGCATGTCCGCCTTGACGTACTCCGGACGCAGTTCGGACCACGTGCGGAAACTCGCGAAGCCCTCGCCCAGGTCGTCGATCGCAACGCTGCATCCCATATTGCGGTAGCTGGTGAGCGCCGCGCGCACCGACGTGAAGTCGAAAATGGGCAAGTTCTCCGTGAGCTCGATCACGATGCGCTCGGGCGACAAGCCGAGGCGCGTCAGCAATTCACCTGTAGCTGCGGTGCCCAGCCCCGGGAGCGCCAGACACTGCGGCCGTGCGTTGAGGAACAGCTTGTGTGGCAGGCCGAGTCCGGCGAACGTCTCCAGCACGGTTTGCCGGCATAGCCGCTCCAGCCGCAGAGCATGGCCGTATTTCGTGGCGCAGCGGAACAGCTCGATCGGAGCCCGCAGCGGAGTGTTGGCGGGTCCGCGGATCAGGCCCTCGAATCCGATCACCTCACCACTGCCCAGGTCCAGGACAGGTTGGAAGTGCGCCTCGAGCAGTTGATTGTCGAGGATCTCCTCCAGAAGGGCGAGTTGTTCTGGCTTGCTCCCTTTACCCGCCCCCTCGGGCTGTATCGGATCCAGTAGGTCGGTGCCCGGAGGCACGTTGCTTTTCATAGGCAACGACGCGCCCTGGGGCGCCCGTGTCGGCGCACCGCTTCAAGGCAGCAAATAGATTAGCGACTGTGAAAGGGCGCGCTCGCGCCGAACCGACAGCGGCCGACTACAGCGATTGGGCTGCGGTCCGCCGGAGTGGACACGCTTCTGGAGCCGACAACGCTTGCTGCGCTAACGACGCCCCAATTCTTAGTAAGAAACGACGGATGCCGTGCGCGCGTCCGTCAGAAGCGGACGTTGGCGCCCACCAGGACCGAATCAGACGCCGCAGGCCCTTGCGCAGCGCTGGGGGGCCGCCCGAGATGCTCTGTCTGCGCACGCACTTCGATGTTGTCGCGGACTTGCACGGACACTCCGAGCCCGTAAACCCGCCCGCTGCTCGTGACATCCGACAGCGGCGCACCGCCTCCAGCGAACGCCGAGGTTTGATAGGTCACCCCTAACTTGCTCAGTAAGGTCACAGAGTCGCTCAACGGCACCGAGCCGACTCCAGCCACTACGATGGTGTCGTTGCTCGCCCCGAGGCTGGAAGCGCCGCTACGGATCTGGGCACCCTCCAAAGCAAACCCGGGTCCCACCCGGTAACCGGCGAAAATGCGCTGACCCTCCAGGCGGGTCGCATCTCCGCCCAGCGCCACACTGCCCGGCTCGAGCGCGAGCTGCGCCTGATCCTTGGGGGCGGTGGCCGGCAGGCCGGAGGGCAGGGAGCGCCCAGCGTAGACGCCAGCATCATCTGCGCGGCCTGCGGTGGGGTGGATCAAGATCAGAGCGCTGAGTGCGGCCAATGCGAGCGCTAGATGCCAAATTTCGGGCCGGTCGGATGCAATATTCATGTCCGTTCTCAATTTCTAACACGTCGTTGAAAGCAAGACTAGCGGCCGGGGCTTACGCCAGGATTCCATGGGCAGCCGTCCGTGTTACGACTGTAACGGCCTATCCCACCACGCATATAGGCACCGCGTGCTCATCTCGCTTCGAGTCAGCCGCGATGGTTTTGGTTCCGCGAGAGCCTAAGCGGATCCTCGTTCAGCGCGCTCGTCCGCAGTTCCCCCGAGTAGACCAATTTAGAGCTCGCTCGCATCGAGCGGTATTCGCAGGTGATAGAGGAGAGGATGCGCGTCCTCCCGGACCCCGAACCGTCCGCTAGCCAGAGCCTCTCACGGCGTCGATTGCGTCCTCCAACCTGGTGGCGGCGCGAATGTACTCCGCCGCCAGGAAAGTAGACGCGTACTCGGAGTGCGTCATTTCCTCCTGAAGGTGTTTAAGCTCCCGATAGACCGCGAAGAGTGCGGGATCTGCGCCATCTCGCACAAGCTGTCGGAGTGCGCTGTCGACATTGCCCTGATAGTCGGGATGAATCCGGCGTGTCGTCTTTGCAATGGTGTCGGCGATGTTCCTGATGCTACGCTAATGGCACGCAAGCCTTTGTTAGCTTGTTTAAATGGAAGACGGTCTGACCACCTCTAGTACCTCTTCACCAACATCCTTGTGATGTCAGCTGTGCTGGCTTTCTTGCTCATCCTCAGAGTGCCAGCCCGTCCCCAGAGCAGGTTCCTGCTCCCCTTCTGGATGCAGGATCGGGGCGCCCTAGCAGACGTACCGGAAAAACACTACTAACGAGCGCTGAGGCACCCGCAAACGGGCCACAGCGCCTACCGGCCGTTTGGTAGCATTCCGCCGTTGCGGACCCCAGCCGGATCGCGTGCCGAGGGCCCGAGGCTCAGAAATGACGTTTCGAACTGCTCACGTGCCCGCCGGACCTCGTCGCGATACTTCCCATTCCTCGGCGTAAGCGCGAGGTAGTGCTGGAGAGCGAGCGTGGCACGCGCTGCCTTGTACGATCGCAGATAGGGAGCGACCTGACGCAAGAGGTCAATCGCCTGGCGGTTGGTGACGCGGAAGGAGAAACTGGGGGTGTGCTTGACGTCGTAGGTTCGCTTTGCGGTAATCTGTCCGGCGCCCAGGGCCGTTCGAACGAACTCCAACAGCCCGCGCTCAGTGTTGGAGATACTCACCACCAAACGCCGATTCTCGCCGCGGTGCATCGTGGTGAGCGTCACGGTGCCTTCTCCATCCACAAGGCCTGCGATGTACGCCGCGTCTGCGGTGCCAAGTTGCTTAACGGTTCGATAGGAGTTCATAGCTCACCCAAAAGAAAGCGCCGAGCGGAAAACTCCGCTCGGCGCAGGGGCATTGGTGGAGGCGGCGGGACAGCATATCCGTCTCTTTCGAGACAGGCTGGACTATGCCTTCATCCTGTCTTGTCGCACACAATCGCGGCAAGTGCTGGATGCGGGGCGTCTTATCCGTCATCTCAATCGACGAATCCTAGTGCTCGCTCCCACCGGTTGCCCGGCGTCAGCCAGTCTATGAGTCTCTACAGGGCAGGCCTGAGGTTGGCCCTCTTCCTACCCCTCGGCGTTGCCATGCCGCGTTTCGGCGGCGTGAGGTTTCACCGATGTGAGCCCCGTGTTCACTCTGCCCTTACGGGCAGAGGCGACCCGAACTGATCGAACCCGCGTCCGCAAGTCCTCTACAGTCAGCTCTACATGCTTAGCCTGGTCATTTCATTTAACCGCACACCCGCCGGCCGGCAGGCTGATGATTGGCGAGTCACCTAGCGATTTAGTGCCGAGCAAAGTAACCCTGCGCGGCACGATCTCATGCGAATGACTCTGCATTCATCACCCTTGCGGGATCAGATCCGGCGCATGAGCACACCGGGAGCAGAGTCTAGCCGGTGTTAGGCGGCTAGAGCGTAGCTGTCGTCGTTGGCGACTATAGATTTCCAGCTGATTTACAAGGTGACTGGACCTTGACATGCGCTGAGCTGCTTCGCGACCCACGTCGAAACCAGGTCGCCCCCATGTCAGGAGCCAGGGAACCGGCGTCAGACACACCCACATCACCGACTCGACGTTCGACTCTCGACCCAGACAATTATCCCACAGATGGAGATGTCTCTAGCAGCTTCAAGAGCTTGAGGGGATGCTCGATGTAGGCGTCTGCGCCCCATTCCTGAGGCGGTTTGCCGTCCCCGAGGTAGCCGTACAGAGCCACGACTGGGGTCATTCCCGCGGCGTGACTGGCCTGGACGTCGCGCTCGTCGTCGCCGACGTACGTGCACTGCCCGGGCTCGACGCCGAGCCGGCGGCTCGCTTCGAGCAGCGGGTCAGGAAAAGGTTTTGCGCGTGGAGCTGTGTCTCCGCCGACTACGCAGCCGGCTCGCCGGGCCAGGCCGAGAGCCGCGATCAGAGGCAACGTGAAGCGCTCGAGCTTGTTGGTGACGATGCCCCACGCGATGGCTCGTTGCTCGAGGCTGGTCAACAGTTCGGCCATGCCTGGAAACAGCTTCGTTTCTCGAAACAGGTTGTGCTCATACAAGTCCAGGAACTCGTCACGCAGCGCGAGGTAGGTCGCGTCGCCTGGTTCCAGTCCGAAGCCGGCGCGCAGCATGCCGCGGGCGCCGTGCGAAACATACGGGCGCAACGCGCCAACCGGCAGCTCCGGGCGGCCATGGGCGCGCAGTTGAAGGTTCAGGACGTAGGCCAAGTCGGGGGCGGTATCGGCCAGTGTTCCATCGAGGTCGAACAGGACCGCGCCCGACGCGATAGGGGGGAGCGCGTTGCTCATGCGGCGCGGGTGTGCAAGATATAGTTCACGCTGGTGTCGGGACCCAACGAATAGACGCGCGTGAGCGGGTTGTAGCGCATGCCGATGATCGCTTCTACGCTCATGCCCGCGCGCCGGCACCAGCCGGAGAGCTCTGAGGGTCGGATCAGCCTTGCATATTCATGCGTCCCGCGGGGCAAGAGGCCCAGCACGTACTCCGCACCGACTATGGCGAGCAGGAACGATTTGGGATTGCGGTTGATGGTCGCGAAGAAAGCGTGTCCGCCGGGCTTGAGGAGGCCTGCGCACGCGGCCACCTGCCTGGCCGGGTCGGGCACGTGCTCCAGCACCTCCATGCACGCCACGACGTCAAAGCTGCCAGGCTGCTGTTGCGCCAGCTCCTCGGCGTCGGCCTGGAGGTAGTTGACGTGCGCGCCGCTTTCCAGCAGATGCAGCTCGGCTACTTTGAGTGCCGGGTCGGAGAGATCGATCCCGGTTACCTCGGCGCCGCGCGCGGCCATCGACTCGGACAGAATACCGCCGCCGCAGCCTACGTCGAGCACGCGCTTGCCGAGCAGGCCGGCCTTCTCATCGATCCAACTCAGCCGCAGCGGGTTGATCTCGTGCAGCGGCTTGAACTCGCTGTCGGGATCCCACCAGCGGTGAGCGAGCTGGCTGAACTTCTCCAGCTCATTCGGATCGACGTTGACGCTCATGACTGCTCTGCGATGCGCGTCTGCCACGCTCGCGCTTTGGCGCGCAGCTCACCCGCGTCCAGCCCTTTCAGGCGCCCTTGGTCGACGACGAGGCGGCCGGCGACCCACACATGGGACACATCTTCACGGCTCGCCGCATAGACCAAGTGCGACAGCGGATGGTACACGGGCGACAGACCGGTGGCGTCGAGGTTGACCGCGCACAAATCGGCGATCTTGCCGGGCGCGATGCTGCCGATGTGTTGATCGAGTCCGAGTGCCTGTGCCGCGCCCAACGTAGCCATGTGCAAGGCGGTCGCTGCCGGCACGCTGTCGGCGCGTCCCGAGGTTGCCTTGGCTAGCAGCGCGGCGACGCGCATCTCCTCGAACAGATCGAGTCGATTGTTGCTGGCGGCCCCATCGGTTCCCAGCCCGGTGTTGAGCCCGCGCTCGACGAATCGGGCCACCGGCGCCATGCCGCTCGCAAGCTTGAGGTTGGAGGAAGGGCAATGCGCCACACTTGCACCCTGTGCCGCCAGCAGGTCGATCTCTTCCTCAGAGAGATGTACCGCATGCACGGCAATGAGGGACGGCCCGAGAAGGCCTAGTTTTCGAAGCCGTTCCACCGGCCGGACGCCGAAGCGCGTCAAGCTCTCGCGGATCTCATCCTGCGTCTCGTGCAGGTGCATGTGGATCGGCACTTCCAACTCGCCCGAATAGGTGACGATCTGCTCGAAGCTGCGGTCGCTCACGGTATACGGAGCGTGCGGTGCCAAGCAGAAGGACAGCAGCGGCTCGCCGCGGAAACGATCGCGTGCCGCCAGGCCCTTGCGGAGGTAGTCCTGGGCATCGGTTGCATAGCTCGTAGGGAACTCTATGCAGATCATTCCGATCGCGGCCCTCATGCCCGCGTCCAACGCCGCGCGCGCGGCCTGTTCGGGATAGAAGTACATGTCGTTGAAGCAGGTCACTCCGCCGCGCAGCATCTCGGCGCACGCCAGCAGCGTGCCGTCGTAGACGAACTGCGGCGAGACGTGCTTGCCTTCCGCAGGCCAGATATGTTCGTTGAGCCACTCCATTAACGGCAGATCGTCGGCCAGGCCGCGCATGAGAGTCATGGCCGCATGCGTGTGCAGGTTGATCAGGCCGGGGACGAGAACGTGAAAAGGCAGATCCACCGTGGTTGCCGGGGCGTAGGCCTTGCTCGCCTGGTCCGACGGCAACAACGCGACGACGCGGCCTTTGCTGACGACGACCGCGTGTCGCTGCAGCACGCTCCCAACAGGCTCGACCGGCACTATCCAGCGCGCGGTGATGATCAGGTCTACGGTTTGTGGCGAGAGTGTCACTGTTGGGGTGATGAGGGTCAACAAAAAACCCCTGCTCGCGCAGGCGCGCTTATTCCGAGCGAGATGCCGAGGGACCTACTGCTGTTTTTCGGCCGTTACCGTAACCTCTACACGCCGGTTTGGCTCCAAGCAGGCGATCAGCTTCTGTTTGCGCTGGCCGCGGCAGTCTTTGTAGCTCGCGAACTCTTCGGTCTTGCCTCGGCCCTCGGTCTTGACCCGGTCGGCCGGGATACCTTTGTTCACAAGATAACGCTTTACCGACGCGGCCCGCCGTTCTGACAGACCTTTGTTGTACTTCGCGGTGCCGATAGGGTCAGCAAATCCCACGGCAATGATTTCCCCGTACGTGACGCCCTGAAGCTGTTGGATCAGCTCGTCGAGCTTTCTACGCGAGTCGGCGCGGATCGAATACTGATCGAAATCGAACAGCGGGTCCGCCTCCACCGTGACGGTTACAGGCAGCATGGTCGCGGGCGCCGCTTTGGGCTCTTCGGTCTGCGCTACTTTTTCTTCGGTGAACGTCTCGGGCTCGCGAGCCAGCTCTTCTGGCGCAGCCTCTGCAGTGTCGTCTTTGAACACCTCGGGTGCAGTCACGTCTTCCGCCGCAGTCCCGGCGTCGTCCCTGAACTGCTGCTGCGCCACGATGTCCTCGTCTTTGGCGGCAGGCGGCTCGTCCATGAATTGTTGCTGTGCGACGACCTCGTCCTCGGCGGGCGCCTCATCGTCGGTGAACTGCCGCTGTGCGATGACCTCTTCGTCCTTGGCGGTGGCCGCATCGTCGGTGAACTGTTGTTGCGCGACGTCCTCGTCCATCGCTGGCGTGTCGTCATCGGCAAACTGCTGTGGCGCGGCTTCTTCGTCCGGGGCCGTCGGTTGGTCGTCTGCGAAAGCCTGTTGGTCGGACGGCTCCTCTTCTGCTACGGGGGCAGCCTGTTCTGTGAACTGCTGCGGTTCGGGCTCTTCTTCCGGCTTCGTCTCAGCCGCTTCCTGTCCGAACACTTCCGGCTGGGCCTCGCCTTCCTCCGAGCTCTGCACACCGCCTTCGTCCTTGACCGCCTCAGGCGCCGCTGCCGTCTCCTCCGCGTGCGGGCTGGAGACCACCGGGTCTTCATAGGCAGCCGGCTCGTATGCCGGTTTTGCTGTCGATTCTGCCGCAGGCGTCTGCGCCGCCTGCGTCTGCGGGGTGGGTTGCGACGCCGATCGGGTTTGCGCCTTGGTAGCGCAGCCGACGAGTAAGGCCGCGAACAGCACCGGTGTGAGGTTAAGAACGGTCGCGCGCAATGCCGTACTCGGTGAGCCCGCTGCAAACCCTTTGCGCGTCGAATTGAGGTTCGCCACGTGCATTGTTGTCCTCTCCTCCAAGATTCGCGGCGGGTCCGCGATTTTTAGGTGCTACGGATCGCGCAGCGCTCGTTCTTACTCCGGTGATTGGCAGCCCGGGGAATCATATAGCACATCCCGAACGCTGGCCAACCCGCTCGCCGAGCCAGCGCCCGGTGTCATGGGGCTGGGCAGCGACGCGGCCCGAGTAGCCTCTTCAGGGCGGTCTCGGGGGCCCGCTACGGCAGTGAACCATGTACATGATAAAATTTTAGTTTTGCTTCGGTTGCCGCGTCCAAGGACGAACGAGGGCGCGGCGGCGGGCGTTGTCTGTGCGCGCCCCGCACCTACCGTTTCATGATCCCTGACACGATGGACCAGTTTGCTAAGGAAACCTTACCGGTAAGCCTCGAAGAGGAGATGCGCCGCTCCTACCTCGACTACGCGATGAGTGTAATCGTGGGCCGGGCGCTACCCGATGTGCGCGACGGGTTGAAACCGGTGCACCGGCGCGTGCTCTTCGCCATGCACGAGGCCAACAACGTCTGGAATCGCCCGTATGTGAAGTGTGCGCGCATCGTCGGCGAAGTCCTCGGCAAGTACCACCCGCACGGAGATACGGCTACATACGAGGCGCTGGTGCGAATGGCGCAGGACTTCTCCATGCGCTACATGCTCATCGACGGCCAGGGCAACTTTGGGTCGGTCGACGGCGATGCGCCCGCCGCTTATCGCTACACCGAGTGTCGGATGTCGCGTATCGCCTCCGAGATGCTCCAGGACATCGATAAGGAGACGGTTGATTTCGTTCCCAACTACGACGGCAAGGAGAACGAGCCCACGGCCCTGCCCGCCCGGGTTCCGAACCTGCTGATCAACGGCTCCTCAGGCATCGCGGTGGGAATGGCGACCAACATCCCGCCGCACAACCTGCAGGAAGTGGTGGATGCCTGTCTGGCATTGCTCGCCGACGCTGAACTGAGTCTGGAAGATCTGATCGCTCTGGTGCCGGCGCCTGACTTTCCCACCGCCGGCATCATCTACGGCACGGAGGGCGTGAAGGAAGGCTACCGCACTGGCCGCGGCCGCGTCGTGATCCGGGCCCGCACCCATACCGAGGAGGTGGAGAAGGGCAACCGTGCCGCGATCGTGATCGATGAGCTCCCCTATCAGGTCAACAAGTCGAATCTGCTGATGCGCATCGGCGAGCTCGTGCGCGAGAAGAAGCTAGAGGGCATCGCCGAGATCCGCGACGAGTCGGACAAGTCCGGCATGCGCGTCGTGATCGAGCTCAAGCGCGCCGAGATCCCCGAAGTCGTACTGAACAATCTGTACAAAGAAACGCAGATGCAGGACCACTTCGGCATGAACATGGTCGCGTTGGTGGACGGCCAGCCGAAGTTGCTCAACATCAAGCAACTGCTGGAAGCTTTCCTGCGGCACCGCCGCGAAGTGGTTACGCGTCGCACTGTATTCGAGCTGCGTAAGGCACGCGAACGCGCCCATATCCTGGAGGGGCTGGCGGTGGCTCTGTCCAACGTGGACGAGATCATCGCGCTGATCAAGGCCTCTCCCTCGCCGGCCGAAGCCAAACAGAAACTGACCGAACGTCTATGGGGTTCCCAGCTAGTTGAGCAGATGCTGCAGCGGGCAGACGTCGAGCGGACCCGGCCGGAGGGCCTGGCGCGCGATCTCGGAATGCAGAGTGCGACGCCTGACTCGGCGGGCGGCTATCGCTTGTCGGAGGCGCAGGCCCAACGCATTCTCGAGATGCAGTTGCAGAGGCTCACTGCGCTGGAGCAGGACAAGATCGTGTCCGAATACAAGGACGTGATGGCGGAGATCGCCGACCTGCTGGATATCTTGGCCAGACCCGAGCGCATCACCGCCATCATCAGCGACGAGCTGAAGCAGGTCAAAGACCAATATGGCGACAAGCGCCGCAGCGAGATCCAGCTCAACGCGGAAGATCTCAACCTCGAGGATCTGATCGCGCCCACTGACGTCGTGGTGACGTTGTCCCACACCGGGTACATCAAGTCTCAGCCGCTGGCCGACTATCGCGCTCAGAAGCGCGGGGGACGTGGGAAGCAGGCCACCGCCACGAAGGAGGACGACTTCATCGAGCGTCTGTTCGTCGCCCACACGCACGACTACATCTTGTGCTTCTCCAGCCGCGGGCGCGTGTACTGGGTCAAGGTCTACACCGTCCCGCAAGGCAGCCGGGTGTCGCGCGGCAAGCCGATCAATAATCTGGTGCAACTCGAGGAGGGGGAGAAGATCAATGCCGTGCTGCCGGTCAAGGCGTTCGACGATGGTCACTTCGTGTTCATGGCGACCGCAAGCGGCACGGTAAAGAAGACGCCATTGTCGGATTTTTCGCGTCCACGCCCCAGCGGCATCATCGCAGTGGAACTGGATGAGGGCGATTACCTGGTGGGCGTGGCGATCACCGACGGCAACTACGACGTGATGCTGTTCTCAGACGCCGGCAAGGCGGTGCGCTTCAGCGAGCAGGACGTGCGCGCGATGGGACGTACCGCGCGCGGTGTCCGCGGCATGACGTTGGGAATCGGCCAGCAGGTGATCTCGCTGGTGGTGGCGGAAGACGAGAGCCACTCGGTGCTCACGGCTACCGAGAACGGCTACGGCAAGCGCTCGCCGATCGCCGAATACACCCGCCACGGACGGGGCACGCAGGGCATGATCGCGATCCAGACCACGGCGCGTAACGGCAAGGTAGTAGCCGCGAAGCTGGTGAGGCCCGAGGACGAGATCATGCTGATCACCACCGGCGGGGTGCTGATCCGCACGCGCGTGGCCGAAATTCGAGAGATGAGCCGCGCAACCCAGGGCGTCACGTTGATCAACCTGGGGCCGGAAGAGAAGCTGGCTGGCCTGGAGAAGGTGGTCGAGACCGAGGACAACGGTGCGACGGACGGCAACGGCACGCCGCACGTCACCTCCCCTGAGGGTGGCGACGCCGCGGTGGACGGCGACGCCGCAACCGACGGCGATTCCGAATCTGAAGACGGGCCTGACACTCTGCATTGAGAGGGCATTCACAGCCAAATGCGTGTTTACAACTTTAGCCCTGGTCCGGCGGTGCTGCCGGAAGAGGTCCTGATCCAGGCCCGCGAGGAGATGCTCGACTGGCAGGGCTCGGGCATGTCGGTGATGGAGATGAGCCACCGCGGCAAGGAGTTCATGTCGATTGCCGAGACCGCGCATGCGGATCTCCGGGATCTGCTGGCGATCCCAGCGAACTACAAGGTCCTGTTCTTGCAGGGGAGGGGCCACTGTGCAGTTCGCCGCTGTCGCGATGAACCTGCTGCGTGGCAAGAAGAAGGCCGACTACGTCCACACCGGGGAGTGGGCCAAGAAGGCCATCGGCGAGGCGAAAAAGTTCTGCACCGTGAGCATTGCAGCGAGCAGCGAAGACAAGAATTTCACCTATGCGCCGAAGCAGCCGGCATGGCAACTGGACTCCGCCGCAGCCTACGTCCACTACACGGGCAACGAGACTATCGGTGGGGTGGAGTTTCACTGGATTCCGGACACTGGCCCTGTGCCGCTCGTGTGCGACCTCTCCTCCAGCCTGCTGTCGCGTCCGCTGGACGTCGGCAAGTTCGGCGTGATCTATGCCGGGGCGCAGAAGAACATCGGCCCGGCCGGATTGACCATCGTCATCGTGCGCTCCCCAGCGAATCACTCCGGTGTACCGGCGGCCCCCGTCGGTGGTGACGGTGCCGTAGATGAATCCGTCCGCTTCCACCGAAGCCGGGCTTCCAGCCGGCGCGGCCGGGCTTCCTCCGAGAAGCAGAAACGTGGCGGCGATGAGGAGGACTCTTCCCGCTTTTCTCATGATTCGATCTCTCCTGAGTCTGTCGATACGGCTCTTCATGACGCACCTCGCACGCTCTCCGGAGGCTCCGGTGCGCGACTC
>CAVVDJ010000016.1:0-69323 GCA_963747025.1 uncultured beta proteobacterium
ATCCGTGATGAGCGCGATCAGCATCACCCCGAGGCCCATGAATATTCCGACCGGAAGCACTCGCACCGCGCGGTGCAGCGCCACGAACTTCGCCGCGAGCACCGAGCCGACGGCGACGCCGACCGCGGTAACTGCCGTGAGCTGGGTGGCCTTGGACAGAGTAAAACCGAGCGCGGGGCCGGCCCACTCGAGCACGATCAGGCGCAGACTCGCGCCTGCTCCCCAGAACAGAGTAGTGACCGCGAGCGACACCTGACCCAGCGGGTCGCGCCAAAGCAGGGCCAGGCAATGCCAAAAATCCTGCAGAATGTACAGCGGCGTCTTCTTCGGCAGCTTGTGATCCAGCGCGACGCGCGGGATGTACAGGTTCACAGCGGAGGCCACCACGTACAGCCCGAGGACGGCGAGCAAGGCATACGCCGGCGCGGAGGTGACCCAGCTGTGATGGCGCAGATGAGCGAAATGGGTCGCGGCGAAATCGAGAAACTTCCCGCCGACCAGAAATCCGCCCAGGATCGCGCCAAGGATGATGGCGGCAACGGTGAGACCTTCCATCCACCCGTTGGCCCAGACCAGCTTGCTGGTGCGGCAGGTACTCGGTGAGGATGCCGTACTTCGCGGGCGAGTACATCGCCGCACCCACGCCGACGACCCCATAGGCCAGCAACGGATGCAGGCCGAACAGCATGCACAGGCAGCCGACGATCTTGACCGCGTTGCCGATGAACATCACGCGGCCCTTAGGGATGGCATCGGCGAGGGGACCGACGAACGGCGCGAGTACGATATAGGAAAAGACGAAGAACACCTGCAGCACCGGCGTCTGCCAGGTCGGCGCGTGCAGATCCTTGAGCAGGGCGACCGCTGCAAAGAGAAGGGCGTTATCGGCGAGTGCGGAGAAGAACTGCGCCGCCAGGATCGTGTAGAAGCCGCGATTCATCCAGGCCGTTGGTGTTGTGATCTGTCGCGTCGCATCTGCCTTTGCTTCTGCGCGGACAGGACCCTCCTCGGAGGGCGGCGACTTTATACCACGAATCCGGAAAATCCCCGGACGAACGGGATCGCGGCACGGTCGCGGCGACGCGCACGCGACGCCATCTTCATGCGAGGTGGACTGATGGCACGGCCGATCCGGGCGACTATCCATCTCTCCGCGCTGCGCAACAATTTCGGCGTGGCCCGGCGGAGCGCGCCGCGGGCGCGTCCGCTGGCGGTGATCAAAGCCAACGCGTACGGCCACGGATTGCTGCGCGTGGCGGGGGCCCTGCGAGACGCGGCTGGATTCGCGGTGCTCGACCTGGATGACGCGGTGCGCCTGCGCCAGGCCGGCCACGATCGCCTCATCCTGCTGCTCGAGGGCTTCTTCGATCCGCTCGAGTTGCCTCAGTTCTCGGAGCAGCGGCTGACCGCGGTCGTGCACAGCGCAGAACAGGTTGCGATGCTGGAGCGCGCGCGTTTGCCGGCGCGTATCGACGTGTTCCTCAAGGTGAACACGGGGATGAACCGTCTCGGCCTGCCTCCCGACTCGCTGCGCCGTGCGTTCGAGCGGCTGCGGGCGTCCGGGAACACGGGCGAGATCACGCTCATGACTCACTTCGCCAACGCCGACGACCCGCGCGGGATCGAGTGGCAGCAGGAGATTTTCGCGCGCGCGCGCGCGGGCCTCGACCTGCCGGTCTCGACTGCCAACTCTGCGGCGCTGCTGCGCTACCCCGATTCGACGCAGGGGTGGTCTCGGCCCGGCATCATGCTCTATGGCGCCTCGCCCTTCCCAGAACAAAGCGCGGCCGAGCTGGGACTCCTGCCGGCGATGACACTGCAGAGCAGCATCATCGCAGTGCAGAGCCTCGAGCTCGGTGACAGCGTTGGCTACGGCGGCGTCTTCACGGCCGAGCAGCGCATGCGAATCGGGGTAGTGGCCTGCGGGTATGCAGACGGCTATCCGCGCCACGCACCTTCCGGTACCCCGGTGCTGGTGGACGGACGTCGCACGCGCACGGTAGGGCGCGTATCCATGGACATGCTGTGCGTCGATCTCACGCATCTGCCCGATGCTGGTCTCGGTGCGGCGGTCGTGCTTTGGGGCGAAGGGATGCCGGTCGAAGAGGTGGCGGCGGCAGCGGGTACCGTCAGCTACGAATTGCTCTGTGCGCTGGCTCCACGGGTGCCGGTCGTAGAGCTGCAGTAACCAATAAGTAGATGGCCAAGACCAAGATCGTCTACAGCTGCAGCGAGTGCGGCGGGCAGACGCTCAAGTGGCAAGGCCAGTGTCCGCACTGCGCCGCGTGGAACACGCTGGTCGAGAGCATCGCGGAAAAGACTGCCGCACGCTACCAGGGACTCGCGGCGGCCAGTCGGGTGCAGACCCTGGACGAGGTGCGGGCCGCCGAGGAGCCGCGCCGGGAAACCGGAATCCCCGAGCTGGACCGCGTGCTGGGCGGCGGACTGGTGCGCGGAGGCGTGGCGCTGCTGGGCGGCGACCCGGGGATCGGCAAGTCCACCTTACTGCTGCAGGCCCTGAGCCGGTTATCGAGCAGTTGCACGGCGCTGTATGTGAGCGGCGAGGAGAGCGCGCAGCAGGTGGCTTTGCGCTCGCGCCGGCTGGGCCTCGAGAGCGGCAGTCTCAAAGTGCTGGCGGAGATCCAGCTCGAGAAGATCCTGGCGGCGCTGCTGGCCCAGACACCCCATGTCGCCGTCATCGACTCGATACAGACCGTCTACTCCGAGGCGCTGCAATCGGCGCCGGGCAGCGTCGCCCAGGTGCGCGAGTGTGCCGCCCAGCTCACGCGCTTCGCCAAGACCTCGGGTACTTCGCTGCTGTTCGTGGGGCATGTCACCAAGGAGGGGGCGATCGCCGGACCGCGCGTGCTGGAGCATATGGTGGACAGCGTGCTCTATTTCGAGGGCGACACGCACTCGAGCTTCCGCCTGGTGCGCGCGATCAAGAACCGCTTCGGCGCAGTCAACGAGCTCGGCGTGTTCGCGATGACCGACAAGGGTCTGCGCGGCGTAGCCAACCCTTCCGCGCTGTTCCTGTCGCAGCACGGCGTCGCGGTTGCAGGCTCGTGCGTGCTGGTCACCCAGGAGGGTACGCGCCCGCTGCTGGTCGAGATCCAGGCGCTGGTGGACGAGTCGCACGCGCCCAATGCGCGTCGACTCACGGTGGGGCTGGAGCAGAACCGGCTGGCGATGCTGCTCGCGGTTCTGCATCGGCACGCGGGCGTCGCCGCGTTTGACCAGGACGTATTCGTCAATGCGGTGGGCGGGGTGAAGATCGACGAGCCCGCGGCCGATCTCGCCATCCTGCTCGCTATCGTGTCATCCCTGCGCAACAAGCCGTTGCCGCCCAAGCTCGTCGTGTTCGGCGAAGTTGGATTGGCCGGTGAGGTACGACCGGTTCAACGCGGTCAGGAGCGGTTGCGCGAGGCCGCCAAGCTGGGGTTCACGCAGGCGCTGATCCCGCGCGCCAACGCGCCCAAAGGCGGGATCGAGGGGCTGGAGGTGATCGCGGTGGAGCGAGTGGATGAAGCGGTCCGTATCGTGACTCGTGAGGGCCGTGATTCGTGAGAGGCCGTAACTCGTGACTCGTAAGTCGTGACCTCGCAGAGCTAGCGGACCCCAACGGCGAATCACGAGTCACGAGTCACGGACGTTCTTCAGCGGAAAACAAACAGCGCGACCGCCGCCACTATCGCCACGACGCTGACGATCCAAAGCCACGTGTAGCCGCTGCGATGGCCGCGGGTGCCGCGCGCGGATCTCTGGCTTCTGGGGTTAGTATCGAGCCGGCGGGGTTGCGGCGGTATCGCCGCGGGGATCTGCGCTCTGGGCGGGCGCGGTGTCGGCGAAGCCCGCCAGCTCCTTGTCCATCCCTGTCATCGCGGCGAGCCGCATCGTGGCCTCGTAGGAGTCGAAGGCCTTCGCCAGGGTGAGCGCAGGCTTGTCGGGCACGCCGTTTACCACCTTCATGCTGGCGGACTTCATCGTCAAGACCTTGTCTTGACGCCGCGTGGCAGTGGGTGCAGGCGGGTCGCCGGGCTGCTCCGCGGAGAACGCTGAAGGCTCGGCTGCACGGCCCTGCAGCATCTCCTTGCAGTCCCGCAGGTCCTTGGCCACGTCTGCTGCACTCTGATAGCGCTCCTCGACGTTCTTGCTGAGCGCCTTCGCCACGATCAGGTCCACGATCTCGGGCAGCTCGGGGTTGCGCAGAGCTCGGCGCGGTGGGAGTCGAGTTGAGGGTCTGATACATGAGGCCGTGAACGGTGTCGGCCTGAAACGGCGCCTGCCCGGTGAGCATCTCGTGCAGCACCACGCCCAGCGAGAACAGATCGGAGCGATGGTCCGCGCGCTTGCCGGCGACTTGCTCGGGCGACATGTACTTGGGCGAGCCCAGGATCATGCCGGTCATGGTCTTGACATCGTTGGTGCGCATGCGGGCGATGCCGAAGTCGGTGATCTTCACCAGCCCGTCGCGCACGACCATGACGTTGGCCGGCTTGATGTCCCGGTGGACGATGTGCCGCTCGTGGGCGTAGGACAGGCCTTCGGCCACCTGCGAGGCGACGTCCAGCGCCTGCACCGCCGGCAGCGGCTGTCCAGCGAGAGGATGGCGCGCAACTCGTCGCCTTCCAGGAGCTCCATCGCCATGTAGGCGACGCGGTCGCTCTTGCCGATGTCGTAGATGGTGACGATGTTGGGGTGGTTCAGTCCTCCGGCCGCGCGCGCTTCCTGGTAGAAGCGGGCCTCGTACTCGGCCAATTCGTCTTTGGGCAGGTTGAGGTTGATGGTCTTGATCGGCGACCACGCGGTCCAGAACCGGGTCGCGGGCCTTGTAGACCACGCCCATCGACCCCTGGCCGAGCTCCGCCAGGATCTCGTAGCGGCCCAGCTGGGTGATAGGCTTGGAGGCGCTCACGGCGGGGCGCTACTGCTTGGCGTGCATCCCCGCCTTGACGCTGCGGAACACCGGGCCCCAGATGGGATTGCCGGCCTCCGAAGTCTTCAGCTCCAGGTCGGGTTCTATTTCCAGGGCCTTCCTGAACTCCTCGCGACATTGCGCCTGTTGACCCGAGCTGCATTGGATGAAGGCGAGGTACTTGTGCGCACGGGCTTGCGAGTGCGTGGTGAGTCCGGCGTCGAGCGCACCCTGGATGTTGCGCGTTGCGACCTTGTAGTCGCCGTCGTCGTAGGCACGGATCCCCTGGTCGAGCATGTTCTCGGCCTTGAACTTGGTCAGCGGAAATTCCTGCACGATCTTGCTCTGGCAAGCGGCGAGCAGAACCGCGACCGCCAGCATGAGCGCGCGGCCACTCGAACCCAGCATCGGCCTTCCCTACCTTTCCTTGAACTTGTACTTAATTCTAACGGTTTGGTTGGCCTCAAGCTCGAAAGTCTCCAGATAGGGTTTGAAGCTGCCGTTGCGAATCTCGATTCGATGATGGCCTGGCGCGAGCTCCAACTCAGACAACGGCGGACTGACGCCCGCCGACTTGCCATCCAGGAAGATCTCGCCCCAGGGCGAGATGGCGAACATGACCAGCGCGGTGGGACCAGCCGGGGCTTTCGGAGTGACGGCCATCGAAAGCACGGGTCGTTCCTCCACCACTGCCGCCTTCGGCGGCGTCGGCGTCGCCGGCGGCTCGGGCTTGGTCGTACGCTCGGTGCGAGCGGCCGGAGGGGCGGACGCGCGTTGGGCGAGCCGGTTTGTGGATCTTGGCTTCTACACGGGGCGGTTTTCGTGCGACGGTTTCTTTCCGCGCCGGGGGTGGCTTGACGGCTTGGCAGGCTCGGGCGGAGTGGGGACGACGGGGGCGTCTCCGTAACGACAGTTGGTGGTGGTGGAGGTTCAGGAGGCTTCACCGGTTTCGCGATTACGGCGTGCGGCCTTGGGGGTGGGTTTATCTCCGGGCTCGCTCATTTGGAAGGCAATTGCCGCGAGCAGGTGGCTACGGAGAGCGTCGCTGCCCCGTAGGCCAGAGCCACGGTTCGCAAGCCAGCCTGCCGGAGGGATGGGCCGGCTGCGTAAGTCCTCTCCAGCAGAGCGGCGAGACCGGGACGTCCGACGGACCGCGCCTGGCGGCGGCGAGTGGAAAGATCCAACGCCTCGTGGGGGGGCCTGCGACCTCGTAGATCTCGTGCTCGCGCACGTGCTTGTCGGTGCGCGACCCCTGATACGTAAACAGCCGTGCGTAGTCCTCGCAGGCGCGCGTTAACAGCTCGTAGTATGAGCGCGACACCAGCACCTGGCCGGTGCCGGCGAAGCTCATCACGCGCTCGGCTACGTTGATGCCGTCGCCGATGATGTTGGGCTGCCCATTGCTGTCCCGGACCAGGCGCACGGGCCCCAGGTTGACGCCGATGCGTACCTCGACCGGTGCGTCGCTTTCCGGCGCTGACGCAAAATCCTCGTGCCAGGCGCAGGGCCACAAACAGCGCATCCTCGGGATCGTCGAGGAAGTTGATGGCTACGCCGTCGCCGGTGTCGAGAATGATGCGGTGGTCGACTGAGATCTCCCGGATCGCGTCGGCGATGCGCGCAGTGAATCGCTCCTTGATCTTGAGTTGCTCGGTGACGGGCTTCTTGGAGTAGTCGACGATGTCTAGAAACAGAACGGCGCAGACGAACGTCCTATTGGTCCGTTCGGGTGTCCCCGGAAGCTGCGCGACGCGGGTGCCGGTGGCGTCTTGGTTACGCCCCGGATCAGCACGCCGCGATCTGAGCAGCTTCTGCATCTCTACCGGCCAGGCTGGGGTTCGGAAATTTCGGACAACCGTGTTCGTTTTCCCGCGAATCCAGTGAGTTCGGGAGGCCCGGCACAAGCCCGCTGCGCGGCGTTTTTGTCATCGAGTATCATGCGCCTGCATCTGACGGCCGGACACGCACGGATAAACCAAGCCGGTTCGAGCAAGAACCACGCCCGACTGTCGAAAAGCTGACGATCCTCGCAAACGCGCCCAGTCCAGACGGACACACGGGCCGCGGAGAGACACCATGACACCCTTTGCGCTGGGCCTGGAGAAAAACCCGGCCAACTATGTCCCGCTTTCGCCGTTGTCGTTTCTGCGCCGCGCGGCCGCAGTGTATCCGGAGCGCCTCGCCGTCATTCACGGAGATCAACGGCACACCTGGCGGCAGATTTACGCGCGCTGCCGCCGGCTTGCCTCGGCTCTGCAGCGCCGAGGGATCGGTGCGGGAGACACGGTGGCGATCATCGCCCCGAACATTCCAGCCATGTTCGAGGCTCACTATGGCATTCCGATGACAGGCGCCGTGATCAACGCGCTCAACACGCGTCTCGATCCCGGCTCGGTGGCCTTCATGCTCAAGCACGGGGAGGCAAAGGTCCTGTTCACCGACCGGGAGTTGTCGGGAACCGTCGGCAAGGCGCTGCAGATGGTGGAGCGGCCGCCGCTGGTCATCGACATCGACGATCCACTGGGCGCCGGCGGCGAGTTGCTCGGCGAGATGGAATACGAAGATTTTCTTGCCACCGGGGATCCAGAGGCCGAGTTCGGCCTGCCCGGCGACGAGTGGGACGCGATCGCGCTCAACTACACGTCGGGCACGACCGGAGATCCCAAGGGCGTGGTCCTTCACCACCGCGGCGCGTACATCAACGCGGTGAGCAACGTCGTCACGTGGGCCATGCCCCACTTCCCGGTCTATCTGTGGACGTTGCCCATGTTTCACTGCAACGGGTGGTGCTTCCCATGGACCCTGGCCTTGGTCGCCGGGACCAGCGTCTGCCTGCGGAAGGTGGACGCGGCGCTTATCTTCGGACTGATACGGGAGCATCGCGTGACCCACTTCTGCGGCGCGCCGGTGGTCCACAACATGCTGATCAACGCGCCCGACGCGTTGCGCGAGGGCATTACTCATAGCGTGCACGGGATGATCGCCGGCGCGGCGCCGCCCCAGGCGGTGATCGAAGGCGCCGAGCGCATCGGCGTGAACCTCACCCACGTGTATGGCCTGACCGAGGTATACGGTCCGGCCAGCGTGTGTGCCAAGCAGCCGGAGTGGGATGAGTCTTCCCGTCGCCAAGCGCGCGGAGTTGAACGGGCGCCAGGGCGTCACGTACCCGCTCCAGGAGGCGATGATGGTGGCCGACCCTGAGACGCTGCAGCCGGTCCCGCGCGACGCGCAGACGATGGGCGAGATCTTCTTCCGCGGCAACATCACGATGAAGGGTTACTTGAAGAACCCCAGGGCCACGGAAGAAGCGTTTCGCGGCGGCTGGTACCACACCGGAGACCTGGCGGTGGTTCACGCCGACGGTTACGTGAAGATCAAGGACCGCTCCAAGGACATCATCATCTCGGGCGGGGAAAACATCTCCACACTCGAAGTGGAAGACGTCCTGTACAGCCATCCCGCCATCCTCGAAGCCGCGGTCGTGGCCAGGCCCGACGAGAAATGGGGCGAGACGCCCTGCGCGTTCGTCAGCCTGAAGCCAGGCGTCGCACCGGTCACGGCCGAGGAGATCATCGCCTGGTGCCGCTCCGCGGTTGGCCGGGTTCAAGGTCCCGAAGCAAATCGTGTTCGGGCCGCTGCCCAAGACCTCGACCGGCAAGATCCAGAAGAACCTGCTGCGCGAGCAGGCGAAGGCGCTGTAATAGGGAAGCTCGCGCATAACCTGACACGACGGCGCATGTGCAGGGTGTGCGGAGGTTCCCTAGCTACTCGATCTCCGCCAGCAGGCTCGCGTTGCCCCCGGCGGCCGCGGTGTTCACGGTGTAGACGCGCTCGAGCGCGAAGCGGTGCAGATAGCGCGGCCCGCCGGCTTTCGGTCCGGTGCCCGACAAGCCCTCTCCGCCGAACGGTTGCACGCCCACCACGGCGCCGATCATGTTGCGGTTCACGTAGGTGTTCCCGACGCGCAGATGGCTTCGCACGTCCTCGGCGAAGCGCGAGACGCGAGTGTGAATTCCGAGGGTCAGGCCGTAGCCGGTGCCGCTGATGGCAGCCAGCAGCGGCCCGAGCTCTTCGCGCCGGTAGCGGATGACGTGCAGGACAGGTCCGAAGACCTCGTTCCGGGGGATCTGCGCTGGCTCGATCTCGAACGCACACGGGCGCGAAGAAATCTCCGTGCTCGCAGCCAGACGGCAGCGCCAGCTCGAGGATCGGTCGCGCCGTACGCCGCAGCAGGTCGACATGGTTCTCGAGCGCGCGCTTCGCGTCTGCGTCGATGACCGGACCGACGTCGGTTTCGCGCCGCGCCGGATCTCCGATGCGCAGCTCCTGCATGGCCCGCGCGAGCAACTCGATGACGCGCGGGCGCGATCTCCTGCTGCAGACACAGCAGGCGCAACGAGGAGCAACGTTGCCCGGCGCTCTGAAACGCAGACGCGATCACGTCCAGTACCACCTGCTCCGGCAGCGCGGTGGAGTCCACGATCATGGCGTTCTGGCCGCCGGTCTCGGCGATGAAGGGGACGATCGGCCCGGGACGCGCGGCCAACGCGCGCTGGATCGAATGCGCGGTCTCGACCGAGCCGGTGAAGGCCACGCCGGCAATGCGCGGATCGCCGACGAGGCTGGCGCCGATCGTCTCGCCCGCACCCGGAGCGAACTGCAAAACCTCGCTCGGCACGCCAGCCTGGTGCAACAGCGCGACCGCACGCGCGGCAATCAATGGCGTCTGTTCGGCCGGCTTGGCGATGACCGCATTGCCCGCCGCCAACGCCGCGCTCACCTGGCCCAGAAAAATCGCGAGCGGAAAGTTCCAAGGACTGATGCAGGCGAACACGCCGCGGCCGTGCAAGGACAGCTCGTTGCGTTCGCCCGTCGGCCCCGGCAAGCGCTCCGGTTCGCCGAATTCGTGGCGCGCGCGGTCCGCGTAGTAGCGGCAGTAGTCCACCGCTTCGCGCACTTCGGCGACGGCATCCGCCATGGTCTTGCCGGCTTCGCGGATGCACAGCACAAGCAGCGGGTCCAGGTTTGCTTCGAGCAGATCCGCCGCTCGTTCCAGAGTGGCTGCGCGCTCGGCCGCCGGCGTCGCTTCCCAGGCCGGCGCGGCGCCTCGCTGCGGTCTCGATCGCGCGCTGCAGACCGAGTTCGTCCATTTCCTCGATCGCGCCCACCGTTGCACGACGATTGGCAGGCTCGGTGACGACCCGAGCCCGCATGGAGGACGGGACGCGTCTTCGAGATCTGAGCCGGTCAGTTTCCTGACGCGATGCGTCTACGGCCTCTTTCGATGCGCGCCAGACGTCGATTCGTCCGACAGGTCGATGCCCGCGGCGTTGACGCGCTCAGCCGAACAGGGCGCGTGGGCGCGGAATCGAAGGGTGAGGCGCGAACTGTGCCGCCGCCACGGTGGCGACCGGGTCGGCAACCAGCCGCTCCAGCGGCACGCGGCTGTCGCCGATCTGATGCACGAAAGAGCTGTTGGCCCCGTTCTCCAGAAGCCGACGCACGAGATAGGGAAGCAGATCGCGGTGGCTGCCGACCGGCGCGTAGACCCGGCAGGGAAGCGTCATTCCCGGCAGCGCGGCAATTCGCTCGTACAGGCGATCGCCCATGCCGTGCAGCTTCTGGAACTCGAAGTCCCCGTGATGCCCCGCGAGCTCGAGAATGGTCGCGACCGTGCGCACGTTGTGGGTGGCGAACTGTGGGAACACCCTGCTCGGCGCTTGCAGCAGTCTGTGCGCGCAGGCGAGGTAGGAAACATCGGTGGCGGCCTTGCGCGTGAACACGGGATAGTCCAGTCCGAGCTGCTGCGCGAGCTTGATCTCGCTGTCCCAGTAGGCGCCCTTGACCAGCCGGATCATCCATCGGCGCCGAGTGTCCTCGGCCAGCGCGATCAGCCAGTCGATGACGTGGACCGCGCGCTTCTGATAGGCCTGGACCGCGAGCCCCAACCCGCTCCCAATCCTGCAGTGCAGGGTCGCGCGCGAGCGCGGCGAACAGCTCCAGAGACAGCGTCAGGCGGTAAGACTCTTCCGCGTCGAGCGTCAGGCTGATGTTCGCCTGCGCCGCCTTCAGCGCCAGCTCGCGCAGACGCGGCAGAAGCTCGGCCATCACGCGCGCTCGCTGCGCGGGCTCATAGCGCGGATGCAGGGCCGAAAGCTTGACCGAGATCCCGGCGCGCTCCACCGGACTGCCTTGCGCGCCTGCTGCCCCGATGGCGTCGATCGCGGCGGCGTACTGCTCGAAGTAACGCTCGGCGTCGAGCGTGCTTAGAGCAGCCTCGCCCAGCATGTCGTAGGACATGCGATAGCCCTGCCGCTCCAGCGGCACTGGCACGCCGCAGCGCGTGCTCGATGGTCTGTCCCATCACGAACTGCTCGGCCATGACGCGCATCGCTTGCAGCAGTGCCGCCCGGATGATCGGCTCGCTGGTCCGCCCTACCAGGCGTCGCAGGATGCTCGAGCGGCTCGTCGCCGGGCGCTTCGCGCCACTCCACCAGGCGGCCGGTCAGCATCAACGCCCAGGTCGAGGCGTTGACCAGCAGCGAGTCGGCATCGGGAATGGCTCGACCCCAGTCGGACTGGCCGATCTTGTCTCGAATCAGCTCGTCGGCTTTGGCGGCGTCGGGGATGCGCAGCAGCGCTTCCGCGATGCACATCAGCACCACGCCCTCGCTGGTGGACAGCCCATAGTGGCGCAAGAAAGCCTCGGCGCTGATATCGCCGCTCAAGGCGTTGCGGACCTCCTGGGCCAGCACCAGCGCCTGCTGGTCGATGCGCGCGGTGGCCGCAGCGTCCAGCGGTATGCGCGCGCACAGCGCGCGCAGCGCCTCGCTCTCGTCGCTGCGATAGGCGGACCCGATGCGGGTCCATGCCTCTGCCAGCGTGTCACGGGCCGGCGCAACGCTCGTCGGTTCCTGCGCTTTGGCTGCAATCATCGGCGGCCTCGCTTTGGGTCCTGCGCGGGCACCCGAGAGTCCCCGGCGCGGGTGCTGAAGATATACTGGACGTGCTCCGCAGCCGCGCGCAGCGCCTTGCTGCAGCGCAAGCACACGAGGCGCCAGGTTTCGCGCGTACCGCTATCTTGGCGTCGCGCGAGGCTGCTCTGGAGTATAGCGGTTCGAGTTGCGCGACTTGACGAACTCCGGAACGGCCGATTGCATTCGGTTTTGGCGGTGGCCTGCGGTAAAATCCTACACTTCCGCTAACTTTCCAGTTGACTAGAGAACAGCGATGAAGGTTCTGGTGCCGGTGAAGCGCGTGGTCGACTTCAACGTCAAGGTCCGCGTCAAGGCGGACGGTTCCGGCGTGGAGACCGCCAACGTCAAGATGTCCATGAACCCGTTCGACGAGATCGCAGTGGAAGAAGCGGTGCGGCTCAAGGAGGCCGGCGTGGCGACGGAAATCGTGGTCGTCTCCATCGGACCGACCCAGTGCCAGGAGACCCTGCGCACCGCGCTGGCCATCGGTGCGGACCGGGCGATTCTGGTGCAGACCAGCGTCGAGACGCAGCCGCTGGGCGTGGCCAAGGCGCTGCAGAAGCTGGTCGAGAAAGAGGCGCCGCAGGTCGTTATCCTGGGAAAGCAGGCGATCGACGACGATTCCAACCAGACCGGGCAAATGCTGGCGGCGCTGCTCGGCTGGCCGCAGGCGACGTTCGCCTCGAAAGCTGAAGATTGCCGGCGGCGAAGCGGAGGTGACGCGCGAGGTCGACGGCGGACTGGAAACCGTCGCGGTGAAGCTTCCCGCCATCGTGACCACGGACCTGCGCTTGAACGAGCCGCGTTACGTGACGCTCCCCAACATCATGAAGGCGAAGAAGAAGACGCTCGACGTGGTCGACGCCGGAAGCGCTCGGCGTCGACCTGACGCCGCGCCTCACGACGGTCAAGGTCGAGGAACCGCCGAAGCGCAAGGCGCGGAGTCCAGGTCAAGAGCGTCGACGAGCTGGTGGCCAAGCTGAAAAACGAAGCGAAAGCGATCTCGTGAGCGAAGCGCACGAGATCGTCCCGGCGCAACGCTCGGGATCCACGACAGCCCGGCAGCCGAACACTTGCGGGCAACCCAGAAGGACCTAAATGACCACTCTAGTCGTCGCCGAGCACGACAACGCCGCGCTCAAGCCGAGCACGCTGAACACGGTCACGGCGGCAGCCAAGATCGGCGGACCGGTGCATGTGCTCGATCGCCGGTCATCAGTGCGCAGCGGCCGCGCAGGCGGCCGCGAAGAGTCCACGGCGTCGAGAAGGTGAGGGTGGCGGACGCGCCGCGGTTATGCCCATCCGCTGGCCGAGAACCTGGCAGCGCTGGTGGTCAGCATGGCCGACGGCTACACGCCACATCCTCGCGCCGGCCACCACCTTCGGCAAGAATTTCCTGCCGCGCGTGGCGGCGTTGCTGGATGTGGCGCAGATTTCCGAGATCGTAGCGCGTTGCGTCACCCGACACCTTCGTGCGCCCGATCTATGCCGGCAACGCGCTCGCGACCGTAAAGTCGAGCGATCGCATCAAGGTGATCACGGTGCGGACCACCGGGTTCGACGCGGCCCAGCCGCAGGGCGGGTCCGCCGCGACGGAGACGGTAGCTGCCTGCGCCCGATGCCGGAGGCTCACGCTTCGTGAGCCAGGAGCTGACCAAATCGGCGCGCCCCGAGCTCACCGCGGCGCGCATCATCGTGTCGGGCGGCCGCGGCATGGGAAGCGGCGAGAACTTCAAGATCCTGGAGGCGCTGGCGGACAAGCTCGGCGCGGCGGTGGGCGCATCCCGCGCTGCCGTGGATGCAGGCTTTGTGCCCAACGACTACCAGGTAGGGCAGACCGGCAAGGTGGTGGCGCCGGAGCTCTACATCGCGATCGGCATCTCCGGGGCCATCCAGCATCTGGCGGGCATGAAGGACAGCAAGGTCATCGTAGCCATCAACAAGGACGCCGAGGCGCCGATCTTTCAAGTGGCCGACTACGGACTGGTGGCCGACCTGTTCCAGGCCGTGCCCGAGCTGACTGCCAAGCTGGGCTGATATTCGGAGAGGATCCGCTCATGGCCGAGTACACCGCACCGCTGCGCGATATGAAGTTCGTGATCAAAGAGCTGGCGGGGCTCGACGCCGTGGCCAGCTTGCCCGGCTGCGAGGAGGTGACGCCCGATCTGGTCGACGCCGTGCTGGAGGAAGCGGCGAAATTTGCTTCCGGGGTGCTCAGTCCGCTCAACGTGCCGGGCGACCGCAACGGGTGCAAGCTGGAGGACGGCGTGGTGACCACCGACGCCGGGATTCAAGCAGGCCTACCAGCAGTTCGTCGCGGCCGCCTGGACCAGCCTCGGCGCGAGCCCCGACTGGGGTGGCCAGGGCCTGCCGCATCTGGTCTCCGCCGCGGTATCCGAGATGTGGAACGCCGCCAACATGTCGTTCTGCCTGTGCCCGATGCTGACCAACGGTGCGGTCAACGCCATATTGCGCCACGGCTCGGATCAGCAGAAGCAGATGTATCTGCGCAAGCTGGTGGCCGGCGAGTGGACGGGCACCATGAACCTGACCGAGCCCCAGGCCGGTTCCGATCTCTCAGCGGTGCGCGCGCGCGCCGTGCCCGAGGGCGACCACTATCGGTTGTACGGGACCAAGATCTTCATCACCTGGGGCGAGCACGATATGGCCGACAACATCGTCCATCTGGTGCTGGCTCGAACGCCCGATGCGCCCGAGGGCGTGAAGGGCATCTCGCTGTTCACGGTGCCCAAATATCTGGTCAACGCGGACGGCAGCCTCGGCGCACGCAACGACGTCAAGTGCGTGTCGATCGAGCACAAGCTCGGCATCCACGCGAGCCCGACCTGCGTCATGGCCTACGGCGACAAGGAAGGCGCCATCGGCCACCTGGTGGGCGAGGAGAACCGCGGCCTCGAGTACATGTTCACGATGATGAACCTGGCGCGCCTGGAGGTCGGCATCGAGGGCGTGGCCATCGCGGATCGCGCTTATCAACGGGCGCTCGGCTACGCCAAGGAACGGGTGCAGGGCCGCCCGATCGGTGCGCGCGGCGGCGAGCGCGTCGCCATCGTCCATCACCCCGATGTCCGCCGCATGCTGATGAGCATGAAGGCGCAGGGCGAGGCGATGCGCGCGCTGGCCGCGGTCGCCGCTGCGGCGCTGGACCAGGCGCTGATGCATCCGGATCGCAGCGAACGCCTCAGGCATCAGGCGGTGTTCGATCTGCTCACGCCGGTGGTGAAAGGCTGGTGCACCGAGCAGTGCATCGAGATCGCATCGCTGGGCGTGCAGGTACATGGGGGCATGGGCTTCGTCGAGGAAACCGGGGCCGCGCAGCACCTGCGCGACGCGCGCATCACGACGATCTACGAAGGCACCACAGGCATTCAGGCCAACGATCTGGTCGGACGCAAGGTGGCGGCGGAGAAAGGGATGACCGCGAAAGCGCTGATCGAGGAGATGCGCGCGTTCGACAAGGAACTGGCCGGCCACACGCATCCGGCGCTCGCCGTCATCCGTCGCGCCCTGGCCGAGGGCGTGAGCGCGCTCAACGAGGCCACCGACTGGCTGCTCGAGACCAGTCCATACAATGCGCCCGCAGCCAGCGCCGGTGCGGTGCCGTATCTCAAGCTGTGGGGGGTCGTGGCGGGCGGCTGGCAGATGGCGCGCGCTGCGCACGTCGCGAAGGCTCGTCTGGACAGCGGCGCCGAGGATTTCGACTTCTATCGCGGCAAGATCGGCACCGCCCGCTTCTACGCCGAGCACATCCTGCCGCAGGCGCAAAGCTACAAGGCTGTCATCGTCAACGGCTCGAGCAGCGTGCTGGCGCTGGAAGAAGCACAGCTCTGACAGCAGCGGCCACAAGGCTCTGACATCCCCGTCAGGCCGCGGCCGGCACGGCAACCGACCAACCTCTGAGGAGAGCGGCCATGGTTACGCTGATCTGGATCCTCGCTACGATTTTCGTGCTGGCAGCGGCTGCCTATTTCCGCGCACCCGGCTGGACCTGGGCCGTTGCGGCCGCCGCATCCCTTGCGGGGCTCACGTTGCGCGGCGGACTGCCGCCTGCGGTCACGGGAGCCGTCTGGACAGTCTCTGATCGTCGCCTCGGCGCTGCTGCTGATCGCGCCGCTGCGCCGCGCACTGCTCAGCGATCCGCTGCTCGGCGTGGTTCCGCAGGGTCCTGCCGGCGGTGTCGCAGACCGAGCAGGAGGCGCTCGACGCGGGCACTGTGTGGTGGGATGGCGAGCTGTTCGGCGGCCGCCCGAACTGGAGCAAGTTCCTGTCGTTTCCGAAGCCGGTCCTCACGCCGGAGGAACAGGCGTTCGTCGACGGGCCGGTGGAAGAGCTGTGCCGCATGTGCGACGACTGGCAGATCAGCCACGAGCTGAACGATCTGCCGCCGGAGGTGTGGCAGTTCATCAAGGAGCGCGGCTTCCTCGGGATGATCATCCCGAAGCGTTACGGTGGCCTCGGCTTCTCCGCACTCGCCCACTCCGAGGTCGTGATGAAGCTCGCGAGCCGCAATCCGACTGCGTGCGTAACGGTGATGGTCCCTAACTCACTGGGGCCCGCCGAGCTGCTGCTGCACTACGGCACCGAAGCGCAGAAGAACCACTACCTCCCGCGGCTGGCCGCCGGTCTCGAGATGCCCTGTTTCGCGCTCACCGGTCCCGAGGCGGGCTCGGACGCGGGCGCCATCCCCGACTTCGGCATCGTCTGCAAAGGCCGGCACGAAGGTAAAGAAGTGCTCGGCATTCGCGTGACCTGGGAGAAGCGCTACATCACGCTCGGTCCGGTGGCTACGATTCTCGGACTGGCGTTCAAGCTGTACGATCCGGATCATCTGATCGGTGCCGAGGAGGATATCGGCATCACCGTCGCGCTCATCCCGACCAGCCACCCGGGCGTGAGCATCGGTCGCCGCCACGTTCCGCTGAATGGCTCGTTCATGAACGGACCCAATTGGGGCAAGGACGTGTTCATTCCGATGGACTGGGTGGTGGGCGGGCAGGCCTATGTCGGGCAGGGTTGGCGCATGCTGATGGAGTGTCTGGCGGCCGGCCGCGCTATCTCGCTGCCTTCGTCGACCACCGGCGGCTCCAAGACGGCGGTGCGCACGACCGGCGCCTACAGCCGCGTGCGCAACCAGTTTCGCGTTCCGATCGGCAAGTTCGAGGGCGTGGAGGAGGCGCTGGCGCGCATGGGCGGAAATCTGTATCTGATGGAGGCCGCGCGCGTGATCACCGCGGGGGCGGTGGACCTGGGCGAGAAGCCCTCCGTCATATCCGCGATCGTCAAGTACCACGGTACCGAGCGCGCGCGCCAGGTGATCAACGACGCGATGGATGTCCACGGCGGCAAGGGCATCTGCCTCGGGCCCAACAACTACCTCGGCCGCGGCTACCAGCAGATTCCCATCAGCATCACGGTCGAGGGCGCCAACATCCTCACGCGCAGCATGATCATTTTCGGGCAGGGTGCGATCCGCTGCCACCCGTATGTTCTGCGAGAGATCGCTGCCACGAAGGAGACCGACGCGGCTGCCGCCACCGACGCCTTCGATCGCGCAGTGTGGGGGCACGCCTCGTTCCTCGTGAGCAACGCCGTGCGCTCGCTGTGGCTCGCGCTGACCGGGGCGCGCTTCGGCCCCGCGCCTGGCGCTGCCGAGACGCGCAGCCACTTTCGTCGGCTCGAGCCGGCTGTCCGCGAGCTTCGCGCTCGTCGCGGACGTGGCGATGTTGTTCCTGGGTGGCGACCTCAAGCGCCGCGAGAAAATCTCCGGCCGGCTCGGCGATATCCTCAGCTATTTGTATCTCGCATCCTGCACGCTCAAGCGCTGGCACGACGACGGCCGTCAGCAGACCGATCTGCCGTTGCTGGAGTGGGCGGTTCGAGGATGCGCGAGTACCGCATCCAGGAGGCGTTCTACGGGCTGTTCGAGAACTTCCCGGTTCGGCCTGCCGCCTGGCTGTTGCGCCTGCTCGTGTTCCCGTTCGGCCGGACGTTCCGCGCGCCTGACGATGCGCTCGGCCATCGCGTGGCGCGGCTGCTGATGGAGGACTCGCCCGCCCGCGACCGGCTCACAGCCGGCATGTTCATCTATCGCGACGAGTCCGATCCAGTCGGCCGGCTGGAGCTCGCGCTGCAGCGCGTCGCCGAGGCCGAGGCGATCGAAGCCAAGGTGCGCGCCGGCGATCCGGTCCGGAGCCGTGCGCGGATTCGCTGCCGGCGAGCGCATCGACCGCGGCCGTGCAACTCGGCGCGATTACGGCCGCGGAGGCGGAAACGCTGAAGCGTTACGACGAGTTGCGCCGCGCGTGCATCATGGTCGATGACTTTCCGCCCGATGTCGGCCGTCACGCGGCTGCCGAGCCGGTCGGTCTCGCAGCGTTCCAGGAAGCGCTCGTCGTCCGCAAGACGGCGTGACGTCATGACGTCGAGTCGATCCTGCTCTCGGTGGAAGCCGGCGTCGCTACGCTCAGCTTCAATCGTCCCGAGGTCTTCAACGCGATGGACGCGGAGATGATGGTCCAGTTTCGCGCGGCCGCGGAGCGGGTCGAGAGGGACGCCAAACGTGCGGGCGCTGGTTCTGCGCGGCGAGGGCAAGGCGTTCGTGCCGGTGGCGACGTGGCGCTGTTTCACCAGCACATCGAGGAGCTGCCGGAAGCGATCGTCCGTTGGGGCCGCGACATGCACTTCGCGATACTCGCACTGCGGCGCATGGCGAAGCCGGTGCTGGCCAGCGTGCACGGCGCATGCGCAGGCGCGGGATTCAGCATCCTGTGCGCGGCCGACCTCGCGGTCGCTGCCGACAACGCGCGCTTTTCGCTGGCCTATGCCAACATCGGCGCCAGCCCCGACGGCGGGAGTTCGCATTTTCTTCCGCGCCTGGTGGGCTACAAGAAGGCCATGGAGCTGACTCTGCTGCCGGACCTGTTCGATGCCGACGTAGCGCAGGGACCTGGGGCTTGTCAATTGGGTCGTGCCCGGCGACCAGCTTGACCCGGAGACGGCGCGGATCGCGCGTCGTCTGGCCGACGGACCGACCATCGCGCACGGCGAGGCGAAGCGGCTGATGAACCATTCCGTCGAGCGCAGCATCGAAACGCAGATGGAGGAAGAGTTGGCGGCCTTCGCGCGCTGCGCGCAAACGCGCGACCTGGCCGAGGGGGTGGCCGCGTTTGTGGAGAAACGCAAAGCCGCATTCAGCGGCGAGTGATCTCGACCCGATGCGAACGCTGAGAGACAAGACCGTCTTCATCACCGGCGCGAGTCGGGGCATCGGGCGTGCCATCGCGCTGCGCTGTGCGCGCGATGGCGCCAACGTCGCGATAGCGGCCAAGACGGCGGAGCCGCACCCCAAGCTTCAGGGCACGATCCACAGCGTTACGGCCGAGGTGGAGGCGGCGGGCGGGCGGGCACTCCCGCTGCACCTGGATATCCGTGACGAGACCGCAGTGGAAGCAGCGGTGCGGCAGACGGTGGAGAAGTTCGGCGGGATCGACGCGCTGGTCAACAATGCCAGCGCGATCAGCTTGACCGGGACGCTGTCTACGCCGATGAAGCGCTTCGACCTGATGCAGAGCGTCAACACGCGCGGTACCTACCTGTGCTCGCAGGCGTGCCTGCCCTATCTGCTGAAGGCGGACAACGCGCATATTCTGACTTTGTCGCCGCCGCTGAACCTGGATCCGAAGTGGTTCGCGCCGCACCTCGCCTACACGATCGCCAAGTACGGCATGAGCCTGTGCACGCTGGGCATGGCGCGCGAGTTTGCCGCGCAGGGGGTGGCGGTGAACTCGCTCTGGCCCCGCACGACCATCGCTACCGCGGCGGTGGAAGTGTTCTTTCCCGAATCGATCCAGGCCAGCCGCAAGCCGCAGATCATGGCCGACGCGGCGCATGCGATCCTGACCAGCGACAGCCGGAGCACCACGGGCAACTTCTTCATCGACGAAGACGTGTTGCGCCGCGCTGGCGTTACCGATCTCGACCAGTACGCGGTGACGCCGGGCGCTCGCCTGCATCCGGATATTTTTCTGGACTGAAGCCTACCGCGCAGGGAGCAGAGGGGAACAGTGGCCGAGCAAGTTGATGTGATTGCGCCGGAGGTGGCGGCTCACGCTGGACGGGCTGTTCAGCGAGCGCGTGCGACGCTCCCGCGATGCCGTCGCCTACACGCGAGTACGACGGCGAAGCCGGGGGAGTGGCGCGACTACACCTGGGCGCAGATGGACCGGCTGATCGCGCGCTGGCAGGCCGCGCTCAGGCGCGAGCCGCTGCAGCCCGGCGACCGGGTGGCGATCATGCTGCGCAACTCGTCCACCTGGGTCGCGATGGATCAGGCGGCGATGGGGCTGGGGCTGGTGCTGGTGCCGCTGTACACGCAGGACCGGCCCGACAACGTCGCTTACATCATTCAGAACTGCGGCGCCAAGCTGCTGCTGTTCGAAACACCGGAGCAGTGGGCCGCGTTCGCCGATTTGGGCCCGCAGCTCACCAGCCTCGTGCGCGTCCTGTGTGTCGAGCCGCTGCCGCGCCCGCCGGCCGATCCGAGGCTTGCCAGCGTGGCCGCCTGGCTGCCGGACAGCGATGCCCCCGAGAGCAGTAACGCGGTCGAGCATGTCAGCCGGGATCCGCACAAGCTCGCGAGCATCATCTACACCTCCGGCACCACCGGGCGGCCCAAGGGCGTCATGTTGAGCCATCACAACATGTTGTCCAACGCTTACTTTACCCTGCAGAGCTTCGACGTCACCAGCCAGGACACCTTCCTCTCGTTCCTGCCGCTGTCGCACACTCTCGAGCGCACTTGCGGGTACTATCTCACCGTGATGGCAGGTGCGCGCGTGGCTTACGCTCGCTCCATCCCGCAGCTTGGCGGAGGATCTCGTCCACCATCCGGCCGACGCTGCTCATTTCCGTGCCGCGCATCTACGAGCGCGTGTACGGCGCGATCAAGGCCAAGCTGGCGGAGGGCCCGGCGCTGCGCCGCAAGCTGTTCGAGCTGGCGACCGAGGTGGGATGGGCGCGCTTCGAGCATCAGCAGGGACGCGGGCCGTGGCGTCCGGGCTTTGTGCTGTGGCCGATGCTGAAGAAGCTGGTGGCGGACAAGATTCTGGCGCGTCTGGGTGGACGCCTGCGAGCAGCTGTCAGCGGCGGGGCTGCGCTGCCGCCGGATGTGGCCAGAGTTTTCATCGGGCTCGGCCTGCCCGTCCTGCAAGGCTATGGTCTGACGGAGACCAGCCCGGTTGTCAGCAACAACAGCTTCGAGGACAACGTTCCGGCCAGCATCGGGAAACCGATCCGGGGTGTGCAGGTCAAGATCGGCGACAAGAATGCGTTGCTGGTCAAGGGCCCCAATGTCATGCTGGGATACTGGGAGAACCCGGAAGCCACCAAGGCCATGTTCACCGAGGACGGCTGGCTCAACACCGGCGACACCGCGCGCATGGACGGCGAAGGCCGGCTGTACATCACCGGGCGTCTCAAGGAGATCATCGTTCTGTCCAACGGCGAGAAGGTGCCGCCGGTGGACATGGAGGCTGCTATCGCGCGCGATCCGTTCTTCGAGCAGGTCATGGTGATCGGCGAGGGCAAGCCCTATCTGTCCGTGTTCGTCGTGCCGAACAAGGAACTCTGGGCCAAGCTCGCAGCCGCGCACGGGCTGGACCCGGCATCGCCTCAATCGCTGCACGGATCGCAGGCCGAGCGACTGGTGCTCGAGCGCATCAACGCGCAGATCAGGCAGTTTCCCGGCTATGCTCAGATCCGGCGCGTGGCCGTGTTCTCCGAGCCGTGGACGGTCGAGAACGGCTTGCTCACGCCGACCATGAAGCTCAAGCGTGCCCGCGTCCTCGAGCAGCATCGATCGGAGTACGACCAGCTCTATGCGGGGCACTGAGATGGCCGCCGACGAGGAAGCCGATGGGCTTGCCGAGCGATCGCGAGCCGGTCCTGCGCTTGATGCCGATGCCGGCGGACGCCAACTCGACAGGAGACATCTTCGGCGGCTGGATCATGGCCCAGGTCGATATCGCGGGGGCCATTCCTGCGCTGCGCCTCGCCAAAGGGCGAGTGGCGACCGTGGCGGTGAACTCGTTCCTGTTCAAGCAGCCGGTTCTGATCGGCGATCTCGTCAGTTTCTACGCCGAGGTCGTGAGGGTCGGGCGCACTTCGGTGACGGTCGACGTGGAGGTGTTCGCTCAACGAGGTATTCCAGAAGAGGTGACGGTCAAGGTCACGGAAGCGACCTTGACCTACGTCGCGGTAGACCAGAACCGCAAGCCGCGGCCCTGTCCATCCAGGCGGGCGATAGGGCGCAGCGGAGAATTGGGTAGCTCGGGATTGGACAACAACGGACTGGAGGATGATCATGCAATCCAAGACAACGTCGCTCGTTCGCGCGGGCGTGATCGCGGCTTTGGCTGGTTACGGCGGCGCCGTCAGTGCAGCCGGGTTCGCGCTCATCGAGCAGAGCGCCAGCGGCGTGGGCAACGCGTTCGCGGGCGGATCGGCCTCAGCGGAGGACGCCAGCACCATCTTCTACAACCCGGCGGGAATGACGCATCTGCCCGGCAGGCAGGTCGTGTTGGGCGTGCACGGCGATCGACCCCAGCATGAAGCTTCACCAACCAAGGCTCGACTCTGGCATCCGCCCGCCAACGCCACTCGCTCTGACGGGCGGTAACGGCGGCGACGCCGGCAGGTTGGGGCTTCGTTCCTAATCTCTACCTCTCGTGGGCAGCTGAACAATAGACCTGTGGGTGGGCATTGGGGTAAACGCTCCGTTCGGGCTCGAAGACCGACTACGAGTCCGGGCTGGGTCGGCCGTTACCAGGCGTTGGACTCTAAGCTCAACACCATCAACATCAACCCAAGCATCGCGTACAAGGTGAACGACAAGGTTTCGCTCGGTGCGGGCCTCAGCGCCCAGCGGGCCGAAGCTACGCTAAGCAAGGCGATTGACGTTGGGACGATCTGTTTCGGCACCGTCGGTCCAGGCCCCTGCACTGGCCTCGGGCTTACACCGCAGAACGCCGACGGCTCCCAGGAGTTAACCGCGAGCGATTGGGGCTATGGTTTCAACCTGGGCGCGCTTGTTCCAGATCTCGCCCGACATGCGAATCGGGGTCAGCTACCGTTCACAAATCAAGTACACTCTAAGCGGCGACGTCGACGTTCTCGAACGTCGCCGGCGCCCTTGACCGGCAGCGCCCAACTCCAGACCAGCGCCGCCACAGCCGATCTCACGGTCCCGGACTCCGCTTCGTTGAGCGTGTTCCAGACCTTCGGCGACAAATGGGAGATGATGGGCGACATCACGTGGACCCACTGGAGCGTGTTCCGATCAACTCGTGGTGAATTTTGCCAACGGCGCGCCCAGCAACATCACCCCGGAGAACTGGCAGAACACCTGGCGCTTTTCACTGGGTCTGAACTACAAATTCAACGAAAGCTGGAAGCTGCGCACCGGCGTTGCCTGGGACCAGACGTCCGGTGCCCAACGCGCAGATGCGCACTGCGCGCATTCCCGACAACAGCCGCACCTGGCTTGCTGTGGGTGCACAGCTGGTCCTTCGCCAAGGGCGCGTCGCTCGACTTCGGCTATGCTCACCTGTTCGTGCCGAGCACACCCATCAACCACACCGAACAGGCTCTCAGGCGTCATTGATCGGCAGCTACGACAATTCGATCAACATTCTCAGCGTGCAGGTGGCTCTACAGCTTCTGAGTGGACGAGGCGCGGCAGCGCCCGCCCGTGCCGTTGCTCTCGAGTCCGCGTCTATGACGCACTTCTCGACTGCAGGTCCGCAAGGCCGCCGTGCTCGGCGCCGGCGTCATGGGCGCGCAGATCGCCGCGCATTTCGTCAACGCGAATGTGCCCGTGGTCCTGTTCGAGCTTGCGGCGAAGGACGCCGATCCCAACGCGAACGTCCGTCGAGCGATCGAGAATCTGAACAAGATCGAGCCCGCTCCGCTGGCCTCGACCGCCAAGGCTGTCTATATCGAAGCCGCCAACTACGATCAGCATCTGGAGCAGCTGCGCGATTGCGATCTGGTGATCGAGGCGATCGCCGAGCGCATGGATCTGAAGAAGTCGCTCTACGACAGGATCGCCCCGCATCTCGCAGATCACGCGGTGCTCGCAAGCAACACCTCGGGTCTTTCCGTCAACGCGCTCGCGCAGGCTTTGCCCGAGGCGTTGCGCGAGCGCTTCTGCGGCGTGCATTTCTTCAATCCGCCGCGCTACATGTATCTGGTCGAGTTGATCGGCGCCCGCGAGACCCGCCCCGAACTGCTCGACCAGCTCGAGGCCTTTCTCACCACGACCCTGGGCAAGGGCGTGATCCGCGCCAAGGACACGCCCAACTTCATCGCCAATCGCGTGGGCGTGTTTTCAATCCTGGCCGCGTTTCACCATACGCAGCGTCTGCGCCTGGGCTTCGATGTGGTGGATGCGCTGACCGGTCCGCTGATCGGTCGGCCGAAGAGCGCGACCTACCGCACCGCCGATGTCGTCGGTCTGGACACGCTGGCACATGTCGTCAACACGATGAAGGAGACGCTGCCGGACGATCCGTGGCACCGGTACTTCGATCTTCCCGACTGGTACCGCAAGCTGCTCGAGCAGGGTGCGCTCGGCCAGAAGTCCGGGCGCGGCGTGTACCGCAAGCAAGGCAAGGACATCCAGGTCCTGGATCTGACGACGCGCGACTACCGGCTCTCCGGTGCCGAGCCCGATCCCGGGGTGGTGGAGATCCTCAAGACCAAGGATGTAGCCGAGCGCTTCCAGCAGCTCAGAGCAGAGTCAGCATCCCCAGGCGCAATTGCTGTGGGCGGCATTCCGCGACATGCTGCATTACTGCGCGTATCAGCTCGCGGAGATCGCCGACAACGCGCGCGATCTGGATCTCGCGGTGCGCTGGGGCTTCGGCTGGAACCAGGGGCCGTTCGAGATCTGGCAGACCGCCGGCTGGCAGCGTGTTGCTGGATGGATCAGCGAGGACATCAGCGCCGGCAAGGCCATGGCGCAGGTGCCGTTGCCGGCGTGGGCCACGGACAAAGCTCGTACCGGCGTGCACACGCCGCAGGGCTCGTACAGCGCATCGGCCGACACGCTGCGCCCGCGCTCGAGCCTGCCCGTGTATCGCCGCCAGCCTTATCCGGATCGGCTGGTCGGCGAACCGGTCGAGTACGGCCAGACCGTGTTCGAGACCGACGCCGTGCGCATGTGGACCACCGGCGACGACATCGGGATCGTCAGCTTCAAGAGCAAGATGCACGCGATCGGCGAAGACGTGCTCGACGGCGTGATGCAGGCGATCGAGACAGCCGAGCGCAACGTTCAAGGGCGTGATCATCTGGCAGACCGAGCCGCCGTTCTCGGTCGGCGCGAACCTGTCGGGTTCTTCGGGCAGGCCCGCGAGCGCTGCCAAGCCCTCCGCGTTCGCCTCGATGATGAAAACAGTTCCGGCGCGAAGCGGAGTCCATGGTGCTGAAGGCCGCGCGCAAGCTGAACGTGGCCGATGCGGTGATGGCCGGGCGGCTGGAGAAGGTCGAAGCGCATCGTCGAGCAGTTCCAGGTCACGACGCAGGCGTGGAAGTACGCGCTGGTGCCGACTGTTGCCGCGGTCGAGGGTCTGGCGCTGGGCGGCGGCTGCGAGTTCATCATGCACTCGGGGCGCGCCGTGGCCACGCTGGAGAGCTATATCGGCCTGGTCGAAGCCGGCGTCGGCCTGCTTCCAGCCGGTGGCGGCTGCAAGGAGCTCGCGCTGCGCAGCGCACTCGAAGCCAAGGGCGGTGATCCGTTCCCGTTCCTGCGCCAGTACTTCCAGAACGTCGCTATCGCGACGGTCGGCAAGTCGGCCGAGCAAGCGCGCGAGCTGGGCTACCTCAAGCCCGCGGACCGCATCGTGATGAATCGCGCCGAGCTGCTGTACGTCGCCAAGTCCGAGGTGACTGCCATGGCCGAGGCCGGCTATCGACCGCCGCTGCAAGGCGCGCGACATCCCCGCCGCGGGCCGTACTGCGATCGCCACCCTCAAGGCGCACCTCGCCAATCTGGTGGCCGGCGCTCAAATCTCCGAGCACGATTTCCTGGTGGCGAGCAAGATCGCCTACGTGCTGTGCGGCGGCGATGTCGAGGCCGGCAGTCTGGTCGACGAGCAGTGGTTCCTCGATCTGGAGCGCGAGTGCTTCATGGAGCTGATCGCCACCGACAAGACGCAGGCGCGGATCGAGCACACCTTGAAAACCGGCAAGCCGCTCAGAAATTGATGGCTTGAGCTGTGGGGCGGTCCTGACCTGGAGAGTCTGATGGCGAAGCAAGTCCAAGACGCATACATCGTGGCGGCCACACGCACGCCGGTGGGCAAGGCGCCGCGCGGGATGTTCCGCAACACGCGGCCGGACGATCTGCTCGCGCACGCGCTGAAGAGCGTGATGAAGCAGGCTCCCGGGCTGGAGCCCGGCGCAGTCGACGACGTCATCGTCGGCTGCGCCATCCCGGAGGCGGAGCAGGGCATGAATGTGGCGCGCATCGGGTTGCTGCTGGCGGGCTTTCCCAACACGGTGTCCGGGGTGACGGTCAACCGCTTCTGCTCCTCGGGCCTGCAGGCGGTGTCGATGGCGGCGGACCGCATCCGGCTGGGCGAGGCCGAGGTGATGATCGCTGGCGGCACCGAGAGCATGAGCATGATCCCGATGGGCGGCAACAAGATCGCGATCAACGAGCACATCTTCGACCGCGACGAGAACATCGGCATCGGCTACGGCATGGGCATCACGGCCGAGAAGGTCGCGCAGCGCTGGAAGGTGTCGCGGGAGGCGCAGGATCGGTTTGCCACCGACAGCCACCGCAAGGCGCTGGCGGCGATCGAGTCGGGCGAGTTCAAGGACGAGATCACGCCGTACACGATCGACGAGAAGCTGCCGGATTTCGCCGCGCACGAGATCAAGACACAACACGCGCGTGGTCTCGGTGGACGAAGGCCCGCGCGCGGGCACCACGCCGGAGGTGTTGGCCAAGCTGCAGGCCCGCGTTCGCGGCCAACGGCAGCGTGACCGCGGGCAACAGCTCGCAGACCTCGGATGGCGCGGGCGCGGTGATTCTGGTCTCGGACGCGCGCGCTCAAGCGCTACGGGCTGCGGCCGCTGGCGCGGTTCCTCGGCTTCGCGGTGGCGGGCGTGCCGCCGGAGATCATGGGCATCGGCCCCAAGTTCGCGATTCCGAAGGTGCTCAAGCAGGTCGGCCTGAGACAGGAAGACATGGACTGGATCGAACTGAACGAGGCGTTCGCGGCGCAGAGCCTGGCGGTCATCAACGACCTCGGGCTCGATCCCGCAAAGATCAATCCGCTCGGCGGCGCCATCGCACTGGGTCATCCGCTCGGGCGCGACCGGGGCGATCCGAACCGCGACGATCGTGCATGGCCTGCGCCGCCGCAAACAGAAGTACGGCATGGTCACGATGTGCATCGGGACCGGGATGGGCGCGGCTGGGGTGTTCGAATCCGTTTCCTGACGCAGCGGCCAGCCGAGAGACCGGCGTCTGCCACCGTCCATGCCCAAGATCACGCGGGTCGAGGTCTTTCAGGTCGACCTTCAGCCCAAGGTCGCCCGCAGCGATGCGATTCAGACCTTCTCGCTGCAGGAAACGCCGATGCTGCGCCTGTTCTGCGACGACGGGTCCGAGGGCACCGGCTATTCGTACACGATCGGCAATGGCGGATCCTCCGTGATCGCGCTGCTGCGCGACCACCTGGCGCCTCGGCTGCTCGGAAAGGATGCGGAGATGGTGGAGGAGATCTGGAAGGACCTGTTCTTCTTCACGCATGCGACGTCGGTCGGCGCCATCACCAGCATTGCGCTGTGTGTGATCGATACCGCGTTGTGGGACCGCCGCTGCCGAGCGGCCGCATTGCCTTTGCACGTGATGGCCGGTGGTGCCCAGCGTCGCATCCCGGTGTACGACACCGAAGGCGGCTGGCTGCATTTGAAGCCGGGCGAGGTGGTGGAGAACGCGCTGGCGGCGAAGGCCAAGGGCTTCCGCGGCGTCAAGATCAAGATCGGCCGGCCGCACGTCTCGGAGGACGTCGCCCGACTCTCCGCGGTGCGCAAGGCGCTGGGGCCGGCCTTCGACATCATGACCGACGCCAACCAGGGCTTCACGGTGTCCGAGGCCATCCGCCGCGCGCGCCACTACGAGGCGCTCGACGTCGTTGTGGTTCGAGGAGCCGCTCCCCGCCGAGGACCTGAACGGGCACGTGCTGCTGTCTCAGTCCACGTCGCTGCCGATCGCGGTGGGCGAGTCGCTGTATCACCCGAGCCATTTCCGCGAGTATCTGCAGCGCGGCGCGTGCAACATCATCCAGGTGGACGTGGGTCGCGTGGGCGGCATCACCCCGTGGCTCAAGGTGGCGCACCTGGCCGAGACGTTCAACGTGCAGGTCTGCCCGCACTACTTGATGGAGATCCATCTCGGATTGTGCTGCGCGGTGCCCAATGCGACCTGGCTCGAGCACATCCCGCAGCTGGATGACATCACGACTTCGCGCGTCGTCATCCAGGATGGGTATGCGCTGCCGTCGAACCAGCCGGGTCTAGGCATCGAGTGGGACTGGAAGGCGATCGAGCGCCGTCGAAAGGCGCCGCCAGATGTGCTGACGCTGTCTCGTGCTCAATCCAAACCGCCGAAGCCGGCGCCGGGCAGGCGCCGTTGAGGGTGTTACTCGTCGAGGAGTCCGCGAATGAAGATGATGGGCTGGGTTTCGAGCTGTGCTGCTGGCGCTTCGCGCTCTCGCGGGACCGCGCAGGCCGACATGGACTCGCCCGCGGGGCTGTGGAAAACCATCGACGACAAGACCGGCAAGGAGCGCTCGCTGGTGCGGATCGTCGAGAACAATGGGGTGTTCGAGGGCAGAGTGGAGAAGATCTTCGAGCAGCCCGGCGACGATCCCAACCATCTGTGCAAGAAGTGCGAGGGCGAGCGCAAGGACCAGCCGATCATCGGCATGACCTTCCTGTGGGGTTTGAAGAAGGACGGCGACCAGTACGGCGGCGGCGAAATCCTCGATCCCAAGAACGGCAAGATCTACCGCGCGAAGATGCAGCTGATCGAGGGCGGACGCAAGCTCGAGGTGCGCGGCTATATCGGCTTGTCGTTGTTCGGCCGCTCTCAGACCTGGTTGCGGCAGGAGTGAGCAGCGGCACGCGACTGCTTCGCGAGCGGCGCGCATTGGAAGAAACGGCCCGCTGGTGGATGCCCGTCCGGGCTGCCGTAGAGTGTGTCGGTACCTAATAGGAGCCAGATGAACGCGAATCAAGGGCGCCTCAAGTTCTGGGGTTGGGGTTACGAGACCGAACGTCTGACACCGGAGGAGGTCGAGCCGCCTCGAGGCTGCGTACGCGCAGCGCTTCGGGGTGTCCCGCTTCGAAGCCACACGCCGTGCCGCGTGCAGAGGAAATCGAGCTGCGCAAGCCTCGCGTGCAGCGCGCCGCGTGGCCTCGGCGATTTCTGCTCGGTCGATCACTACGAGCGCCTGCTGCACAGCTACGGCAAGTCGTTCTTCGACAGCGTGCGGGTTTTCGCGCGCGATTTCTCCAACCCGCCCGATGTGATCGCCTTCCCGCGCAGCGAAGGCGAGCTGGTCTCGACTCTGGCGTGGTGCGACTCGATCGACGCGGTCGTCATTCCCTGGGGCGGGGGTTCCAGCGTGGTGGCCGGCGTCGAGCCGCCGCGCACGGACCGTCCGATCGTGACCGTAGACCTCAAGCACCTCGACCGCGTGCTCGAGATCGACGACCGTCTCGCAGGCTGCGCGGATTCAGGCCGGCGTGTACGGCCCGTCGCTGGAGAGCCAGCTCAAAGCCAGCGGGCTGACGCTGCGCCACTTTCCGCAATCGTTCGAGTTTTCTACCCTCGGCGGTTGGATCGCGACGCGCGGTGGCGGCCACTACGCGACGCTCTACACTCACATCGACGATTTCGTCGAGAGCCTGCGCGTGGTCACGCCGGCCGGGATCGTGCAGTCCTTCCGCCTGCCGGGCTCCGGGGCCGGCCCCAGTCCCGATCGCATGTTCATCGGCTCGGAGGGCACGCTCGGCATCATCACCGAGGCGTGGATGAGGCTGCGCCCGCGGCCGACCTTTCGCGCTGGCACCAGCGCGCGCTTCAGGGATTTCTACCGCGCTGCCGAGGCGGTCCGCGCCATCGCCCAGGCGCACCTGTATCCGGCCAACTGCCGGTTGCTCGATGCCGACGAGGCGCTGGTCAACGGCGCGGGCGACGGCACGCATTGCGTGCTGGTGCTCAACTTCGAGTCGGCGGATCGTCCGATGGACGGAATCCTCGCAGCGCGCTCTGGAAATCGTGCGTGCTCACGACGGCGAGTACGACGAGCCGGCGCGGTCAAGGGTGAAGGCGGGCAGCGACAGGGCGCGGCGGGCCAGTGGCGCGACAGCTTTCTGCGCATGCCCTACAACCGCGAGGTGCTCACGCCCGCGCGGCATCATCACCGAGACGTTCGAAACCGCCATCACCTGGGATCGATTCGCGCAGTTTCACGCACAGGTCAAGGCGGCCACCGAGAAGGCGATCAAAGACGTGACCGGGCGCCCGGGCCTGGTCACCTGTCGCTTCACGCACGTCTATCCCGACGGTCCGGCGCCCTATTTCTCCTGGCACGCGCTCGGCGACAAGACGCGGCTGGTCGGAGCAGGCCTGGGCGATCAAGATCGCGGCCTCCGAGGTGCTTAACCAGCTCGGCGGCACCATCACGCACCATCATGCCGTGGGCCGCGACCACCGCCGCTGGTACGACCGGCAGCGGCCCGAGCTGTTCGCCCAGGCGCTGGTCGCCGCGAAGAAGCGCCTCGACCCCAAAGGCATGCTCAACCCCGGCGTGCTCGTCGACCCTGAGTCCTGAAGCCAAGCTCGGACGCGCGGACTACGGGCGGGAGCGGCGGAAAGGGTCTATATTGAATTGACCCGGTTGCACCTTCCGACTCATGCGCCTGCTGCTCGCTCTGCTTTCGTCCCTGCTGCTCTCTGTGCGCATCGGCGGCGTCTGCGCCGGTCGTTGTGCTGACCGTGAACGGCGCCATCGGCCCTGCGACCGCGGATTATTTCCATCGCGGGCTCGACCACGCCGTGAAGCAGGGCGCGCAGCTGGTCGTGCTGCAGATGGACACGCCCGGTGGTCTGGATACTTCGATGCGCGCGATCATCAAGGACATCCTCGCCTCGCCGGTTCCGGTCGCCGTGTACGTCGCTCCGAGCGGCGCGCGCGCGGCAAGCGCCGGAACCTATATCCTGTACGCCAGCCACATCGCGGCCATGGCGCCGGCCACCAATCTGGGCGCAGCGACACCGGTGCAGATCGGCGGACCCGGCGAGCCATCCAAGCCGGAGGACAAGCAGAGACCGGAGCAGGACAAGAAGCGCGACAAGCGTGGAACCGACAAAGGCGCGAGAAAGGCGCACCCGAGCCGGGCGATACCATGAGCCGAAAGGCGATCCACGACGCATCTGCGTACATCAGAGGGCTCGCGGAGCTGCGCGGCCGCAACGCAGAGTGGGCCGAGAGGGCGGTACGCGAAGCGGTGAGCTTGCCCGCCGAGGAGGCGGTCAAGATCAAAGTTGCCGACTTCATCGCCACGGATCTTGCCGACCTGCTGAAGAAGGTGAACGGCAAGACCCTCGAGATTCAAGGGCAGAAGCGGACGCTGGACACCGAAGGCGCGGCGCTGGTGCGGGTGGAGCCGGATTGGCGCAGCCGCCTGCTGGCGGTCATCACCGATCCGAGCATTGCGTACATCCTGATGCTGCTCGGCATCTACGGGTTGCTGTTCGAGTTTTACAACCCGGGACTGGTGCTGCCGGGCGTGGTCGGGCGGCATCTGTCTGCTGGTGGCGCTGTACGCTTTCCAGCTGCTGCCGGTGAACTACGCGGGACTCGCCCTGATCCTGCTGGGGATCGGTTTCATCGTCGCGGAGCTGTTCGTCACCTCTTACGGGGCGTTGGGGATCGGCGGGGTGATCGCGTTCGTGCTGGGCTCCGTGATGCTGATCGAGACCGACGTGCCGGGCTACGACATCCCGTGGACCCTGATCGGGCTGGTCGCGGCTGGCCAGCGCCGCCTTCTTTCTGGTCGTGATCGGGATGGCGCGTCCAGGCGCGACGACGGCCCGTGGTCACCGGCAGAGAGGAGTTGATCGGCGCCCGCGGCGCAGATCATCGAGCAGGCCGACGGTCAGTGGTGGGCGCGCGTGCACAGCGAAGTCTGGAAGGTGCGCAGCCACGCGGACCTGCATCCGGGTCAGAGCGTTCGCGTCACGCGCGTCGACGGCCTGGTGCTGGAAGTGGAACCCGATTGAGCGAAGCCCCGAGACGACATAACGAGGAGAAGCGACATGCAAGGCATCAGCGGAATCGTCGTAGTGGTTTTCATCTTGGCGCAGTGCTGTTCTATTCGGTCCGCGTGCTGCGGGAGTACGAGCGCGGCGTCGTGTTCCAGCTCGGACGCTTCTGGCGCGTAAAGGGCCCCGGACTGGTGATCGTCATCCCCGCGATCCAGCAGATGGTCCGGGTGGAGCTGCGTACAGTGACCATGGACGTGCCGAGCCAGGATGTCATCTCGCGCGACAACGTGTCGGTGAAAGTCAACGCGGTGATCTACTTCCGCGTGGTCGATCCGCAGAAGGCCATCATCCAGGTAGAGAACTATCTGGTCGCGACCAGCCAGCTCGCCCAGACCACGCTGCGTGCGGTGCTGGGCAAGCATCAGCTCGACGAGATGCTGGCTGAGCGGGACAAGCTGAATCTCGACATCCAGAAACAGCTCGACGAGCTGACCGATCAGTGGGGGATCAAGGTGTCGATGGTCGAGATCAAGGCCATCGACCTCAACGAGGTGATGGTCCGCGCGATGGCCCGCCAGGCTGAGGCCGAGCGCGAGAGGCGCTCCAAGGTGATCCTGGCGGAGGCCGAGATGCAGGCTTCGCAGAAGCTGCTCGAAGCGGCGCGGACGCTCGCCGGGCAGCCCGAAGCAATGCAGCTGCGCTATCTGCAGACCCTGACCGTGATCGCCGGCGACAAGAGCAACACCATCGTGTTCCCGATGGACATGCTCGGATCGCTCACTCAGGCGATGGGCCGGGGCGCCTCGGGAAACACAAACAAGCCCGGCTGATCGTTTAAGGCGCTGCGCACCACTTGCTCAGTGCGCGGGCGCCAGCGCCGATTCCCGCTTCGGCGGGCCGGGCCGGCGGCGCTTTGCCGGTCGTCTGCGAGGGGAGCGATCACCATCGGCAGGGCATCCTCGCGATCGCAGGTACTTTCGCGCGACCTCATTCAGATCCGCCGTGGTGAGCCCCTCCAGCTCCGGCAGACTCGTCGTAGCGCGGATCAACCGCTCGGGCTGCTCCTGCGAGCCGGAGACGATGGCCGACAGCAGGTAGTGGTTGTCCATCAGCAGCTTCTTCAGCGCGCTCACGACCGGGTTGCGCGCACGCTCTAGCTCGTCCTCGGTAATGCCTTCGCGTGCGACGCGCGCACCGATATCGCGGATCTGCTCGCGCCAGCTCGGGTGCCTTGTCCGGAGTCGCGTCGACCAGCGCATAGAGCACGCCGTAGCCAGGGAAGGCCTGGCTCGGGACGTTGGCGCTTTGCGCCGTGTAGGAGAGCCCTTCCTGCACGCGGATGCGCTCGAGGACACGTCCCTCCAGCGCTTTGGCCAGCACGAACAGGCGCCGCACTTCGCTGACGTGGCTGAAATCCGTGGTTGGCCAATAGACCACGGCGTAGGCCTTGGGATCGCGCGATTCGAAGTTGAAGGTCTTCAGCTCGCGCTCCGGCGGGAAACCGCACCTGGCGCTCCGCGGTGTAGGGCGGTTTCGCCGCATCGCGCGTCGGCAGGCTGCCGAAGGTGGACGCTACCGCCTGCAGCGCGACGTCGGGATCGAAGTCGCCCACCAGCGAGATCTCGAGATAGCCCTTGGCCAGCGGTCCCGACAGCCAGGCCCTTGAGCTCCTCGAACGTGCGTGTCGCGACTTCGTCCTGCTGCGGATAGCCGAAGCGCGGATCGCCGTCGTGGATATAGCGCGCCACCTGCGATTGCAGCACGCCGCCCGGAGTGCGGGTCAGGTTCAGGTAGAGCGGTCCCAGCGACTGGCGGAAGCGCTCCAGCGCCTCGGGGCGGTAGCCGGGCGCGGTGAGATAGGCGGCCATGACCTGCAGCTGCAGAAGCAGGTCGTCGGGTGTGGTTTGTCCGCTGAACACGAACGCATCGTCGTCGACATTGAGGTCGAGGCCGATATTGCGGCCGGCGGTGATGCGGTTGAGCTCATCGAAGCTGTGCTTGCGCAGACCACCGCTGACGAAGGCCTGCTCGGCCAGCAGCTTCAGGCCCGGCTTGTCGCGCGGAAGCTCCAGGCGTCCGCCGCCGAAGCGAATGCCGACCAGGATCGAGTTGGCTTCGAACTTCGTGGGCTTGAGATTGAGGCGGACGTTGTTGCCGAAGCGCGCCTGGATGACATCGAGGACGGCGTGCAACCTTCTTCTCGAGCAGCGCTGTGGGCGTACCGAAGTCCGTGTAAGCGAAGTCCTGCACGGCTCCATCCGTCGGCGGAGTCACCGGTTGCGCCCGGCTCGACTCGAGCGCGTGCAGGATCTCCGCCTCCGGGTGCTCGAGGGTGATCGGTCCGCTGACGAAGACCAGCGGACCGCCGCCCGGCTTGCCACAGATCGCGCAGAGCCTGGAGAGCGCGCTCCGCGGTGATCCGCGGCAGCACGCGCTGCAGCTCGGCCAGATCGTAGGCGGGGTCGGTGAAGACGTTGAACTCGCTCAGGTGCTCGACCAGATCGTTGGCCAGCTCCGGTGATTCGCGCGTCGCTGCGCCCTTGGCCTGCTGCTCGAACAGCGACACCAGATTCTTCTTCTGCTCTTCCAGCTCGGCCGCGGTGAACCCGTAGGTCAGAGCACGCCGCAGCTCCTGCTCGGCGGTGGCCAGCGCTGGCTGCCACTGATCGGGCTTGCACTGCATCTCGACCGAGGCGATGCGCGCGAAGCGCAGCAGGTCGTTGATACTGCGCTGATCCGTTGATGAAGCTGGCGCCGCTCTGCAGAGCCAGGCTGGCGAGCCGGCGCGAGACCACGCCGTTGGCGAGATACAGAGCTATATCGCGCTCGCGGCTGGCCCGGGTGTCGGCCCCTGGATCGGCGTAGCTGGCGCTCTCCAGGCTCACTCGCGTCTGTCCGTCGGGATCGCTGAACAGCCGCGCCGCGGCGCCACGCGGGGCGATCGTGCCGATGTCGGGATTGGGACGTGGCGGGGTGAGGGCACGCATGGACTCGAAACGCGCTTTTATTTTTTCCGCGAAGGCCCGCGGGGTCGATAGCACCCACCACGACCAGGGTGATCCGCTCCGGCCGGTACCAGGTGCGATAGAAGTCGACCAGGCGCTGACGCGGTGCGGTCTCGATCACCGTATCGAGCCCGATCGGGAAAGCGCTGCGGGATCAGCGAGTCGGGCAGCAGGAACTCCAGGTTGTCGACGGTGGCACGGTACTCGGGCGTGTCGCGCAGGCGCTTCTCGCTCAGGATCACGCCGCGCTCCTTGTCCAGCTCGCGGAGCAGGGATCAGCAGCGATCCGCGGTCTCGCGCATCACCATCAGGCTCTTGTCGACCAATCCGGCGTCGTTCGACGGCAGCTCCAGCTGGTAGACGGTGTCCTCGAAACTGGTGCGGGCGTTGGTGTCCGCGCCAAAGGCCATGCCCAGCCGCTGCAGGTACTGGACCAGATCGCCGGCGGGCATGTTCTGCGAACCCTTGAACGCCATGTGCTCGAGGAAGTGCGCGAGGCCGCGCTGGTCTTCGGTCTCCATCAACGATCCGGCCGCTACCAGCAAGCGCAGGCTCACGCGGCCCTTCGGCGTGTCGTTGGGCTTGAGGACGTAGCGCATGCCGTTGTCCAGCCGGCCGTAGATGACGCTGGGATCGGGCTTGAGGTCGCTGTGCTCTTGCGGCCAGGAGGTGGAATCGGGCAGCTGCCGCGCAGACGGCTGAGACAGTGACCAGGAGCGCGAGCAGCAACCACGCGGCAGAGCGCGCGGCAGGGGCGCCGCGCTGGAACAGGCGAGAGATCATCGGAGAGGGAATAGAAGCAGTACTACATGTTGGGATAGTTGGGCCCACCGCCGCCTTCGGGCACGACCCACTCGATGTTTTGAGTCGGATCCTTGATGTCGCAGGTCTTGCAGTGCACGCAGTTCTGGGCGTTGATCTGCAGACGCGGGTTGTGGCCGTTGCTGTCGCGCACGATCTCGTACACGCCAGCCGGGCAGTAGCGTTGTTCGGGCGCGTCGTACAGGTCGAGATTGACACGGATCGGCACCGATGGGTCCTTCAACCGCAGATGGGGCAGCTGATCTTCTTCGTGATTGGTGTTGGACACGAACACGGACGACAGTCGATCGAAGCTGATCTTGCCGTCGGGCTTGGGGTAGGCGATCGGCTTGCACTCGGAGGCTTTCCGCAGCTGGGTGTGATCGGCGTGATTGCGAAACGTCCAGGGCGCCTTGCCGCGCAGCAGGTAGGTGTCGAGCGCGGAGTAGGCGATAGCGCCGAATAGACCCCAGCGAAACGACGGACGGATGTTGCGCACCCGGTACAGCTCGTCGAAGACCCATGAGTTGCGCAGCCGCTCGGGATAACTCGTAACCTCATCTCCTGCGCCGTTGCGCAGGTGATCGAACACGGCTTCTGCGGCCGTCATGCCCGACTTCATCGCCGTGTGCGTCCCTTTGATCTTCGGCACATTGAGGAAGCCCGCCGTATCGCCCACCAGAAGCCCGCCCGGAAAGGTGAGCTTGGGGATCGACTGGAAGCCGCCTTCGGACAACGCGCGGGCGCCGTAGGAGATGCGGCGACCGTTCTCGAAAGTCGGTTGGATCGCAGGGTGCGTCTTGAAGCGCTGGAATTCCTCGAACGGCGAGAGATAGGGATTGCGGTAGTCGAGGCCGACCACGAAGCCCGACCGCCACCTGGTTGTTCTCCAGGTGATACAGAAACGAACCGCCGTAGGTGTCCGTCGAGAGCGGCCAGCCCACCGTGTGCACGACCAGGCCGGGCTGATGCTTGGACGGTTCAACCTCCCATAGTTCCTTGATGCCGATTCCGTAGGTCTGCGGGTCGACGCCGTCGCGCAGGTTGAAGCGCTTGAACAAGGCCTGAGTGAGAGACCCGCGGCAGCCTTCCGCGACGATGGTCTGTTTGGCATGCAGCTCCATGCCGGCCTGGTATCGCTCTGATTGCTTGCCGTCGCGACCGATGCCGAGGTCGCCGGTGGCTACGCCTCTTACGCTGCCGTTCTTGCGGTACAGACGTCGGCAGCCGCGAAACCGGAGTAGATCTCCACGCCCAGGCCTCGGCCTGGCTGGCCAGCCAGCGACACAGATTGCCGAGGCTGACGATGTAGTTGCCGCGGTTGTGCATCTGCGGACGGCGTGGGAAGCCGCCAAGCTTCTGGTCGGAGTGAGATAGAGGAACCGGTCTTCCTGCGCGGGCGTGTTCAGGGGCGCGTTGCGCGCCTGCCAGTCCGGGAACAACTCGTCGAGCGCGCGCGGCTCCACCACCGCGCCAGACAAGATGTGCGCGCCGACCTCGGAGCCCTTTCTCCAGGATGCAGACGGAGACGTCGTGGCCGTGCTCGGCGGCAAGCTGTTTGAGACGAATGGCCGCCGACAGGCCCGACGGCCCGGCGCCGACAACCACCACGTCATACTCCATGGACTCACGTTCAACCAACTTCGGCCCCTCGCGCTCGACTCGCTGTACCCATCCCGGACGCGGACCCTGTTAGAATCGCGCCGGCTCTGGGCGAGCGCTAGACACCGCGCAATGATAAACGTTCCGAACGAGGGCGACGACGCGATGCAGCTGGCGGGCAGGCTGGTGCACGTGGAGCGCATGAAGATGCGCTGGGCAGACATGGATGCGCTGGGCCACATGAACAACACGGTGTACTTCCGCTGCCTGGAACAGGCGCGCATCTCGTGGTTCGATGGGCTCGGTATCGACTACACCGACCGGACGCAGGCCCCGATTCTGGGTAGCGTGAGCTGCCGCTTCCGCATCCCTGTCGTCTATCCGGCCGATCTCGCGATTTCGCTGTACGCCGGGCGGGCCCGCAACAGCAGCTTCGTGCTGAGCAGTGCGATCACCGATGAGAAGGACCCAACGCGCGTCTACGCCACGGGCGAGGCGGTGATGGTCTGGATCGATCTGAGCGACGGGAAATCGCGACCGCTGCCGGACTGGCTGCGCGCAACGTCTTCAACAGTAGAACGCCTCGCCGCTCACGCCTCGGCTGTCCGGCCCGATCAAGTACAGGTATACCGGCATGAGCGTCTCCGGGCGCGGCCGACTTGCGCGCGACTCGCCGGGGTGCGTGTGCTGCCGCTGCGGCGAGTCCACCGGACCCGGCACCAGTAGATTCACGCGCAGGTTGCTCCGCCCCTCCCACTCCTGCGCCTGGATCTTGACCAGTGCCGCGAGTCCGCTCTTGGCCACCGCGAACCCGCCCCAGTACGCCGCCGGCTCGAGCGCATGCGTTTCCGAGGTGAAGATCACCGAAGCGTCGGGTGCGGCCCGCAGTAGATAGCTGCAGGCGCGCGTCAGCGCGAACGGTGCCGCCAGGTTGACACGCAGCAGCAGCAGCCATTCCTCCAGCCTCTGATTGTCGAGCGGCGCCGGGTCGGTGAGCTGCGATGCGTTGTGCAGGATGCCGTCCAGACGTTTGAGCTGCGACTCGATGGCGAGCGCCATGTTCTCGAAGTCGCGGTCCCGTGCAGTCGCCAGATCGAGCGGCAGAATGGTCGGTTGCGGCCCACCCGCAGCTTCGATTTGGTCGTAGACCGATTCGAGCTTGCCCACGTCGCGCCCATGCAGGATCACCGTCGCGCCGTGCGCCGCGAACGCGAGCGCGCGACACGCCCGATTCCCTGGCCTGCGCCGGTCACCAGAATCACGCGCTCTCGCAACAGATCGGGGGCGGGCCGGTAGTGCTTGAAATCGATCATGGGGAGTCATCCGTGAGAGCGTGCCGGACACGAACAGGCGGCGCCGCGGCCGCGTGCGCCGATGCTCAAATGCTTTCAAGAATCATACGCGCACAGGCCACGCCGCTGCGAACCGCGGACTCGAGCGTCGCTGGATAGGCGCTGGCGGTGTAGTCGCCCGCCAGGTAGACGTTCGGCAGCGCGGTGCGCTGGGGCGGGCGCTCCACGCCTACGACGCAGGAAAAAGTAGCACGTTTCTCGGCGATGACCTGACTCCACAGCGGGTGGCTCAACTGCGGGAAGTGCGCGCGCAGCTCGCTGTGAACTCCGGCGACGAGCGTCTCCTGCTCGAGGTCCTGATGGCGGCCGGATGCGCTGATGACGACGCCGACCAGGCCTTGCTGTCCGGACAGCGCTTCGCGATCGAAAACCCACTGCGCAATCTCTGCATCGAGGCCGAACATCGCCTGCGGCAGGCGCAGCGGCCCTGAGTACTGCAGGTAGACGGAATAGATCGGGCTCATAGGTGAGGCGTTGGACGGCCTGCGCGATGCCCGCCAGCGGTGGCAGCCCGGCGAGCGTTTCTGCGACTCGATACGGCGGGAGTGCGCAGATCGCGTGGCTGAATCGCATGGAGCCCGCCGCGGTCTATAGCAGCAGTCCACTATCGTCGGCCCCCAGCGATGACACGGGCGTACCGGTCAAGCACCTGCCCGCCGCGCTCCTCGACGTAGCGCGCCGCAGGCTCGGGGAACAGCGCCGAGAGATCGGTGGTCGGCAGCAGCAGCTCACTGTCCTCTCGCTGGTCCGCTCAGGCTGTCGCGCAGGACGTTGAGGAACACCTGCGCGGAGGCACGCTCGGGCGGTGTGTTGAGCGCCGACGTGCACAGCGGCTCCCACAGGTGCCGCAGCGCACGCGCGCCCTGACGGTGGCGCGCCAGCAGCAACGCCACGGGCATGTCCGAGTCGAGCCGGAAGTTCGTCGCACGGAGCTGCAACATCCACTGCGCGGCGCGCAGCCGTTCCGCGAAGCTCAGTCCCTGCGCACGCAGCAATGCCACAGCCAGGTGCAGCGGAGCGGGCAGCGGTGCCGCACGCAACCGGAACTTGCCCAGGACGTGCAGAGTCGAGCGGTCTGGCGCAGCAGCCCGAATCGCGTCGCGCCGGACACCTTCGCGATCAGTCGCAGCGTCTCGCGGTAGGCGCCGATCAGGATATGCAGACCGTTGTCGAGCGCGACGCCGTTGACCTCGACACGGCGAGCGCGTCCTCCGAGCGTGCGCGAGGCTTCGAACACTGTCACCGGCACGCCGCGCTCGGCGAGCTCGACTGCGGCGGCCATGCCGGACCACCCTCCGCCGAGGATCGCGACATGCAGTGGAGAGCGGCCAGACGCTGGGACCGGCTCGCGCTCTCCGGTTCGGGCCCTCGCGCATTGCTCACCGTCACGCCGTCATCCAGGTTCTCCACGCGATCCACAGCTTGCGCACTGGCGTCAGGGCGACGCTCTGATTGAGTGTGCGCCCACGCCCAGAGGCGATCTCCTCCAACAAAGCCCGGTAGATCGCGCCCATGACCAAGCCTGCCCGCTGCGCGCGTCGATCGGCGTGCGGCAGGAGGGACAAGGCGCGGTCGTGGTAGTCGCGTGCGCGTTCGATCTGGAACGCCATGAGCCGCTCGAAGCGCTCGTCTTCCCGGCGCTCGATGATGTCCGTGCTCGAAAGGCCGAAGCGTGCCAACTCGTCGAGCGGAAGGTAGATGCGATTGCGGCGCACGTCTTGGCCCACATCGCGGACGATGTTGATGAGCTGCAGGGCGATGACCCAGCGTGCGCGCGTAATCCAGCGTGGCAGGCTGGGTGTACCCGAAGATCCCTGCCGACAGCAGCCCGACCACGCCCGCGACTCGATGGCAGTAGACCTCCAGGGTGGCGAAGTCCGGGTAGCGGTTGTAATCGAGATCCATCTCCATGCCGGCGATGATCTCGGCTAGTCGCGACTCCGAGATTGGAAATGCGCGTGCGACCGGTACGAGCGCGCGCGCCACCGGATGCTGCGGGCTGCCGCTGAAGACAGCCTGCACCTCACCCCGCCACCAGCTGAGCTTGGCCCGCGCTACGCCGGGATCCGTGGCCTCGTCCACGACGTCGTCTACTTCTCGGCAGAACGCATACAGCGCGGTGATGGCGCGCCGCTGGTCACGGGGCAGGAACAAGAAGCTGTAGTAGAAGCTCGAGCCGCTCGCGGCCGCCTTGCGTTGGCAGTATTCGTCTGGCGTCATCAGCGGGCAAGCAGGGCGCGCGCGAGCATCTGGAACCAGTCGCGCTTGTCGAGCACCGGGCGGTGGCGGAATACGTCACCGTCGCTGCGGTGAAGCTTCTTCAGGATCCGTTCTCCGCCGAGGACGATCGTCCTCAGCTCGAGGCCGATGCGTCCTTTGAGCACGCGCCCCAACGGAGCGCCGGCCTCGAGCATTCGGCGTGCGCGCTCGATCTGGAAGCGCATGAACGGAACCCAGGGACCGCGGGTGTCCCCCGCGGCGATTTGGGCTTCAGAGATGCCGTAGCGCCGCATTTCGTCTGCCGGCAGGTAAATGCGCCCCTTGCCGTAGTCGATGGGGATGTCCTGCAGAAAGTTGATGAGCTGCAGCGCCGAGCAGATCCCGTCGGAGTAGGCGAGGCTGCGCGGATCGCTCTCTCGGAACAAATGCAGCAGTAAGCGGCCAACCGGGTTGGCCGAACGGCGGCAGTAGCTCATCACCTCGCCGAAATCCTCGTATCGCGTCTTCGTCACGTCCTGAGCAAATGCGGACAGCAGGTCCCGAAACAGCTGAACTGGCAAGCCCCGCTCTCGGATCATCGGCACGAGAAGCTGGAACAGGGCGAGCTGGCCGGCTCGCCACGCTCGAGCATGTCGAGCTCACGATTGAAGCCAGCCAGCTTCTCCAGGCGCTGTTGTGGAGTATCGTCCCCTTCGTCGGCGAAGTCGTCCGCTTGGCGGGCGAAGGCGTAGATGAGCCGTACGGGCGCGCGCAACTGGCCGGGAAGCAGCCAGGACGCCACCGGAAAGTTCTCGTAATGGTCAACTGCCGGGCAGTTGTGGCCCATCTGGAATGGGCTTCGTGTTCAATGGCTTAATTATTGGCCGGGGTGCTCTGGGTGCGCTGCTCGGGTAGAAGGAGGTGGCCTGCGTATTATAAAATGCGATCATTGCGAAAGTGGCGGAATTGGTAGACGCACCAGATTTAGGTTCTGGCGCCGAAAGGCGTGAGAGTTCGAGTCTCTCCTTTCGCACCAGCGACCGCGAGTTGAGGATCCAAGAGAAAAATGGAAGCGAGCATAGAAAAAGTCAGCACTCTAGAGCGGCGGCTGAATGTCTCGCTCCCGGTGCAGGAGATCGACGGCGAGATCGAGAATCGTCTCAAACGCCTGGCGCGCAACGTACGCATGCACGGTTTCCGCCCTGGCAAGGTGCCATTTCGGCTGGTGCAGCAGCAGTACGGCGGCCAAGTGCGCCAGGAGGTATTGGGCGACGCCCTGCAGAAGACATTCGGCGAGGCGATCAAGCAGCAGAATCTGCGGGTCGCTGGCTATCCCCGCTTCGAGGCCAAGTCGACGGAGGCCAAGGATAACTTCGAGTTCAGCGCGACCTTCGAGATCTATCCCGAAATTCAGCTCAACGCTCTCGACAACGTCGTCATCGAGCGCCCTACGGTCGTCCCGGGAGAGGTCGAGGTCGATAAGACCATCGAAATCCTGCGCAAGCAGCGCGTGCGCTACGAGTTGGTCGATCGCGGCGCTCAGATCGGTGACCGTATCACGATCGACTACCGTGGCACGCGGGATGGGCAGGAGTTCGAAGGTGGCAGTGGCGCTGATCATGTAACCGTACTGGGCGAAGGGCGATTGTTGGCGGATTTCGAGAAGCAGGTCGTGGGGTTGAGAGCCGGGGAGAGCCGCACATTTGAACTGACTTTCCCGGAGGACTATCATGCTAAGGACCTGGCCGGGAAGAGCGCGCAGTTCGAGGTCACCCTGAAGCGGGTCGAACGGGCGGTGCTCCCCGAGGTGGACGCCGAGTTCGCGAGGCAGCTTGGTATCGGCGATGGCGACCTCACGAAGATGCGTGCCGAGATCCGGGCCAACCTGGAACGTGAACTGCGACGGCGCGTGCAGGCGCGGGTAAAGGAGCAGGTGATGAGAGCGCTGGTCGCCAATGCCACGCTTGAGTTGCCGAAGTCGCTGGTGGAGCTCGAGACCGAGGGCCTGATGGCGGGCATGCGAAAGGACATGGCAGGGCGCGGTCTGAAAGCAGACGAGATCCCGATGCCGCGCGACGCGTTCGAACCCGAGGCGCGCCGGCGCGTCACGCTCGGTTTGATCGTGGCCGAGGTGGTCAGGCAGAACGCTCTGCAAGCGAAGCCGGATCAGGTGAAGGCGGTCATACAGGACTATGCGCAGAGCTACGAAAGGCCCGAGGAAGTAGTGCGCTGGTATTACCAGTCCCCGGACCGGTTGCGCGAGGTGGAGTCTCTGGTGTTGGAGGATAACGTCGTCCAGTGGGCGCTGTCGCGAGTCAAATCGGAGGACAAGCCGGCTGATTTCGACGAACTGATGGGTAACTCGAGATGAATTGGGAAGGCAGACAATTTGAGCGTCGGGAATTGGAGCCTCGCGGCCTGGGGCTGATTCCGATGGTGATCGAGCAGAGCGGTCGTGGCGAGCGCGCTTACGATATCTACTCGCGCTTGCTGAAGGAACGGGTCGTGTTCCTGGTCGGCGTTGTAAACGAGATGACGGCCAACCTCATCGTCGCGCAGCTTCTGTTTCTGGAATCGGAGAATCCGGAAAAGGACGTTTCCTTCTATATCAACTCTCCCGGCGGCTCGGTGTCAGCCGGCCTGGCCATCTACGATACGATGCAGTTCATCAAGCCCGACGTGAGCACTCTATGCGTCGGGCAAGCGGCGAGCATGGGTGCGCTGCTCCTGGCCGCGGGGAACAAGGGCAAGCGCTATGCGCTGCCCAACTCCCGCGTGATGATCCATCAGCCCATGGGCGGTTTCCAGGGCCAGGCCACCGATATCGAGATCCATGCGAAGGAAATCCTGTATCTGCGGCAGCGCCTCAATGAGATCCTGGCGCGCCACACCGGCCAGGACATCAAGACCATCGAACGCGATACCGAACGCGACAACTTCTTTGGCGCCGAGGAGGCTACGAAGTACGGCCTCGTCGACAAGGTGCTGGTGAGCCGCGCCGAGGTTCCGGCATGATGCCCGGTCGATCTGGGTCCCCGCCGCTACCTTCAGCCAACACGGAGAATCCGAGCCCCAAAGGCGTTTAAGCCCCGCTATGTCAGATAAGCCCGGTTCAGAGAAGCTGCTGTACTGTTCGTTTTGCGGTAAGAGCCAGCATGAGGTGCGCAAGCTGATCGCTGGCCCGTCGGTGTTCATCTGCGATGAGTGCATCGAGCTGTGCAACGACATCATCCGCGAGGAGAGCCAAGGAGAGCAGGGCAGCCGCGGCGCCAAGTCTGATCTGCCGGTGCCGCACGAGATCCGCTCGATCCTGGACCAGTACGTGATCGGGCAGGAGCAGGCCAAGAAGATTCTGTCGGTGGCTGTCTACAACCACTACAAGCGGCTCAAGAACCTCGGCAAGAAGGACGATATCGAGCTGGCCAAGAGCAATATCCTGCTGATCGGCCCGACAGGTTCGGGCAAGACGCTGCTCGCGCAGACGCTGGCGCGCCTGCTGAATGTTCCGTTCGTGATGGCCGACGCGACCACGCTGACCGAAGCCGGTTACGTGGGCGAGGACGTCGAGAACATCATTCAGAAGCTGCTGCAAAAGTGCGACTACGACGTCGAGAAGGCGCAGCGCGGAATCGTGTACATAGACGAGATCGATAAGATCTCGCGCAAGTCGGACAATCCGTCCATCACCCGCGACGTGTCGGGTGAGGGCGTGCAGCAGGCGCTGCTGAAACTGATCGAAGGGACGGTGGCTTCGGTGCCGCCGCAGGGCGGGCGCAAGCACCCGAATCAGGAGTTCGTTCAGGTGGATACCACCAACATCCTGTTCGTCTGCGGTGGCGCCTTCGACGGCCTGGACCGGATCATTCGCGCACGCTCGGAAAAGGGTGGCATCGGCTTCGGTGCCGAGGTGCGCAGCAAGGACAACCGTAAGGACATCGGCCTGGTGTTGAAGGGTGTGGAGCCGGAGGACCTGATCAAGTACGGGCTGATCCCGGAGTTCGTCGGTCGGCTTCCGGTAGTGGCCACGCTGGATGAACTTGATCAAGCCGCGCTGATCCAAATCTTGACCGAGCCCAAGAATGCGCTGCTCAAGCAGTACCAGAAGATGTTCTCCATGGAGGGTGTGGAATTGGAAGTGCGACCGGAAGCGCTGCAGGCGGTGGCTACCAAAGCTCTGGCGCGACGCACGGGTGCGCGTGGCCTGCGCTCCATCCTGGAACAAGCTCTTCTGGATACCATGTTCGACCTTCCGTCTCTGAGCAACGTGCGGAAAGCGGTGATCGACGAAGGCACGATCACCGGCGATATCAAGCCTCTGCTGATCTACTCCGACCAGCCCAAGGTGGCGGGTTCGGCGCAGTGACTCGACGCCTTCCGGTGCCCGCCGCGGGGCGCGATGGGCCGTGGAACGCGTGACATTTCATGGACTTCTGCAGCGGCTTGCAATGCGCCTGCAGATACCCCACCTACTACCATAGCGTACTGATACTCGGGTGAAAAACACATGACCAACATCGAATCCGGGGCCGACATCCTGACCCTTCCTCTGCTGCCCTTGCGGGATGTGGTGGTCTTCCCTCACATGGTGATCCCGCTGTTCGTGGGCCGGCCGAAGTCCATCAAGGCGCTCGAGACGGCCATGGAGGCCGGCAAGAGCATCCTGCTCGTGGCGCAGAAGTCGGCCGCCAAGGACGAGCCCTCTGCAGACGACATGTACGCCACGGGCACCGTGGCGAACATCCTGCAGATGCTGAAGTTGCCCGACGGCACCGTGAAGGTGCTGGTCGAGGGCGTGCAGCGCGCCCGTATCGACGCGATTGCCGACCTCAGGACTCACTACACGGCAGAAGCGCGTCCGATCCCGCCCGAAGCCGAGGAGAGCACGGAGCTGGAGGCGATGCGCCGGGCCATGATCTCCCAGTTCGACCAGTACGTGAAGCTCAACAAGAAGATCCCGCCCGAGATCCTGACCTCGCTGGCCGGAATCGACGAGCCGGGTCGTCTGGCCGACACCATCGCTGCGCACTTGCCGCTCAAGCTCGAGCAAAAGCAGGAGGTGCTGGAGATGTTCGACGTGCGCAAACGTCTCGAGCATCTGCTGGCTCTGATGGAAACCGAGCTCGACATCCTGCAGGTCGAGAAGCGCATCCGCGGGCGCGTCAAGAAGCAGATGGAAAAAAGCCAGCGCGAGTACTACTTGAATGAACAGGTCAAGGCGATCCAGAAAGAACTGGGCGACATGGAGGAGGGCGCCGACCTGGACGAGATGGATAAGCGCATCAAATCCGCGCACATGCCCAAGGAAGCGCGGCTGAAGGCGGAAGCCGAGCTGAAGAAGCTGCGGCTGATGTCGCCCATGTCGGCGGAAGCCACCGTGGTGCGCAACTACATCGAGACGCTGGTCGGTCTGCCGTGGAAGAAGAAGAGCAAGATCAGCTCCGATCTGGCACGGGCCGAGACCATCTTGGAAGAAGATCACTACGGTCTGGAGAAGGTCAAGGAACGCATCGTCGAGTACCTCGCGGTGCAGCAACGCGTGGACAAGGTAAAGGCGCCGATCCTGTGCCTGGTCGGCCCGCCGGGCGTGGGCAAGACCTCGCTCGGTCAGTCGGTGGCACGCGCCACCAACCGCAAGTTCGTGCGCATGTCGCTCGGCGGCGTGCGCGACGAAGCCGAGATTCGCGGTCATCGCCGGACTTACATCGGTTCCATGCCGGGCAAGATCCTGCAGAACATGACCAAGGTCGGCGTACGCAACCCGCTGTTCCTGCTCGACGAAGTGGACAAGATGGGAATGGACTTCCGCGGCGACCCGTCGTCCGCTCTGCTGGAGGTGCTCGACCCCGAACAGAACCACTCGTTCACCGACCATTACGTGGAGGTCGAGTATGACCTGTCGGATGTGATGTTCGTGGCCACCGCGAACACCATGAACATCCCGCCTGCCCTCCTCGACCGCATGGAGGTGATCCGGTTGTCCGGCTACACCGAGGACGAAAAGGTCAACATCGCGATGCGCTATCTGCTGCCGAAGCAGCTTCAAGAACCACGGTCTCAAGGCCTTGGAGATCAACGTCTCGGAGAGCGCGATCCGCGACATCATCCGCTACTACACGCGGGAAGCGGGAGTGCGCGCGCTGGAGCGCGAGATCTCCAAGATCTGCCGCAAGGTGGTCAAGTCGCTGGTGCTGAAGAAGCGCGATGCGAAGACGTCGGTGAGTGCGAAGAATCTGTCGAACTACCTGGGCGTGCGCCGCTTCAGCTTCGGCATAGCGGAGAAGAACAATCAGGTCGGTCAGGTCACGGGTTTGGCCTGGACCGAAGTCGGTGGCGAGCTGCTCACGATCGAAAGCGCGGTCATGCCCGGCAAGGGCAAGATGGTCACTACCGGCAAGCTGGGTGAAGTGATGCAGGAGTCGATCCAGGCCGCGCTCACGGTGGTGCGCAGCCGGTCGCAGAAGCTCGGCATTCCCGAGGAGTTCTATCAGAAGAACGACATTCACATCCATCTGCCGGAAGGCGCTACGCCCAAGGACGGGCCCAGCGCGGGCATTGGGATCTGCACCGCTATGGTTTCGGTCCTCACCGGCATCCCGGTGCGCGCGGATGTGGCGATGACCGGCGAGATTACGTTGCGGGGAGAAGTGCTGCCCATCGGCGGCCTGAAGGAGAAGCTGCTGGCTGCGCATCGCGGCGGGATAAAGACGGTGCTGATCCCGGAGGAGAATGTAAAGGATCTTCCCGAAATTCCGGACAACATCAAGAACCGCCTCGAAATCACCCCGGTCAAGTGGATCGACCAGGTTCTGGATATGGCGCTCGAGCGCCATCCAGAGCCGCTCCCGGCAAAGACCGGAGGCCGTGCCCCTGCCTCCGGTCGAAACGCAAGAAGCGGCGATCGCGGTCAAGCACTGACTTCGCGCCCTTCGTCGCATGCCAACGTGGTAGTGGCGCGGCGTCGATCCAATAGCACGCGAAAGCGCTTGACATGCGCTTTTCGCGCTTGCTATAAAAGTTGCGCAATGTAGCGCTTCGAGAGCGATCCGCGATCGATTCTTCGGTCGGTCGAATCTTGTTCTGCGCGTTCCGGGGAGGCCCGAGTCTCCAGGTAGGCCGTGGTTCAAACGACAGCAGCGTTCTGTCATCCAGCAACTCAGCCAACAACGACGAAAGGGGATGGACGTGAACAAACAAGAACTCATCGATACGATCGCAAAGTCTGCCGACATTTCGAAGGCGGCTGCCGGGCGCGCGCTGGATAGCGCAGTGGCGGCGATCAAGGCTTCGCTGAAAAAGGGACAGTTGGTCACGCTGGTCGGATTCGGTACCTTTTACGTCGGCAAGCGCGCCGCGCGCAGCGGACGCAATCCCCGCACCGGCGCTGCCATCAAGATCAGAGCCGCCAAGGTTCCGAAGTTCCGTCCTGGAAAAGCACTCAAGGATTCGGTAAACTAACCGGCTTTGCGGAAGGTCCCGCACGCCGGGTGAGCGTTGTGACGCCTCACTCGGCGCAGCGTTGGGTCGGGCGGGTCCCCGTGGAGGTCGGCTGGTGGCTCTCAGACAATGGCGCCACGCAGGACTGGCCGCAAGTGCAGCGGGGTCGCAGGGTGCTTAGCTCAGTTGGTAGAGCGTCGCCCTTACAAGGCGAATGTCGGCAGTTCGAGCCCGTCAGCACCCACCATTTGGACTGGAAACAGCGACGGGGCCATGAGATCGACATGCAGCGATCGCCGGCGGTGAGCCGAGGTTCGGGACAGCTTCTAGTTGCGGGGAGTGGTAGTTCAGTTGGTTAGAATACCGGCCTGTCACGCCGGGGGTCGCGGGTTCGAGTCCCGTCCACTCCGCCAAGTCCCGCAAAGGCGAACTTCGGTTCGCCTTTTTTGTTTGCCTGGCCTCTGCCAGGCGCTTTTGGCAGCCACACTTCAGCCATGTTCGAGTTCATCAACCAACACAAGCGTCTGCTCCAGATCATTCTGGCGGTCCTGATCGTTCCCCCGTTCGCTCTGTTCGGGGTTGACTACTACTTCCGCGGCGCGGACCCCGCCGACCAGGTTGCGCGCGTTGCCGGCTCGCGTATCAGCCAGCAGGAGTTTGGACAGGCTCTCCGACAGCGCGAGGAGCAACTGCGGCAGATGATGGGCGGCAAGGTCGACCCCGCGATGGTGGACAACCCGCAGATACGCCGCGCCGTCCTGAATCAGTTGATCGAGGAGCGTGTCCTCTACACCGCGGCGGTGAAGTCGGGCATCATCGTGCCCAACGCAGAGCTGCAGTCGGTGATCGGCGAGATTCCCGACATTCAAGGACGGAAATGGAAAGTTCTCTGCCTCAGCGCTACCGCGAATGGCTGAGCGCGCAAGGAATGAGCGAAGGAAGCGTTCGAGGCGGACGTGCGCAAAGACTTATCGTCGGCCGCAGCCGCAATGCGTTCAGCGGAACTGCGTTCGTGCCCAACACCGTGGTGGATCGGCTCTATCGTCTGCGCGCAGCAGCAGCGGGAGATCAGCCAGTTCGCGCTCGATCCGTCTCAGTTCGCGGCCAAGGTCAAGATTTCGCCTGAAGAGGCGAAGGCCTACTACGAGAGCCCACAAGGCCGAGTTCGAATTGCCCGAGAAGGTCAAGCTGGAATATGTCATCTTGTCCCCGGGTGTCGCGTTGAAAGCCGCGTCACGGTGACGCCGAAGGAACTGCAGGATTACTATCAGTCGCGCCTGGAGCAGCTGGGCAAGCCGGAGGAGCGGCGCGCCAGTCATATCCTCATTCCGGTGCCGGCCAGCGCGACGCCTGAGCAGAAGGCCAAGGCCGAAGAGAAGGCCGAGGCCCTGTTGGCGGAGGCGAAGAAATCGCCGAAAAACTTCGCCGAGCTCGCGAGGAAGAACTCGGGCGATCCCGGTTCGGCGCCCGAGGGCGGCGATCTGGGCTATTTCGCTCGCGGCAAGATGGTCAAGCCGTTCGACGACGCGGTGTTCGCTCTGAAGGTCGGCGAAATCGCTGGACCGGTGCAGTCGCAATTCGGTTATCACATCATCAAGCTCGACGCCATCAAACCGACGTCCGAGGTGCCAAGCTTCGAGGCTGTCAAGGGAAAGCTCGAGGAGGAGCTCAGAAAATCCCACGCCGGCCGCGCTTTCGCCCAGGACGCCGAGGAGTTCAGCAACTTGATCTACGATCAACCGGACAGCCTCAAGCCCGTGGTCGAAAAGTTCAAGCTGCAGCCGCAGACGAGCGCATGGATGACGCGGCAGGGAGGCGAGTCCCCGCTGCTGAACAACGAAAAGTTCCTGCGCGCTGCGTTCTCGGACAACGTGCTCAAGAACAAGCAGAACACGGAGGCGGTAGAGGTAGCGCCCAGCATGCTGGTCGCGGCTCGCGTCATCGCGCACGAGCCGGCGAAGCAACGCCCGCTGGCAGGAGGTCGAGGCGGCGATCATCCAGACCTTGACGCAGCAGAAGGCGGCCGAGCTGGTTCGCAGCGAAGGAGAAGCCTTGCTCGGCAAGCTGCGCAAAGGTGAGAGCCCCGAGCGTTCAGTGGTCGGCGCAGCAGACGGTTTCTCGCGAGCGGCCCGAAGGGTTGCAGCCGGAGGCGGCGCGGGCCGTGTTTCGCGCCGACGCGTCCAAGCTGCCGGCGTACGCGGGTGTAGAGGCGCAGGGTGGACGCTTCGTCCTCTACCGGATCAGCAAGGTGATCGACGGCGAGAGCATCGACCCGCAGCAGCGCAAAGCTCTGGCGAAGCAGCTGGAGCCGCTTGCGGGGCAAGAGGGTCTCGCTGCCCGTATGTCCGACCTCAAGCAGAAGGCCGACGTCAAAGTCGACGAGAAGAAGATCGAGAAGCCGAGCTCAGCTTATCTGTCGCGGTTACTCGAGCGCGGCGAAAGCGATCGGTGTTGAAGCCGGCATCGACATAGACGACCTCGCCGGTAATGCCGCTGGCCAGATCGCTGCACAGGAAGGCCGCCGCGTTGCCCACCTCTTCGGTAGTGACGTTGCGGCGCAACGGCGCGATCTTCTCGTTGTACGCGAGGATCTTTCCGAAGCTGCCGATGCCGGCTGCCGCCAGCGTCTTGATCGGTCCTGCCGAGATCGCGTTGGCGCGGATACCCTTCGGCCCGAGACTGAACGCCATGTAGCGCAGGTTCGCTTCCAGGCTGGCTTTCGCAGGGCCCATCACGTTGTAGTTCGGCATTGCTCGTTCTGCTCCCAGGTACGACAGCGTGAGCAGCGGCGGCTTTGCGCCCCGTCATCAGCGGTAGACCGCCTTTGGCAAGGGCCGCGAAGCTGTAGCTGCTGATGTCGTGGGCGATGCGGAACGCATCGCGCGTGATGCTGTCTAGATAGTCGCCGGACAGGGCCTCGCGCGGGGCGAAGGCGATCGAGTGAACGATCCCATCCAGGCCGTCCCAGCGCTTTGCCAGATCCGCGAACAAGCTGTCGATCTGCTCATCGTCGGTTACGTCGCAGGGAAAGATCAAGTCGCTACCGAACTCGGTGGCTAGCGCCACCAGTGCGATCCTTGACCGCGTCGCCCTGGAAGGTAAATGCCAGCGCCGCGCCTTCGCGATGCATGGCTTTGGCGATCCCGTAGGCGATCGAACGATTGCTGAGCATGCCGGTGATCAACACTTTCTTCCCGTTCATGAAGCCCATGCCGGTCCCCCGCGAAAACGCAGATTATAGTCGACACGCAGGATCTCGAAGGGGATGGGCCGTTATGCGCGAGCTTCCTCAAACGCATTCCGGCGTTTCCGGTAAACTGCGCTCGCCATGATCGGGTTCACCCGCGTCTGCCTCCTGTTGTTCGTGCCCGCCCTGCTCGCGGCGTGCAGCTATCCCTGGAACGATCCCTATCCCGCGTCGCAGCACCAGGCGAACATCTTCTACTCCTCGTTCACGGAGCGGCCCAAGCACTTCGATCCGGTGCAGGCGTACTCGGATAACGAGTACCAGATCATCGCCAACATCTACACGCCGCCGCTGCAGTATCACTACCTCAAGCGGCCTTATCAGCTGATCCCTTTCACCGCAGACTCAGATTCCGCGCGCCGGCGTACTACGACAAGAACGATCGCCTGCTGCCCGAGAATGCGGACTCGAAGAACATCGCGTACAGCGTGTATGAGATCCGCATCAAGCCGGGGTTCAAGTACCAGCCCCACCCGGCCTTTGCGACGAACGCGGACGGACGGCCTGTGTACCTGTCGCTCACACCCGACGATCTGCGCGGCATACGTGAGTTGCGCGACTTCAAGCAGACCGGCACCCGCGAGCTGATCGCCGACGACTACGTCTACCAGATCAAACGGCTCGCCCATCCGCGCCTGCACTCGCCGATCTTCGGGTTGATGAGCGAATACATCATCGGCCTGGGTGACTATGCTCAGAAGCTCAAGGCCGCGGCGCAGAATCTTCCGCCTGGGGCTTACCTCGACCTCAGCCAGTACGAGCTTGCGGGGGTGACGGCACTCGACCGCTATACGTATCGCATCCGCGTGAAGGGGAAATATCCTCAGTTCCTCTACTGGCTGGCGATGCCTTTTTTCGCGCCTATTCCTGCCGAGGTGGACAGGTTCTATTCGCAGCCGGGCATGGCCGAAAGAAATCTCTCGCTGGATTGGTATCCGGTAGGCGCCGGCCCCTACATGTTGACGGTCAACAATCCCAACCGCCAGATGGTTCTCGAGCGCAATCCGAACTTTCCCGGGTGAGCCCTATCCGAGCGAAGGCGAGCCCGGCGACGAGGCGGCCGGGCTGCTCAAGGATGCCGGCAAGCGCATGCCATTCATCGACAAGGTGGTGTATCAGCCTGGAGAAGGAGGCCATCCCGTACTGGAACAAATTCCTGCAGGGCTACTACGACGTGTCGGGCATCAGCTCCGACAACTTCGATCAGGTGATCCAGCTATCGGGTACAGGTGATCCGCAGCTCACGCCGTCGATGGAACGCCAGGGTATCCGCTTGCAGACGTCGGTCGCGACCTCCGTCGCCTACATCGGATTCAACATGCTGGACCCAGTGGTGGGAGGAGATTCGAACCGCGCCCGCAAGCTGCGACAGGCCATCTCGATTGCCATCGATCAGGAGGAGTCGATCTCGATCTTTCGCAACGGGCGCGGCATCCCGGCGCAGGGGCCGATCCCGCCTGGCATCTTCGGCTACAAGGAGGGCGAGGCGGGAATCAACCACTACATGTACGACTGGGTCAACGCTGCGCCCCAGCGCAAGTCCGCCGACTACGCGAAGAAGCTGCTCTCGGAGGCCGGTTACCCGGACGGCATTGACGCTGCCAGCGGCACGCCGCTCATCATCAACTTCGACAGCGCCGCTTCGGGACCGGAGGCGAAAGCCTCGATCGACTGGCTGGTCAAGCAGTTCCAGAAGATCAACCTGCAGCTGGTGGTGCGCCCCACCGACTACAACCGGTTCCAGGACAAGATCCGCAAGGGTACCGAGCAGCTGTACAGCTGGGGTTGGAACGCCGACTATCCCGACCCGGAGAATTTCATGTTCCTGTTCCACGGTGCGCAGGGCAAGGTGAAGTTCAGCGGCGAGAACGCCTCCAACTATTCCAACCCGGAGTTCGACCGTTTGTTCGAGCGCATGCGCGAGATGGACAACGGACCTGCGCGGCAAGCGATCGTGGACCAGATGCTGGAGATCCTGCGACGAGATGTACCGTGGGTCTGGGGCATACATCCCAAGGACTACAGCCTGGCTCATCAGTGGGTGTACAACCGCAAGCCGACCAAGATGGCCAACAACACGCTCAAGTACCAGCGCGTCGACCCGGTGCTGCGCGAGACTTTGCAGCGGCGATGGAACCGGCCGGTGGTCTGGCCACTGCTCATTGCAGCGGCGGGCCTGGTCCTTGGTCTGATTCCCGCGGTCATCGTGTATCGTCGCAGGGAGCGCTCGGGCGCGCTGGCTCCCGCCCGGGGAGCAGCCTGATCGTGGCTGCGTACCTCGTCCGGCGTCTGCTGTATGCGATCCCGATTCTGATCGGGGTCAATTTGATCACCTTCGCGCTGTTCTTCTTCGTCAACTCTCCCGACGACATGGCGCGCATGCAGCTCGGTCAGAAACGCGTCACACCGGAAGCCATCCAGAAGTGGAAGGAGGAGCGCGGCTACGACAAACCGATGTTGTTCAACGCCGGCGCCCGGTGCGAAAGACCGCTGTTCGGATGGAGCGCGCTACCGAAGCTGTGTCAGGAGAAGCTGACCGACACGATCTTTTTCCAGAAGTCCGCGAGCATGTTCTGGTTCGACTTCGGGCGTGCCGATGACGGGCGAGACATCGCCCGGGAGATCAAGCTGCGCATGGGTCCCAGTCTCGCGGTCACGATTCCGACCTTCCTAATCGGGCTGATGAGCTATCTGACCTTCGCGCTCATCCTGGCATTCTTCCGCGCCACATACGTCGACTTCCTGGGGGTGGTGCTGTGCGTGACCATTATGTCCATCTCGGCGCTGTTCTACATCATCGGGGGGCAGTGGCTGATCAGCAAGGTGTGGCACCTCGTGCCGATCTCCGGCTTCGGCTTCGGGCTGGATGCCTGGCGGTTCGTGGTGCTGCCGGTGGCCATCGCCGTCTTCGCCGCCGTAGGCGGGAGCACTCGCCTGTACCGCACGGTCTTCTTGGAGGAGATCGGTAAGGATTACGTACGCACTGCGCGTGCCAAGGGATTGTCGGAGACTCGCGTACTGTTCCGCCACGTGTTGCATAACGGCCTCATCCCTGTGCTCACCACTGTAGTGGTAGGGATCCCGACCCTTTTCATCGGCAGCCTCGTATACGAATCCTTTTTCGGCATTCCCGGGCTGGGGAGTTACACCATCGAAGCGATTCGCTCACAGGACTTTCTGGTGGTGCGCGCGATGGTGTTTCTGGGTGCCGTGCTCTACATCGTTGGTCTGATCCTGACCGACTTTTCGTATACCCTCGCCGACCCGCGCGTGCGACTCCAATGCTATGCCGTTCAAGCCCGTCATCTTCTGGACCGACGCCCTCGTCTTTGTGCTGGTGGCGGTGGTGATCGCAAGCGCCTGGTATATCCGCGGGCAGGAGCATCTGCGCGCGCCTTGGCGGAAGGTCGCTCGCAGCCGCTATGGCATGTGCTCGCTGGTGATCCTGAGCGTTTTCGTGGCGATCGGGTTGCTCGATTCGCTCCACTACCGGCCGCGCCTCGAGGTGCGCTCGCCAGAGGGCAAGGCTGCATACGCGGTCGAAGTGCGCAGCGTGTTCGACGCGCTGGTCGCGCCGCTCGGAAGGCGCTGGAGAAGACCTACTCGGCCCCGTTCGCTGCCTATTCCTATTCCAAGGAGACCATCGAGCGACCCGACGGCACCCAGGCCCGCGAGTTTCCGCGTCTGAAGTACGGCGGCGCGCATCTCAAGGACCCAGCGCAGGACCTGGTGCCCGACGTGCTGCGGGGGGTGATAGGCGCAGTCGGGGTCGCGGCGGTGTTGTGGATCGTGCTCACGATGACGGTTGCGGCCTGGCTGGCCGGGGTGTACAAGTCCGACTTCAGCCACATGCTGTCCGCCATCATCCATGGCGAGACGGAGGTGCCCTGGCGCGCAATGTTGCTCACGGCCGGCGTGATCCTGGTGGTCGCAGTGCCGCTGGCGCTGCTGAGCGCGCGTTATCACGTGATGGGTACCGACAAGGTGGGCAGGACGTGTTCTACGAGGTGCTCAAGAGCATTCGCACGGGCCTCGTCATCGGCACGCTCACGACCTTGGTCATGCTGCCCTTTGCGCTGTTGCTTGGGCTGATGGCGGGATATTTCCGGGGCTGGGTGGACGACGTCATTACCTACGTCTATACCACCTTCAACGCCATTCCTGGCGTGCTTCTGATCGCGGCGGCGGTGTTGATCACCCAGGCCTGGATGGACCGCAATCCCGAGATGTTCGAAACCGTGAGCCAGCGCGCTGACGTACGCCTCCTATTCTTGTGTCTGATCCTGGGGATCACGAGCTGGACCGGGTTGTGCCGCCTGTTGCGGGGCGAGGCGCTCAAGCTGCGCGAACTGGACTACGTTCAGGCCGCACATGCGTTCGGGGTGTCGCATTGGCGCATCATCAGCCGCCATTTGGTACCGAACGTGATGCACATCGTGCTGATCACGGTGGTGATGGAGTTCAGCGGACTGGTGCTGGCCGAGGCCGTGCTGTCCTACGTCGGCGTTGGAGTCGATCCCTCCATGATCAGCTTCGGCACCATGATCAACAGCGCGCGGCTGGAGCTGGCTCGCGACCCCATCGTGTGGTGGTCGCTGTTGGCTGCGTTCGTGTTCATGTTCCTGCTGGTCTTGTCGGCTAATCTATTTTCCGACGCGGTGCGCGATGCGTTCGACCCGCGTGTGCGTTCCGGTGCAAGTTCGCCTTTGGACGCGCTGCGCATCAATCCAACCTGAGACATGAGCGCAAACCCGACATTGCTGGAGGTCAGTCAGCTGCGGACCTGGCTGGCAAGCGGCGAGTCCGTGGTGCGAGCGGTGGACGGCTTGTCGTTCAGCATCGAAGCGGGCGAGACCTTCGCTTTGCTGGGCGAGTCCGGCAGCGGGAAGTCGATTACGGCGCTGTCGATCATGCGCCTGTTGCCGGACGCCGGCCGCGTTGTTTCGGGCGAAGTCCGGATGGACGGCGCCGACCTGCTGACGCTGCCCGAAACCGCCATGCGCGGCGTGCGGGGCCGGCGGATCGCGATGATCTTCCAGGAGCCGGGTACGAGCCTCAACCCGGTGATGACAGTTGGCGCGCAGATCGAAGAGGTGCTCAAAAGGCACACCGACCTGCGCGGAGAAGCCGCCCGCCGCCGAGCGCTCGAGTTGCTCGAGTCGGTCGGGATTCCGGACAGCCAACGCCGTCTCGACGAGTATCCGTTTCAGATGTCGGGTGGAATGAAACAACGTGCCATGATCGCGATCGCGCTGGCGTGCAACCCGGCGCTGCTGATCGCCGACGAGCCGACCACGGCGTTGGATGTCACCATCCAGGCGCAGGTTCTGGAGTTGCTGAGGGTGCTTCAGCGCGAGACGCACATGTCGGTGCTGCTGATCACCCACGACCTCGGTGTGGTGGCGCAGATGGCGCACCGGGTGGCTGTGATGTACGCGGGAGAAATCGTCGAGCTTGCGCCGTCCGCAGCTTTCTTCGCGCGTCCTGCGCATCCGTACTCGCAGAAGCTGTTTCAGGCCGTGCCGGACGTTGCGGGGCGCAATCGCACGCTTGCCGTTATCCCTGGGACAGTGCCATCCCTGTCACAGGAGTTCGTCGGCTGTCGCTTTGCGAGCCGCTGCGAATCGGCCTGGGCGCGTTGCCGTGAGGAGGCGCCTGCGGCAATCGAGATCGGAGCCGGGCACGCGGTGCGCTGCCATCTTTACGACGTTACGAGTCAGGAATCAGGAGTCAGGAGTCAGAAGAGGGCCAGTGCGGAGACTCACCCTGACTTTGCGGATGTGGCCGACCGCCTCCCTGCTTCCTCTTCGCTGCTGGCCGTGGAGGATCTGAAGGTCTATTTTCCGATACGCAAAGGCATCCTTCAGCGCACTGTCGCGCACGTGAAGGCGGTGGACGGCGTTTCGCTGGAGATCCGCTCGCACCGCACGCTTGCGCTGGTGGGCGAGTCCGGCTGCGGCAAGACCACGGTCGGCAAGGGCATCCTGCAACTGGTGCCGGTCACCGGCGGCAGCGTGATGTTCGACGGCGTGGACTTGGGCAGCCTCACGGCCGGCGCGCTGCGGCCGCTGCGCAAGGACTTCCAGATCGTGTTCCAAGATCCCTACAGCTCGCTGAACCCGCGCATGCGGGTGGTGGAGATCGTCGAGGAAGGCATGTCCACGCTCGGCGTCGGCGCCGGTCCGCGCGAGCGTCAGGAGCGAGTGGATGAGCTGCTTGTGCAAGTCGGGCTGTCGCCGGAGATGAGATTTCGCTATCCGCACGAGTTCTCCGGCGGGCAGCGGCAGCGTCTCGCGATCGCACGTGCGCTTGCGGTGGAACCCAAGCTGCTCATCTGCGACGAACCCACGAGCGCGCTCGATGTCTCGGTACAGGCGCAGATCCTGAACCTGCTAAAGGATCTTCAGCAGCGGCTGGGGCTGGCCTACCTGTTCATCACCCACAATATCTCGGTGGTGCAGTTCCTGGCGCACGAGGTTGCGGTGATGTACCTGGGGCGCATCGTGGAGCGAGGGAGCGTCGAAGAGGTGCTCGGCGCGCCGCGTCATCCTTACACCCGTGCGCTGCTGTCCGCGGTACCCGTCATCGATCCGGCCCGCCGGCGCGAGATCATCCGGCTGCGGGGCGAGCTTCCGTCACCGGTCAACCCGCCTTCGGGTTGCCATTTCCATCCGCGCTGTCCGAACGTGATGCCAGAGTGTCGGCAAGCCTATCCGGGAGAAACGAAGGTCTCAGCGACGCACGACGTTCGCTGCTTTCTGTACGGCAAGGGGGAGTAGCGGGTCCCGGTTCCCGCGCCGTCCGACGGCGCAGGGTGGGACGTCAGTTGCTGACGCGCTGAACGTGACGCCGATGTGAGCAGCGCGTGCCTTGTCGGGCGCGAATCCTGATAGATCACCAGTCTCTGACCTGCGTGCAGCTCATTGCTCTTGAGGTTGTTGATCGTCTTGATGCGCGCGACGCTGGTGTGATGCCGGCGCGCGATGCTCGATAGCGTGTCACCCGAGCGTACGCGGTAGCGCACTGATGCGGCGTACTCCTCCGGCGAGGCCTGGAAATCGCGGAGCTGGTAGGTGTCGTCGAGATTCGTCTCCGCCTCTTCGCCCTCGAGCGGCACCAGCAACATCTGGCCGGGCTGAACTCGTTTGCGGCCGCTGAGGCCGTTTACCTCGCGCAGGCGGTCTGCCTCGATGTTGAACTTCGCGGCAACTTTTTCCAGCGTCTCGCCCTGCTTCAGCGTGTACGTTTGCCAGGTGACCAAAGGCTCCGAGTTTTGCTCCAGATTGGTGTTGAACTCGTCCACCTTGTCCACGGGCAGCAGAAGCTGGCGCGCGGTCGCATGGATGATCACGGGGCGATTGTAGGCCGGGTTCAGCGAGCGGAATTCTTCGACCGGCATGTCGGCGAGCTGAGCGGCTTTGACCACATCCATGTGGGCCGGCGCATCGATCACGGTGAAGTAGGGCTGGTTCGGAACAGCCACGAGCTCGAAGCCCAGCATGTCGGGGTTGGAGATGATGTTCTTCACTGCCTGCAGCTTGGGCAGATAATTTCGCGTCTCCCTCGGCAGCTTGAGGTTGAAGTAGTCGGCGGGCTTGTGCTTGGCGCGGTTGCGGGCTACTGCGCGTTGGACACCGTTTTCGCCGCAGTTGTAAGCAGCTAACGCCAGCTCCCAGCTGCCGAAGCTGTCGTGCAGGAACTGGAGGTAGTCCAGCGCCGCACGCGTGGCGGCCAGGACGTCGCGGCGACCGTCGTACCAGAAGTTCTGCTGGAGGCCGTACCTTCTGCCGGTCGACGAGATGAACTGCCACATCCCGGCAGCGCGCATGCGCGAATAGGCTTGAGGGTTGTACGCGCTCTCGATCATCGGCAGGAGCGCGATCTCAGTCGGCATGCCGCGTTTCTCCAGCTCCTCGACTACGAAATAGAGATAGAGACGGCTGCGCTCGATCATGCGCTGGACGTACTCGGGGCGGTTGAGATACCAGGCCTCGTGGCGCGCGACCAGTGGGCTGTCGACCTCCTGCATGGCGAAGCCCGCTCGTATGCGCTCCCAGAGGTCGCGGTACTTGGGTCCAGGGGGCGCCGGGAGCAGCTCGACCAACGGGTCCGCGACCACCTGTGCATTGCCGAGAAGGGGCTCGGAATTGCTGGCGGCAGGTGTGGCCAGAGGTACGAATGGGACCGAGGTTGCGGCGGCCGCTGGCGTGGCTCTGTTGGAGTGATGCTGGCGAAACGGGTGCCGCGACGGCTGGCTCGAGGCGGCTGGGGCCGGCGCGCTCGCGCGAGGCGGGCCGCTGGGATTGCGCCGATGGCGCGATCCGGCTCAACTGCGCCGCAAGCGGAACAGGTGAGTAGACAGGCGATAGCAGCTGCGAATCCGGTTCTTAACACCATTGAAGGCTTCTTGGTCATCGCGCTCGTTGAATGTAGTCTCGCAATCTTTTTTTCGTCAAGGGCTTATGCTATAGACTTAACGTTTGCTTGACGTTTTTGGTCGCACTGTTGACGTAACGCAAGAAACAGGCCGTTGCCCGGACGTTTTCCGGAGGTCTCAGGACGAGAGTAACTGATCGTTAGCCGCCGTCAGGTGTTGGTCGCGGAGAGCGAACGGTTCGGCTTAGTAGGTGTTATTCATTCGCACAGGACGCTGTACCCATGACCGCATCAGGCGAGGATCACGCAGCAATCTTGGGGAGCGACGACCGCATCTTCTTCACGTACCCGCGAAAAAGCGCCGCAGCAGCACGCAACGCGCGCATCGCCACAAAAAAGGAGCTTTCCGCCATAATAGGCAGCGGCGCGGCCGCCGTGAGGCATAGTTAGGCCTCGGACGCGGGTCGGACGATTTGTAGCCAGCGATCGTTACTTTTCGAGTTCGGGCCCACGATGTCCAACGGTTCGTTGACCACGGATTTGCAGGGGTGGTTCGAGACCCCGCTCGGTGCCTACCTTCTGGCGTCCGAGCAGGCCTACTTCGACCAGGAGGTGGCTGACGTCTTCGGCTTCAACGCGCTGCAGCTCGGCTTGTCCCGCCAGGATTTCCTCCGCGCGAATCGTATGCCGTTCCATTGCCGTCTCGGGCCGCTAGGTCCCGATCATCAGGGTGCAGCTAAGGTCCGCAGCGACTTTCATGCGCTTCCGATCTTGAGCAACAGCGCTGACTTGGTCCTGCTGCCGCACGTGCTCGAATTCAGCGACAGCCCCCATCAGGTCTTACGGGAGGTCGTGCGGGTTCTCCGGCCCGAGGGACATGTCATTGTTTCCGGCTTCAACCCCTGGAGCCTGTGGGGCGCGCGCCAGGCGTTCGATCGCGGACGCGAGCAACTCCCCTGGTGCGGCCAATTCATCAATCTACCGAGGCTCAAGGACTGGATGGCTTTGCTCGGCATCGAGCTCGCCGCGGGGCGCATGTGCTGCTACATTCCGCCGGTGGTGAGCGAGCGATGGATCGAGCGGGTGTCTTTCCTGGAAGCGGCAGGCGATCGCTGGTGGCCATTCGCCGGCGGGGTTTACTTCCTGCACGGCATCAAGCGCGTACAGGGGATGCGCGTCATCACGCCGCAGTGGAAGACCGCGCGCGCCAAGAGCAAATCCCTGGCGACGATCCCGCAGCGCGTTCACGACGGCGATGAGCAGTTGGCCGCTCGCTCGCGCGAGCGCCACGATACGTGAGCGCTATAGTAGAGATCTTTACCGACGGTGCGTGCAAAGGCAATCCAGGCCCCGGCGGTTGGGGCGTGGTGCTTCGCGTCGGCCCGCGCGTGAAGGAGTTGTACGGTGGCGACCCCGCGACCACCAACAACCGCATGGAGCTCACCGCGGTGATCCAGGGGCTGAGTGCGCTGACGCGCCCATGCAAGGTGCGGGTTTGCACGGACTCGCAATACGTGCAGAAAGGGATCAGCCAGTGGATCGTCGATTGGAAGCGGCGCGGCTGGCGTACGGCCGACAAGAAGCCAGTCAAGAATATCGACCTGTGGCAGCAACTTGACACACTCGCGGCCCGGCACGAAGTGGAGTGGGTGTGGGTCAAGGGCCATGCCGGCCATCCCGAGAACGAGCGCGCGGATGAGCTGGCAAACCTCGGTGTTACGTGTCAGGAGTCAGGTGTCAGGAGTCAGGAGTCAGGTGTCAGAAGTCAGGAAGCCTCGACCCCGCAAGGCGAAGGCCGATGCCTGATTTGGCTCCGAGCGTGTCGCGTAGTGCTTTCTGACACCTAACTCCTGATTCCTGACTCCTGATGCGGCAGATAGTCCTCGACACGGAAACCACGGGCCTCGAAGCGTCCCTCGGCCATCGCGTGATCGAAATTGCAGCGGTTGAGATCGCGAATCGCCGGTTGACCCGGCGTCATTTTCACAAGTACCTCAACCCCGAACGGGAGATCGAAGGCGGTGCGCTCGAGGTGCACGGGTTGACGCTCGAGTTCCTGCAGGACAAGGCCCGCTTCCGCGAGATCGCGCTGGAGTTTATCGAGTTCGTGAGCGGCGCGGAGCTGATCATCCACAACGCGCCCTTCGACGTCGCCTTTCTCGACAACGAGCTCGCGCTCGCTGGGCTGGATCCAGTCGCGGCATACTGCCCGCTGGTGACCGATACGCTGCGCATGGCGCGCGACCTGCACCCGGGCAAGCGCAACAGCCTCGATGCGTTGTGCGAGCGCTATCAGGTCGACAATTCCGCCCGCACCCTGCACGGTGCATTGCTCGACGCGGAACTGCTGGCCGAAGTCTACCTCGCCATGACGCGCGGTCAGGAGACGCTCCTCATGGACATCGGATTGCCTGAGCGCAGCATTTCCGATGTCGATTTCGGCGATGCGATCCCCGAGCTCTTGGTTATTTCCGCTACCGAGGAGGAGCTGGCGATGCATTGGCACCAGCTGGATGACATAGACAAGGCCACCAAGGGCGGTTGCCTGTGGAAGCGCTTCGAGGTCGTGGCAATGGAGGTGGTGGGCGGTACTGGGATCGAACCAGTGACCCCGCGCGTGTGAAGCGCGTGCTCTACCGCTGAGCTAACCGCCCGATTCGGCCGCGACAGACGTCACGGCGCAACGGATTGCGCATTTTATCCAAAAGCGCTGTCGAGAGCCAAGGACATCGTCGGAGCTGCTCACGTCGCCTTCGAGGACTGATCTCAGCGGCGCCGGGACGGCGGCCGCACGATCCAGCGCTATTCTAGAGACAACTCCTAACTTATGGTTCGCACACGTTTCGCCCCCAGCCCCACCGGCTATCTGCATATCGGCGGCGCGCGCACCGCGTTGTTCTCCTGGGCCTACGCGCGCAAGCTCGGCGGCAAGTTCGTGTTGCGCATCGAGGATACCGATCGCGAGCGTTCCACGCAGGAATCGACGCAAGCGATTCTCGACGCCATGCAATGGCTCCGTCTGGACTACGACGAGGGGCCGTTCTATCAGATGCACCGTCTGGACCGTTACCGTGAGATCGCCGAGCAACTCATCAGTGCGGGCCACGCGTACTACTGCTACGCGAGCAAGGATGAGCTCGATGCCATGCGCGAGGGGCAGCGTGCGCGCGGCGAGAAGCCGCGCTACGACGGCCGCTGGCGTCCGGAAAACGCGAAAGGCAAGACGCCGCCGCCCGGGGTCGCGCCGGTGGTGCGGTTCAAGAACCCGCTCGATGGCGAGGTGGTTCTCGACGATATGGTGAAAGGCACCATCATCGTCCAGAACAGTGAGCTGGACGATCTCGTGATTCTGCGCGCGGACGCTGTGCCCACTTACAACTTCGGCGTCGTGGTCGACGACATCGACATGGACATCACTCACGTGATCCGCGGCGACGATCATGTCAACAATACACCGCGCCAGATCCACATCTTCAGGGCACTTGGCGCCACGCTGCCCAAGTTCGCGCACGTTCCGATGATCCTGGGCTCCGACGGCGAGCGATTGTCGAAGCGCCACGGCGCAGTGAGCGTGATGCAGTACGAGGAAGATGGGTATCTGCCCGAAGCTCTCGTGAACTACCTTGCGCGCCTGGGTTGGTCACACGGCAACGAGGAGCTTTTTCCGGTGGAGCGGTTCGTCGAGTGGTTCGACCTCGAGCATATCAGCCGCTCGGCAGCGCAATTCAATCCCGAAAAGCTGCTGTGGATGAACGCTCAATATCTCAAAGCTGCGGACAACGGTCGCCTGGCCGCACAGGTCAAGCGCTACTTGGTCGCAGACGGTTGCGATCCTGACCGTGGTCCTCCGCTTGAACAGGTGGTGGAGTTGCTGAAGGAGAGAGCCAATACGTTGGAGGAGTTGGCCGATGCTGCGGTGTACTTCTTCCGACGGCTGACACCGCGCGACGAGTTGCGTGCGCAACATTACTCGGCCGAATCGCGTCCCGCTCTGGAGGCACTTCGGGCCGAGTTTCGGGAGATACCGTGGACCAAGGCCGACATCAGCGCAGCGCTAAAGTCCGCGGTCGCGACGCATCAGCTCAAGATGCCAAAAGTGGCCATGCCGCTTCGCGTGATGGTCACAGGGGAGGCGCAGACACCCTCTATCGACGCCACTCTGGAGCTCATCGGGCGTGACGAAGTCCTGTCTCGAATGGAGGAGGAGCTGGCGCGATTTCCGACGTAAATGGCGCGGGCCGTGCGTTTGCAGGCCCTGGAGGCCTTGCGTATAATGCGCACCTCCGCGTGGGGGTATAGCTCAGCTGGGAGAGCGCTTGCATGGCATGCAAGAGGTCAGCGGTTCGATCCCGCTTACCTCCACCAATCTAGACGCTGGAGAATTCAGTGAGTGAGAGTCTGTCGAATGCAGGTTGTTGTCTGTCTTCGCTCAGTCTCTAGGTATCCAGTTTCTAGCGCAGTCCCCATCGTCTAGAGGCCTAGGACATCGCCCTTTCACGGCGGTAACCGGGGTTCGAATCCCGCAGTCAGAATCTACGCTTATGCGAGTTATCGAAGACTCGTTTGAGAATAGCGGTCCGACTCGTGTTTGACGCTCCAATCGATACCCGGACTCACCAGGCGTGAACGTTATCGGCCCGACCAGGAGTTGTTGCAGCGCCTGGCGCGCTCGTCCCACATCTGCATAAAGCGTTGAGTGAAGATCTTTCGCTCTTGCGAGCGCGAGCTCTCTGATGCCGGCGACTTGAAGTCTAGTCGGTGGGGCGAGTTGTAGGTGCGCCAATTCGGCTTCAAGTTCCCTCAATCGACACTCGCGGCCCGAGATTTCGTCGAGCACCCGCTCAGGTGCCTTGTCATTGGCGATCAGCGACACGAAGCGGTCCAGCTCGCGCCGCAGGCGCTTGAGCTCCGCGTCGATCTCTTTGCACCGATCCGGGGCAGTTCTGCGGGCTGCCAAGATGCGCTCGACGACCTGGTCGACCACATAGTTGACCGCAACGGGGGTGAGGACGGTGCGTTCGATGGCGCTAAGAACGCGTCGATCAATCTCGTCCACTCTTACCCTGCGGCTATTCACGCACACGGTCGAGCCGCGGTTGTGGCGGTAGCTGCAGAGACAGTGAGGCTCGCGGCGTCGTGTTCTACCACTGCCAAGCGCGATACTGGTTGTGCGCCTCATTACGCGTTTCCACACGGCCTCGGTCGTATCCGGCCATCGGGGCATGCCCAGATTCAGCCTGCACCGGCGTGCCAGCGAGGACAAGGCACTCAAGTCACACGTACTGGGCAGCCGGTAGCATCGCCTCGACCGGCAGGCTGACGCCGGTCATAAAGCTGGCAATCCCAAGTCGAAACGCAAGGACCTCGGGCAGACACGTGCTAGGGAGCCAAGGCTGATGGACATCGACGTGGCTGCCGCCCCCGCCTTTGCACGTGAGAAATCAGCGACCTCCCGTCGCTTTCTCCGTCTTCCACTCTTCGCAGCGCTGCATCGCGGCGGGGGTGAACTCCGCTCGGGGTTCATTGCCGCCGATGACGAACATCAGGATGTGCTCCCGGTCAGGCTCGTCGTAGGTGACGTTCATGAACCGCCGAGCGACTCCGACCGGAAACGAGATGACGTCGAGAGGTTCGAGGTCGACATGTTCCTTCGCCGGCCCCTCGTTCCACTCGCACCGCCAGCGCCCGGTCATCGCGATGAAGGTCTCGTTCGTGTCGTGGTTATGCATGAGCGGCCCCTTGCCCGGCTTTGCGCGGCAGTAGCCGAGATTGAAACCCTCCGCGATCGGGATGGCTGCCATGCTCGAGGCATCGGCGCCGACTGGCGAGGTGGTCGCCTCATCTGCTCTGCTCCTGAGGCGGCTGGAAACCGATGACGTTGTACAGGATCCGACGGCACTCCGGCACCTCGCTGTCCGGCAATCCCCCGTCCGAACCTTTCAGGTCCTTGAAGCGCGCGACGCGCTTCAGCATCTCTTCCCGCGTCCACGCGCGTACCTCTCGCCAGTCTCGCACCATCCCTCCCGTTGTTCTCGACAGGCATGCCGGGTCCCGTCCTTTTACCCCTGAGCCGGCAGCCCCGTCAAGACGCCGGCGTCCGCCCGTTTGCGCTGCGGCGCGCCATGAGCTTCGCATTGAGGAATCCGTCGCCGGTTGCTAATCTACGCTCGGCGTCGCCTCACCACCCCCTGCACCGCGGTGGGCGGATCGATCCGCGCGCGGAGAACGCCAAACACAAGGCCGCACGCATGAGACCCGAAAGACAAGACCCCCAAAGACAAGACCATGGCGGCGCCGGGGTCAGAATTCTTCCGACCACGAGGAGGGCCATATGAAGGTTTCCAACAGCAGGCGGTTGTCCCTGGTGACTGGTGCTGGCCGTCGCGTTAGCCGCTGGAACGAGTGCGGTTGCCCGTGAGCGCGCAAGCGCAGCAGCCGATCCAGATCGGCATGGGCATCGCCCAGACAGGAGCGCTGGCCGGCGGAGGAAAAGCGGCGCTGTTGGCGCTGCGCATGTGGGTCGAGGATGTCAATGCGCGCGGCGGGCTCCTCGGCCGCAAGGTGGAGCTCATCGCCTACGACGACCAGTCCAGTCCTGCGGCCACGCCCGGCATCTACGCCAAGCTGCTCGACATCGACAAGGTCGACCTGATCATCGCGCCGTATGGCACCGTGCCTACCGCGCCCATCATGCCGCTCGTGAAGCAGCGCAACCTGCTGCTGATGGGCAACTTCGCGTTTCAGGCGAACCACAAGGTCCAGCACGACATGTATTTCAACAACGCGCCCTGGAACGACGCGGCGAGCTGGTCCGATGGGTTCTTCAAACTGGGCCAGGCGGCCGGAGCGAAGACGGTGGCGTTCCTGGTGGCGGATCAGGAGTTCGCGCAGAACCTCGCGGAGGGCGCGAAGGAGATCGCGAGGAAGCTCGGCCTGAAGACCGTCTACGAGCAGAGCTATCCTCCGGCGACGGTGGACTTCTCGTCGATGATCCGCGCGATCCGCAGTGCGAAGCCCGACATCGTGTTCGTGATGTCCTATCCGAACGACTCGGTCGGCATCGTGCGGGCGGTGAACGAGATCGGCGTGGGCGACTCGGTGAAGCTGTTCGGCGGCGGCATGGTCGGCCTGCAGTTCACCTCGATCATGGAGTCGCTGGGGCCGATGCTGAACGGGATCGTGAACTACAACACCTACGTGCCGGAGAAGACGATGGAGTTCCCCGGTATGAAGGACTTCCTGTCGCGCTACGCGAAGAGAGCCGTTGAAGCCAAAGTCGACCCGCTCGGCTACTACCTGCCGCCGTTCAATTACGCGATCGGGCAGATGCTCGAACAGGCCATCGTGGCGACCAAGAGCCTCGACCACAAGGTGCTCGCCGACTATCTGCGCAAGAACGAGATGAAGACCATCGTCGGGCCGATCCGCTATGGGAAGGACGGAGAGTGGGCGACACCGCGCGTGGTGATGATTCAGTTCCGGGGCATCGCGGACCGTAACATCGAGCAGTTCCGGCAGGCCGGCAAGCAGGTTATCCTGGAGCCGGCGCAGTTCAAGACGGGCGATCTGGCGGAGCCGTTCGAGAAAGCGCGCAAATAGCCGTGTGCTGGCTAGCGGGGGGACGGCGCGCCTCACGCACATCGGTTTGCAGTTGCGTCTCGCACCGAAGATCGAAAGAGGGGTTTTGATTTCGTTTTCGCTCTACTCGATGCCGCAGCGCGCGGCGCCGTGGTGACGTGACGCATGAGCGAGGGAGGATGCAATGAGATTGCCGCGAGAACGCTTCGAATACTCCGCGATCGTAGACCGAGAGCCCGTCAAGCTGCCTGACGGAGCACGAATCGCGGTGTGGACGATCGTCAACGTCGAGGAGTGGAACATCGAGGCTCCGATGCCTCGCACCGTACTTACGACACCGGCTGGCGTGAGCGTAATCCCCGATGTCCCCAACTGGTCCTGGCACGAGTATGGGATGCGCGTCGGCTTCTGGCGGCTCAAGGCCGCACTGCACAAGCACAATATCAAGGCGACGATGGCGGTGAACGCATCCGTCTGTCTCTCTTACCCGCGACTCGCCAATGCGGCGCTTGTCGCAGGATGGGAGTTCATGGGCCATGGCTACACCCAGAGAGCTCTACACTCGGAAGATGATCAGCGGGCAGTCATAAGGAAGTCGATCGAGACGATCCGCGAGTTCACCGGCAAACCACCGCGAGGGTGGCTGGGGCCAGGCCTGACCGAGACTTGGGAGACGCTGGACATCCTCGCGGAGGAAGGCATCGAGTACATCTCGGATTGGGTGAGTGACGAACAACCCTATGAGATCAAGACGAGGGCGCGCCCGTTGGTGCTCGTGCCGTACACGCTCGAGATCAACGATATCCCGATGATGTTGATCCAGCACCACGAGGCGGTAGAACTGTTCAATCGTGCGCGAGATCAGTTCGACCGGCTCTACGAGGAGGGACAGGAATCGGGCAGGATCATGGCCATTGCCGTCCACCCGTACATCAGCGGGGTGCCGCATCGGATCAAGTACTTCGAGGCCATCTACGCCTACATGAAGGAAAAGCCCGGGGTCTTGTTCTGGAAGGGTGAGGACATCCTCGAGTGGTATCGCGGACGCGTCAATCGGCCATAGCCGATTGGAAGAACCAGAAGACCGGCGATAACATTCCGCTGCTTAGATTGGGTAGTACAGGAGTCGATCGCTCGCGAATCGTAGGAATCGATGAAAAACCAAAGCCGCCGCCACAGGGGCGACGAGCAGCGGGCGTACTTCCAGAATCAGGTGCTATCGATGACATGTGCATCGGCTGCCGACCTACGAACCAGGTCGTCGGCTCATTCAAAGCGCTCGTGGTGCGCGAAGGTACTCAGGCAGCAGGGAGCTGAGGCGCTACGCCGTAGCTGGGCAACCCGCGGATCCGAGAACTCAATCGAGATCCCGCGCGCAAGGCCAGACTGTTCGCGAAGAACATGAAGCGCACGCTCGATGCCATGCGCACCGCGGGAATCACGCAGCGCTCGATGGTCGACGAGCT